>JAJEBN010000019.1 GCA_022822525.1 Acidimicrobiia bacterium | reverse complement strand
CGACACCGACACGCCCGGGTTCAACGTGCGCCGGGTGGTGCACACGCTGCGGGCCACCCGCTACGCCACCGAGCTGGAGTTCACCGACATGCGGGTGCCCGAGAGCCACGTGCTCGGCGAGGTGAACGGCGGCTTCGGCATTGCCAATGATCGGCTGAGCCGCCAGCGCATCCCGTACGCGGCGGGTTGCCTGGGGCCGGCGATCATGGCGCAGGAGATGGCGATCGAGTGGGCCCGCAGCCGCGAGACGTTCGGATCGATGCTGGCCGAGAAGCAGGCGGTGCAGTGGATGATCGTCGACAACGAGATCGACATCCGCCACGGCCGCTGGTGCGTGCTCGAGGCCGCCCAGAAGGCCGACCGCGGCGAGCGCTTCCGCACCGAGGCAGCGATGGCCAAGCTGGTCGCCTCCGAGGCCGCCGGGCGGGTGGTCGACCGCTGCATCCAGATCCACGGCGGCATCGGCGTCACCAAGGACCTGCCGCTGGAGCGCTGGTACCGCGAGCTGCGCATCCGCCGGATCGGCGAGGGTCCCAGCGAGGTGCAGCGGCTGATCATGGCCCGCGACATCCTCGGCGGCAGCTTCAAATGAACGAATCGGACACCGGGGCCGGCGAGTCGGCCCGACCGCTGCCGCTCGACGGCGTGGTCGTGCTGGACCTCGGGCAGATCTACCAGGGGCCCTACGCCGGTCTGCTGCTGGCCTACTCGGGTGCCAGGGTCATCAAGGTGGAGCATCCCCGGGGCGAGGCCCTGCGAGGCCACAGTCACCAGCTTCCCTACGCGATGCTCAACTCGTCGAAAGAGACCGTTTCGCTGGATCTCAAGTCGCCGCGCGGCCGCGAGCTGTTCATCGGGCTCGCCAGCGGCGCCGATGCGGTGCTGTGCAACTTCGCCCCCGGCGTTCCCGAGCGGCTCGGGATCGACGCCGAGACGCTCTGGCAGACGAACCCCAAGCTGGTGTACGCCCAGGCCAGCGGTTACGGCCTCGAGGGCCCGGACGCTCAGCGGACTGCCATGGACGTCACCGTGCAGGCCCACATGGGCGTGATGAGCATCAACGGATTCGCCGACCGACCGCCGGTGAAGTCCGGTGCGACGTTCATCGACTTCCTCGGCGGCACTCACCTGTACGGCGCCGTCGTGACGGCGCTGTTCGAAGCGCAGCGGACCGGCCGCGGCCGCCTGGTGTCGACCTCGATGGCGGAGGCTGCGTACTACACCCTCACCACCTCATTGCAGGCGTGGCAGATGCACGGTGTGACCGGGCGCATGGGCAACCGCAATGCCGCCATGAGCGTCTCGCCGTCAAATGTGTATCCGTGCAGCGACGGTCACATTGCGCTGATCGCGGCGATGAACTCGCACTGGCGATCCGTGCTGGAGGTGATCGGCCGAGCCGACCTGTTGGGCGACGAGCGCCTGCGCAGCAACGCCGGTCGCTGCGAGCACATGGACGAGGTGGACGAGCTGGTGACGGCATGGACGTCGGAGCACACCCAGGCTGAGGCCGCCGCTGCCTTCGGGGCGGCGGGCGTGCCCGTAGCGGAGGTCCGCGAGGTCACCGACGTCGTCCATGACGATCACATGATCGAGCGCGGGTTCCTGCAATGGACCGAGTTGGAAGGCCTGGGCGAGATCCCGCTGGCGCACAGCCCGCTGCGCTGGCACGGCTCGGACATGCGTGAGCTGGAGCCGTACCGGCCCGTCGGCGCTGACAACGAGTCGATCTATCGCGAGTTCTGCGGGCTCGAAGCCGACGATCTGGCCGCGTTGTCAGCCGAACGCATCATCTGACCCGCCGGAGCACCGGCCGCTCGAGCAACGACTTCGCCCTGTGCTCGACGCTCGAGCTCGCTGCGCTCGCCGGCGGCCTCGCAGGCCGTCGACCGCTGCCGCTCAGGAGGGCGTGAGCCTGCCGATGCGCTGTGCTTGGTCGCGCTGCGGTACGGGCAGCTCGCCGTGGTCGGCGAGGTGCAGCATCAGCAGCTCGTCCCAGCGGCTGCGGTAGTTGGAGGTGAACTCGCAGCGGAACTGCGTGGCGTTGCCGCGGTGGTGTTCTATTTCGCGCCGGAGCGCGGACTGAATGCCGAACGGCTCACGGGCACCGGCGTAACCGACCGAGAGCACGGTGCCCTCATCGTCGGCCACGTGGTACACGCCCAGCTGGCCCGGCAGCGCATCGATAGCCATGTCGTCGAGCGGCTGCCAGGGCTTGTCGAGTCGGATTCCCATCTGCGATGCCTCTCAGGCTGGGGTTGTGCGGCCGTCGTGCGATTGCGTCGGTTGGCGCGGCGCGTGCCGTGGGCCTAGGCAGCCGCCGCCACGACCGGCACGTCGCGCACCGCAGTGCCCATCAGGTCTTCGAAGTTCAGCCGGAAGAACCGCTCCTGCACGTCGGCGGGCAGGTGCTCGACCTCGCGATCGAAGCGCCGCAGCGGGTTCCGGCCGCCCTCCACGTGGGGATAGTCGGAGCTGAACATGCAGATCTCCGGGGCGGTGTTCTCGATGATCCAGCCGGTCGGCTCGGTGGGGTAGGGGGTGACCCGGACTTGGCGGTGCACGTACTCCGAAGGCCGCAGGCTGAGCTTGCCGAGCCGCTGCTCGTGTCGCTCAAAGGCGTCGAACGCGGCTTCGAGCTGGCGCATGAAGCCCGGCACCCACACGGCGCCCAGCTCGATCACGCCGATCTTCAGCTCCGGAAAGCGCTCGAGCACGCCGTCGAAGATCAGCATCGACAGCGCCTGCAGCGGCGCAGCGGAGATGGCCATGTACGACACCGAGCGGAAGTTCTCGCCGCCTCCGTGGAAGTCGGGCTCGGGCGGCAGGCCGTTGTTGCGGTGCTGCGGCGGCATCACCAGATCGGGCGTGGCCACATGCATCACCACCGGGATGCCAGCTTCCTGGGCCGCAGCCCACACGGGGTCGAAGCCGACGTGGCTCTGGGCGTGGTGCTTCGGCATCCGGTTGGGGATGAGCAGCGCCGCTGCGCCGTCATCGATGGCCTGGCGGGCGTGCGGCGCGGCTCGTTCGATGTCCTGCAGCGGCACCGAGCACACCGGCAGCAAGCGGGGATCATCCGAGCAGAACGCGATCTGGGCCCGGTTCGCCGCTGTGGCTGCGGCGTAGGTGAGGGCGGGCTCGGCGGTGTGCTCCATCTCCTCGATGAGCGTGTTGGGCATCGAGGGGAACACGAGCTGGCTGGCGAACCCCAGGTCGTCGAGCGCCTGGGACCGATCGGCGGGATCCCAAGCGCCGGGGGCGATGTAGTTCTTGCGCAGCATCACCTCGGCCGCGGCGCCGGCGCGGAACTCAGGGTCGGCCTGGCGGGCGCGGGCCTTCTCGATGTCCGCGAACGCCTGGTCGTTGTCGCCGATGGAGAAGTGGTCGAGCGCATACCGCGCCACCTCAGCGGGAGCGAAGGGCTCCAGCCACTCGGGCGGCTCCATGGTGTGCGCATCCGCGTCGTGAATGATCCTGTCCTCGACATAGGCCATGCCGATGCCTCCCTGCGTTCCCTGCGGCGCACCCGACGATACTGGCGACTCCCAGCAACGTTCCGAGCTCGGATCGGTCCCGACCAGGCGTTCGCCGGTGGTCGGACTCAGCTTGGGTTCGCCGCCCAGGTTGACGTAGGCAGCAGGAACGCTGACATCAGGTCCACCCGAGCGCGGATGCCTTCGGTTGAGACCTCAATGAGTCCCGCATCTTCGAGCCGGTTGAGGTCGCGAGCGAGCGTGCGCGGCCCCGTGCGCGCGTACATCTGCGCCAGTTGCGGCGTCAAGCCGGCGATATCCGACCGTGGAACTCTCGCCGCAGGCTCCAATGCCATCACCAGTGTGCGTTGGCGCTCCGACGCTGGGCTCGTCGGGAACTGGGCCATTGTCTCTGCGACATAGCTCTGCCAAGCAAGACCCAAATGTTGCGCTCTCACAGCCGCCGAGTGCTCGACGAGTCCGTCCACGAGCCCTTCGATGCCGTATTCGAGGAATCCCAGGACGTCGCGTTCACGGCTGGCCGCGGCGAGCCGTGCGTAGTACCGGTCACGCGTGAGGTTGAAGTGATTAGCCATCAGATTCGCCGCTGCCAGCGGGACCATCCCCGATCTCGCGAGGATCATGTACTCGAGCAGCCGTGCGGTTCGGCCGTTGCCATCGGCGAACGGGTGGATCCAGGCGATGTACAGGTGTGCGAGCAGGGCGCTCAGCACGGTGCGGGCGAAAGCGTCGCGGTGCTCGGCGCTCTCGCTGCTCGTGGAACGGAAGTCGTCGCCGTCGAGCCAGTCAGCCAGCCGCTCGAGCAGGTGCCAGCAGTCACGCGCGGGAGGGCCGACGTAGGAGCCGACGACGACCGAATGCGTTCTGATGGCACCTGGTTCCAGAGAGGCGTCGGGGTCGACCCCGTCAAGCACCCATCGGTTCATGTCGCAGATCAGTTCGGCGCTCAGGCTGAGGTCGCCATCTTCCATCACCATGTCGTCGAGTCGTTCGAACGCCTCGAGGACGTTGCGGACCTCGCGTTCCTGGTAGGCGCGGGATTGGGGCGCGGTGAACTCCCCGGCGTAAATGCTCTGTACTTGCTCGACGGTCAGCGTGTTGCCTTCGATGGCCACCGTGGCCTGGGCACCTCGGATGAGTGCATGTTGGTGGAGCGCTTCAGCAACTGCCGGGGCGAGGGGAGTTCCTGAGAGCTCGGCGCACCTTGCGTATGCCTCGCCGACTTGCATCCACGAGCGTGCCCCGAGGCGGTTCGCGAAGCTCGCATCGAAGTCGATCCACGGATGTGTGTCGGCGTATTCGCGAGCTTCGTCGCGGCGGTTCACCACACTTCCGCCTGATATCGGGCGTGCATCAGTGCAGTGTAATCAGGCGTATAGCGCTATCTGCACCTAGTTTTGACCTAGCAGATGTCCATTCGAGTGTCGTGCTGCTTGACCAATGTGACCCGACGATCTCGGTGCTGCTTCAGTTCTTGTGGAGTTCGGGGTTGATGCCTTCCCAGCGGCTCGGGTCGGCAACTCGCATCTCGATGGCGCCGGTGACGCTGTTGCGGATGAGCAGCATCCCTGAGTGTCCCGAGATGTCGCGGCCCTTCACCACCGAGCCGTCGGGCAGCGTGATCCGGCTGCCGGCAGTCACGTACAGCCCGGCTTCCACCGTGCAGTTGTCGCCCAGCGCGATGCCGATGCCCGAGTTGGCGCCGAGCAGGCAGTGCTCGCCGATCGACACCCGCTCCCTGCCGCCGCCCGACAGCATTCCCATGGTGGACGCGCTGCCGCCGAGGTCTGAATGCGCCCCGATGACCACGCCCGCAGAGATGCGCCCTTCGACCATGGCAGGGCCGAGCGTGCCGGCGTTGAAGTTGACAAAGCCCTCGTGCATGACCGTGGAGCCGTCTGCCAGGTGGGCGCCGAGCCGTACCCGGTCGGCATCGCCGATGCGGACGCCCTGGGGGATCACGTAGTCGACCATGCGCGGGATCTTGTCGACCGCCGTCACGCTCACGGGCTGGCTGAGGGCAGCGGCCGCAGTGCGCAGGTCATCGACCCGTTCGGGCAGCACCGGTCCCGCACTGGTCCACGCGCAATTGGTCATCAAGCCGAACATGCCATCGAGATTGGCGTCGTGAGGCTTGATCTCCCGCCGGCTCAGCAGGTGCAGCCGCAGGTACGCATCAGCCAGGTCCGCCGGCGGAGCATCCAGATCGTCGATCGTGACGGTGACCGACTCGCACATATTCACGCCGAGCTCGACCGCCAGGCACGACCGGGCCGGCGGCGAGTCCTCCGTCGCTCCTTCCGGAAACCAAGCGTCCAGCCGCGTTCCTGTAGCGGCGTCCACATAGCTGTGCCCGACTGCGCTGATGCTGCCCGAGTTGCTCCCCGATGTATTCACCTGCGCATCCTGCCACCGCAGCCCCGCAACCCGTCGCCGAATCCGGCTTCGTGTCCGGTTGACACCTGGCCTACAGTCCACCGGTGACTACGAGTCGCAAGATGCGTCAGAGGATCTTGAGCGGGCGATCCGATGCGAATATCCGCTTTGACGACTTGCGCGTGTACCTGCTGCAGATGGGATTTGCTGAGCGCACTCGAGGCAGCCACCATGTGTTCAGGAAAGAGGGGGTACCTGAGTTGATCATCCTTCAGCGTTCTGGTGCTCAGGCGAAGCCGTACCAAGTTCGGCAGGTCCGGCAGACTGTTCTCAGGAACGAGCTGTGAGCAACGGCGTGCACAAGTACGAAGTCATCATCTACTGGAGCAACTCGGACGAGGCGTTCATCGCCGAGGTGCCCGAGCTTCCAGGCTGTGTCGCGCACGGCGCCACAAAGATGGATGCCTTGAACAATGCCGAGACGGCAATGAGCTTGTGGATCGACACGGCACGCGAATTCGGAGACCCGGTGCCCGAGCCCAAGGGCGAACGCCTGATGCTCGCCTAGGCGGTGAGGGCCGTTGCGGTGACGGCCGCGAAACACCTGATAGCGGCACTGGGCATTGGTGCTGCCTTGTGGGCATCGGCAGCGTGCGGCGGCGTCGAGAGCGGTGTGGTCGCGGCCGAGGGTGGCAACGGCGACAAGGCGGTCGCCGCTGCCGAAGAGGCGCGAGATGCCGTCGAGCGGATCGAGACGGTGGACACCGAAGCCGCGTCCTCGGAACCAATCACGCAGTCCGAGGCCGCTGATGCGGCATCAGGCCCGCGCAATGACGCTCCTGCAGGAGAGCTGTCGCCCGCCGATATCTCCACCGGCCCAGTGCTCGAATGGACCGAGATCGAGCTCGACCTTCCCTACGGCATCTCCGTCCACTCGACCAGCGACGGCCGCGTCGTGGCGTTCGGAGGCGAGACTCCGACAGAATCGCTTGTGGCGGCGTCGCATGTGCTGGTGACCGACGACGGGGTGGCCTGGACGCGAGCCGCACTGCCGAGCGCCATGTTTCCGACCAGCGTGGACCTTTCCGATGAGCGCTGGGCGATCAGCGGGCTGCCCGCGTGGGAATCGACGCTCTCCGACGCCAATGGACCACGGCACCCTCCCATCTTCATATCCGACGACGAGGGAGAGACATGGGTGCAAGTGACGCTCGCATTGAGATCCGCCGAGACGGACACCCCGGACTACGCCGTAGTAGAGGGCGGGCTCGCTTCGGTCTTCGTGTCCGGCGATCGCGTCGTGGCAGCAGTTCAGTCGTTCACCGACTTTGATGTCGAATCACTGGTCAACGACAAGGGTCTCCTGCCAGCGGGGGCGCAGTTCGGCGGCTGGGACGGCGAGCCAGGAGGTGTTCGCATCTGGCTGGCCGACGGTGGTACCGAGGAATCCGAGCTGTGGATCAGCTACGACGACTTGGGGCTCTCGGCCGATCAGCAAGCACTGCTCGAACGTCGACCCGGCGCGCAGCATCTGCAGCTCTTCGCAGGCAACGGCACCGAGCTCGCGCCAGTCGGCTCCTTCGAGGGCTGGGCACTGCAGGGCGCTGCAACCGACGAGGGCTTCCTCTTGGTCTTGCTGACGGACGAAGGCGACTACGTACTGAGCTCTCCCGATGGCGCATCCTGGGCAACTCAGGTGCTCGATCGCCCCTCAGCTCCTCGCTATTTCAACATTGACGCGGTCGCGCCCGATGGCACCATGTGGACCGGTCGAATCGGCGACACCGGCAGTTCCATTCACCGATGGCGCGCCGGTGAAGCAATCGCACAAACCGCTGCATTTCCCGGCATCGAGGCCTTGCACGGAATGACGGCGGGGCCGGCAGGCGTCATTGTCGGAGGTCTCGTGGGCTTGACAGGCACCTCCGCTGCTGGCGAGAACGACCTTCCCGACGGCACCATCGTCAAGGAGTCCTACGAACTTCGGGTCAACCAGCCGGAAGGCGGCATGACCCTGTGGGACCAGACAACCGATGAGGCCGTGTACGTCTTCGGAGCTGACGTCGTGCAGAGAAATGAGACGCCACCCGGTGTCCGATCAGAAGGCCTCGGGGACACACAGACGCTGACGTTCGAGGATCCCGAGACCGGTGAGGATCTCGTGACGTTCACGATGTCGGACTTGCTCCAGGTATGGCAGCCGCCGGTACTCGCCGACCCGGCAATTGCCGACCGCATACCCGAGGGGTGGGTGGGCTGGTCCGCCGATGGCGCCGAGTGGGGCTGGGCCACGGTGGAAGATGCCTTCGGCATCGGAGATGCGAGCACAACCGCCGCGGCTACCTTCGCAGTTGGGTCTGACTTTGTGGTGGCCCTGGTGACGGCGGTCCCGACAGTCGCCGGCGCAGCTGATGCGAGCCAAAGCAGCTTCGATTGGCCGCAGGCCCCGCGCTGGTTCATCGCTCGCGTTCCGTAATGCCTCCCAACACCTCGCGATTGTGCGCGCGGGTTGTTCTGCTCCCAGTCGCAGTCGCTGCGCTGAGTCTCGTTGCCTGCGGGCCCGGCAAGGAGGATGTCCCGCTGCCCTCCGACCTGTCCAGGGGACCGATCTTGCAATGGGCAGAACTGGACTTCGAATTCGAGTCCGCACTGCTTCTGGAGACCACGAGCGACGGTCGCGTCGTGGTCGGCGGCCGTGTGCCTGGAGGGGAATTCGCCGTTCGAGTCACGGAAGACGGAGAAGAGTGGACAGATCTGCCAGTGCCCGATGGCGTCGTGCCGCTCGCCGCGGACGCGAATGGCGATCGGTGGGTGCTCATCGGTGCGCCCGTCGGTATTCACACCAGCCGCACTGAGATCTTCGGTGATGTGTTTGTCAGCGACGACCGCGGCGCCAGCTGGATCGAGGCCACGTTCGATTCGATGCCGGGCGCGCAGCTGTCCGAGTACGCATCTCGGTCGATGCGCGTGGTGGATGTCCTGACATCTGACCGTCAGGTCGTCGTGGCAGTGCTTAGCTTCTCCACTTTCGACTTCCGGTCGCTCCTTGCAGATCGAGATCGGATTCCCGACGGCATGTTCGTGGCGTACTGGACACTGGATGAGGAGTCGATTGCCGTGGTGTTCCGTCACCTAGACGATGACGAGGGCACCCCCGGCGAGACCCAGGTCTTCATGACATATGAAGAGCTCGCGCTCAGCCCAGAGCAGGTCGACGCCATCGAACGTGACCAGAGCGACGCTCGCATTCATCTATTCGGTGGTGAGGGCGCAAATCTGGCTCACATGGCGGCATCGGATGGCTCGGATGCAGTTGGGCGTTGGACGGAGCACGGTTTCATCGTGCTGACCGATGACTGGTCGCACGTAGCACCGCAGCCGCAAGCGCCACCAGGGCCGGCTACCGACGGCGTCATCCTGATCGTCACCACAGAAGATCTCGCCAAGCTGATCTCCTCTGACGGCCGCAGATGGCGTGCCGAATCATTCGTCCGGTATTCCGAAGGCACAAGCCGAGAGGCATCGGCAGTCGACCCGGCCGGCGTTGTCTGGTCTTCCTGGCGGGAGGGCTCCGAGCGGGGCCGAGTGCGCATCACCCGAGAAACCGCCGACCAGCCGCCCACCGGCACGGCGGAGTTTGAGCGCCTGAGCGCCATTGATGTGCTGGAGGCAGGCCCAGCCGGAGTTGCGGCAGTCGCCACGCTGTCGATGCCCGATGGCTGGTCGTACACCCGCACGGGACGGGCTTCGAAAGATGGCTACGAACTGCGCTACGACGAACCCCCCGGAGGTGTGACGTTGTGGGACGTGAGCCTGGACAAGGCGGCGTATGTCTTCGAGAGCCGTCTGTTCGACGGACCCAGCACGCCCGTCGGCACGCAACAGCAGGGCCAAGGTCTGTCGTACCGGCTGGCGTTTCACCACCCCGGCACGCAGGATGTGCTCGTCGCGTTCGATGCGTTCGAGCTTCAACCAGTGTTCGGACGGTGCTGGTGGACTTCCGGTCGCGCCGGCGTGTTTGTGGAGCGGCCGGTGGCGCAGCGCGGATGGCACGCCGGCACGTTCCCGGAGTTTTGGCCGTGGATCGGCTGGTCCGCAGATGGCGTGGACTGGGGTTGGGAAGCAATCCCCGACGCGTTCGACACCTGCGATGCGAGCGCAGACAGCAGCCTCGCTGTCGAGCCTTCGCGGTTTTTTGGGATGGGGCTGCTGGGCTCGGCGGTGTGAGGTTATGTGGTGAGGATGCCGCGGGCTTCGAAGTTGGTGTAGTTGGTGAAGCCGTGGGCTTTGCGGCGCAGGACCTGCAGCAGGTTGTTGGTGCCTTCGATGCGGCCGTTGCTGGGTCGTCCGGTGCGATGCCAGCTGAGGATCTGTTCGTGCCAGGCGAGGAATGTGTCGACGATGTCGCTGAACTCGGGTATCTGGCCGGTGCCGTAGATGTCGGCGGACCGGTCGAGCGCCTCGAGGGCGCCTTTTCGGTCTTTGGCGAGGTAGAGGCCGTGCAGCTCGCCGAGCGCGTCCCACCCAGCTTTGAGGCGGGGATGGGCAGCGAACAGGCCGTCGAGGCGTGCCTGCTCGGTGTCGTCGAGCGTGTCGGGTCTGCGCATGAGCAAGAACCGCGCCCGGAACACTTCGGGGTCGAACGCCGGCTTGGAGCCCTCGGGGCGGCGCTGGACGTCGCGGCGCACCGCGGTCAGCCCCGCGGCGAACCATCTGATGACGTGGAACCGGTCCAGCACGTGGCGGGCGTGGCCCAGCCGCTGGCTGATCGCCGCCTTGTATGCCTGCGAGCCGTCGGACACGACGACCTTCACGCCACGGCACCAGCGGTGGCCCTGGGAGGCCAAGAACCCCGACAGCGCCTGGGCGTTGCGGTGGGGAACCATGGCGAGCACCTCGCCGGTGTCTCCGTTCACCAGGACCGTCACATAGCGGTGCCGACGGCGGATCGAGGTCTCATCGACCAACAGCAGCCGGCATCTTCGCCGTCGGCGACGCTCGCCGACCAGCCCCGCCCAGGCGACCACCAGCGAGTTGACCAGATCCCAGCCCAGCCGGTGACGCCGCGCCGCCGCGTTGACCGTCATCGCCCGCGCGTCGGCGACCACACGACGCGCCAGCCGGGCGGTGAGGCGGCCCTCGAACGCCGGGTGGTCCTCGCAGAACCGACGGCCGCCGCACGGCTCGCACACCATGCGCCGCCGCTCCCACACCAGCGTCACCGGCCGGCCCGACACCTCCAGGTCGCGCACCTTGTTGTCACGGCGGTCATGGGTCCGCCCGCTCGGCGCCCCGCAACCTGGGCACTTCGGGCGGCGCACCGTCGACCCGACCCGCACCACCAGCCGCTCAGGCAGATCGGCCACCACCCCCAGCACCCTGATCCGCGGCAGCCACAACCGCACCGACATAACATCTCTCGCCATCGAGGCCCTCCGGGTTCGGCGTCTGCAAACACCGATCCCAGCAGGGCCTCGACCCCTACCCAAGGACCCTCAACCCACCGTCATCCCAACAAATCGCGAAGAGCCTCGCTGTCGGCACTGGCTACGTCGTCGCGATGCTGCAGCCCTTGGCGCCATTTGGGAGCGTCGATGCAGGCGACCATGACGACTCAGACGTGAATCCGCCAATGCCACTTCGCCTGTTCGTTGCTCACGTGCCCTGATCGTTCTTGGGGAAATGGGCGCCATGGAGGTAGCGAGGTTCAGGCGCCGGTCGGTGCGGACCTAACCTCGGCCCAGTGGTCTGTGGGCGACGTGCGGAAGCTGTGAAGCGCCTGATCGCGGCGCTCGGCATCGGTGCTGCCTTGTGGGCATCGGCAGCGTGCGGCGGCAGCGAGGGTGGTGTGGTCGCAGCCGAGGGCGATGGCGGTGCTGAAGAGATCGTCGGTGCCAAACCGGAGCGAGGTGCCGTCGAGCGGATCGAGACGGTGGACACCGGAGCCGCGTCCTCGGAACCAATCGCACAGTCCGATGGTGCTGATGCAGCGTTGAGCGCGCGCGGCGACGCTGTCGCGGGAGAGCCGTCGCCCGCCGACATGTCCACCGGGCCGATCCTGCAGTGGACCGAATTCGACCCGGCCATCGACGGTCACGGTTCCCTGTATTCGATCGGCGACGGCCGGGCCGTGATCCGCGGCGAGACGTCAGCGGGGGCGCCGCAACTCTTCATTACCTCAGATGGTTCCGACTGGTCGACACTGCAGCTGCCAGCCGGCATGTCACCTGACACGTTCGACCTGACCGGCGCCCGATGGGCCGTGGCCGGATGGTCGCACGACGACCTAGGTGACGCCGACTTCAGCGGTCGCGTCTACGTCTCCGACGACCGGGGCACCAGCTGGACCGACGTGACACCTCGGATCGACTCGCCCGATTTGCCCGAGTACGCGATCGCTCACACCTGGGTGAATGCAGTCGCGACATCTGGCGTTCAGGTTGTTGCGCTCGCCAGCACGCACCTCGATCTGGATATCGAAGCGCTCCTCGCCGATCGAGGCCTGATTCCCGCGGGCGCGCAGGTACACGGGATATCGACCGGCGGCGGTCGGGTCAATCTCTGGCTGTACGAGGAGTCCGCGGAGGCTGACTCGCATGGCCAAGGCCCGCAGTGGGCAAGCGAGACAGCGCTGACGTTCACGGTCGACGAACTCGACCTGTCAGCGGAACAGATCGCGATCATGGAAAGCCCAGTTTCCGGCGAGTCGATCCGCGTCTACTCGGGAGCTGATAGCGAGCTCGCTGAAGTGCTGAGGCTTGACGGTTGGCGTGCCGGCGTGATCGGCAACGACAATGGCTTCGTATTGCTCACCCAGACCAGCAGGGACGAGGTCAACAGGCTCACGTCGCCCGACGGCGAGAACTGGACTGCTCAACTGCTCGATCCGTCCCGAGTGCCCGGTTGGGTCAATTCCACGGCACTCGGGACTGATGGGACCGTGTGGATCGTCAGTTCCGACGGAACCGAGAGCCACGTCACGAGATGGGGCACGGGCGGTGCAGATCTCACGACTACTTGGCTCGGGAGACTCCGCAGTGCAGGCGAGATCAGCGTCGGACCTGCGGGCCTGGCGACATTGGCGTATCCGTCGCGGCCCGAGCTGCCAGAGAGTTCCGGTGATTATTCCGCCCTGCCGACCGGTCAGGTTGCCAAAGACGGCTACGAACTCCGATACGGCGAGCCGGAGGGTGGGATCTCTCTGTGGGACCTCGAAGCCGATGAGCCCGTATACGAGTTCGGTCCCGAGATCATTGCGAGCGACGAGCTCCCCGAGGGTGTGCGAGAAGTGGACGACGGCGACATCTTCGAGCTCACCTTCGAGGACCCCGTTACCGGCGAGGACATAGTGACCTTCACACTTGAAGATCTCGAAGCCGTCTTTGGTGCGCAGCTTGACTCGCCAGATTGGCCTGACAGGGTTCCGTGGGTGGGATGGTCGAGCAATGGCACCGATTGGGGATGGCAGGACGCGCGGGAAGCCTTCGGCCTCGGAGATGTCGAGGCACACGTCGTCGTCGCCGTCGGCTCGGACTTCGTGATCGCGTCAGTGTGGGCCTTCACACCGGTCGAGGCCAGCAGCTCCGAGTCACGTGGCCCTGACGGACGGGACATCATCGTCGAGTCCGTCGAGCAAAGCGCAGAATCGGTAGGCCAACGCTGGTTCATCGCACGGGTGCCCTGAGTTCAAACTGCTGCCACCCGAAATCAGGCGAGGGCATCGGGTGATGGGCTCGACAACAGCCGCCTAGCCGTCTCGGTCAACCTGCCGGTGGCACGCGGACGATTTCAATCCGGCGGCTGCTGTCGAGCAGTTGCCGTGCTAAGTCGCGCACGTCGGCTGGGCTGATATCGCCTACTGCGTCTTCGATTGACCGCGCCCACGGCACGTTGTCGTGGCCGATGGCCTCGCGCATCAACAGCAGGTAGGGAGGAAAGAGCCGACCGCCGAAGTGCGCGTCGTTGGCGACGATGCTGATTGCCTGCCCGAGGTCGGAGATGCTCGGGCCCTCCGACGCAAGCTGTCGTATCACATCGTCGATTCGCTGCTCGATTGCCGGCATCGCATCGCCCGGGCCGGTGGCCGAGATGTAGGCATAGAGCCCCGGCACCGGCCGGTACTGCGGCACGCTCCAGATGTAGACCGCGTACGTCTGCCCCAAGTCCTCTCGTACCCACTGCACGAGATGCTCATTGAGAATCGCTGTCAGCACGTCGGACGTTGCGACGAGCTCGGGCGACAGATCGGTGGGGAGTTCGAAGTGATACTCGAGGCCTGATTCGGCAAGCGTGTCCGCGGCTACCTCTCTGCGCGTCGGGCCCTCGGGATGCGGGGGCCTGCGGTCGACCCCCAGGTCGGGCGTTCTGGCCGGCAACGTGCCGATGTAGCTCTTTGCGAGCTCCCGTACTTGCGAACTGGCCACGTTGCCCGTGAGTGCAATGACCAAATCGTCGACGCCGACGAAGCGATCGCTGTAGAGCTTCAGCAGGCCATCGGGCGTCATGGCTTCGACCTCCGCTGCAGTCGGACTCACCCTGAAGTACTCGTCGTCGCCGAAGCGTGCCGTCGCATAGGCCGCCCGGGCTTGGCGGCCCGACGAAGTTCCCATCTCTGCTACCGCATTGCGCGCACTCTGCTGGGCACCGCGCGCTGCGGTCTCGCTCACCCTGGGTTCGGTGAGCAGCAGATGGACGTATGCCAACATCGTCTCGAGGCCTGCTGTGTTGACATAGCCGAAGAAGCCCTCGGCCGTGTGCTCGATGAACGGTGTCAGCTGGACATCTGCCTGTTCCAACTTCGCGCGGACTTGTGATGCCGACAGTTCGCCGACGCCGCTGGCCATCACGGCCTCGAGTGCGAATGGCGCCAGCGCAGCGCTGCCCGGGGGCAGCTGCGAGAGGCCGCCACGGGACTCAGCAAAGAAATGAACAGAGCCGGGCGCCGAATTGCCCTGTTCGTACACGACCCGAGCGCCGTTGGGGAAGGTCCATTCATGGATGGTGCGATGGCCGTTCGGCTGCTGCCTCGAACTCACCGGTTCCACGGCATCCGGACGCTGCATGAGCTCGCTGATGACGGCATCGATGGGTGTCGGGGCCGCGGGCGCAGCCGATGCGATCGCCGACGCGAGTTCGTCTGTCGACGGCAGCGCGGATTGGTCCGACCCGGCTGCCACCACGACCGGTTGGGATCTCGCGAGAACCCATTGGTGATAGCGATTCAGACCCTCGAGCGAAATGCCATGGAGCGTCTTGATTGCGCTGGCCAGCCAGTCGTCTGCGTCGCGCAGATCTTTGCCCCCGACGAAGTGGTCCGCATAGTCCTGCGCGTAACGGAAATCGCTGCGCGATTGCCGATCCTTCGACTCGTCGTTGAGTTGTGCCCGAATACTGCCCATCGCCTGCGCCAACTCGACATTGGTGAACGGGTGCACCGCCGTTCCTGTCACCACGGACCAGAAGTCGGTGACGGCCGCTCCGAGTTCGGGCCCCTGCAGCTCGGCCGAGTGGTACCGGACCCACCGAGCGGGTGCCTGCTCGCGGACGAGCGGCGAGTTCGCCTGGGACAGGGTGCCCGCCTCGTGTGCCCGGGACAGCCGGGCATTCAGCATGCTCAGCAGCAGCCGATCGAGGACGCGGAGCGCCTCGCCGCATGCGGTGCCTTCCGCCCAAGCAGGTGTCAGCCAGCTGATGGTGGCGTAGGGACTGCCGATGTCGGGATGCACGGCCGAGGCGAACCGGGCGCTGTCGGCGGCCGGCGCCGCCAAAGCCCCCTGGCTGGGGACAGAAGCCCCAGCACGCAGCCTGCGGAAATGGCGTTCGATGTGCTGTTCCAGTTCGTCCACTTCGAGATCGCCGACTGCTATCACTGCCATGTTCGAGGGCACGTACCAGGTGTCGTAGAACTGCCGAAGCTGCGCGGGGGAGATGCCCGCGAGCGAGGTTGCGGTGCCGCCGATGCGGTCGCCCTCGTACGGCGTGCCTTCGAACATCAGGTCTGTCGTCACTCGGCTGACGTGCCCGAAGGCTGAACCATCTCGCAGGTCGAGCTCGTTCTGGACGATGCCGCGCTCCGCCTCGACCTCGCTCGTGCTGATGGTGGCGAACGATGCCCATTGGCTCAGGATCTCGAAGGCCACTGGCACCTTGTCGACGAGCCGTTCGGTGCCGCTCGTGCTGATCGACATGATGTACACGGTCGAGTCGTATGACGTGAATGCGTTCTCGTCCGGGCCGAACTCGACGCCGATGTCGCGTAGTGCTTGGTGCAGCTCGTTGCGCGGGTACAGGTCAGTCCCATTGAAGAGCATGTGCTCCACGAAGTGAGCGGTTCCCTCGGCACCGGCCGGGTCGGTGAGGCCGCCCGCCCTCACGACGAGACGCAGGTCGAGGTGGCCTGCGGGAACATCGTTCGACCTCGCGTAGTACGTGAGGCCGTTGTCCAACTGGCCCATCACGAGCTCGTCGTCGTGCGGCAGGGGTTCGCCGCCCGAAAGGCACTGCTCGGCAACCGTCGTGACCGAGTCGTCTCCGGCCAATTCCAGCGGTGCTGGCTCGGCCTCAGGGATGGTCGATCTCGTCGATCCGCCACCGCCCGTGCACGACGAGACTGCCAGCGCCGCGGCCGCGAGCAGCGCGATGGCGGAGGTGCCGGTCGAACGCTTGCGGCGGCGGGGCATTCCTGTTCTCTAGCCGGTCGCAGCACCAACGCGGTGTTGCCCATGCGATGCCGCCGTGCTGCACAAGCGCTGCGACCCGCCTGTCCCCTGCGAGGGGCCGCTCCGCGCCGGTAGTTTCGGGGCATGAAGACACCTGTGTGCGAGATGCTGGGCTGCGACGTTCCGATCGTCGCGTTCACCCATTGCCGGGATGTTGTGGCGGCGGTGACCAAGGCGGGCGGCTTCGGCGTGCTCGGCGCAGCCGGTCACACGCCCGAACAGCTCGACATCGACATGGGTTGGATCCAGGACGAGGTGGGCGGCCGGCCCTTCGGCGTCGACATCATCGTGCCCGCCAAGTACGAGGGCAAGTCTGAGGGCGAGCTGTCGGTCAAGGACCTCAAGGCCATGATCCCGCCGGCGCACCGCGAGTTCCTCGACGACATGATGGAGCGCTACGACGTCCCGCCGCTGCCGGCTGATGACGGCGACAAGGCGTCTGCCTACGACTCCGAGCCGCCGATGACCTACGCCCAGGCGGTGCCGCTCATGGACGTGGCGTTCTCGTACCCGATCCCGCACTCGGCCCGCCGCCGCCCGACATGATCGCCCGGGCGCACGACAACGACGTGCTGGTGGGCGCGCTGGCGGGCAAGAAGGTGCACGCCGAGCGCCACGTCGCGGCGGGTGTCGACATCGTGATCGCCCAGGGCCATGAAGCCGGCGGCCACACGGGCGACATCGCCACGATGGTGCTGGTGCCCGAGGTGGTGGATGCCATCGCGCCGGTGCCGGTGCTGGCCGCGGGCGGCATCGGCAACGGCCGCCAGGTGGCAGCCTCGCTGGCGCTGGGCGCCCAGGGCGTGTGGTGCGGGTCGGTCTGGCTCACCACCACCGAGGCCGAGACGCATCCCGTCGTGAAGGACAAGTTCCTGGCGGCAGGCTCGTCTGACACGCTGCGCTCACGCTCTCGCACCGGCAAGCCGGCCCGCCAGCTCCGCTCGGCGTGGACCGACGAGTGGGAGGGCGAGAACTCGCCGGGAACGCTCCCCATGCCGCTGCAGCCGATGCTGATCGGCGCCGCCAGCCGCCGCATCGACCGGGCGGCGATGAACCCGTCCAACACGGGCGCGGTGGAGCTGGCCAACTACTTCGTCGGCCAAGTGGTCGGGCAGCTCAACGAGTCGATCTCGGCCACGCGGGTGGTCGAGGAGATGATCAGCGAGTATCTCGACGTCATGGAGCGCTTCGAGCAGCTCAACGCCTGAGTGCGAGCCGCAGCCCAGGCAATCTCGCAAGAGGGGGACAGACATGGAAACCATGACCGGACGCGTCGCGGTGGTGACCGGTGCCGCATCGGGGATCGGCAAGGCCCTGGCACTGGGATTTGCCGGCGAGGGCGCCAACGTGGTGCTCGCCGACATCGAGGAGGAGCCGCTGCGTGCAGCAGCGACCGAGGTCGCCAGCCACGGCGTCGAAGCGCTGGGCGTGATTACCGACGTGACCGATGCCGACTCGGTGGGCGCGCTGGCGCAGGCCACCATCGACCGCTTCGGCGCCGTGCACATGGTGTGCAACAACGCCGGCGTCGGCGGGGGAGGGCTGATCCGTAACCAGCAGCTCGTCGACTGGAAGTGGGTGGTGGACGTGTGCCTGTGGGGCGTGATCCACGGCGTGCACCACTTCCTGCCGCACCTCATCGAAGCGGAGGAATCCCACATCATGAGCACCGCCTCGGTAGCGGGGCTCATGTCGGTGCCGGGCCTCGGCCCCTACAACGCCGCCAAGTACGGCGTGGTGGCGATCATGGAGACGCTGCACCTCGAGATGCAGCGCGACCGCAACGCCGACGTGGGTGTTTCGGTGCTGTGCCCCGGCGTGGTGCGCACCAACATCGCCACGGCCCAGCGGAACCGGCCCGAAGAGCTGCGCCGCGAGCGCAAGCCGCGACCAGAAGGCGAGGCCCCGTCGGAAACCGCCGATGCCCGCCGCCGCAACGCCAACATCGCCGCCGCGCTGGAGCGAGGCATGGATCCGTCCGAAGTGGCCGCCAAGGTGATCGAGGCAATGTATGAGCGCCGATTCTGGGTGCTCTCGCACCCCGAATTGCTGGCTGAGGTCAATCACCGCAACCAGCAGCTCGCCGACCTCGAGAACCCCACGATCTACACGAGCTTCACCGACGGCGAGCAGTAACAGCCCGAGGCGGAGAGCGCCTCCGGGGTCACTTGCTCCGGCCGCACTTCGCCGCGCTGGTGAAGCGGAGAACCTGCAGGCGGGCCTGACAACTCTGTCGGGAGTCTGGCAAGTACCGTCAATGTTGCTCGTCACCACATTCGGATACTGACCATGCGCAGGCGTGTCACTCGGACTGTCGCGGTTCTCGGACTGCTGGTCGCCGTGGCGGTCGCGGTGTGGATTGTCGCAGGTGCGGTGAGCGACAGCTCAGACACCGCCGATGAGGCGGTCGTCGCGCCGCGTCCGGCTGATCTTGTCGATGGTGACGGCGACGAAGACGACGCTGAGGGCGACGACGAGGAGCCGCTTCCGAGGGACGGCAGCGAGACGCCCGATCAGGCGGCGCTCGTCACCCGATCGGTGGTGTCCAAGGGTGACGACGACGATGGCGATGACGACGGCGATGCCGATGGCGATGACGACGGTGTCACGCCGACGCCGACGGACAACGACGGCACTGATTCTGACGGGATCGACACGCCGACGCCTACCGACAATGACGGCACTGATTCTGACGGGATCGACACGCCGACGCCCACTGACAATGACGGCACTGATTCCGATGGCATCGACACGCCGACGCCCACTGACAATGACGGCACTGATTCCGATGGCATCGACACTCCCACCCCTTCGCCGCTGACGCCCGAGACGCCGCTGACGCCCGAGACTCCGCTGACGCCCGAGACACCGGAGCCTCCCGAGACTCCGCTGACGCCGGTGAGTGACGTCAGCTCGGTCAGCAACCACGATGACGAGAATGCTCAGGGTGTCGCGACGCACCAGTTGGCGCGCACAGCGGGTTCGTCGGCTCGCACGAGGCGCCAGCGGCGGTCACCGTTGCACAATCCGCCGGCGCTGCCCGAAGTCGCATTCCCCGACGATCCTGCGCTTCCCACGCTGGGGCGGCTGTTCGATCCCGCGTGGGTGTGGAATGTCTCGAGCCATCGCTTCCCCGACTCGGCCGATGACCCGAGTCGGCTGCGAATCCGGCAGTTCAGCCATCTGCCTGGGCGGTCTGCTGTAGCCAACTACGAGGCGCAGTGGCCTGAGGGGTCGCACCAGCCCCCGGAGTTCTTCACCGTCTCGCTGCGGCGAGAGCGCGCTGCGGCGGTGTCGAGGTTCCCCGACGACCACGCCCTGCCGGGACTGGCTCAGGCCGTCCACCCCGACAGCGCACTCCGCCTGCTGGACGAGCACGTGTTCCGGGCGCCGCGCCGGCGGATGGCGGTGGAGACGGTCCGCTACCGGCCGGGCAGCCGTGCCGTGCTACGCCACCAGTCGGGCAGGTTCAGGTTCTATGCCCGAATCGTGCGCCCCGTCGCGCTGCCGAGCCTGCTGGCAGCGGCACAGCTCGTCGACGCGTCGCGGTTCGTGAGCGCACCGGTGGTGGGCTGCTGGACCGAGGGCGGCGTGGCGTGGGTTCCTGAGGTGCCCGGTGCCAACCTGCGCGACGCTCTGCGCGCCGGGCACGCACCCGACCCGGCGTTGCTGCTCGACGGTCTCCACAGCCTGTGGGCGATGAGAGCGTCTCGCAGCTCCGCCCGCCCGTTCGATCTTGCCGGCGCGTACCGCCGCGCCGAGCGAACCTTCCGCCATGCGCTGCGCGACGACGCTGAGGGCCGACGGCTGCTGCGCGACGCCGACACGGCGCTGCGAGAGTTCGTCAACGCATGGCAGCCGACCGCCATCGCCCACAACGACTTCTACGACGACCAGGTGATCGTGATGCCCGATGGCCGCATTGCGCTCGTCGACTTCGAAGAGGCCGGCCCCGGTGACCCCATGCTCGATGTGGGCAACCTGCTCGCCCACCTCCAATGGTCCGCCGCCACTGCCAAGCCCGACCCGCTCGACGCCCGAGCCGGCTTCTACGACGCCACTAAGCACGCCGCCCTCGAACGCTTCGGCTGGCACCCCCACGACCTCGCCCGACGCGAAGCAGCCTGCATCTTCCGCATCTGCACCGACACCGTGCGTCGCATCAAGCCTGGCTGGCAGCAGGCGACCCGAGACGGTCTCACCCTCGCCCTCGACACGCTCGGCTGACATCCCATCCGCCGCCGCAACAGCTTCACCGACGGCGAGCAGTAGCCGGCCGCAGCGGGGGACAGCGGATCAGCGGCTGTCGGCGAGCATCTGCACAGGCAGTTGGTCCTCATGCGGCGCCGGCCGCAGCGCGTACACAAGCGCCCTGATCAGCATCGCCGCAAACAGAATGGCGACGGCCGTCAGGGCCATCGATGCGCCGCCGGCGAGCCGATGGTGGTAGCTCAGCAGCAGGCCGATATTGACCGACACCGCTCCGATCAGCACCGCTGCGACCATGATGAGCGGCACACGCCGCAAGAACATCGAGGCGGTCGCTGGCGGGGCGATCAAGAAGGCCATGACGAGCAGGCTTCCCACGACTTGGAACGAACCCACGATGGTGATGGCCAGCAACACCATGAGTATGCCGTGCGTGAGGCGTGGGCGAAGCCGGGCCATCTCCGCTTGTACCTCGCAGAACGTCATCACGAAGAACGCGCGATAGAAGACGACAGCACCGCCGACAGCCACCACGGCAACCACCGCCTGGCGCACGAGGTCTGTGTTCTGTACCCCGGTGATCGAGCCGAACAGGAAGCGGTCGATGTCGCCGGATCCCGCGGCTGCCCCCGACGACATGATCACCACGGCGAGCGCCAGCAGCCCCACGAACAGAACGCCGATGGATGTGTCCTCGGAGAGCGGCGAAATGCGCGGGATGAACGAGATGGCGCTCACCATCACGATTGCCGCCGCCAGTGCGCCGAGGCCCGTGTCGAAGCCCACGATGAATGCAATCGCGATGCCGGGAAGCACCCCGTGCGCCAAGGCGTCGCCGAGGAAGTTCAGGCTTCGCAGCACCACCCAGGTGCCCACCATCGAGGTGGTCAGCACCGCGAGCAGCCCCGCGGCCAGCGCCTTGGTCATGAACGGGTTGGAGGTGAACGGCTCGATCCACCAAGCCACCGGATCGGTGAGGAACGTCATGTCATCCCCCTGATGGGCTGGTGGTCGGCTCGCCCCTGGTCAGGGGTGGTGTCGTCGCAACGCTAGGTCCCTCAACCCAGCGCATCCGCAATCGCGTTCGCGTTGAACCTCAGCATCCCGATCAGTGTGTCGCCCTCTTCACCCTCAGGCGCAAGGCTTCCAGTGAGCAACTGCACCACGCTGATGTCACCTGCGGCGGTTGCCAAGGCCTGGATATCGGCGTCGGAGTGTGTCGTCTCTGAGAACACAGCGGGCACGCCTTCGTGCTCGATGATCTCGGCCAGCTCCTCCAGCAGAGCGGGGTTGGTCTCGGCTGCCGTGGAGAGCGAGGGAATCACGGTGCCCACGATCTCGAATCCGTAGCGGTCGGCGAAGTATCCGAACGCATCGTGGTTGGTGATCAGGATGCGGCGATCCGTCGGCACTGCGTCGAGAATCTCGGCGATCTCGGCATCGGTGTCTTCCAAGGCTTCTCGGTAGGAATCCAAGCAGCGGTTGATGGTGTCGGCATCGGCGCCGGCATGGATCAGTTCGTCGGCCAATTCGCCCAGCACTCCGGCGACGCGCTGCGGATCGAACCAGACGTGGGGGTCGTCACCGCTGTGGTCGTGCCCGTGATCGTCCTCGTGGTCGTGCCCGTCTTCCTCGTCGTGGTCGTCGTGTCCGTGGTCGTCGTGCCCACCGCTGAACTCGAATTCGATGGTGTCGATGTGCTCCGCCACCTCGAACACATGCACGCCCTCAGCCGCGACAGCTTCCAGGGTGTCCTCGATGCGCTCCTCGAGACCCAGGCCGTTTGCCACCACCAGATCGGCGGCGCCCATCGTCTCGCGGTCTCGCAACGACGGCTCGTAGGAGTGCGGATCTCCGCCCTGCGGGATGAGGGTGGTTACCGACACGCTGTCGTCGCAGCCCACGTTGCTGACCACGTCGCCCCAGATGCTCGTCGTGGTGACCACCGATGGCACTGCCGAGGATGCATCTGTCGCGTCAGGCGCGTCGGTTTCGGCATCGGTTCCGGTGCATGCAGCAGCGAACAGCGCCGCAGCCGCCGCCACCACCAATCCGCTCTTGCGGATCCCTCGACGCCTTCGTTGATTCGCGCCAGCTTCGACCGTCATTTGTGCTTCCCCTATGCTCCGATTCAGGTGTGGAAGAGCCCCGCTGGTGCTCTAGCCTCACGTCAGGTTCTGAGAATGAGAATCAGTTTCAGCTACCCTATCGAGGCTTGAGCACCCAAACACCTTCGAAATCGAAGTGAGGCACGCCCTGTTCCATCTCCACGACGTCCGTGTCTCTTTCGGGCCCTGCCACGTGCTCGAAACAGGCGACCTGAAGCTCGAGGACGCGTCGTCGGTCGCGCTCATGGGTCCGAACGGGAGCGGCAAGACCACCTTGCTGCGGGTGCTCAGCGGGCTGCAACGACCGACGTCGGGCCGAATGGAGTCTCTCGGCGACGTCAGGGTGGGGTTTGTGTGCCAGCACCACCAACCGCATCCCTTCATGCCAATGACGGTGCAAGAGGTACTGACCATCGGGCGCTATCGCAGTCGCGGACTGCTGAAGCGGTTTCGTCGCAGCGACAAGGAAGCGGTTCGCGTTGCGGCCGAGCGGCTCGACGTTGCACACCTGCGTCAGCGTTCCTTCGGCGAGCTCTCCGGAGGTCAGCGTCAGCGAGTCATGGTGGCGATGGTGCTCGCGTCAGACTACGACTGCTTGCTGTTCGACGAGCCGATCACTGGCCTGGACTTGCCGAGCCAGACGACCATTCTCGAGGTGATCGAGGCTGAGCGTGCGGCCGGGCATCTCGTGGTGATGTCGACGCACCACCTGCAAGAGGCACGACGCTGCGATCGTGTGCTGCTGCTGAAGGGGATGGTGCTTGCCGACGGGCCTCCCGATGAGGTGCTGACCGATGCGAACCTGACAGCGGCCTTCGGCGGCGAAGTAGTGGCCCGCGACGACGCCGAGCACGAGTTCGTCATGGAGAGCATCCACGCCCTTGAGGCGGGCGATCCTGGTTGCGGCCCGAATGTCGGTGTGATCTCGCATTCCCACCAAGGACAGTTCTCGCCGACAGGCAGCCACCACGGTCACCACCACGACTATGACCACGACGCTTCCCATGAGCACGCCCGACAACTGTGACCGCCGGGGGCGACTGGGCCTCGCCTCCTTGAACCGTTTCTGAATCGCCCCGGGAGAGCCGGATGGAGCCTCCGAAGGATCTCGAGCAGCTTCACGACGACGTGAAGCAGCGGCTCGCGGTGGCCGGGCAGCGCTACACCGACGGACGGCGAGCACTTGTCTCGGCGCTGGCGGCGGCGCAGCGGCCGCTCACGCTGCGAGACATCGTGTCGAGGGTCCCCGATGTGCCCCAGAGCTCGGCGTACCGCAACCTCGAAGCGCTACGCGAGGGCGGTGTGGTGGTTCGCATCAGTGCGGGCGGCGACCGGGCTCATTTCGAGCTTGCCGAGTCGCTGCTCGGCCATCACCATCACCTGATCTGTGTGTCCTGCGGGACGATTGAGGACATGCGCATCGACGGCGCGCTCGAGGCCGAGGTGGATCGTGCGCTGACCGGGGCGGCCGGCGAGGCGGGCTTTACGCCCCTGCGTCACAGCCTCGATCTCTACGGCGAATGCTCTGATTGCGGCGAGGTCGCCTAGAGCAGCGCTCGGTGTTCCGCTTGGCTCAGGAGCGGGCCTGCTCGTCGGTCACGATGGGTGGCTCGGTCGACCAGGGGAAGTTGATCCACAGGTCGGTGCGCTGCCACACCCAGTCGCAGTTGACTGTCGACCACGGCTTCTCGTACAGCACCGCGGTGCGGACGCTGCGCACCCGCGGCAGGCAGAAGTCGTAGACCAGCTTGAGCGTGTGGCCGGTGTCTGCCACGTCGTCGGCGATGAGGATGTCGGAGTCGCGGTGGTCGACCAGGTCGGGCGTGGGCGGCAGCATGATCGGCACCTGCAGGCGTTCGTCGACGCCGGTGTAGTACTCGCAGTTCATGACGTAGATGTTCTTGACCGACAGGGCGTAGCCCAGCGAGCCGGCGCAGAACAGCCCGCCCCGGGCGATCGCCAGGATCATCTCGGGCCGGTAGCCGTCGTCGGCGATCATCTGGGCCAGTTCCCGCACGGCGACGCCGTAGCGCTGCCAGTCCATCACCTCGCGCTCGTCAGCGTCCGTTGCCTCGCTCACCCGTCCTCCCAGCACGCTTCAGGCCGGCCGCCGCCTGCCTCGCCCCGAACCTAGGCGCGCACTACCTGCCGCTCACAACTTTCGTGTGCTGCCCTGCCTGTTCGGCATGCAACGCCGGGTGGCTAGTGGGCCATTTGTGGGCTAGTCGGGGAAGGGGTCGTCCCAGTCGTCGGGGAGGGGGATCTCGAACGCGTTGAGCGTGACGGAGATCAAGCAGTAGTAGCCCACGGTGGTGACCAGCTCGACGAGGCCGGTCTCGCCGAAGGCGTCGATGGCTGCGGCGTAGGTGGCGTCGCTGATGCGGTGGTCGCGCACGAGTTCGGCTGCGACGGCGTGGGCGGTGGCTTCGTCGCCGGCGAAGCTGGGGGTGTCGCCGACGCGCAGGGCTTCGAGGTCGGCCGGGTCGAGTCCGGCTTCGAGACCGAGGATGCGGTGCGCGGCGAACTCGAACTTGGCCCGGTAGAAAGCGCCGACCGTGCAGATCGCGGCTTCCTTGACGCTCTCGGGCAGCGGCGATGCGAACCGCACAGCGGCCCCGAGCGCCTGCGCCTCGATGCCCACGCTGGGCGCCCTCACCCACACGCCGTACGGCCCGACCAAGCCCCGCAGCGCCGGCCCCCGCCCCGACGTGCCCCGAGGCCCGCCCCGGATGGCATCGAGCACCGCCATCTGCTCCGCCGTCAAATCCTCAGCCGTGATCTCGTCCAACCGCATGCGTGTGCTCCTCCGCTCGTGGCAATGACCCGCCATGCTCGCGCAACCCGGTCGCTGGCGGCACAATCGCTCCTGCCACGCCGGTCGGCACCGTTCACTCTCCATCCCTAGAGCGGCATTGCCGCATCACCGGGTGCAGGACAGAAAAAGGGACCCCGTGCGGTCCGGGGTCCCGTCGCCGCGGTATGTCGGTTGCATTCGGCTGACGCCTACTAACCGGACCATTCGGCGAAGCCCACTGTAGGCGGTAGTTGCTTGCGGTGCGACACGCATTGTCCTGATCGACATCGCCTCGCCGATGAGATTCGTCGCAGTCGTGGCGACTCGTTCTAGCTGCGTTGTCTCCAATCGGAAAATCGTTGGGTCCACTGGGCGACGGAGTGCTTGGCTTACGCTCGCCGCAAGGCCAGTGCTGCCACCGACTCGGGGTCTTGAGTGAACGAGATCTATCTCGACTACAACGCCTCCGCGCCCTGTGATCCGCGGGTGGTGGAGGCGGTGGCGAAGGCCATGACCGACGGGTTCGGCAACGCGTCGTCAGCTCATCGGTTCGGTCGGCGGCAGGCTGCGGCGGTCGACGAAGCCCGCGAACATGTCGCCAACTTGGTGGGCGGACAGCCAGGCGGAGTGATCTTCACTGCAGGTGCGACGGAAGCCAACAATCTCGCTCTCGGCGGGTTTCGGGCACCTGGCGCCGAAACACTGAGCCGCCCCTTGCCGACCTTGGTGGCGTCTGCGGTCGAGCATGCATCCGTAGGCCGGACGGCCGAAGCGCTTGCTGCGGCAGGCCGCTGCGATCTGCGGGTCGCTCCCGTGACGCCGGGCGGTTTCGTCGACCTTGAAGCGTTGGCGGGCATCGTGCAGGTGATCGAGGGCGAGCTGCTGGTGTCGGTCATGGCCGCCAACAGCGAGACGGGCGTCTTGAACCCGGTCGCGCAGATAGCCGATCTTGTTCATCAAGCGGGCGGTTTGTTCCACTGCGACGCCACGCAGATGGTTGGCCGGCTGCCGTTCGACATGTCGGCACTGGGGTGCGATCTGGTCTCGCTCAGCGGCCACAAGATCTGCGGCCCAACGGGAGTCGGCGCACTCGTCGGAACCCGGGAGGCCGCGGCGTCGATGGGTCCGACAGTGTGGGGCGGTGGCCACGAACGCGGCCTGCGCTCAGGTTCGCTGAACGTGGCAGGAATCGTCGGGCTGGGAGTCGCGGCCGAGATCGCTGCCGATGAGCGGGCAGCCGAAGCCGAGCGAGTCGGCATATTGCGTGATCGCTTCGTGGCTGCGCTTCAGGGCGAGCTGACAGACGTTGTGCAGAACGGCGATGTCGGGCAACGCCTGCCCAACACCGCCAACTTGCGATTCTGCGAAACCGACGCCGACGCCGTTCTGGTCAACATGGACCCCGTCGCGGCGTCGGCGGGGAGCGCGTGCAGCACCGGCGCCATCGAGCCTTCGCCGGCGCTCACCGCGATGGGCCTCTCACGTGATGCAGCGTTCGAGTCGGTGCGGTTCAGCCTCGGTCGGTTCACGACAGAGAGCGAAATTGCCGCGGCCGCAGAACACGTTGTCACAGCCGTTCGTTACGTTCGCCTCATGACCACTGAGGCGGCGTGACATGCAGCTGAGCGAGGCCGCAGAGCCGGTATTCGCGCGACACGAGACCTTCCACCCTCGCTACGGCTGGTTCCGGAAGGCCTACGTGGCCGCCACCCGCGATCCGTACGTGTTCGCGAGCGAAGACGCCCCGGTGCGACTGGGTGTCGGCAAGAACATGGTCCGGTCGATCCGCTTCTGGGGATTGGCCGCGAAGGTTGTCACCGAGGTGCCTGATCCCGCAGCGGTATCGAAGCGCAAGCCGAGCATTGTCGTACCGACGCACTTCGGCGAGGCGTTGTTTGGCGATGGTGGCTGGGACCCATGGATGGAAGACCCGGGCACGCTCTGGCTGCTGCACTGGCGGATGCTTGCGCAGCCGTGTCGCTTGCCCGTCTGGTGGCTAGCGCTCTGCGACTTCAACGCGGTGGAGTTCGAGTTGGAAGACCTCGGAAGGACGGTCCTGACGCAGCTGCGCGCCGTGCCGGACTGGAAAGAGCCGAGCGAATCGGCAGTCCAGAAAGACCTGAGCGCGTTCATGCGGACCTACGCACCGGTTGTGCGTGTCGGCAGGGAAACACTTGACGACGCTGCCGACTGCCCCCTGCGAGAACTGCGGCTGGTCGGACGCTCAGAGGCGACTGGCGCCCATCGCTACAAGCTGGGCCCGAAGCCGACGCTGGCATCAGCGATCGCGACACACGCAGTGCTCGACTGGGTTGCACGTACCGGCTTGACCGGCCAAACGATCACGCTCGAACGAATAGCGGCGGAACGAGGCTCGCCAGCGAGCGTGTTCAAGCTGAGTTCCGCTGACTTGTTGGCCGCATTGACTCCCGCAGTCGAAGCCTCGCATTCGCTCGACTTGGCAACTCCGATCGGGGTACCCCAGCTGGCTTGGAAAGGCGATCCGGCGGTGATCGCTGCTGAGCTGCTGTCTCTTCACTACGGCGCGATTCCCGAATGCCCGGCTGCGGGGCCATCAGGCGATGAGCCGGCGGAACGCACAGACGATTCGGGTGACCGCGACGCGACGGAAGACGTGCTGACCCGCCTCGACTCCTTCCAGGCGAAGCGCGACGGGGGGAGTGGGCGGTGACAACGCTGGCCGACGTGCTGAGCGTCCGGCGCCAGTTCGCCCGATCGGCAAGTCTTGAACGAGACGCGGAGAACGTCGAGCCCCTCGATGGCTACGTAGTGACGGCGCGGGCATTGGACGTTGTTGAACGTGTAACTGCCGCCGCACTTGGACCGGCCGGCGGCGCCTGGTCGATCACCGGGCCATATGGCTCCGGCAAGTCGTCGCTGGGCCTGCTGCTCGACGCGGCGTTCGGACCTCCGGGCGTCGCACGCGAGCGTGCGCTCGCCAAACTCGCAGATGCAGCACCGGCCGCCAAAGATGACGTGCTCCGAGCACTGTCACGGCATCAGAGCCGTTCAGCGGGCATCTTCCGGGCGCTGGTCACAGCCGATCGTGAACCGGTTGCGCGAACCGTGCTGAGAGGTCTGCATCGGGCCGTTGTGCGACGCTACGGCCGAGTTCCCGGCTCAGCCGAGTTCGCGGCCTCTTCACTGCTCAAGCTTGCGCAGCGGCGCGCCAGTCGCGCCAAGGACCCGGTGGACCCGTCAGTCAGCGAACTCGTGGAGATCGCACACTGCATCGCGTCACAATCACCGTTGCTCATCGTGATTGACGAGTTCGGGAAGAACCTCGAAGCAGCAGGAGACGACGAGTCCAGCGACACGTACCTCTTACAACGGCTGGCAGAGGCCGGCCAGGGCACGGGTCTGCCGATCTTCGTGGTGACGCTGCAGCACTTGTCGTTTGAGGAATATCTCGCGAATGCAGATGACCGTCGACGCCGCGATTGGGCAAAGGTGCAAGGCCGCTTTGTGGATGTCGCCTTCACTGAATCAGCGGCACAGACCCGCGCTCTGATCGCCGAAGCGCTGCAAGTCGATGACGACCGACTGCGAGGCCGTATCGACGCGTGGGCCGTTACGCATGCCGAATCGCTCGCTGCTGCGGGCGTCAGCGACCTCAGCGAACCGGACAAGATCGCAGCCTGCTGGCCCCTGCATCCCATTGCGGCACTGGTACTGCCCGAACTATGCAATCGATTTGGACAGCACGAACGAACGCTGTTCTCATTTCTGGCCGGCAGCGAGTCGGGCACGGTGGCCTCGCTGGCGGCAGACATAGCCCTGAACGGCGAAGGAGAACTGCCGTCCATTGGTCCGGAGGCCGTCTACGACTACTTCATGGACACCGGCGGCGCTGGCGTCAGCACTGTCGGCCGTTCGGGACGCTGGACGGAGATCGCAGGCAGACTCCGGGACGCTCATGGCCTCCCGGGGGAAGAATCGCGTGTGATCAAGTCGGTCGCGCTGCTCAACCTCGTCGCGACGTCTGGAGCCACACGGGCCAGCGCCTCCGTGCTGCGGCTTGTCGATCCAGCTTCGAAAGAGACCCTCGCCGGCCTCGAACACCGCGGCTTGTTGACGTATCGGGCCTTCGCGGACGAGTACCGCGTCTGGCATGGCACCGATGTCAACGTCACTGAGCTGACGGCAGCGGCACATGACCGAATCGCCGATCAGCCGTTGCATCAGGTGCTCGGTGCCGTCTATGCAGTTGAGCCCATCGTTGCCGCACGACACAGTGCACAGAACGACGTCGTGCGGTTGTTCCGGTGCCGATTTGTGCACGGTGATGAGATGATCGACCCGCTCGCGGCACTCGACGCCGCCGACGGCGAGCTGCTGCTCGTCACGAGCACCGAAGGCCGGTTTCCGACGCTGTCCGACGAAGCAATTCGTTCGGGCACACACCAACGAAGTGCCCCGCATCGGTTGTGGCGATTGCGCTCGAAGCCAGTCGTTGCCGCGATGCCAGATGAGGTCGCCGATCTCGATCGCGCCGCGCGTGAGGTTGCGGCACTGAACGATGTGCTGTCGGCACCTCAGGTCGAGAACGACTGGGTCGCAAGGCGCGAGGTCGGCGAGCGGTTGGCTCTAGCGCGTTCGCAACTGGAAGCAGCGATGTCGTCGACGTACAGCACGGCGAATTGCAGTTGGACACTGCTTGACCAGTCAGCGGGCATCCCACTGCAACCTGGGCGCGGGAGCGCGCCGCTCTCAGAGGCCGCGGACCTCGCCTACCCGGACGCGCCGCGCGTGCCGAACGAGATGCTGAACCGCTCAGAACTGACATCGCAGGGCGCGAAGGCCCGTCGCCTCCTATTGGAGGCCATGATCGAGTGCGGCAGCGAGTTCCGACTCGATCTCAAGGGCTACGGACCCGAGATGGCGATGTACGAAGCTGCACTGAGGTATTCAGGAGTACATCGCCCCCGCAGGGCGGGCGGCGAATTCGTCTTCGGGAGACCGCGCGCCCGCAAAGACCGTGTTTCATCAGAAGCCAGCGAACAGATCGAACATGTCCGTCTGACGCATGTGTGGGGCGCGATAGAGAGCGCGTTCGACGCTGCGAAGTCGTCGCGGCTCAATATTCGGGACTTGTACGTCATGTTGGCCTCGCCCCCTTACGGAGTGAAGGCCGGGGTCATCCCCGTGATTGTCACGGCGGCGCTTCTGGCTCGGGCCGACCGGATCGCCATATACGAGCACGGCACGTTTCAGCTTGGCCTCTCGCCGGAGTTGTCTGAGCGCATGGTGCGGAACCCTGGACACTTCGAGGTCAAGCACTTCGCAAACGTCTCGGGGTCACGCAAGGCCGCAGTCGATGCGCTTGCAGCTGGTTTCGGCATCGACCCAGGCGTCGGCAATTCGCGGGTCGGTAATGTGCTGTCGGTGACCCGGCATATCGCGGCTCGAACCCGCAGGCTCGAGAACTGGACCCGTTGCACGTCACATCTGAGCGACCGAGCGCTCGCTGTACGAGACGCGCTCACCGAGGCGACCGAGCCGGACGTGCTGCTGTTCGAATCGCTGCCCGCCGCTCTGGGCCACACCCCCATTGCCGCGACCGCCGTGCGCGCCCGCGACGGCGTGTCCACGCTCCGAAGTGGGGGGGGGGGGGGTCCTTACAGCGCATTCGCGGACGACCTCTCGCTCAGCCTCGATGAGCTCACCGGTCGCTGTCGCGAACTAGTCCTCGAGCTCTGCGCTGAACTGCTCTCAGCTGCAGGTGAGCGCGCCCGCGTCGCAGTGTCCGGCCCAGCGGTCGGACTCATCGACGAAGTGCTCGATCCGCAGATGCGGAGCTTCGTGCTGGCGCTCTCCAACGATGTCTACGAGGACGACCACGACTGGATGGCCTCTATCGCCACGGTGCTCGCAGGCAAGGCACCGAGCGAGTGGACTGATCGAGACTTGGCCGCCGTTCGCGCCCGCCTGCCGCAGCGGCTTGCGGCGTTCAACCGACTGAGGGCGCTGCACGCCGAACGACGAGCAGCAGACGGCCTGCCATTCGAAGCACTGCGCGTTGCTGTCACCGATCCGTCAGGTGCTGAAGAAGCGCGTCTTGTGGGCGTCGCACACGAGGAGCGATCTGCGGTCGAGTCGGCGGTCGACGACTTGCTCGCCAAGATCGCTGAAGCGGTCGGTTCACCGCAGCGGGCCCATAACGCGGTGATGGCAATTCTCGCAGAACGTCTGCTGGCTCCATCTGGCGCGGCACACGCAGAAACTGACCCACTCTCGGCCAAGATCGCGGACGGTGTGCGGTGACATCGTCCGTGCGCCACATCTGCGGCATCTCCGGCGGGAAGGACTCGAGCGCTCTGGCGCTCTATCTGCGCGACCGGGTACCGGAGATGGAGTATTTCTTCTGCGACACCGGCGCGGAGCTTCCCGAGACCTATGAGTTCTTGACGCGGCTCGAGGTCATCTTGGGCAAGCCGATCGTGCGGCTGAATTCGGAACGCGGATTCGACCACTGGTTTGAGGTTTTCCGCGGAGCGTTGCCGTCGCCGCAGATGCGCTGGTGCACCAAGGTGATGAAGATCAAGCCCATTGAGGCGTGGATCGGCGACAAGCCTGCTATCTCCTATGTCGCCATCCGGGCCGACGAGGCCAATCGCAAGGGCTACATCTCGACAAAGCCCAATATCGAGAGCCGCTTTCCATTCGTCGAGGACGGCGTCGACCACGAAGGCGTCATGAAGATCCTCGACGATGCTGGAATCGGCCTGCCTGCCTACTACGACTGGCGGACGCGCTCGGGCTGCTACTTCTGCTTCTACCAGCGCAAAGCCGAGTGGATCGGCCTCGCCGACCGCCATCCCGAGCTCTTCGAGCGAGCGGTTGCCATCGAACAGAAGGTTCTGCTCGATGCCGGCGTCGACGGAAACGCCGACTTCGGCGACCGGGCGATGGCAGGCCGTCAGTACACCTGGAGCGGCGGCGAGACGCTCGTCCAGCTCCGCGACCGCCGAACCGAGATCCTCGACCGCCACGCAGACGCCCTGGCCCGCGCGAAGACGGCCCGCCGCAACATCCCACTGATCGAAGTCCTGGCCGACGCATTCGACGATGACGACTCGGCCGAGCAATGCACGGTGTGCGCGCTGTGAACGATGAACGGGTTCGGCACTCTGACCTTGGCGAGGGCGCGGGAACGGAGGGCGTGCCCGGCTTGCCCCAACTGCCGGCACTTCGCCAGGACAACGACTCGGAAATCGCTCACGTCATTCGAGATGCCACCGCCGCTATCGGGCAATTGATCGCTGAGACCAGCGACATCGGCGTCGTCGTGCTCAAGAGCCGCATCGCTGCTGCTGAACCAGCAACGTTGGCCGAGATTGGTCGTCGAGTCGGCCGGACCGGAGAACGAATACGCGGCATCGAATCAAGGCTGCGATCACAGATCGACGAGCTGCTCGAGCCATTTCTTGCGCATGTGATCGCGCCACTGAGCGACTGGCTGGGCGACTTTGCAGCTGGAGACCGCCTCGATCGTGCTGTCGCTGCTCTCACTGGTGGAATCGACGATCTCGCAGGTCACATCATTTCGCAGCGGCTCATGGTGGAGCTCGGGTACCAGTACGCCGGTGGGCTGTGGGCCAGCCGTCGAGCTGTTGATGCGGCGGCCAGTCTGACAACACGAGCGCGCGAATTCAGCGACAACTTCGGGTGCGTTGATGAAGCAGGCCTGCGTCAAACCGAATTTGGCGAGCGTTGGAGCGACACGTGGGATGAGTTGCTCTCAATCGCCAGGCTGACGCGGGCATGCGGCGTGCTGGTGCTGGCTCCAACTCGCCAAGCGCAGGTCGCTGCCGCCTTGAGGGCCATTGGCCGACCGGCGACGAGAGCGGAGATCGAGGACCGGTTGCGTCCCGAGATCGATGGGCGCATGTTTCGCGTGGATGCAGCGCTCGCCGCCATGGAAGGTGTCGTTCGAGCCTCCAAGACCACTTGGGGTTTTGAGGACTGGGTCGACGACGTTTACGAGGGCATCCCAGCTGAGATTCGCCAGCGCATAACCGAGGACGGCGGGTCGACAAGGCTCAGCAGGCTTCTCGACGAGTTGCCTCGCCTGTTCGGTGTCAAGGAAGCGAGTGTTCGGGCGTATCTGGAGACGCCGGCCTTCCGAGTCGAGCATGGATGGGTCAGCGAGGCGAGCGGCTACTCGGGTCCCTTGGGCACTCTCGACGATGTCGCCCACGGCACGACTGAAACGGGCGACCCCTTCTGGACTTTCGATGTCGAGAGCCGCTTCTTGAAGGGCTACAGCTTGGCGGGAGTTCCCCCGGAAATCTCGATCGCTCTCGGGGTGGGCTTTGGAGAGAAGTCCACTGCATCGGTGAGGTCACCGACGGGCTGCAGTGACGTATCGGTGATCTGGCGTGCAACATCTATGCACGGCCCCGAAATCGGCAGGCTGGCGCAGGCACTGACCGCACTCGGTGCCCGCGGGGGTTCGCGGATCAGTCTGGTCATTCACGGTCGTCGGGATATCTCATTCGCCCATGCTGTGGTAGCCGCGTCCAACAGCGCTGGAACCAGTCTTGGGCGCGAAAGCGCTGTTGCCGTCCCTCGCGCGAACAGCGGCCGACAAAGCGGCGTGCGAACTGCGTCCGCGCTGCGTGCTCGCTTGTGCAAGCCCGGGGGCGGCGGAGTAGCACAATGAAATTTGACGGATGGTCGCTTGAGCGTGCCGCTTGGGAAAGAGCGGCAGAAGTGCTTCGGGGGACGCACTGGCAACGGGTGCCACTTAATCAGCTGTACCGCGACAGCGTTCCTATCCGAGCCGGTGTTTACCTTCTGACTACTGCGAGCCAGCGCCTTGCCGCTCGGTATCAGTTACCCGAAGTACTGGCAAACGCTATGTACGTGGGCCGATCTGACAATCTTCGTCATCGCTTCTTGCGTCATGCAAAGCCAGTGTCGCAGAATCCGCTCATCGCGCGTTGCCACGCGGTATTCGGCCACTTGGACTTTGTCTTTGCCGTAGTTCCAGTTGCACACAGCGAACACGGTTCTGCGTGGTCGTCAACGGCCGAGTCAGAACTCATTCAAGTATTGAATCCGCCTGCAAATCGAGCAGTGCCGCGTGGCCAACCACTTATGGCGAGAGTGCGGCAACCACAACGAGTGTGAGATTGACCAAACGAACGCCAGACGGCAAAGGGAGCAGTTGGCATGACGCAGATATATCCGGCAATCCGGGCCAAGATGGGTCGTTGGGACTACTTCTTGGTACGCATGACAATGCGGGAATTGTCAGAGAATGTCAAGTTCGCGGAAGAAATCCATGGGCCGACCTTACTGTCCGACGCAATTCAACGTCAACTCAATAAATCACGAGCCCGAGACCAGATCGCGAGCTACCTTGCAAACCACGAAGATCGGTTCTTCAACTCACTCGTTGTCGCAGCGATGGAGGGCGAACCACAGTGGTATCCCGTTAGCATCGAGGAAATCCCCGAATTCAAGATTCTTAGCGGGGATCGCAAACTCTCGGAAGCATTCGGGGTGCTCACGTTTAACGGTGAGCAGACCTACTATGCGCTTGACGGCCAGCATCGACTCGCAGCAATCCGTTCGATAGTTGAAGGCGATTCGGAATTCACCGAGCCGTCGGGATTCCGGAATGAAGAAGTCTCAGTCATCATCGTCACGCCGCGGATGCTTGAAGCCACAGACGAGTTCAAGATTCGCTACCGACGGTTATTCGGTCACCTAAATCGGTACGCAAAATCCATGTCGAATTTCGAGAATATCGTCATGGACGAGGATGATGCGATCGCGATCGTCACTCGACGGCTCGTGACCGAGCACGAATTCTTCCGATCTGGCAGCAATCAATTTGAATCAAGTCGGGTCAAGATGAGTCCTGGGGCGAATGTCCAACCGGCTTCGAATCATTGGACCAGCTTGGAGATGCTATACAAGCTGAACGGCCAGTTTCTCATGACGCCGGTGCGTCGCAACCGCGGCTGGGGGGCGAGCAACGAACGGCTCAAAGAGTTCATCAGATTCCGTCCTGAGGAGGAGGAGATCGATGCCCTGGCGGACGAGTTGTTTCACTGCTGGGACAGCCTGATCACGGCCTTGCCGGTGCTGCGTGAAGATCCAGAGAAGATGCGCGATCACAATGCCGATACAGCCGAAGGTGTCGAAGACCATGTCTTGTTCTGGCCTGTGGTTCAAGAACTGCTCGTGGAGCTGGCCCGCGAACTGCTCGACGAGGAGTTGAGCCGCAGGTCCGTCGACGCCGACGAATTGGAGCTCCCGGCCGCCGCTCGAGCGCTCCAGCCTCTCAGCACGGTGGTCTGGTCAGCGCATCGACCGCCGTGGAGGCATCTGTTGCTAGTCCGTACCGAGGAGGATGACTGGAGGATTGCGAACGAGGATCGCAAGCCTCGCTTGCGGGTAGCACAGCGAATCGTCCGTTGGCAGCTCGGATTGGACCAACTGTCCGAAGAGGAGATCACCGGCAGGATGGGCCTCCGGTCCGCTTGGCGAGAATTGCTCCCACTTGACGCTGTCCATGAAGTCGACTCGATGTGGAGTGAGATCGAAGAAGCCGTGCGCGTCTGAGGCGCGTAGTCCAACTAGTGTCCTGAGTGGGGAATTTGTTGCATATATGCGGCCATGGTGTCGAAGATCTGGTCGGCGGTCTTGTGCCAGGTGAATGGTCGGGGGTTGTCGTTCCAGTTGTCCACCCATGTGTTGATGGAGTCCTTGAGCTCGGC
>JAJEBN010000005.1 GCA_022822525.1 Acidimicrobiia bacterium | reverse complement strand
ACCGGTCCAACCTGACCGGCAAGACCAACGGCTGGAAAGCCATCCTGAACACACTGACCGTCCACTACGGCGACCGGATCGCCGACCACATCCGATGAAAACCATCACGGCCGGTTACACAGAAATTCGGACAGTCCCGAGAGCCAAGCTGTGGAGCTTGCCCCATACTGCGAGTGGATCAACTGGAGGCGGCGGGGACCCGGAAGACCTTCATGACCTCGTCGCCAAGGTGGTTGATGACTTTGACGGCTATGTGGCCGGTCTCGGGGGCGGGGAAGGGGCGGGAGAGGTCGCTGTGGAGAGAGGACCAGGCGTCTTCGTCGATCTCGGCCTTGAGGGTGGTCTTGAGCGACTTGTAGGGGTCGTTGGCACCGAGGAAGTAGGCGTGGCGCACGAAGAAGCTCTCGTGGTCGTAGTTGGTGTCGAGGAACCAGCAAGCGATGGAGTCGGGCTCGTCGCTGCGGATGTCGCCGGTGGTGGGGTCGAACACGTCGATCCCTCGCAGCTTCACGCAGAACTGCTCTGCACCTTCGCTCGTGGGATGGGCTGTCAGCAGTTCGATGTCGGGTTCGCCGAAGATCACGAACAGGTTGCCGCTGCCGGTGCTCTTGAGCTCGCTCGCCATGTGCAGATCGGCATTCATCCTGGCTTGCAGCACCTGCAATGGTCCTGACTTGGTGAACTCCGATGCGTGCGCGTCGTAGTTGAAGGCGCAGGCAATGAGCACGTCGAAGCCCGCCTCGGTCGCCTCACGCGAGGCAGCCACGAGGTCGGGGCGAGTAACCGTGCCGAACTCGGGTCCAACGAAGATCGCAGCTCTGCGTGCCGCTGCGGATGCGGCAGCGTCTTGCTCCGGCGATCCGGCGCCGTCCGGGCTGCTCGACCCGGCATCGGACGCGGACGCCGCCGAACTCGTCGCTGTAGTCGCCGGTTCTGCGCCCTCTGCCGATTCAGCGCTGTCGTCACCGTTCGCTGACGGTGCCGCAGACTCCAGGTAGGCGCCCTCGGCGCAGACGTAATCGCCGGGCCAGGGCTGGAGCGAGATGAAGTTGATGCGGTCGGCCTTGTGGACCTGCTGTACGCCTGCGGCTCGCAGGTTGTCGAGAATCATCGAGACGAAGTCCTGCGGCACCTCTCCGTTACTCCGGGCTTCGGCGACAGGGTCGATCAACTGGTCGTCGGCATCGAGCGCCAGGTACCGGTGCGGCGAGATGCTCTCGACGGTGAACGGGCCGGCCACGCGCACCTTCGAGTTGTCTCCGTACGGCTTGTCGTAGAGGTACTCGAAGTCGGCGTTGGCGGCGATGGACTCGTCGATTGCTCGCTGGCGGTCGAGGCGGGCCTGCCAGAACCGCTCGTGCGGGTCGGCAGCCTCGGCGGGCCAATCTTCAGGTCGGTCGCGGGGCACCTCCCATTCGAGCAGGCCACTCGCCGGAGCCGCCTCGCCGGACGGCAACGGCACGGTCGATTCGGGTGACCGAGAGAAGTCGATTTGCTCGCCCTTGCGGCCCCCGACCGAGACATCAAGCGGCTCCGGCGGGTTTGCACGGAGCGCCGAGTTGAGATCGGCGAGCGCGGTCTCGACCGCGGGTTGACGTTGTTCATAGATGACCTCGACCTCGGCGTTGTTGGCGATCGACCGCAGCGTGATGTGCGGGACGCGCTCGTAGACGAACCCCTGCCTCACGTCACGGTACGTCGGCGCATCAGATGGTTCGGCATGGCTGAGATCGGCTTGCTTCTGCTGTCCTTCTGGACTGTCAGACAGCAGGTAGTACGGATAACGGGCACCCATGAGCCGTGCCCGCGCCAAGGCCAGCGCGACCCGCGAGGTGTCAATGGTGATCCACCGCCTGCCCCACTGCTCCGCCACGTACGCCGTCGTACCCGAACCGCAAGTCGGGTCGAGCACAAGGTCACCCGGATCCGTGGTCATTAGCAGACAACGTTCGATTACGGAGGTAGCGGTTTGAACGACGTACGTCTTGTCGTATGCGGCAAACGTGTCCTGCCAAACATCAGTGATTGCTTCGCCCGGTGCGTCGTCAAGGTAGTAGCGCCACCTGAGGCTTCGATTTAGCGGGTGAAGACGATTAGCGCGAGCGAGACGTCGCATGCCAGACTCGTTCGTCTTCCAGCTTTTTCCTCGAGGATGACTGAAGGTTCGACCTTCGATGGAATAGTCGAACATACAGGATTCTGTATACCCCGACGAACCCAGATTTTGTGCCGTCAAGTAGCGATCAGAATCAGTGATTTCCGCCGGATCCAGCTTTGCACGGGAGATAATCCGCCCATCGCACTTTTGCACCAATGAGAACTCAGAGTGTCCTGCAAGTTGCTTCAACGCGCGCAGTTCTCGAAACTTAACGGAGTCGGGGTTCTTCGCGTACCACAGAATATAGTTCGAAGTGCGGGCTAGTTCAGAGTTGCCCAAGGGACTCTTGACGCGGAAGGTCACTTGCGCGACAAATGCCTCAATCCCGAAAACCTCGTCCATCAGTGCACGCACACGATGTACATTCTCATCACCAATCTGCACAAAGACGGAGCCAGTCTCTGTTAGTAGATCGCGAGACGCTGTCAGGCGGTCTCGAAGGTAGGTCAAGTAGCTGTGGACTCCGTCTCGCCATGTGTCCCTGAATGCGCGAACTTGCTCTGGCTCGCGCGTGATGTGACCGGCATTTCCGTCCTTGACATCGCGGCTGGTCGTTGACCACTGGAAGTTGGAGTTGAACTTGATGCCATACGGCGGATCTATGTAGATGCACTGCACCTGGCCGCGCAGGCCTTCGCGCTCGGCCAAGCTGGCCATCACCTGCAGGCTGTCCCCGAGGATCATGCGGTTCGACCAGTTCACTTGGTGCTGATAGAACTCCGTTCTCGCGTCACCCGTAGGTAGCCCGTTGAAGTCGGAGAACAGCTCGATCTGAAAGCCAGCGTCGGCTGCTGCTTGCTCGACGCTGTGCTGACGGCTCAGTCGCCGCAGGTCTTCTACGAGCGCTTTGGGATGCACCTTTTCTTGGATGTACAGCGGCGGGGCCGACACAACGAGGTCGGCCCAGTCGGCCATGTCCTTGCCGCGCCAGACCAGCTGCGGGTCGAGGTCTCGATTGAGACGATCGTAGGCGACTCGGATCGCGGCCACGGCATCTTCCGAAGACTGCGTCTGGTATTCGGCAGTGGGGATATTCAGCCGCGCCGATTCGTCGTGCGTGAGGTTCTCTACTTTCTTCGATTTTGCGCCACGCTTCGCCATCAATCACTCCTCGCCGTGCTGTGCGAGCACTTCGCGCAGTGTCGTGATGAGCTGAGGCACAAAGACTGTCACTGTGTTCCACACGGAGTCTTCTTCGAGGCCCTCGTAGTCGTGTGCGATGCGGTTTCGCAGGCCGCGAATCTTGTGCCAGACGACGGCGCTGTGCGTTTCTCGTACTGGGGGCGGCACCCGATTCGCTGCTTCAGCAAGAACCATGAGTTGCATGAGCGACGCGTCATACTCCAGTGCGCCCGGAAGGAATTCGGACTCCTGAGCGCCTTGAGCGTATTCGGATACCTTCTTGGCAGCATCCAACATGCGCTTGATGTGCGGCAGCCATTCCTCAGGCCGAGTGCAGCTATACATCAATCGCTTCCCGCTCTGCGTTCGGGCGCACATGGTCGCGCAACTCCTTGTCAACTGCGATGTCAACGCTGCGACCGAGAGTGTCTTCGAGGAATGGACCCTCGCCGAAGTTGCCCCAGCTCTCCGGCTCGGTGTGATATTTGATGATGAGGTCGATATCGCTGGTGAGCTGGGCCTCATCGCGCGCGAAAGACCCGAACAGCTTGAGGCTTGCGATACCGAATTCCTCTTGCAGGCGCGGCTTGAGCTCTCGCAGCGCGGCAAGCACCGCATCGCGGCTGTTGAGCACCTGCCGGCCGTCACGGAACGCAGCCGCTTCCCGTCGCGCCTGAGCGATGGCAGTCGTGAGATCCTTCGAAAAATCCCAGTTGTTTCGCAGTTCAACGAACTGCCAATAGCCGAACGTGCTGAGACGGTTGACGCCGGGAACCCAATAGTTGCGCATGGTGGCGGCCTTGTCCTTGGCGTCCTCGCCGCGGAAGCCCTTGACCTCCACGACGAGATGCAGCGGTTCGCCTCCTTCATCGGCGTCGCCCACCCGCAGGATGAAGTCGGGCACGTAGGTGCGGTTCTGGCCGCCTGTCCGGTACGGCACCTCGAAGCCCATGCCGGCGTTCTTGACGTAGGCCAACACATCGGGATTGGCTTCGGCCACTTGGCAGAACTCCAGCTCCCAGTCGCTGTCGCCGATCGCCCAGTTGACATGGCTGCGGTCAGCGCGGGTGCGCCAGCGTCGCGTCTTCGAGGTGGTGAAGTTGACATCGCGCGTTGTGCCGACGGGCGAGAACGGGTCGAGCGATGCCGTCACGGCCCCGCCAGCGTCGCGCTCGGCTTCGACGATTGCGGTGGTGATCCGCTCGCACGCTTGGTCGGCGAGCGACAAGGAGACCAATTGGGAAAGTGATGTCCCGCCCTCACATATCAGGTGCTCATCGAGCCAGCGTTCGGTGATGCGCTTGAGTTGGCCGAACAGGTGCAGCCGGGGTTGGCCGTCGTGACCGCACCATTTCGTCCGAAGCAGATAGTTCGTCAGGTGGTAGACGATGGTGGATCGACGCGTGTCGCCGGTGTCGGTGAGATCGAGGTCGATGCCCTCGCCGATGATCCCCTCATTGCGGACATGCGTTGGACCTGTCATCTCCGGCGTCAGTCGCAGCGTCGAGTCGTCGGTGAAGTGGGCGTCGAGCTGGTCGTCGGGCAGTTCCACCCGGTAGCCGGCGACCCGCGGGAAGCGGATCTCACAGGCGTCGCGCTCGGGGCTGACGGCATGCACCTGCACCGTCGGCTTGGGCGGCTTCGGCTTCACGATCACCGGTTCGGCGGTGAAGTCGAACGGCACGCCGAACACGTCGGCGTACTCGGTCTCGAACAGGCCGTGCTCGTTGAGGTCGTACGACTGGCGGCGCAGCGCACGGCCCACCACCTGCTCGCACAGGAGTTGCGTGCCGAAGGCCCGCACGCCCAGCACGTGCGTGACGGTGTTGGCGTCCCAGCCTTCGGTCAGCATCGCCACGGACACGACGCACCTGGTGTCGCCGCCGAGGCGACCGGGCTTGCCGACGGTGTTCATCACCTCGCGCAGCAGGTCCTCGTCGCTCAGGCTCTGGGCTTCGTGGCTGGTGCCGCCGCGCTCGATGATCTCGCGCCGGAACCGCTCGATCTCGTCGGATGCCGCGGTGCGGAAGTTGGGGTCGAGCGAGTCGCCAGATTCGAGCTGCCGGCTGTCGATCAGCAGCGTGCGCGGGCGGGCCAGCGCCTCGCCGTCGTCGCCGAAATTGCGGAACAGCCGCAGTCTGCCGTTGTGGAACGAAACGGTGCCGTCTGGCAGCTCCCGCTCGTAGCCAGAGATGTAGTCGTACACGACCTTCGACGTGGCCGTGTTGTTGCAGACCACGATGAAGCAGGGCGGCACGTCGATGTCGTCTTGTGCTTCCCACTGCTGGAAAACCTGCTCGTAGTGGCCGTACAGCGCTTCGAGCGCAGACTTCAGCTCGATCGGCAGCGCCGCCTCTGGATCGAGCTGGCCGACGGCCTTCAAGCCCTTCTTCGGCATCTTGGGGCCAATGTGCTTCCACAGCTCGCGGTATGTGGGCATCTCGTTGCCGGGGATGTTGTCGGCCACCGGCACTCTCGGCAGCTTGACGATGCCGCATTCGATGGCGTCCATCAGCGAGAAATCGCTGGCGACCCAGCCGAACAGGGTGCCTTCGGCGTAGCCCGAGCCGCTGAGGAAGAACGGCGTGGCCGACAGGTCGATCACGCGCTTCAGACCGAGCCGGCGCTGCACTGCCTCGATGCCGGTCAGCCAGACACGGGCGGCCTCGGAGTTGTCCTCGGCCTCCTTGCGGGCATCGCCCTTCAAGTCGGGTTCATCTGATTCGTCGGCCGATCCCGGCTTCTCGCGGTAGCAGTGGTGCGCCTCGTCGTTCAGCACCATCACGCCCTTGGTGCCCATCAGCTCGGGCATCACCCGCTGGAGCATCTGGCCGTCGGTCTCACGCGTGTCGATCTCGGGCCCGTGGCCTTGCAGCAGTGCCCGGCTGCCCTTCGCCAGGTTCATCGTTTCGCGCCGGATGAATGCGTGATAGTTGGTGATGACGATCCTGGCCTTGCCCAGCTCGCTTGCCATGTCGGCGGGGACGAGGTGGCGGCTGCGGTAGTAGCTGTCTGGGTCGTTGGGCTGCAGCACGCGGAGTCGGTCGCGGATGGGAATGCCGGGAGTGACCACGAGGAAGCCGCGGGTGAACCTCTGGCTTTGGGGGTGCCGCACGGCGTTGATGGTCTGCCACGCGATGAGCATGGCCATCACCGTTGTCTTGCCCGAACCGGTCGCCATCTTGAGTGCAAGTCGAGCAACGCCGGGATTGGCCTGCTCGCTCGCAGCAGCGATCCGGTCGCGTAGGCCACGCCCGGCGACCGTGGTCGGAGCGACCTCGGTGAGCCAGATAACCGTCTCGACAGCTTCGACTTGGCAGAAGAACGGCCGGATGCCCGGGAATTCGAAGTGCCGCCAGTGCTTGAGCAAGCGTGCTGTCTCTGCGGTGACGTGCCAGCGCCGCTCGTCAGGTTCTGCCCTCCACTTGGCGACCTCGCCGCGGATCGTGTTGATGAGTTGCGACAGGTCGTACTGCTGACCTGCGTCAGCTAGGGATTCCGCCTGCTCGTCGAACACCAGGGCCTGCTGTGTCGACTTGTCCGCCTTCGCCCCCTTCTTTCCACGCTTGCGCGGGGCGGGAATGGGCGAGATGAACGACGCAGGCCGACGGCCATCGAGCACTGTGCCGGTGGGCTGGCGTTCGCCGTCGAGCTCCCAGTGGCTCGTCGGAGCCTCGTACGGCGAGTTGAGGATCGGCTGCTCGTAGAAATCCGGCATCTAGCCGTCACGCTACGCGGCCATCGCTCGGCATCGTGCGTTTGCGCGAACCGTGGCACGTGCAGTTCATGACGGGCGGGAGTTTTCCAGCGCGGCGAGCGCTTGAGTGGCGGCGTTGAGGCCGCAGAGGCCGTGTGCTCCCGCCCCCGGCGGCGTCGACGCTGAGCACAGGTAGATGCCCGGAATACCGGTGAAGTAGGGATCTCGGGCGGGTCGGGGCCTGAACAGCAGCTGGAGGGGCGACGATGCGCCGCTCAGGATGTCGCCGCCGATGAAGTTCGGGTTGTAGACGGACATCTCGGTGGTGGAGCGCACCGCCGTCCCCACCACCCGCTCGGAGAATCCGGGAGCGAAACGCTCGATCTGGGCGATGATCGCCTCGGTGGCGTCGCCTGTGTAGCCGTGCGGGACATGGGCATAGGTCCACAGCGGGTGAACGTTGCCGACCGAGCGGGAAGGGTCGGCGAGATACTGCTGGCCGACCAGGACGAACGGCCGCTCAGGCATCCGACCGCGATGGACTGCCAGTTCGTTGTGGAACACCTCGCGTGCATCCCCGCCGAGATGCACCGTGCCGGCGTCACCGGCAGCCGGTGCCCTCCACGGCACATCGCCCTCGATCGCGAAATCGACCTTGAATGCGCCGGGGCCGTGACGGAACCGGCGGTAGGCACGGGCGACTCGACGCGGCAGCCGGTCGCCCAGGATGTCAGCCGCGATCGACGGCGACACGTCGAGCAGCAGCAGATCGGTCGACGGCAGCTCAGCTGCGGACCTGACGCGAACTCCGGTCTCGGTCCGGCCACCGTGTGCCGTCAAGTCGGCCACGAGCGCGTTCGCGATCGCCTGCGAACCGCCTTCGGCGACAACCCAGCCGTACTGGTGTCCTGCAGCCAGGATCATGAGCCCGACCGCGCTGGACATGGGGTGATCCAAGCGCCAGAACGCATGCGCGGCGACGCCCGCCCACAGTGCACGAGTCTGCTCGCTGCGCCACAAACGGCTCACCATCGTGGCAGGCGTCGCAGACACAGCCCCGAACCGGGCAGTCAGCATCGGATGGCGTGGCACCCGCAGCAGCGGCTGCGTGATGTCGGCGAACAGGCTGTCGAGATCAGCCGTCAGCGCCCCGAAGAGCCGGCGCCAGCGCGCTCCGTCGTTGCCGAGCCCATCTGCCGTCTGGTCGATGGATCGGTACAGCACGCCGGCGGAACCGTCATCCAGCGGATGGGCGCAATCGACGACCGGTGCGCACCATCGAAGGCCGAGCGTCTCGAGGTCGAGCCCGCGCAGGAACGGCGACGCGGCAGCTACGGGGTGCACAGCGGAGCACTGGTCGTGAATCAGGCCCGGCACGATGGCCTCGGCGCTGCGCGTGCCTCCCCCGATGGTGTCTGCCGCCTCCAGGACCGTCACGTCCACGCCTGCTCGCGCCAAGTGGACCGCAGCGGCCAGTCCATTCGGGCCGCTGCCGACGACAATCGCCGTCGTCACCGCATTAGCCAGTGTCGACTGAGGGCATCACGACACCGTCGGCCGTCTGGCGGGGAATCAGCCAGTTTCCGTCGTGATCGATGGACGGCACCTTGCGGGCATCGCCGGGATGGGGCACGCCTTGGGGCTCGTAGCCCTCCTTCCGCCACGTCACCGTGTGCGGGATCGGGCCGTCAGGCAACCACGGCTGGGAGTTGTAGGCGTCGTCGTGGCGATACCAGCCCTTCTCGACGGTCCCCAATGCTGCGTCGATCACCCGGTACTGCACGCGGTTGGTGTACGCCGGCCGTGACTCGGTGAACACCGCAATCACATCGCCGGGCTCGTACTCACAGCGCTCCTGCCACGCCGCGATCAGCCGCTCGTCCAGACAGTGCCCGTCGCCGAAATTCCACCCCGTCAGCACGTTGCTCAAGAACTCGCCCTCACGCTGGATCCGCTTGTCGAGATCGTCGACGTGGCACATCAGGCCCGAGATGTGCATGCGGCCCATCGGGTGCATCATGCGGAACGCCACGGCCTTCTGGATGAAGATCTCCGAGATCTCAGGGCCGAACAGCGGCTCGAGCTGGTCGATCTGGTTGTCGGCGGACTTCACGATCTTGTCGTTGATCCGGTCTTCGATCTCTTTGTTGCGAAGCGAGAACGTCGCCGCCGCCCAGTTGCCGGCGTACTGCTTCATGCCCACCAGGAAGCTCACGTACTGCGGCCGGAAGGCGCCGAGCACGATGGGCGACAGCGCCGCAACGAGCACTATGACCAGCAGCACCGGCTCCATGTCCCAGACTGCGTAGCCGTTCCCGGCGTGGAAGTTCGAGAACAGGAACGCTGCGCAGAAGATGAAGAACACGTTCCACTCGAGCGGAACCGCCAGCGGGAACGTCGAGATGATGAAGGTGTGCAGCATCCAGATGGACACGATCGCAATCCACGTCGCCCATCCCCACGGAGAGAACAGCAGCACCAACGGCATGATGAGCTCGCAGGTGGTGCCGCCGATATGGGCCAGCAGGTGCGTCGTTCGAGCCGGCCGGATGTCGCGGGGATAGTCCTTGACTGTCGCCTTGCGGAATCGGTCCCACACCACCCACGGCGTGTTCTGCACCATGATCGACACTGTCGAAGAGAACCCGTGCTGCAGCTTCGAGAAGCCGGCGCCCATCCAGATGATGACGATGAAGACCTTGGCGGCGATGATCATGTCGACGAAGTTGCTGAACAGCGAGAAGCACAGCAGCGTGGGCACGTACTGCTCGGCCCGCGACGACAGGAAGATGATCTTGTCGCGCATGGCCATCAGCAAGATCAAGCCGCAGTAGATCAGCGTCGCCCACTGCGGCAGGATGCCGGTGCGGCCGTCGGGCAGCCCGTCCACCTGCTCGGGCGACAGCACCAGCAGCAGGATCAGGCTGGCCAGGATCAGCTTGTACAGGCCGGTGTCCCAGGGCGTGCGGCGGTTGCCCTTGGTGAGCGGCACATGGTTGGGGTACGGCGGCACACGCAGGGTGTCGTTCTGCCACCAGTAGAGGATTCCGCCGATGGGCGGGTCGAAATGGAACGCCAGCGGGCCGCAGGTCGCAGCCAGCCCCGTGATCTCGAGCAGGATCGTCCAGATCATCAGCTTCTGGTAGAGGATCGGCTCGTCCCACCAGCCGCCGATGTCGTTGAACTCAAGCCCGGCAGTGAAGGCGCCTGCCACGATCAGCCCGAACAGCGCGTACAGGAAGATCTTCCACGCGTAGAACGTGCCGGTCTGTTTCGGCGTGCCGAAGCCGTGCTCGACCCAGTGGAGCTGCAGCAGCTTCATCCGTTCGAAGAACGGAATCTTCGCAAACTCGTCGAGATCGACATCGGGCAGCTCGGCGGTGCGATACCCCATGGTGATTACCTCTTTCGGCGGACCATCGCCGCGTGTCGTCGTTGTCGTTCGCGTTCGAAATAGAAGTCGTCTTCGGCGGCGGTGCGGGTCGAGGCAAGCTTGCCGGACAGCCGTGTCAGCTCGCGCTCGCGCACCCGCAGGCGCCTCCAGGCTTTCCTCTTGTTCTTGCGCCGCAAACGCTCGATGTGGTCTTCCTCGGTCTCAGACGTGCCAGTCAGGTACGTCTCCTCGATTTCGTCGAGGCGGTCGAGGGCTTCGGCAGCCGGAAGTTCCAGCAGAATCTGGCCGCGGGCCATCAGGTACATCCGATCCGACACCGCCAGCGCCTTGCGGGCATGCTGCTCGACGATCAAGGCGCCGGTGCCCGTGGCGTCGGCCACCTTGCGGACCGCTCCCAGCAGCCGATCGACGATGATCGGCGCCAGCCCGAGCGACAGCTCGTCGGCCAGCAGGATCGACGGTTGACGGCTGAGCGCCCGTGCCAGCGCCAGCATCTGCTGCTCGCCGCCCGAGAGCATGCCGCCGCGCACCCCCAGCCGAGGCTCGAGCTCGGGGAACAGTTCCAGCGCTGCTTCCACCGAACCGCCGCCCACCCGCAGATTGTCCCGAGCCGACAGCTTGGTGAACACCAAGCGCTCCTCGGTCACCAGCCCGATTCCCCCTCGCCGGATGCGCTGGTACATGGGCGTGAAAGTCGGCGTGTTGCCGAACATCACGATGCCGTCGACGGGTGTCAGCTCACCGGCGATGGTCAGCAGCGTGGTGGTCTTTCCGGCGCCATTGGGCCCGAGCAGGCAGACCACCTCGCCCTGGTGGACCTTCAGGTTCACTCCTTGGACGACTGCCCGGTTGAGGTACCCGCACTTGAGGCTTCGCGTCTGCAGCAGCGGCCTCATGCGCCGCCTCCTGCAGCGTGCGTCGCACGGGGCTCGGGTTCGCTGTCGTGCTCGTCGGCCTCGGCTCCCAGGTATGCGGCCACGACGGCCGGGTCGAGACGGATTTCCTCGGGGCTCCCGACTGCGATCTTGTTGCCGAAGTCCAGCACCACCACCTCGTCGCACACCTCGTTGACGAAGTTCATGTCGTGCTCGACCACCAGCACTGCCATGCCCCAGTCCCGGGCGAGGCGGCGGACCACCTCGGCCAGCTCCTCGCTCTCGGCGGTGCTCAGGCCGGCGGCCGGCTCATCGAGCAACAGCACGCTCGGATGCATCGCCACCGCCCGGGCAATTGCCAGCAGCCGGTGCTTTCCGTACGAGAGATCCTTCACGTCACGATGCAGGTCGCCGTCGAGCTGGAACTCGATGATCGCCCGCACGACCTCAGGCGGGAACGGCGGGTTCGACGGCGCCACCAGATCGCGCAGGTACGACCGCATGTCTTGAGGGTCCGCGGCGACGCTGATGTTCTCGAACACCGTCGCATCCTCGAACAGCTCGAGGGTCTGGAACGAACGAGCAATGCCGCTGCGGGCACGTTTGGAGGGCGACACGCGCGAGATGTCCTCGCCGTCGAGCACCACCCGACCCTCCGCCGGTGCGAATCCGCATACGGCGTCAATCAGCGACGTCTTGCCGGCGCCGTTCGGGCCGATCAGCCCCGTGATGGTGCCTGGAGTGAGGTTGAAGCTGACATCGTTGACCGCTACCACGGCCCCGTAGCGCACGGTCATGTTCTCGATGCTCAGCACGCGAGCGGGGACCTTTGACTGCTCGCTCTTCGAGGCGTTCGGATCGGAGACGTCTTCCAGCTCGATGAAGTACGAGCGGCCCCATTTGCGCGCTCGTTTCACCAGCCGGAAGATCTTCACCCATTCGGCGGCGACACCGTCCTTGTATCCGAGGACCATGAGCAAGATGGCGATGCCGCTGATCAGCTGGGTCCAGCGGCCCACCCCATCCCACGTCGATTCGAGCACTTCCTGGCTGAAGGCTGCGGTCGCCATGGTGGCGCCCACGAACGCACCGAGCAGGTGACCGACGCCGCCCACGATTGCCAGGCCCACAAACAGGATCGAGGTGAGGTTGGTGAACGACGTGTAGCTCACCGAGGTCAGCCGGAAAGCCAGCACGATCCCGCCCAGCGCCGCGATTGCCGAGCTCAGCGAGAAGGCGAACAGCTTCGCCTTGGGCACGTCGATGCCGAGCGCCGTCGCGGCCCGCTCGTTGGTTCGGATCGCGAGCAGGCGCCGCCCGCTGCGCCCACGACGCACGTTGGACACCACCCACACCGCCAGCAGCGCCATCGCCAGCACGAAGAGGCCATATCGCTCCGGGTAGCGAATGGAGCCGATTTCGAGGCCGAACAGCTCAGGGCTGCCGACCTGAGTGCCCTGCACGCCGCCGGTGTATTCGCGGTTGCGGAACAGCATCAGCTCGATGGTGGTGCCGAGCCCCAACGTGACAATCGCCAGGTTGATGCCGCGCGTTCGTGCAGCCGGCAAAGCGAAGATGAATCCCAGCGGCACGGCGGCCAGCACCCCGACCACCAGCGCCAACAGGAACGGGATGTCGAACACCGCAACGAGGCGTCCCGACACGTACGCGCCGAACCCCGCGATGGTGTACTGCGCCAGCGACAGCTGGCCCGCATAGCCAGTCAGCAGCACGATCGACAGCAGCACGATTGCAACACCCGTGGTGACGGTCAGGGCGTCGATCCACTTGGCCTGCTTGGTGAGCATCAGGAACGCCACCGTGCCGATGCCGAAGATCGTCCAGTCCCACGACATGCGTCCGTTGCCGATCATCGGCAGCTCGCGCAAGAAATAGTCCCGCGGCGGCAGCGACCGACCCTTGAACACCAGCACTGCCACGATCACCAGGAAGGGCAGCGACTGCCCCAGCCCTTGCTGGTCGACGTAGCGGCCCACAAGCGTCTGACCGATGCCCAACGCGAGGCCGGCGGCGGTGGCGATGGGGAACGAGCGGAAGTCACCGACCAGTGCCGCGGCCAAGGCTGCGAGCACCAGCGATGTCATGGCCGTGACCTGCAACGTGATGATGGGCACCACCAAGATGCCCGCGACCGCAGCGATGGCCGAGCCCAGCGCCCAGTTCTGGATGGCGATCGCATTCGGCGACAAGCCGATGGCCGAAGCGGCTCGCTCGCTTTCGGACACTGCCTCGGTGGCGAGGCCGAAGTTGCTGCGTCGATACATCGACCACAGCACCACGGCGAACACGCATGCCACTCCGAACAGGATCAGCCGGTCGACGGTGATCGCGACCTCGCCCCACAGCGTCACCCGGTTGGTGGGCAGCCAACTGGCCACCTGACGTGCGTTGGAGCCGTAGCGGATGACCACGCCGGCCTGGATCAAGATGAGCACGCCGAGGGTCGCGATGACGCGGATCAGCGTGCTGGCGCGTCGCAGCGGCCGCATGATCACCCAGTGCGTCAGGGCGCCGAGCAGCGCTGACAGCGCGACGCCCGTCAGCGCCGCGAGCAGGAACGGCCAGCCGGCCCGGTTCTGCAGTTCCCACTGCAGGAACACGCCCGCTATTGCGGTTGCGCCGAGGGAGAAGTTCAGTACGCCGGTGCCGCGGTAGACGACGATCAAGCCTTGGGAGGCCAACGCATACAGGGCGCCGACCCCGAAACCCAGCAGAGCGAAGCGGATGACCTCGTCCAATGGTGCTCCCGTCGCAGCGGCGCTAGGCCGGCTCGCGCCTGCGCCGGGATGGCCGGTGATCGCTCACTCGGGCCACCCCGACGCGGGCGTCAGTACTCGGATGACTGACTCAGATGAAGGTCAGCCGGCGTTGCCGGTGGCCAGATCGCCGACGTCTTCGAACTCGGTGGTCAGCGGCACGACCTTGCCGTTCTCCAGCCTGCTGAACACGACGCTGCGGTTGAACAGGCGCTGGAACCCCGGCAGACCATCGGTCCACTCCTGGGTGAAGTCGAGCACCGGGACCATGCCGCCGAGATCGAGGTTGTCGGTGGCCGATGCAGCCTCGAAGAACGAGGTCGCATTGATCTCGCCGTCGATGGTCTCGGCGATCTGGGTGAAGGCTGCGAACGCCGCCCACGTGCCCATGCCGCCCAGGCTGTTGTAGTCGTGCTCGGTGGTGTCCCAGCCGCCTTCTTCGAGGGCCAGCCGGTACTCGTCCCACGGTGCGGTGGAGATGTCGGGGTACATGCCGCCGATGATGTCGCCGTCGGTGGACTCTTCGTTGCCGGCAGCGGAGATCTCGTTCAGGTTGCCCTGCGGGCCGTACTGGCGAGCGTCGGTGCCCGACTGGGTCCACGCCGTATTCCAGGTGATGTACGGCGTCTCAGAGACGATGCCGATCACGCAGTCTGCGTCGGTCGTCGCCTGGGCAACCTCCGAGGAGTAGTCCTGCGCTGTCGGCGGCAGGATGATGACGTCTCCGAAGCTCTGGCCGAGTGCCGCGATCGCGTTCTCCATCGGCGGCAGGAAGATCTGGGCGCCGTCGATGATCACGGCGTTGATCGCCTGGCATCCGTCGTCGATCGCTCGCTTGATGATGCCGACCGCATACATCGGCTGGTTGCCGATGGGGAACGAGTGCGGGCTGGTCAGCTCAGACGGCGTGATCGGGCAGCAGGGGCCGAACCAGGTGATGTCGGATTCGGCGATCACCGGCACGATGCTCTCCGCGAAGAACGTGAACGAGCCGACGACCGACACCATGTTCTCCTCGACAGCCTCGCGGGCACATGCCGCAGCCACCGCAGGGTCGAACATCTCGTCACAGACCGTGACTTCCAGCGGGCGGCCGCCGATGCCGCCGCGGGCATTGATGTAATCGGCGTAGGCATTGGCGGTGTTCGCAATGTTGTGATACGTCGGACCCGCAGCGTTGAGGGTCGTGACCGTCATGACCTTGATGGGCTCGCCGCTCGGGGCCGCGTCAGCGGGCGCTTGCGTGGTCTCGGGGGCGGCCGCCGCGGTGGTTGTGGGCGCGGGTTCGGTTGCACTCGCGCTGTCATCCTCACCGTCGTCGCCACCGCATGCGGCGGCAATCAGTGCGAAGACAGCGAGCAGTGCCGCCATCGTCCGCCACGCTCGCCGCCTCGAATGGCGCGTCGCATCACGTTCGCTGGTCGTCATGTAGTTCCCCTCCCTAGGGACTGGGCAGACCTGATGGCGCGCCGATCCGGCACTGCCTGCCAAGTGGGTCATTCAAGCACAGCCGTCATCCGGCTGCCGAGGATCCGAGCGTCGGGCCCGAGCGGACCTGCGTGCTGCGGCCGTTCTCGCTTGAGGAGGGCTCAGTCCGGCCTCTACGCGATGGCAAACGCAATAATGGCGATGATGAAGCCGATGGTCAGTGCCAGCATGGCCATCGCCGCGAAGCCATCGCTTCTCGTTCTGTCCTCTGCTGATGGTTCGATGGGTTTGCGCATCCTCGGTCGGCTCGTTCGAACTAGAGGGCGGGGTGGTCTGCCAGGACTCTAGGAGTCTGCTGATTTATTTGTCTGGATTTCCGCGTGTTGGTGGGGTGCGCGCGGGACGATGGTGGTGTGCAGGGGACGGCTGGGTCGGATCGGGTGTTGTTGGACGCGGCGGCGGTGTGCGGGCATCTGCTGGGGG
>JAJEBN010000096.1 GCA_022822525.1 Acidimicrobiia bacterium | reverse complement strand
GGGGCCGAAGGTGCGTGTGAACTGCATCGCTCCGGGGCTCATCCGCACCGATTTCGCGCGGGTGCTCTGGGACGGGCCGCGCGGCAAGATGATTGCCGACCAGCTGCCGATGAAGCGGCTGGGCGAGCCGTCGGACATCGGCGAGGCAGCACTGTTCCTGTCGGCGTCTGCGACCTGGCTGACCGGCCACGTCATGGACATCGACGGCGGCGAATGCGTGAAGATCTCCGGAGAGCTGCCGCTCGAAGAGGGCTAGTGCTGCACCAAGGCTGCGGCTAGGCGAGGGCTCGCCGGCGGTGTGCGCCCCCAACCGGAGGCTGCCACCGAAGCTCTCGCCAACGAAGTCAACGAGCGGCCTCTGCCACGGCGCTTCAGCAGTCTCCCAGGTGTCCCGGCAACGTCGCGAGCCAGTCGGCGACCGCCTGCGGGTCTTCGACCATGACGTTGTGGCCGAGTCCCTCGAAGACATGCGGTGTCGTGATGCCGACAGTCAACGGGTTCGCTGAGGCTGCCGCTGCCAGATCACGGTGATGCTCCGGGGTGACCACCGGGTCGCGCCCGCCGAGCGCCATGGCGACCCGGCACTTCGATGCAGCGAGAAGACCGATCACGTCGGGCGGCCCGACCTCGATGGTCGCCGGGTCTTGGGTGACGCACCAGCCGACGGTCGAGCCGGGCGAGTTCTTGTGTGCTGGTTCGCCGTCGGTGCTGAGGTGGCGTTCGTTGTCGGCGCGCATCACCCCGGCTTCGATTGCCCTGCCGATGCGCTCATCATCGATTTCGACAACTCGGTGCAGGCCTGCCAGCTTCATGAACCACTCGACGGCATCGGCGCGCTCACCGAACATCCGGGAGGGTCGGCTGGCGAGCTCGGCGATGCGGCCGATGTCCTCTGCGGACCACCGCAGCTTGATGCCGATGGTGACGGCGACCAAGGGCGGCGGTCCGAACCATCCGCTGGCGAGCGCCAAGCCTACGACACCTCCCATCGAGTGGCCGGCGACGATGTACGGCGTGCCTCTGTGGTCACGTTGCAGCGCCTCGGCAACGTCGGCTGCCATGGCGCCGAACGTGTAGGGCTTGCGCCATGGTGCTGCGCCGTGCCCGCGAATGTCGGGCGCGTAGACGTCGGCGTTCCACAGCGCGGCGACTTCGTCCCATACATGGCGGTTGGCGCCGAGCCCGTGCAGCAGAACCAATACCGGCTGCTCAGCCATTGCGGTGCGCTCCCTGCGGTTGGCCCTGCCTGAGGCGCCTGCGGGTCGCGCCATGCCCGTCGTGAACGCTCATCGGGGCCGCTCGCCGTAGTCGCCGTGGGGTGCGTCGCGCTCAGCGATCACCTGCCGGAAGCCCTTGGTCTCGAACGACTCGGCCCAGCGGTAGGCCTCCTCGGTGTGGCGGGTCACGCCGTCGAAGAACGTGCCCAGAAGCTGGCTGGTGCGCAGGCCCATGTTCTCGTAGGCCTGATTGATGAGCAGCTTGTTGAGCGCGAGCTGGTTGGCGGGGATGTGAGCCAACCGCCGCGCGAACGCCTCGACCCGCTCGCCGAGTTCGTCGGGCGGGTACACGTAGGCAACCAGACCGATGCGATGGGCGGTGTCGGCGTCGATGGCATCGCCAGAGAGCAGGAACTGCTTGGCGTGCTCGAGGCCCAACCGGTACACCCACATCATCGTGGTGGGCGTGCCGTAGATGCGGGATGGGGCGTAGCCGATGTGCGCGTCCTCGGCCATGAACAGCAGGTCGCAGCACAGGATCATGTCGGTGGCGCCGCCGATCGCCCAGCCGTGGATCTGGCCCAGCACCGGCTTGGGGCATTCCCAGATCTTCATGAACCGCTTCACGTTGTGGCCCATGAACTGCCAGTCGCGAACCGGGTCCCAGGCGCCCTCGCGGGGCTTTGGACCGGGGGCGCTGTAGGGGCTGCCCCACGAGTCATACAGCTCGTCGTGCGTCCCGCCGCTCGAGGTCTGCCCCGACGCGGTCGGGGTGCCGCCGCCTGGATTCAGGTCGTAGCCGGCGGTGAGCGTGGGGCCGTTGCCACGGAGCACGATCGAGCGCACGTTGCGCGACGCCGTCGCCCGGTCGATGCCGTCTGCCACACCGGCAATGACGGCTTCGGTCAGCGTGTTCATGCGTTCGGGCCGGTTCAGCGTGATGAACGCCACGCTGTCAGCCTCGTCGTACAGCACCACCGGCTCGGGCTCGCTGTTTCCCCCGGTTCCCCCAGCTGTTCCCACGTCTCCCGCATCGGAGTTCATGACGCGGACGCTAGCTGTGCACGCCCCGGTGCATGGCTGCGAGGGCGGAATGGCGAGCGAGGACGGGTGTGCTTCGGGCGGTGCGGCGACGGGGGACGGGTGTGCTTCGGGCGAGCTTCGGGCGGTGCGAGCCGGCCGACTCAGGACTGGGATGCTGCGGGGGGCGTGGGCCAGCCGGGGATGCCTTCTTCGAGTTGCACGCCGGCGCTGTTGTTGAAGCCGCACACCATGCGGTAGCAGCCCGACACGGCGAGAAGCTGGCACATATCGGCGGCGCTGTAGTGCTGCGACGCCTCGGCCCAGGCCGAGTCGGAAACGCAGTCGTCGGCACACAGATCGTCGACAAGCTGGAGCATGGCGGCCTCGGCGGGCGTCCAGTGGCCTTGAGAGATGGGGCGCGTCGCGTCGTAGAGCTCTGCTTCGTTCACGCCGTCGACCACAGCCACCAGGCCGTGCTGGCCGAATGTGTATTCCGAGCCGCAGTTCCAGCATGTCCGCAGCACGGCGATCTCCACGTCGCGCCGTGTGAGGTCACCTTCGAACTTCAGCAGGATGGTCTGGGAGAACATGCCCATGGCCTTGGAGACGAGGCGGTTGTGCGCCATCGTCGCTCGCATGTTCACCACGTTGGCGGGCGATGATTTCATTGCCTCGCGTGCGAGTTCGGCCGCCCACTCCAGGGGCTCCAGCCGCGGTTCAGACGGTCGGTTCAGATGCATGCTCCGAGCCTATGACGCGCTCCGTACACCAGTGCATGTCCAGCTTCGACGGCGGTGCTGAAGCCGAGCCAGCGTCCTGTGCCGAACGCCTGACCTACGCTGGCCGCTGCTGGGACTGCTGAGCCTCAGGCGAGGAGGTTGCCGTGACCACGACGACCAGTGGCGAACATCGTGATGTCGAGCGCGACTTCGACATCTTCAGCGACGAGTACATAGCAGACCCGTCGCTGGTCTGGGACGAACTGCGCACTGAGTGCCCTGTCGCGCACAGCGACCGCAACGGCGGCGGCTGGATGCCCACCACCTGGGACGACATCGCGGCGGTGGCCTACGACACCGACAACTTCAGCTCGCGTGATAGCTCGGTGGCCCAGACGCCCGAGGGCGCGTCGTTCATCTCGGCCCCGCCGATCACGTCAGATCCGCCGTTCCATGCGGACGCACGTCGGATGTTGCTGCCGTTCTTCTCGCCCAAGGCAGTGGAGGAGCTGGTGGAGGTGACGCGCAGCATCGCCCGTGAGCGCCTCGACGTCATCGCGGCCGAGACGGGGGCCGACCGGGGCGGCTCGGGAGTGATCGATGCAGCCGACGCCTTCTCCAAGTACATCCCGGTGCGGGTGATCGCCCGCATTTTGGGACTGCCCGAGTCGGACGAGCCGATGTTCACCCGCTGGGCGGTCGCCGTGCTGCAGGCGACGCCCGAGGAGCACGACCACCGGGCCCTTGCGACCCGTGAAGTGCTGAAGTACTTCGGCGACCTCGTCGACGCTCGCCGTGAGGAACGTGCGGATGATCTTCCCTCGAAGCTGATCGACACGCCGTTGCCGAACGGCGACCCGCTCACCAATCGCCACATCATCGGTGTCGGTTTCCTGCTGCTGCTGGCCGGCATCGACACCACGTGGAGCTCGATATCGGCCAGCCTGCTGCACTTGGCGACCCATTCCGACGACCGCGAGCGTCTGCTGGCCGAGCCTGAACTGCTCGATTCGGCGATCGAGGAGTTCCTGCGGGCCTACGCACCGGTGACCATGGCCCGGATCAGCGCCACCGACGAGGCCGAGATCAGCGGCTGCCCGGTTCCCAAGGGCGACAAGGTGTACCTGCCGTTCGGTGCGAGCAATCGCGACCCCGCCATGTTCGACCGTCCCGATGAGGTACTCATCGATCGGGCCCACAACCGGCACGTCGCCTTCGGCATCGGCATCCACCGCTGCTTGGGCTCGAACCTTGCCCGCATGGAGCTCAAGGTTGCGCTCGAAGAATGGCTCGCTCGCTTCCCCAACTTCGAGCTCGCCACCGACGCCGACGGCCGCAGCGCCGAATGGGGCGGCTCGCAGATCCGAGGCCCCCGCAACCTGCAGATCCGCGTCGGCATCTGAGGCCCCGGCCTGGCGCAGACATTCGGCGTCAAGCGCCCAAGACGCCAGCTCGTATTCGTTGACGTCGCCGCTTGGGCTCGGCGCGTACGAGACGTTTTGCTGCTGCCTTTGAACGTTCCTTGTTTTCGTGCCTCTAAATCCTTGGAAATATGACCTCTAAATCCCTAGATCTCGTATCTCTAAATCCTTGGAAATATAACCTCTAAATCCCTAGAAAAATAGTCTCCAAATCCCTAATTCAAGTTACGATACCCAACATGCTGCAATCCATCGACCGGCGTATAGCCGCAAACGTGCTGGATCGGTTGCGCGACGAGCCGGTGGTGGCGTTGCAGGGACCGCGCACCGTGGGCAAGTCGACTCTGCTCGCCGACATAGCCCGTCGCCATGGTGTCCAGGTGATCGATCTCGACCAGCCAGCGGTACGCGACGCAGTGTCATCCGATCCCGCAACCTTCGTTTCGGGGCCCGCGCCCGTGTGCATCGACGAATTCCAGAAGGCACCTGTAGTGCTCGATGCCATCAAGGCCGAACTGAACCGGAACCTTGCACCAGGGCGGTTCGTCATCACCGGTTCGACGAGATTCGACGCCTTGCCGACCGCAGCGCAAGCGCTGACCGGGCGCATTCACATCGTCGACGTGCTGCCGTTCTCGCAGGGTGAGATGACAGCGCACGCCGAGGACTTCTTGACGACTGCACTAAACGACCCCGACTCACTCGTGTCGCCGATTCAGTCGAACTCCACTCGCGCCGACTACATCGACCGGCTCTGTGCCGGAGGCATGCCGCTTGCCGTCGCTCGAACCCCCGCAGGCCGTCGCCGGTGGTTTGACGACTATGTCCGGATGTCATTGGAGAGGGACATCCGAGACTTGACGAATGTCCGCCACGGCGAACTGTTGCCGGCGTTGCTCAGGCGTCTCGCGGGTCAGACGGCACAGGTGCTGAACATGGCACGGGCCGGCAGCGCTGTCGGCCTCAAGGCCGCCACGACCGAGACGTATACGAAGCTGCTCGAGGCCCTGTTCCTCATCCGTCGGTTGCCTGCATGGGGTAGGACGCTGCGGGCACGTGCGGGCGCATCGCCGAAGGTGCATGTGCTCGACAGCGGCTTGGCTGCGCGCCTGCTGGGATTGACGCCCGAACGTCTGGTTGGGCCAGATCCGGCGGCGCGAGTGGAGTTCGGCCATCTCTTTGAGACATTTGTCGTCGGCGAGCTGCTCAAGCAGGCGTCGTGGACCGAGGACATCGCGTCCGTGGGTCATTGGCGGACTCACGATGGCCAAGAGGTCGATCTGGTCACTGAGCGCGTGGATGGATCCGTTGTCGCGTTCGAGGTCAAGGCTGCGTCGCGTATCGAACGTCGTGACGCCAGCGGCCTGCGTGCGTTGCGCGAAACACTGGGCGACAGCTTCCTGGCGGGCGTCGTTGTCTGTACAGGCGAAATGAGCTACCGCTTGGAAGATCGCATCTGTGTGGTCCCGGCAGATCGCCTCTGGAGTGCCTGATCCGTTAACCCGCGGACTCGTCCGGCGCTCAGGCTGGGGGTGCTCTTGGGGACGTGCTGTCACCCGTCGCCGGCGGCGTGGCGGGAGAGCGCAGTTCGTAGCGGCCGGTGCCGGGCACTGGTTCGACGGTGTGGCCGTGGTCGTGGATCTTGTGATGGCAGTCGTTGCAGACCAGCACGAGGTTGTCGTAGTCGGTACGGCCGCCGTGCTGCCATTCGATGATGTGGTGCGCCCGGCAGTAGTCGGGCGACACGTCACAGCCGATGCAGCCCTGGTCACGGAGTGCGAGCGCGACACGCTGCAGCTCGGTGGCGGTGCGGCGGCTGCGGCCCATGCGCAGGTCGCCGGTTGCGTGATTGAAGATCGCCGGCAGCACCTGTGCATCGGCGGCAATGCGGCCGATCTCACCGATGGGGATGGGGGTGCCGTCTGACAGGCGAGCGTTGGTGAGCCGGTGGTTCACGGCGTCGTAGTCGGCCACCACCAGCAGTGAGGTGCCGACTGGCCGCGCAGCCTCGGGCTCGAGCATCAGCATGGCGATCGCATCCGCAGTGCGCTGGGTGTGCGACGGACGTGACTTGGGGTCTTCGTTGCTGTAGAGGCGCCGTTCTGCCGCGGCGATCGCGGTCGCCAGCCGGGCTCCGGTGACCGGGTCGAACTGGGCATTGAGCACCACCATGCCGTCGTGCCGGCTGGTGAAGACCTTCCCTGAACGCGCCTGACGCTGTCGCTCCAGCAGAGAGGCGCCGTCATCGGCGCTCGCCTCGGCTTGGTGGCGGGCGACGGTGCGGCGGAACTGGTCGTACCCCTCACGCTGAGCCCGGTCGGCCAACCATGCCTCGTCGATGGGCCCCTCGGTAGACGCGCGGGCGATCAGCTGAGCGTGCCCGTCGGGAATCGTGCCTTCCTCGAGACCGCTGCGAGTCGCGTCGAGGTCGCCGAGCGCCACGCTGAGCTTCACATCGCTGCGCGCCGCCCGCCCCGGAATCCTCAGTGTGTCCTTGGCCGTCTGTTCGGCCGTAGCGGCGTCAGTACGGCGCGTCAGCTCCCGCAGCGTCTCGCTGCGCAACGCCGCCAGCGCCGACGTTGCCCGGCCGATCTCGGCCAGCCGGCGATGCAACGCAGCATCAGACAGCGCAGACACCGCCACGGCATCGACCCGCACCTCGACACCGGCAGACGCCTCAGGTGAGGCACCCGCAGCAGAGGAGTCGCCACCGCCATCCGGGTCGCTGCCGTCCATTTCCATGAGAACAACCGTACGAAGGGGGTGTTACAAATGCCGCCGCCGAGGCGGGTCCACCGGTGGCGCAGCAGCACGACTGGGCAATAGCGAATCACCACGACGTCGGTCCATCCGCGTTCATGTAACACCGTCAAGTTACGTTCGCGAACAGAGCACAGAGAAATAAACGAGATGCATATCGCGAAGGAGCGGGCGTGACTGAGTTGACCTACGAGACACTGCGGGATGCCGTGGCGGGCGGGGCGGTCGCGCTGCGCTCGATCATGAGCTTGCAGCCGGTGGATGGCGACGGGGGCAAGGTCTTCCCGCCGACTTACGCCGTCGCCAACACAGCCGAGCACAAGTACGCCGTCGAGGAGCGCCAGATTGGTAGTCGCGTATCGACCACTGTGCTCTTGGATTCGGTGGCATCGCAGGCGAACCGCGCCGAGCTTGCGTTGCTCGAGGGCTGGGAGGCTGATGAGCTCGAATTCCCAGTTCCATTCGTTGATTTCTCGGGTGAAGAGGGAGTAGCGGATGTCGGGCGCCTCACGGTGCTTGAAGCTCCGCATCGCTTGGCGGACGCGATCTTTCGTGACAGCTTGCTTGACGGCACCTTGTTCCGTCTTTCAGATGTCGGCAAGGCGATCACCGATGCTCAGCCTCGCAACGCGGGTGCGATGTTCCGGTATGCCCCCACTGGGTTGCTCTTCGGCCAGTGGGATTCGACGGGGCCGAAGGGTGGTCTTGGCGCCAAGTTCCAGCGGGCCTACGTGTCTGAGGTTGTCGGGCTGGATGCGAAGATCGGAACCAAGGTCGGGAGCAGGATCGACCCGCTGCAGATTGAACGCAGCGCCGCAGTTGTGTACGAGCACAGCGATCCTGAGCAGCGATGGACGCTGGAACGGGACCAGGCCGCCGTCGAGAAGGGGAAGCCCAAGATGGCGGGCTCGGACGGGCGACCGGCAGAGATCAATCACGGCAACATCGCCCCTTCGATTGATGGGCTCGCCGGTGGTGTGACCATCTCGTCTGCCCGGCAAACCACGGTGATTTCGTTCGCAGCGCTGCGTCGACTCAAGTTCGTCGATGTGAGCAGGGAAGCTGCCGTGGCTGCTCGAAGTGCGGTGGCAGCACTAGGCGTTGCCGCGATCGCATATGGCTACGAGATGGATCTTGACCTGCGGTCGCGTTGCTTGCTGGTGCCTGAGCACCCGTTGTCAGCGGAACTTGTATTGCGCGATGGCTCCGAACCTCAGGCCGTCGGCATCGGCCGCGCTACGAGTGCCGAGTTGGTTGAGCGGGCGGCACGCGAAGCGGCAGCGGCGGGACTTGGCTGGGCGACGGATGAAATCCGGCTGGTGCCGGCACCGAAGCTTGTCGAGTTGCTCCGGCGAAGCCGCGAGGTGTCGGCACGTGAGGATGTGACGGAGGCCGCGTGATTACCGTCGAGGTCACGCTGTTGACCGGTCGGTATGTCGCGACGGCACACCACGACCGTCAACAGCACGAATGGCCGCCGCACCCGGCTCGCTTGTTCTCGGCGCTCGTGGCGGCATGGGCCGATGCCGATACCGCCGACGCGAGTGAGCGAGCCGCCCTCGAGTGGCTGGAGCGCCAGAAAGCACCCGCGATCACGGCATCTCGTCCCGACAGTGTCTCGGTTCGTCGCCCGGTCAGTCACTTCGTTCCCGTGAACGATGCGTCGGTCATTGCTGGGGCGCAGTATCGACGCCGCGCTGGTCGACTTGCTGATCTTCAAGACGAGCACGATCAGCTGCTCGAGGCCCTGGAAGGAGAGGTAACCCCCGCCGACGAGCGGTTGCGAGACAAGATCGACAAGGAGCGCTATGTGGCTTCACTTGTTGAGGCGGTTGGTTCGACCAATCCGAAAGCTGCCGAAGCGCTCCTGCCGGAAGGTCGGGGCAAGCAGGAGCGTCAGTTTCCGTCTGTCACGCCCGACTGCTCATGTGTGACCTTCTCATGGGACGAGTCCCCTGATCCCGGTGTTGCAGCGGCGCTTGATGCGCTGCTGAGTCGCGTGACACGACTTGGGCACTCGTCGTCGTTGGTGTCGTGCCGGCTTGTCGATTCTGCGCCGGAGCCGACGTTGAAGCCCGGGGAGGGGCCGATGGTGCTGAGATGCACTCAGCGTGGACAACTTGACGCGTTGGAGCGTGCCCACTCGCGGCACGGGGGCGTGCGTCCCCGTGCGCTGCCGTTCTTGGGCGTTCGCTACGGGCAGGTTCGCAGCGAAGATGACGAAGCGAAGCCCGCGTCGCGCCCCGACATCGCGGGCGGCTTGGTCGTGTTCGAGATTCCGGCCGGCAAGCGCGGGTTGCCGGTGACGCGCACTGTCGAGCTGGTTGAGACACTGCGTGGAGCGTTGTTCTACCATGCCGAGGACCCTCTGCCGGAAGGGCTGAGCGGTCATCTGCCCAGCGGTTCGCCGAGCCGTGACCCTCATGTCGCCTTCGTGTCCCTTCCCAATGTCGGCCATGCCCATGCCGACGGCCGGCTCATGGGATTGGCAGTGCTGCTCCCCGATGGGCTCGACGAACTCGCGGCCCGCGCCGCCTACCGCGCCATTGGTCGCTGGGAGCAATCCGAGCCACCTGGTCTCTGCCGGCTGACGCTGGCCGGGGGCAATGTGATCGACCTTCAGCGCAAGCAGCCTCCATTCGAACTCTCGAGTCTGCGGAGCGGAACGTGGGCACGGGCGTCTCGCAGCTGGGCGAGCGTGACACCAATTGCGCTGCCGAAGAATCCCGGCCGGCTTGCTCGTGGTTCGCCGAGCGCAAGAGCCAAGGCGTGGGCTGCAGCCGAAGCGCAAGTGCGACAGTCGTGCGTCCATGTCGGTCTGCCCGAACCGGAGGCCGTCGCGGTCTCGTTCGATCCGCTGATCACTGGCGTTCGCGGTGCGGCTGCCTATCCGGCCTTTGTACAAGGCACGCGTCGTGGCGAGGGCGTGCGTCGTCGTTTGGTGCACGCCGCCGTGCGATTCGCCGAAGAGGTTGAGGGCCCGTTGGTGATGGGTTCTGGCCGGTACGTCGGCCTGGGCTTGATGCGCCCGATCCCCGAATGGGATGTGCCGTCGGACAGTTCTAGCGAACGGTCGGTCAGCGATGGGCGCTGAGTCTCTGTCCGCGGACGAATTCGCTGACTACTTCGAGTCGGTGCACGGCTATGAGCCTTACCCGTGGCAGGAGCGCCTGACGGGCCAGGTGCTCGCTGAGGAGCGATGGCCCGATGTCATTGATCTGCCGACCGGCGCGGGCAAGACGGCAGTCCTCGACACTGCCGTGTTCACGCTCGCGGCACGACCGGAGGCATTTCCGCGGCGTGTCGTGTTCGTGATCGACCGCCGCATCGTGGTCGATCAGGTCTATGAGCGCGCTCGGAAGATCAGCAAATCCATCTGGGCCGCCGAGAACAACATCCTGAGCCGGATGCGCTCAGCGCTGCAGGACATTGCCGATGACGTGACAGACCCGATCGGCGTGTCCGCCCTGCGTGGCGGCGTCCCGATCGACAACGACTGGGCACTGCGGCCCGACCAACCCTGGGTGATGGTGTCAACCGTCGACCAGTTCGGCTCCAAGCTGCTCTTTCGTGGCTACGGAATCAGCCACGGCATGCGGCCAATTCATGCGGGCCTCGCCGGCAACGACTGCCTCGTCATCCTCGACGAAGTGCACTTGAGCAGGCCGTTCGTCGACACGCTGCGGGACATCGAGAATGAGCCCACGGTCAACTCGTTCAACGCCGGTCGGTTGCCAAGACGCGGCTGCGTCGTGGAGATGTCGGCTACGCCTCCCCGAGAGGACCGCCGCCGTTTTGCTCTGGAGCCCACTGATGATCTCGATGGTCGCGGAGAACCGAGCAAGCGGCTCCGCCAGATCGCTCGCGCAGCCAAGCAGGCGAGTCTCGTTCCGGTCTCGGGCTCCGCAGCGCATGTGGCGTTGCCCAAGAAGGTCACCGCGATCATCGAGAAGGAACTCCAAGAGCACGAGCGAAGCATCGGTGTGATCGTGAACCGGGTCCGCACGGCGCGAGAAATCGACCGCGCATTGCGCGATGCGGGATTCGCGTCACACCTGGTCACGGGCCGCATGCGTCCGCTGGACCGAGCACGGCGGCTTCGGGAGATCGACGCGCTCGTCGATCCCGAAATACGAGAGCCGGATGCAGGCCGCGCGGTCGTCGTTGCCACTCAGGCGATCGAGGTCGGCGCCGATTTCAGCTTCGATGCCCTCATCACCGAAGCCTGTCCTGTGGACAGTCTGCGTCAGCGCGCCGGTCGCCTAGATCGGCGCGGCTCGCTCGCCGCGCAACAGGGCGAGCCGGCGCGTTGCTGGGTGCTTGGGCTGAAGCCCGACGTCGAAGGCAAGCGATTCGATCCGATCTATGGCGAGGCGGTGAAGGCCACGTGGCGAGAGCTGAATGAGCGAGCTGCCGGGGGCTTCATCGACATCGGGCCGTCGAGCGGAGCGCTCGCCGACATGCCGCCTGACACCCGCGCCCCGCGCCCCGCAGCACCCCTGCTGCTGCCCACCCACATAGAGGCATGGACACAGACCCGACCCGAGCCGTTGGTGCAGCCGGACATCAGCGACTTCCTGCACGGCTTCGACGACAACCCGCCCGAGCCAGAGGTGTCCATCGTTTGGCGTCGGGACGCGCGGCCGGAAGCACTGCAGGCGGTTCGTCCGCGACAGGCTGAGTACTTGACAGTGCCGATTTCCGCCGCTCGTGCATGGCTGCGAGGCAACGAGGAAACGCCGATTGCCGATGTGGGCACACCCGCCCCGGATGGCAATCCGAGACGCAGAGGTGACGATGGAACTGCGACGGTGGAGAGCAGGCGAGTTCACCGGTACCTCGGTGGGGATCCAGTCGTCGAGGAAGTTGACATCGACGATGTCAAGCCTGGGGATGTCATCGTTGTCGATCCGTTACGAGGTGGCCTCAGCGGCGGTACTTGGGACCCTCAGGGCAGCGTTGTGGTGGATCCCAACCAAACTGATGACGGATTTGCAATGACGGGGCAAGAGGCCATTGCTGATCTCGGTGACGAGGCTCAGTGGGCCTACGCGAAGCGCTGCACGATTCGCCTCGACGCTCAGATGCAGGAGTGGATCGAAGAGTGGCTCGGTGACGAGGCGCCGCCGCTGCCCAAACCCTCTACCGATCAAGATGCCGACAGCGGTGGTGCAGATGACGAAGTCCAAGCGCTCGATGACCGGATCGACGAGTGGATCAAGAACCTGCTCGATCGTGAACACGAGTCGGCACCGATGCGGATGCGTTGGTTGTTCACAAGTTCGGCGTCTGCCGGCGCGGAGGGTGCTGGAGCGCTAGGTCGGCTCCGCGAGCACGCTCGACGTTCGCTGGATCTGATCTCGGACCCGGAGGGCGACCTCGGGTCGGGCCGAGCTGCTTCTGCCGCGCGCAGGTACTACGTCCTCGTCGAGAAGTCGCCTGATGTCTCGGCGCTTCGCGGAGACGACGAAGCGTCGATGACCGGCACGGGAGTCGCGCTCCGCAGCCACCTCGAAGGGGTCGGCGCACGGGCTGAGAGATTCGCCAAGAACCTCGGTCTGGGTGCCGAATTGGTTGCCGACCTGCGGCTCGCTGGCGAGCTGCATGACCTTGGCAAAGTGGACCGCAGGTTTCAGGCGCAGATGGTCGGACATGACCGCGTCCGACTGGAGCGGCTGAACGAGCCGCTCGCCAAGTCGCTTCCGGGCGCTCGAACTCGTAGTCGTTCATGGCCGCCCGTGCGACACGAGATAGCGAGCGTCGCGATGGCGCAGTCCTCCACGGCGCTGATGGGGCGAGCCAACGATGCGGACCTGGTGCTGCACCTGGTAGCTACGCACCACGGTCACAGTCGCCCGCTGCCGCGGATAGTTCCCGACGATTGTCCCCAGGATTTGGCTTATCAGCACGACGGCCATGCGCTGAGTGCTCGGTCCGAGTTCAGCGAATCGACTCTCGCTCTCGAGATGGCCGACCGCTTCTGGCGCCTGAGCACCAAGTACGGGCACCACGGTCTGGCTTGGCTCGAAGCGATCCTCCGTCTCGCCGATCACCGCCAGAGCGAAGCCGAAGCACGGGGGCTCACTGCCGCTCGTCAGGAGGAGTGCTGATGCTGGGTCTGGAGCTTCCCGGAATGCCTGGCAACAATCCGCTCGGCTTCTTGGCAGCGCTCGGCGCGCAAGCGGCTGCAAGCGAAATCGACGCTTCGGTATTGCTGCGATGGTCGGACGGCCCGGTGCCGAACGCTGTCTTGGTAGGGATCCGAGACCATGGGGCCGTCGCCGAGGCTGCGGTGTCTATGGCCCATGCATGGTTGAACGGGCCTGCGCTTGCCCCTGAACTTGACCCGAAGCTCAAGCTTGAGCCGGACGGGATCAGGCGGTACCTCAAAAGTGCGCGTACCGCGGGATCCACCGGTTCGCTGGCGATGAGTTTGGTTGCGGAGAACAGTCTCGATAACTCCGGCAAAGCGAAACCCTCGGACTTCTATTTCACCGCCGGCCAGATGAAGTTCGTGGTGATGGCACGCGAGATTCTCGAACATGTCACCCAAGAGGAGCTCATCGCCGACATGACCGGCCCCTGGCGGTACGCGAGTTCAAGGTCTTCCTTGATGTGGGACGTCGTCGATGACCGCGTGTATGCGTTGACCTCGACGAATCCCTCCACTGACAAGAAGCAGACAAACCCGGGCGCCGAGGCACTGGCCCTGCTGGGCTTGTGCCGATATCCGTGCTACCGGGCGGCGACCGGCACGACCTCGACGGGCTGTTCCGGGAGCTGGAAGCGCGGAAGCTTCACGTGGCCGTTATGGGACCGGCCTGCAACGTCTGCAGCTGTTGGCGCCCTGCTCGCGCATGCGTCCGTGCCAGAGCCACACAGCACTGGCACGGCACGCGGGCTCGAGAACCATGCCCGTCAGTACGGCGGCTGGGGCGTGATGAGAGTGATGCAGTCTCAGATACGGCGCAGTGACCAGGGCGGCTATGGCACGTTCGGGCCACCAAGGGTGATCTGGCAACGTGGCTGACGTTCCTGAGCTTGTGCCGGCTCGGATGGTCAATGAGTTCGTGTACTGCCCGCGGCTGTTCTATCTCGAATGGGTGCAGGCCAGATTCGAGGACAGCGCCGACACGGTGCATGGCCGCTATGTGCATCGCAACGTGGACAAGGGTGGCGGGCGGATGGGGGAGTCGTCGGAGGAGGACCCCGTGCGCGACGCTCGCTCGGTGCTTGTGAGTTCTGAGCGTCTGGGTCTCATTGCGAAGACGGACATCGTCGAGGGTTCCGACGGCAAGGTGGTGCCTGTGGAGGTCAAGCGGGGCCGGCCGCCGAAGCACGGTCCCGCGTGGGAGCCCGAGCTGGTGCAGCTGGCCGCGATCGGGTTGATCCTGCGCGAGAACGGCTACGACTGCGATCACGGCCAGTTCTATTTCGCTTCGTCACGAGAACGCAGGACTGTCGAGTTCGATGATCGTTTGGTTCATCGGACGCTCGACACCGTCGAGCGGCTGCGCCAGGTCGCTGCTGTCGATGACCCTCCGCCGCCGCTGGTGGACAGCCCGAAGTGTCCGCGTTGTTCGTTGGTGGGCATCTGTCTTCCCGACGAGACCAATTTCCACACTGGGCGTGTTGAGGGGACGCCTCGGCGGTTGACGCCTCGTGACTCGGCTGCGCGGCCGTTGTATGTCGGCCAGCAAGGTGCTCGGCTCGGCATCAGTCAGCGTCGGGTTGAAGTGAAGGTCAACCGCGAGGTGGTCAGCAGCGAGCGCCTGATCGATGTCTCGCAGATCAACCTCACCGGCAACGTGCAGGTGTCCACTCAGCTGCTCCACGCAGCGTTCCGGCAGGACATCCCGGTGTGCTGGTTCAGCTACGGGGGATGGTTCCAAGGCATGGCCCACGGCCTGCCGTCCAAGCATGTGGAGCTGCGGCGGCGCCAGGTCGCGGTGGCAGCCCAGGCCGGCCTGCCGTCGGCACGGCAGATGATTGTCGGCAAGATCCGCAACTCCCGAACCCTGTTGATGCGCAATTCTCGTGAGCCGGTGGACTCAGCCGTCGCACAGCTGAAAGAGCTCGCCGCGAAGGCGGCCGAGGCTGACTCGGTCGAGTCGCTGCTCGGGATCGAAGGCGCTGCCGCTCGCTCGTACTTCGGCAGCTTCGCAACGATGCTGAAGGACGACCGTCTCGGCACCTTCGATTTCAACGGCCGCAACCGGCGACCGCCTCGCGACCCCGTCAACTGTCTGCTGTCGTTCCTGTACGCGCTGTTGGTGAAGGACCTCACGGCGGTGGCGTTCTCGATCGGCTTCGATCCCTACCTGGGCGTCTATCACCGGCCGAGATTCGGGCGGCCTGCGCTCGCACTGGATCTTGCTGAGGAGTTCCGCCCCATCATCGCTGAGTCAGTCGTCGTGAACGCCGTGAACAACGGGGAGGTGGCCGAGAACGGATTTGTCGTCCGGGCCGGGGGAGTGGCGCTGGAGCAGCCGGCGCGCCGAGCAGTCATCGCCGCTTACGAGCGGCGTCTCGACCACGAGGTCACTCACCCGACGTACGGTTACAAGATCACCTACCGTCGTGTGCTCGAAGTGCAGGCACGGATGCTCGCGGCAAGCATGCTCGGCGAGATCCCCGGGTACGTCCCCTTCATGACCAGGTAGAGCCATGAGTGATCGGCGCCGGTACTTGGTCTCATATGACATCCGGGATCCGAAGCGGCTGCGCAAGGTCCACAAGGCGATGAAGGCCTACGGCTGGCCTATGCACTACAGCGTGTTCATCAGCGATCTAGACCGCATCGAGTTGATTGAGCTCAAGTTCGAACTCGGAGAAGTGATCCACCATGGAGAAGATACAGTTGCGTTCATCGATCTAGGAATGCCTACAGAGCGCGGCCGAGATTGCTTCGATTTTCTCGGAGTAGCGCCGCCACTGCCGCAATCCGGGCCGGTAATCGTCTGATGCGAGTGGTCCGGTCAGGCCTCGATTCCCGGGCAGCGCTCGCAGCCCCGAAGTACAAGCCTGAAACGCACCTTGACAACAGAATCCTATGCTTCCCGAGCACTCCTACACATGGAGCGCTCGCAACCGCCTCCGAAACCGCTGGTCAAAGCCGGTAGGTTTCGAGAGCGGTTTGGCGGGGAATATTCCCCGCCCTTCATTGAAGCCTTCGCCCTATCGATTCTCTTTTGCAGGGCCCCGCGTTTGGCGGGGAATATTCCCCGCCCTTCATTGAAGCAGGGGCTACTGGCCGGTCGTCGGCGCGGGCCGATGGTTTGGCGGGGAATATTCCCCGCCCTTCATTGAAGCCCGGCG
>JAJEBN010000017.1 GCA_022822525.1 Acidimicrobiia bacterium | reverse complement strand
GCCCCCAGCAGATGCCCGCACACCGCCGCCGCGTCCAACAACACCCGATCCGACCCAGCCGTCCCCTGCACACCACCATCGTCCCGCGCGCACCCCACCAACACGCGGAAATCCAGACAAATAAATCAGCAGACTCCTAGGGGCTGCCATCGGCTACTTGGTCGGACGGGACATCGACTCGCGTGAGATGCGTTCTCGCTTGGACTCGCTCGAGCGCACAGTCCTTGACCCACGTGAGTTGCGTGCTCGCTTGGACATGCTGGAGCGTTCGGTCGAAGGCCTGCGCCGCTCTGATTCTCCGTCGGCCACATCGGAGACATTGCAAGAGGCTCTTGGAACTACGCAGCCGACTCCCGCGCCCGACCCAGATAGTTCACCAACACCCGAGAGTGCGCCCGAGCCAGAACACGAGCCCGAATCGCCTGAAGCGGAGCCGGAACCGCCTCCCGAAGAGTCCGAACCCGATCTTGCACCGGCGCCGCCGACCACTGCGACGCCCCCGGTGCCGGCGCAATCTCCTGCATCCGCGCCGCTCCCCGCTCCAGCACCGCCGACCACGGGGACGCGCCCGGTGCCGGCGCAGCCTCCTGCATCCGCACCGCGGCCTGCACCAGCGGCCGACACGGCTCGGCGACCAGCTCCCGCTCCCCGGCCGGGAGTGCCCGCGGCTCGACGGCAGCGAGTGGCTCGTCGGCCGGAAAGGCCCGCAGAGCCGGGCTGGCTCGCAGTTGCTGTTTCCCGTGGCCGCACGTGGCTGCTGACCGGAAACTCGCCCGTGAAGATCGGGATCATCGTCTCGTTGATTGGGCTGGGCTTCCTATTGCGGGAAGCAGCCGTGCGCGGCTGGGTCGACTTCACGATCGAGATGCGCCTCGCGGCGGCGACGGTATTCGGGCTCGGATTGCTGGGATTCGGCTGGTATCAGCGAACGCGACGGCCGATCTATGGCGTCAGCCTGCAAGGCGGCGGCATCGCCGTGCTGTACCTGGTGACGCTCGCCTCCTACACCCTCTACGACCTGCTGCACCCGCTGGCAGCGCTGGTTGCGGTCGTGCTGATCACGGTCGCCGCCGGCGTGCTCGCCATGATCCAGAGTTCTCTGACGCTCGCGATGCTGGGGCTCATCGGCGGCTATTCGGCACCGCTGCTGGCGTTCGAGTGGCCCCAGGATCATCTCGCGGTATTCAGCGCATACGCCGTGCTGGGCGCCGCCGTGGTGACCGTCGGCCGGCTCAAGGCATGGCCGCTGCTGATGGTGTCGGGCTATCTCTCCACGTTCGTCGTGGCTGGGCTGTGGCTGTTCGCCCGGCAGGACCACAGCGACTGGTGGCAACTGCAGCACTTCGTCGCGTACTTCGTTCTGCTCTACGCGTTCGTGCCGCTGGCATGGACGCCCGTGCCCTCCTCACGTGCCGAGCCCATCGGCTTCGAGAACATGTGGGTCACGCCCTTGGTGTTCTGCACCCCGTTCGCGGGGCTGGCGATGCAGGCGGCGCTGGTCGGCCACCTGCGGTACGGCGTGGCGGTCAGCTGCGCAGTGCTCGCCGTCGCCTATGCGGCGCTTCACCAACTGTCCCGCCGCCTGCGAGCCACCGGCAAGCAGTTCGAACTCGCCTATGCGGCACTCGCCGTGGTGTTCTGCGCTACTGCGGTCCCGCTGTTCCTGGGGGCCTCGGCCACCTCGGCGATCTGGGCGGTGCAGGGAGCCGTGCTGGTGTGGGCCAGTTCGCGTTGGGGCCTGCGGCTGGCGCTGCTCGGCGGCGCTGTGCTGCAGGCGCTCGCCGCTTTCGCGTACGGCATACGACTTGCGACTGACTCCGCGAACTGGGACTCGCCTGCGGTCTTCGGTTTCTGGGCTGAGGCCGCGCCGGTGGTCAACGTGTATGCGCTCGGCGCGATCATGCTGACGGCGTGTGGGCTTGCCAGCGCACAGTCGTTGCGTCGGTCGTCGTATTTCGAGGCTTGGCGCCCATGGCCGCAGAACGTCGCACTGGTGTGGGGTGCCGCTTGGTTCCTCTATGCTGAGACTGCCGCAGTTTGGCTCCGACTCGGATTGCTGCCGGCTGTCGGGCTGTGGGCGGTGCAGGGCGCTGCCCTGACGTGGATTGGGTCGATACGCCGTTCGAGGCCGGTCGCGGATGTCGGCATCGCGATGCAAGCAGCCGCCGCCGGCGCAGCTGTGTTCAAGCTGAGCGACGACGCTGCGAGCCTGTCCCCGGGCTCGCTGGGGTTCTGGGCCGACACGCTGCCGGTCGTCAACCCGTACTTCGCCATCACCGTGCTGCTGGCGGTGTGCGGATTCGCCAGCGCCGCCGTCGTCTCCCGGTTCGCAGACGCTCATGATGACGGCTGGCGCGCCGTCATGTACTCGGCATTGGCGCTCGGCGGAGCATGGTTCCTCTTCGCCGAATCGGCGGAGATGTGGGTGCGGGCAGGGCCGTTCGCGATGTCGGCGCTGTGGACGGTCGAAGGAGCGGCACTGGTGTGGTTCGCCGTGCGGCGCCGAATGGTGCTTGGCGCCGTGCTCGGCACGCTCCTGCAATTCGCAGCCGCCGCGGTCTATGCCGTTCGGTCGGTTGAGGACCGTTTGGCTCACGAGGATGGAGATAGCTCGTCTGCCTTGAGCTTCTGGGCAGATGAGACCCCGCTGCTGAACGAGTACTTCGGCGTTGCCGTGCTGCTGGCCGTCTGCGGTGTTGCGAGCGCCGTGATCGTTTACCGGTCATCCTCCGCGCTTGGGGAACCCCGTGTTCCGCTGATGTGGCTGTCGCTGCTGTGGGGCGTCGGCTGGTGGTTGTTCGCAGCAGCGGCGCAGATCTGGGTCGTGACCGACGACTACCGGCTGTGGGGGTTGTCGTTGCTGGTGGTTGGCACGTTGTCAGCAGTGGTGGCGGCCGGTCGGGCGCTGAGGTGGAACGAACTGGAGTGGGCCGGTGTGCTGATGCTGCCCACGCTCGGCCTGGCATTGCTGATCGCACTGGTCAGCAAGGACTACCCGTCTGCTGACTGGGGCTGGACAGCGTGGCCCATCATGATCGTGGCCTCCGCCGCGTTCTTGCGCATCGGCGGCGACAGGCTGAACGCAACTGGGCTCTACGGCGGCTTGTACTGCGTGCTGAGCGTGTTCCTGGCCGCTGAGGTGTACGGCCAGTTGGAGCCGGTGGCCGGAGGGGAATGGCCGCTCTACGGCGCTGCGGCTGCGGTGCTGCTGTGGCTGGAGGCTTCCCTGCGTGCTCGTCCGGTTGCGTCATGGTTCGTGGGCGATGGCTGGCGTTGCTGCCTGCTGTATGGCATCACTCCGGTTGTCTGGGCGGCTGCTGCGGCTGCCGGTATCGCTGTGGTGAACCACCCGGGAGCCGTCGATCCGCTGCTGTTCCTGCCGATCCTGAATCCGATCGACATCTTCGCCGCAGCCTCGGTCATCTTGCTGCTGAGATGGAAGCGCGAGATGGTCGCCGAGCTGTCTGCTGATGAGGACAGTCTGACGCCTGCCATCGGGAGCCTGCTGCGCCTGGCGGTGACACCCTGGCTTGCGGCTCTCAGCGTGGCGGGTGTGGCGGTACTCACGATGAGCGCTGCTCGGACGGTCCACCATTGGGCGGACGTGCCGTTCGAGTTGAGGTCACTCGTGTACTCCACTGAGCTTCAGGTGGCACTGTCGATCCTGTGGGCTGCGACCGCGTTGGCGGCGATGGTCGTCGGTGTGAGGGCGGCCGACCGGCGCATCTGGATCGTCGGTGCGTCCTGGATGGGCATCGTGGTGATCAAGCTGTTCTTGATCGACCTCGCAAGCCTGGCCGCGTTGCCGAAAGCCGGTTCGTTCATCGGCGTCGGAATCGTGCTGCTGGTCGTCGGCTATCTGGCCCCGGTTCCGCCATCGCAAGCCAAGGCCAGTGCTTCGGACGAAGAGCCGGGAACGCACGACGGATCCTCGAGCGGAACGGTTGTGTGACCGCCTCGGCCAACAGGCGACTCGGGGGTGTGGCCGAAAACGCTGCGGGGGCGCTGGTGCGCTGGCGGTACCGTTTCGGCCGTGTCTGAAGCTGCTGCCGAGCCTGCGCCCTCCTCTGCCGCTCAAGGGGATGAGCTGCGGCCGTTGCGCGTCGGCATCCTGGGCTGCGGAAACGTCGGTGCCGCGCTCGTTGCGATCCTGCGGCGCGACGCAGCGCACCTGGCGAGCCGCACCGGGCTGGACTTCGAAGTCGCCCGGGTCGCGGTCCGCAATCTCAGCGCCGAGCGCTCGGTGGAGCTGCCCGACGGCGTGCTGACCCGCGACAGCGAGTCGCTGGTGGTGGCCGACGATGTGGACGTCGTCGTGGAGGCAATGGGCGGCATCGAGCCGGCCCGGCACTTGGTCAGCGCCGCGCTCGGGGCAGGCAAGCCGGTCGTGACGGCCAACAAGGAGCTCATCGCCAACGTCGGCGAGGAGCTGTTCGCACTGGCAGCTGCCAACGGCGTCGACCTGGCGTTCGAGGCAGCCGTCGCCGGCGGCATCCCGCTCATCGGCGTGCTGCGCAACTCGCTCATCGGCGAACGCATCACCCGCGTGATGGGCATCGTCAACGGCACCACCAACTACATCCTCACCCGCATGACCGAGGACGGGGCCGACTACGCCGATGTGCTGGGCGAGGCGCAGCGGTTGGGCTACGCCGAGGCCGATCCGACCGCTGACGTGGAGGGCTTCGACGCAGGTGCCAAAGCGGCGATCCTGGCCATGACGGCGTTCGGCGCCAAGGTGGTGGCCGGCGACGTCTACCAGGAGGGCATCAGCGGGATCGGCAAGGGCGACATCGCGGCGGCCGCCCGGATGGGCCACGTCATCAAGCTGCTTGCCGTGGCCGAGCGCCAGAACGGCGAGATTGCCGTGCGGGTGCACCCGGCGATGGTGCCGACTGACCACCCATTGGCCTCAGTGCGTGATGCCTTCAACGCGGTGTTCCTGGAGGGTGAGGCTGTCGAGGACCTGATGCTGTACGGGCGCGGCGCAGGCGGGTTCCCGACTGCCAGCGCCATGCTGGGCGATGTCATCACGGTGTCGCAGAATCTCCGCCGGGGAGTGTGCGACGGGTTCGGCCCGTTGAGCGCAGCGCGCCTGCGCCCAATTGACGAGACCGACACCGCCTACCACTTGCAGTTCGATGTCACCGACAAGCCCGGTGTGCTCGCTGCGGTGGCCGGCGTGTTCGGCGAGCACGGTGTGTCGATCCGCTCGGTCGAGCAGACCACTCGGGCCGGCGCGGCCGACGACATCGCTCACCTGGAGTTCATCACCCACCGCGCCCGCGAAGCCGACGTGGCTTCCACGCTGCGGGACGTGCGCGAGCTCGACGCAGTGCGGCGCATCGGCAACGCGATCCGCGTGATCGGCGAGTAGCGGCCGGGATCGGCCGAGGACGCCGTGCGCTATGTGAGCACCCGGGGCGATGCCCCGGTCTTGGGCTTCGGCGATGTGCTGCTCGAAGGCCTGGCCGCCGACGGCGGGCTGTACGTGCCTCGCGAGTTGCCCGCGATCAGCGCGAGCGACATGCGCGACTTCGCCGGACTCGAGTACCACGAAGTGGCGACGCGGGTGCTCGCGCCCTTCGTGGCGCCGTCGCTGAGCGTCGACGACCTGGCACCGCTTGCCGAGGACTCGTACTCGACGTTCGCCCACCCCGATGTCGTTCCCCTCAGTGCGCTGGCGGGAGGCGAGCAGCTGGTGGAGCTGTTCTGGGGGCCGACGCTGTCATTCAAGGATGTGGCGCTGCAGCTGCTGGGCCGCCTGTTCGAGCACGAGCTGGCGCGGCGCGGCAGCTTCATGACGGTCGTCGGAGCCACCTCGGGAGACACCGGATCGGCCGCCATCGAGGCGTGCCGCGGCCGGGCAGGCATCGAGCTGGTGATGCTGCACCCCGCTGGCCGAGTCACCGAGATCCAGCGGCGGCAGATGACCACGGTGGACAGCCCGAACATCCACAACGTGGCCATCGACGGCACCTTCGACGACTGTCAGGACTTGGTGAAAGCGCTGTTCGCCGACCGCCCGTTCCGCGAGCGAATGCGATTGGGCGCAGTCAACAGCATCAACTGGGCCCGCGTCGCGGCCCAAACCGTCTACTACGTGACGACTGCGGTACGGCTAGGCGCCCCCGAGCGGGCGGTCTCGTTCTGCGTGCCGACCGGCAACTTCGGCAACGTGCTCGCGGGAGATGTGGCCCGGCGCATGGGTCTGCCGATCGACCGGCTGGTCGTCGCCACCAACCACAACGACATCCTGGCTCGCACCCATCGCACGGGCGAGATGGCCATCAGCGAAGTGCGTCCATCCACGAGCCCTGCGATGGACATCCAGGTGTCCAGCAACTTCGAGCGGCTGCTGTTTGAGCTGGGGGGCCGTCACGGTCACGCGCTGGCTGCCGACATGGCTCGCTTCCGGACCGAGGACTCGCTCTCGCTCGCGCCAGAAGTGCTGGCGGGACTGCGTGCAGGCTTCGACGCGAGTTCAGCGACCGAAGACGAGGTGTCGGCCACCATCGCAGCACTGAACGAAGCCGACCATCGCCTCATCGACCCCCACACCGCGGTAGCGCTCACCGTGGCACGCCGCGATGCTCCCGCCGGCGGCTGGGCTACGCCCATCGCCGTGATGTCCACCGCGCACCCTGCCAAGTTCGGCGAAGCAGTACGCGAGGCCACAGGTCGCCAACCCGAGCTCCCCCCCGCGCTGGCGGCACTCGCGAGCCGCGAAGAGCACCTCACTGCACTGCCGAACGATCTCGCCACCCTCCGCGACTTCGTCACCGGCGCGGCGTCGCAGTAGTGGCTTGCACCGGGCGGCGGTAGCGTCGGCGCTGATCGACGGTTCCTCAGTGCGGAGCGGGCCCAGTGAAGGGCTTGCTCGGGCGTCATGGGACCGGATCGCTGTGCCGGGTGACCGAGCCCGTTACAGGCAACGCAGACTCGCTTCGCGGCCCGCCGAGGGCTGCGGACCACGGCCAGAGCCTCTGAGGTAGCCATGTCCGACACGCCGGATCGTGCCTTGCTGGAATCCAAGGAGCGAGACGAATTGCTCCAGATTGCTGCGGCTCTCGGCGTCGAGGTAGCGCCCCGCGCCCGCAAGAACACCATCATCAGCGCCATCCTCGGCCCCCACGATGCCGAGGGCACTGCCGATGGCCCCGCCGAAGCGGCGACCGACGCTGCTGAAGCTCCCGCAGTCACCACGCGCACTCGCACCCCCGCAGTACGCGATGCAGACGTCTCGGGCGGCGACGACGCTTCGGGCGACGCGCCGCGCACCGCGGACTCACAGGACGCCTCCCCAGACGAGCGTCCGTCGGATGCCAACGATGCCTCCGGGGACGCGCCGGTGGCCGAGGAGGGAAACCGCCGCAGCCGCCGGCGCGGCCGCGGGCGCGACGATGCGCCCATCGCCGGAGAGACTGTCCACTGCGACGGCCTGCTCGACCTGCGCGACGAGGGCTACGGCTTCCTGCGCACCAACGGCCCGCTGCCCTCTGCCGATGACGTGTACATCGCGGCCCGGCAGGTGCGCCAGTACGACCTGCGTCGTGGCGACCGCATCACTGGCGTCAGCCGGCCCGCAGCCCGCAGTGAGCGAAATCCTGCGCTGCTGCGCTTGGACACGCTCAACGGCGAGCCGCCGCCGGATGCGCCCGACCGGCCGCTGTTCGACAGCCTCACCCCGGTATTGCCGACTGAGCCGCTGCTGCTGGGTGATCCCAAGGGCCCCGGGCCGCTTGCAGCCATCGATGCCGGAGCCCCGATCGGCATCGGCACCCGCGGTCTGCTCACGGCCGAGGGAACCCGCCCGGCATCGCCGCTCGTGGCCGCCATGGCCGCCGCCATTGGAGACCGTCATCCCGACATCCACCTGATCGTCTTGCTGATCTCCGAGCGACCTGAGGACGTCACCGAGATGACCCGCCGGCTGGAGACCTCCGGCGAGGTCCTGGCCTCCACGTTCGACCGGCCGCCCGAGGAGCATCTCGCAGTGGCCGAGCTGACGCTCGAGCGCACCAAGCGGATGGCAGAGGCCGGAGATGACGTGGTGATCCTCTTCGACGGCTTGACGCGCCTCGCCCGTGCCTATGCCGCGAGCGGCAACGGGCGAAACCAGCCTGCCGACGCGGTTGGCGCGGCCATCACCTCGACGCTGCGATTCTTCGGCGGCGCCCGGAACCTGGAAGACGCCGGCTCCATCACGATGGTGGCGACGGCGCGCACATCGACCGGCAACGCCGTCGACGACCTCGCAGCGGCACGGCTGCGGGAAGCGGCCAATCTCGAGATCGCCTTCGCCGGCGGGCTGCCCGGGTCCGCCGAGCTGCAGGCCGGCGAGCTCCAGCTCGACCCCGACCGCAGCTTCAGCCTCGGCGACCACCGTTGAGGCGCGCCGCAGATGCGATTGCTGCAGCATCCTCTTAGGCTGATCCGCCCGACGCCGTCCATGCAGGGGACACGATGAAGAGCGACCTCCATCCCGACTACCGGCCCGTCGTGTTCCGCGACGCCAGCGCTGACTTCGCCTTCCTCACCCAGTCCACGATCGAGACGAACGACACGATCGAATGGACCGACGGCAACACCTACCCGCTGGCCAATGTCGAGCTGTCCAGCGCCAGCCACCCCTTCTTCACCGGCCAGATGAAGATCGTCGACACGGCCGGCCGGGTGGAGCGCTTCGAGCGCCGCTACGGCCAGCGCAAGCGGCGGGGCTGACACCGCCGGGGCATCACGCGGCCCCGGGCGCGGCGAGCATCGCGAATGACCACGTGGCAACTCGTCAACGCCGCCAACCGTCATGACGCTTGACTCCGACCGCATCCGGGCAATCCACGCAGCGAAGCTTCGGGCCCTGGCCCGCTCGGTGCTCGGCACGGAGCTCGTCGACGTCTCGGGAACCGATGACGGCGCACTGGCCGTGGTCACTGATCCCGCAGGCGCTGTGGTGTGCCTGGCCCAGGAGCGAGCCGAACGGGCGCTGGGCGGCGCATTGGCGCTGGCCGAGCGCACCGGCTGCGATGACGTGCACGTCTTTGCCGACGATCACAGCGGTGTGCTCGCTCGACGTGCGGCCTGCTTCGATCCGGTGCCCAAGGTCTGGGGCATCGAAGGCGCGAGCGCGACGGTCGCAGAACCGGCGCCCCGACCGGTCGAACCCACGCCGCCGCGTGTGCCCGAATTGGTTGCGCTGCTGGCAAGCGCCGGAGTCGAGGTGGTCGTGGAGCACGGCGTGATCACCGGCGAGGTCGAGGGCCTCGAAGTGGCCCGCATCGTCGCTGCGGCACCTGTCGGCGGTGCAGCGGAGCGTACTGACGACGGCGAAGCCGTGGCCCGAGCGGTCCGTGGGCGCAGCGAACAAGAGCGGGACGCAACAGGCGACGCGACCGGAACGAGCACCACGTCGCGCGTCCCGACGACCGGTTGGCGGGTCGAGGTGGGCGTGGGTGTGCATGACCGGGAGGCCTTCGCACTGCTGCACGCCGACGAGCCCACCGCGGAGGCCATCGGCCGGGTCGCCGAGATGGTGCGGATACACCGCTTTCCCGGCGCGTCACCGCACCCGCTCAACCGGATGGGTGCGGCGCGCTGGCTGCGTTCGCTGCTCATCCGCCGGCCGGAGCTTGTCGACGCAGGCCGCTTGCGCGCCGCCTCGCCGCCCGTGCCCCGAGGCGGTCCGAAAGACCCGGCGCCGGCGGTGGCATACGGCCTGACACCCGACGGCCGCCGCCTGATCGTGGTGGTCTGCGTCGGCATCGATCTCGACGTGGTGCCGTTCGCAGCCGACGCCCGGCTGTTCCTCGATCCTGACGCCGAGTTGACGATTGCGCTGCCCCGGCGCGACGCGCACGAGGTCATCAGAGCCATAGCTACGAGGCTGGACATGCCTGCGCGGATCGTCGAGATCGACGACGGCTGGCGAACTGCCCTCCCGTAGACCGTGCGCCGACAGGCGAACCTTCTCGTCGCGCCGGCTGTCGCTTCCCGCTCTTGTTCCCCATGCCCATGTGATTTGGGTTCACGGACCGCTCGGGCCACAGCTTCGCCACTTGGCTCTGCCTCGTAGCCTGTGCGCGTGTTGGGCGCCCTCGAATCTGTGCGGCTGGACGCGCTCGAAGCCGAGCGGGCAGAACTCGAACGGAAGCTCGGCGAGGGCGCGGCATCGGGCGACCGCGCCCAATTCGCCGAGCTCGGTCGGCGGCTCGCGCGCATCGGCGAGATCATCGACGTGGCTCACGAGGCCCAGCAGGCACAGGCTGACGCGGCGGCCGCCCAGGACCTCTTCGATGCCAGTGACGGCGACGACGCAGTCGAAGCTGCCGACATGCTGGAGGCGGCGACCACGCAGGCAGCCGAGCTCGACGAGCGACTCAAGGTGCTGCTGCTGCCGCAGGACCCGAACGACAAGCGCGATGTCATCGTCGAGATCCAAGGCGCTGAGGGCGGCGAGGAAGCCAACATCTGGGCACGCGATCTCTTCGAGATGTACCGGGCGTATGCGTCGGCGCAATCCGGCTGGTCGCTGGAGCTGCTCGGCAGCCAGGACAGCGACATGGGCGGGTTCACGAATGTGGCCTTCGCGGTGCGCGGCCCTGATGTGTGGCGGTCGCTGAAGCACGAAGGAGGGCCGCACAGGGTGCAGCGCGTGCCGGTCACCGAGTCCCAGGGCCGCGTCCACACATCGTCCGCGACGGTCAGCGTGCTGCCCGAAGCCGAGGAGGTCGACATCGAGATCGATCCGAACGATCTGGTCATCGACACGTTTCGCTCGTCGGGCCCGGGCGGCCAGTCGGTGAACACGACTGACTCGGCGGTGCGGATCACCCACAAGCCCACCGGGGTCGTGGTGTCGATGCAGGACGAGAAGAGCCAGCTGCAGAACCGGGCAAAGGCGATGCGTGTGCTGCGCGCCCGGCTCCTGCAGCTGCAGCAGGAGGCTCACGCTGCCGAAGTAGCGGCTCACAAGCGGGACCAGGTCCGCGGCGGCGGCCGATCCGAGAAGATCCGCACCTACAACTTCAAGGAAAACCGCGTCACCGACCATCGTGTCGGGCTCACGATCTACAAGCTCGATCGGGTGCTCACCGGCGAGTTGGACGAGATCATCGACGCCCTCGCGACTGCAGAGCGCGCCGAGCAGCTCGCCGCTGCGGTCGCCGACGGCGGCGGGTGAGCCGACCCGGCAGCAGGCTCGACTGTGTCCTCTAAGGATGGGCTGACGCTGGGCGATCTGTACCGCGGACTGCGCGAGCAGTTCGCAGCAGCCGGCGTTCCCGAACCCGAAGTGAGCGCGCGCCGCATCGCGGCGGAGGCCAGCGGCACCAGTGCTGCCGAGGTCGCACTGGCACCGCAGATGCCCATGACCGTGCGGATGGTCGCGCACGCTGACGCCATGGTCGCCCGTCGGGTGGCGGGCGAGCCGCTGCAGTACGTGCTGGGCAGCTGGGGATTCCGGAAGCTCGACTTGGCAGTGGACAGCCGGGCGCTGATCCCGCGCCCCGAAACCGAGGTGGTTGCCGGCACCGCCATCGACTGGCTCAACGCGACAGCCGGGCGCCGGCAGTGCGCCAGGCTGAACGTGGCCGATCTTGGCACGGGCTGCGGTGCAATCGCTTTGTCGATAGCGCACGAGGTTCCCGACGCCCGGGTGTTCGCCACCGACAGCTCCGCCGACGCGTTGGCCTTGGCCGCGGCCAACCTGGCCGGCCTGGGAAGCGCAGCGAATCGCGTCTCGCTCCATCAGGGCAATTGGCTCGACGCACTCACCGATGTTCACGACCGGAGCGATGGGGTCAGTGTCGCAGGATCTCGCCCGGCGCGAGGGGCCGGTGCCGAGCCGTTGTGTGGACCGGGTGCTGCCGTCGAGCCGTTACGGGGACGGCTCGATCTGGTGGTGTCCAACCCGCCGTACGTGGCCGATGGCGAGGTGCTGGCTCCTGATGTCGACGACTGGGAACCGCACGAGGCGCTGTACGCCGGGCCTGACGGGCTGAGAGCGCTCCGTGCGATCATCCGCGATGCCCGCGGCTGGCTGGCACCTGGCGGCCTGCTGGTGCTGGAACTCGGGGCGACGCAGGCCCCGGCGGCCACCGCCATGGCGATCGCCCGTGGCTACGAAGACGTGCGCATCGAGCGTGACCTGGCCGGCGCCGATCGAGTGCTGGTTGCGTCGCGCCCCCATGCCGAGCCCGATGAGCGCGAGCTCATCGCCGCCGTCGAATGGCTGCGCGAGGGCGGATTTGTGGTCGCGCCCACCGACACCCTCTGCGGGGTCATGGCTCGCTACGCCGACACCGAGGCCGTGGCCCGAGTATGCGAGGCCAAGGAACGTCCTCGCACCGAACCGATGCCGATCCTGGTCTCGGGGCTGGCACAAGCCGATGAGCTGGTTGAGCTCAGCCCGGCCGCCCGCGCGCTGGCCCAGCAGCACTGGCCCGGCGGCCTGACGCTGGTCGCGAAACGCCGGGACGGTCCCGACCCGCTGCACGGCCGCGAAACGCTGGGCGTGCGCGCACCCGCGCTGGGCTGGCTGCGCTGGCTCATCGACGACGTCGGGCCGGTCACCGGCACCAGCGCCAACCGCCACGGTGCCGAGACCCCCGCTGATGCCGCGACAGCGGCCACCGGCCTTGCGACACCGGCCGCCTCGGTGATCGCAGGCGTCGCTCCCGGCGGCGTGGCTTCCACCGTGGTTGACGTCATCGGCCCCGAGCCGAACATCCTCCGTGCCGGAGCGGTTCCGGCTGAGGAGATTCTTGGCGACGGCGCCGCGCCGCCCCCGCAGCACTGAGGCATCGGCGCTGTCTTGGCCGTCGACGAGTCTGAGTTGGTCGCGGTTCGCGTTCCAGCAGCGCACGAGTCCGAAGGCCTCCTCCGCAGTTTCGGCAATCAGCTCAACGTCCGCGGAGTGTGGTAGCCGAGTGCTGCTGCCCGCTGCGAGACTGACGCTGTGGCACAGGGCAACTCGTCCGCCCCGAACGAGATCGTCATCGCGCTCGCTGCCGATCACGCCGGCTGGGAACTCAAAGATCGCTTGGCCCAGCACCTGCGCGGCAGCGGCTACGAGGTGATCGATCTGGGCACCAATGGCCCGGAGTCAGTCGACTACCCCGATTTCGGCGAGGCCATCGGCAAAGCGGTGGCGAACCGGACGGCAGACCTCGGCGTGGCCGTGTGCGGCAGCGGCATCGGCATCGCGATGGCGGCCGGCAAGGTAGACGGCATCCGCGCGGCCACCGTGCACGACGAGACGTCGGCCCGGCTGGCCCGCGAGCACAACGACGCCAACGTGATCTGCCTCGGCGCTCGCCTCACCGATCCCGGCGGGGCGGTAGCCGCACTCGATGCGTACCTCGCAGCAGCATTCGAAGGCGGACGGCATCAGCGACGGGTGGACAAGATCGACGCACTCGGCCGGCGCTGAAACCGTCCCGAGAGGCTGCGCCGATAGGCGCCGCCGTGGCCCGAGCGGCCCGTGAGCGGAGCCAACATGAGCGAGAAACAAGACGCGGCAGGACGAACATCGCAAGGAGACACAGCTTCATGACCCGAACGCACCCCACCGCAGCGAGCTGGGCACCGCTCGGCGATCCCGAGATCGATGCCGTGCTGGCAGCCGAGCTCGAGCGCCAGATGACGACGATCCAGCTCATCGCCTCGGAGAACTTCGCCTCGCCCGCGGTCATGGCCGCGACCGGCAGCGTGCTTACCAACAAGTACAGCGAGGGCTACCCGCGCCGCCGCTACTACGGCGGCAATGCCAACGCCGACACCGCCGAGCAGCTCGCCATCGACCGGGTGAAGGCGCTCTTCGGTGCCGAGCATGCGAACGTGCAGCCCCATTCGGGGTCGCAGGCCAACGCCGCGGTGTACCTCGCCATGCTCGACATCGGCGACACGGTGATGGGCATGAGCCTGGATCACGGCGGTCATCTCACTCATGGGTCGCAGGTGAATGCCAGCGGCAAGCTCTACAACTTCGTCAGCTACGGGCTGACTCGCAGCGACGAGCGCATCGACTACGAAGCCATGGCTGTGCTGGCTCGTGAGCACCGGCCCAAGCTGATCGTGGCCGGCGCCACGGCGTATCCCCGCCGCATCGACCCGGCACCGTTCCGCGAGATCTGCGACGAGATCGGCGCGGTGTTCATGTTCGACGCAGCGCACATCGCCGGGCTGATCGTGGGAGGGGTGCACCCGAATCCGGTCCCGTTCGCCGACATCGTCACGTTCACCACCCACAAGACGATGCGCGGGCCGCGCGGCGGAGCGATCCTGTCCACCCAGGAATACGCCAAGCGCATCGACTCAGCCGTGTTCCCCGGCAGTCAGGGCGGGCCGCTCGACCATGCCGTCGCGGCCAAGGCGGTGGGCTTCGCCGAGGCCGCCCGTCCTGAGTTCGCTGACTACCAAGCGCGCATTGTCGCCAATGCCGCGGCGCTGGCCGACGCGCTCGGCAATCACGGCTTCCGTTTGGTCTCCGGCGGCACCGACAACCACCTGCTGCTGATCGACCTGCGCACCTTCGACGCCGACCTGACGGGCAAGGTGGCCCAGGAGGCGCTCGATGCGGCCGGCATCACGCTGAACCGCAACGCCATCCCCGACGACCCCCGTTCGCCCTTCGTGACGAGCGGCTTGCGGATGGGCACCCCATCGGTCACCACCCAGGGCATGGGGCCAGACGAGATGGCGAAGATTGCCGAGTTCGCCGCACGCGTGCTGCGCACCCCCGACGATGTGGCCGTCGTCGCCCAGGTGCGCGCCGAGGTAGCCGAACTCTGCGCCGCCCACCCGCCCTACGACTGTTGAGTCGCTGACCCGCGATCAGCCGCGCTGACTATCTCCATGTATTTTGCTATATCTGGTGGCCTGTCACGCCGTAGCTTCGGCTGAGATGCGTCTCGGCGAGCGTCCAGCAGGCTGTTCCACTCGTTCCGAGGCGGTCTGAAGCCGCTGGTCAGAGCAGGTTTTCGGGCGTTCTGTAAACGTTCATATAATATCTCGCCCGAACAGGCCTCACAACCCCGCCGCCCGACGTAGACCGGCCGACATGGCGCGGCGCCCGCGGCCGGCCCCAAACCCGCATGCCTGCTGGGCTTCCGCTCTGGCGCTGCCCGCTGGGCTAGCTCGGGCACCGAGGGCCTGAACGTGCCTGTCTGGGTTCGGTTTCGGCGTTCGCAAAACGAACGATTCGCGACCGAGGCTCCGCAAGGGGCCGTGCCGGCCCTGCGGGCGGCAACAAATTGCATGGGTTCCCTCCCAGCGGCCGGCGCGGTCGTGGATCACCCGCATCTACCCGAACCGACCCAAGGCACCCACCCATGACCAAACGAACCCTCGCAGCGCTGTGCGCGCTGCTCGTCGCAGCGTCCACGCTCACCGCCATAGCCGCAGCGCCCGCCGGCGCTCACGGCGTCACCGTGCGCCGCTGCGCCTATGACCCCTTCGCCGGAAATCAGTGCTGGAACGAGACGAGCTACAACCACCCTCACACGCCCGTTCAGCGAAATCTGACATGCGGCGAGGGGATGCTCGGCACCTACCCGAACTGCTACCCGGCCCCGTCCACCAACGAGAACCACGACCCCAACGCCGACAAAGACGACGACAGCGGCGGCGGCGATGATGGCGGCGACGATGACTCGGGCGGCAAGAGCGGCCAGAAAGGGACGCGCTCAAACCGCCAGACCGACGGCTCGGGCGACGGCGGCGACGACACCGGCGGCACCGATGACGGTACAGACTCTGGTGACGGCAGCGATGACTCCGGTGGCGGCGATGGCAGCGGCTCCGGCTCCGGTTCGGGCTCGGGCAGCGGTTCCGGCTCAGGCTCAGGCTCGGGCTCCGGTTCGGGCTCGGGCTCCGGTTCGGGCTCGGGCAGCGGCTCGGGCTCGGGCAGCGGCTCCGGTTCGGGCTCGGGCGGCTCCGGCTCCGGCACAGGAACAGGTACCGGCGGCAGCACCGACCCCTGCGGTGATTATGCGAGGGCGTTGATCGAGACGATCAACAAGAACGATGCCAACACTGGTACGCATTACGCGCCGCCCGCACGTCCGGCACAATGCCCAGATTCGGACGTACTCGGGGCCATCAAGAACGTTGGGGACAGCGTTGCAAGGAAAGTCCGTGACATTCTCAACAAGATTGCTGAAGACACCGGTGAATCAGCGTTGCAAAACGCCGAAATAACAGCAGAATTTGGTAAAGAGATGCAGCGTGTTTGGGACAAAACACCTGAACCCGTGCAAGTATTCATTGTGAGCTTGGCCACAACTGCGGGCTGCACTGCATTGGTTGCATTAGCTGTCAAAACGACCGTTGCCACAGGGGGCGCAGCAGCGCCAGCTTGGGTTTCATGGACGATAGGCGGGGGCGCAGGTGTATGTAGTGCCACGGTGGCTGGAGCGCTTGTTGCTCTCGGGAACGGTCACCCAAGTGGCAACGATGAAGGCGAGAGCGATGACGGAGACGAAAGCAAGGCTGAAGACGATGACTCCGGCATTCCCGGCGACTTCAATCACAACGGCCGCATCGATGACTACGACGTAGACAAAGCCACGCAGAAGTGGCTGGCGGGCCAGCTCGACAAAAACGAGCTGACGCGGATTCAGAACGAGCGCGATTGTGCCGACGGCTGGGCCGACGCCTGTGAGGCGTTAGGCCGATGACTGCTACGTGCTATCCTGAATTCATGAGCGCTACGGAGGCACCACGGAAAACGCGTACAGGGCGGAAATATATGCTCGCGTATTTTTGCATGGCTTTTGCAAGTTACTGGACAGTTGTTGTCTTGCTTGGCCTAGGTGTTCCGATGTTGGTGGTTATTGCTGCTGTATTGTGCGGCGGCGGCCTTTGTCTCTGGCGTGCTGTCGTCTTGTATCAGCGTGATGCTAAGCGGCAGCATCGCGAGGCTGCTGTTGGGGGCCTGTCGGGCTGAGCGTTGGGCGGGCTGTCGGTGCACCCAGGTGCGCGGTAGCGCCCTTTCCCGGGCGGGCTGCAGCCTCCTCTTGCGGGAGTCCTTGGGGTCGGCGCTGAGGGGGTCCGCGCGTGTCACGTTGGGTTGGTGCCGCAGGCCTCGCGCGCAGACCGGCAGCCGCATCGGCGGGGGTAGGTGTGGGTTACGTGGTGTACGCACCATGTCCTGCGTGCGCTCGGGGCCGCGCTGGGGCGGACAGCAGCCGCAGCCCGGTACGAATGAGCTTGATGGCGGTGGCGAGGCTGCTGTCGTAGGGCGGATGGACTAGCGGCGGTCGCTGAGCGTGTTGTCGCTGCCGGTTGTGGCGGTGTGGGCTGCTTTGGCGGCAGCTCGGCGGTCGAGTCTCAGGGTGTGCAGGGCGCGTTTGACGGCCATGGCGTTCCATGGCCGTTGCCGATCGCCAGTGGCGCGGGGCAAGCCCTCCGCAGTGAGCGCGTCCGCGACGGCGCGAAGGGTGAGCCCGTCTGCTGTCAGCTGCTCGGCACGCTGTGCCGCGGCCCGCGTCTGGTCGCTGACGGGGCGCCCCAACCGCACTCCTGCGGCGGCGCGTTCGGCGAGCGCCAGTCGGGTGCGTTCGGAGGTCATGTCGCGCTCCATGCGGGCCATTGAGGCCATCACAGTCGCGATCATGAGTCCGGCGGGGGTGGTGGTGTCGACGTTGAGGTCGAGCATCACCACCGACCAGCCCTCCCGTTCCGCGCGGTCCATCAGCGCGAGCACATCGATGACGCTGCGTCCGAGTCGATCGAGCCGCGACACCACGAGGGTGCCAGCCGGGTCGGCGGGATCGGCCAGCCGGTCCAGCAGCACGCTGAGCACAGGCCGCTCGTCAGGCGCGAGCATGCCGCTCGTGCTGTTTTCGCTGTGATGCTCTACCGCGGTCCTGTCGGGACGGCTGGCGGCCCAGCCGTCGATGGCGGACCGCTGCGCTGCGATCCCCAGCCCGCTGCGGGACTGCTCGACTGTGGACACACGCGAATAGCCCAACGCTACGGCGTCGGGGGACGGTGAGTCGGTGCCGGAGTGATTGGTCGGGATATCAGGCTCTGCAGACATGACATAACGATATACAGATCTATAGCAAGTCTCGCCGGGTTGCGTGACGTCGCCAAGTCCTGTGCCGGCTACCCGCCTCGCAGCTGTTGACGCTCGTAACCTGTGCGCATGGCACGCGGCCCCGTCGGCAGCAACGGCAGCGAGGACGGTCTGGCCAAGGCCATCGAGATCGTGATGACACCGGTGGTGTTCGCAGCGGCGGGGTTCGGGCTGGACCGCTGGTGGGGCACTGGACCATGGCTGGCATTGAGTTTCGGCATGACTGCGTTCATGATGAAGCTTGTCGTCGAGTGGTATCGCTACACCGAGCGCATGGCAGTCCACGAGCAGCAGATGGCAGCGAGCCGTCCTTCCGAGCGGCGAAGCATCGATCGCGACACCGGCCTCAGCGAGCCGACATCGCTGCCGACCGGCGTCTCGCTCGACGCCGATGCAGACGCCGGCTCGCGCTCGTTCCGAGGCATGGCTGAGACGCCCCAGCCCGTCGACAGCCAGACCGGACACACAGCCACCGCGCGACCGCATTCGTGACGCCGGCGATGTCCGACGAGCAAGCCGAGACCGGCGACAGCGCGTCTGCGGGCGCAGACCACGCCCCTGAACGCGACATCGCGTTCGACATGGCGCGCCGCAGTCTGTGGGTGTTTCCCGCTTGGGTCGTCGTCAGCGGGTTCATCTGGGGCATGGGCGGAGCGCTCTCGTCGACACTCGGCTACGTGCTGGTCATCGGCAACCTGGCGGCGGCTGCGGCGCTGATGGCGTGGGGCGCGCGCACCTCGCCGGTCGCGCTCATGGGGGCCACGCTCGGCGGCTTCATCGTGCGGCTCGCGGTGCTCGCTGGCATCGTTCTGGGGGCCAGCCAGCTCAGCTTCTTCGAGCCAGTGCCCATCGCGATCACCATCGTCGCGAGCCATCTCGGTCTGCTTGGGTGGGAGATCCGCTATGTTTCCCTGCGGCTCGCAGCCCCAGGCCTTGATCTCCAACGTCCCGGCAAGGAGCAGAAGTGAACCTGCTAGCGCTGACCTTCCCCGACATCGGGCACCTCTTGGAGTGGCCGGGCCTCTTCGGGCACGACGACGGAACCAACGCTTGGTACGCGCTCAACAAGGTCGGCATCATCTACCTCTTCGCCTGCGCGGCTTCGCTGGCGATCTTCGTAATGGCCAAGCGTCGCTATGAACGGTCGGAGGCCATCGTCGCTCCTCGGGGCATCCAGACCGTGGCGGAGACCTCGGTCGGCTTCATCCGCGAGAACATCATCATGCAGTCGATCGGCCCCGACGGCCTGCGCTACCTGCCGTTCCTGCTGTCGATGTTCCTGTTCATCTTCTTCTCGAACATCACCGAGGTCGTGCCGCTGATCCACTTCCCGGCCAATGCGCGCATGGCGATGCCGGCCACGCTCGCGATCCTGGTGTGGCTGGTGTTCAACGGCATCGGCATCAAGCATCAGGGCTTCTTCGGCTACCTGCGGAACGTGGTGGTGCCGCCGGGTGTGCCCAAGGCGCTGCTCCCGCTGGTGGCGCTCATCGAGTTCGTGTCGACATTCGTGGTGCGGCCGTTCTCGCTGGCGGTGCGGCTCTTCGCCAACATGCTTGCCGGCCACCTGCTGCTGGTGACGTTCGCCGTGCTGTCTCACACCGTGTTCTGGCTGGCGCTCACCGACAGCACGCCCACCTGGTTGGTCATCATCACGCCGGCCCCGTTCCTGATGCTGATCGGCCTCACAGGGTTCGAGATCTTGGTGGCGGTCCTGCAGGCGTTCATCTTCACCATCCTCACGGCCGTCTACATCGGCGGCGCGCTGCACCCCGAGCACTAGGCACAACTCCCGTCCAGATCATCCCGTCCCCATCGACCACCGGCCGCACAGTGCCCCGTCGCTGCGGCCCCTGCCCCAAGAACCCGTACAACACAGGAGAGAACGAGTAATGGACTTGCTCGCACAAGCGGATAACGCAGTCGACGGCCTCAAGGCACTCGGTGCTGGCCTCGGCTATGGCCTCGCGGCCATCGGCCCGGGCGTCGGCATCGGCCTCGTCGTCGGCAACGCCATCACCGCGATGGCTCGCCAGCCCGAATCAGCAGGCATGGTCCGCACGACCATGTTCTTGGGCATCGCGTTCACCGAGGCACTGGCCCTCATCGGTTTCGTGGTGTTCATCCTGCTCAACTTCGCGTAGGAGGCGGCAGTGAACGCACTGGCATCCGGCCTGCTCGCGGCGTCCGAGGGCGAATCCTCCAACCCGATCATCCCCGAACTGTTCGAGGTGGTCTGGGGGTCGATTGCGTTCTTCATTCTCCTGATCGTCATGTGGAAGTTCGCGCTGCCGCCGATCAGGCGGGCGATGGAGGCGCGCACCGAGCGCATCCAGGGCGACCTCGACGCCGCCGCGACCGCCAAGACCGAAGCCGAGGAGCTGCGTGCGTCCTACGACGCCCGTCTGGCCGCGGCAAACACGGAAGCGGCGCGCATCATCGAAGAGGCTCGTGCACAGGCCGAGGAAGTCCGCCAGGAGCGGCTTGCTGCCATCGAGCCCGAGATCGCCGAGCGGCGGGCGCAGGCCGAAGCCGACATCGACGCCGCCCGCGAGCGGGCCATGGCCGAGGTACGGGCCGACATCACCTCGATAGCGGTGGGTGCCGCCGAGCAGGTGGTGATGGCCAGCATCGACGAGGCGGCGCATGCCCAGTTGATCGAGGACTACATCGAGCGGGTGGGCAACTGAGCCATCCCGCCGAAGGTTCCCGCCGTCGCCCGCAGCCCCGTTGTGGCTGTGACGGCAGGCGGCGGACCCTCACAGGAGTTGAACTGATGATCAGGATCGACCGATGAGCGAGCGAACCGAGGGCTACGCCGGCGCTGTGGTCGCTATCGCCCAGGCCGAAGACGTGCTCGACCGCGTCACCTCCGAACTGGCGTCGGTGGGACGGGCTGCATCGGGCAACGAAGAGCTGCGCAGCGTGCTGTCGGACCGCACGGTGCCGGCGTCGCGCCGCATCGGCATCGTGGAAGACCTGCTGGCCGATCAGGCCTCACCGGTCACCCTGAACGTGGTGGCGATGCTGGTGGGGGCCGGCCGAGGCGGCGACCTCGAGGCCATCGCAGACGAAGCGCTGGAGCTGGCAGCAGCCACGCGAGGCGGGGCGGTCGCTGAAGTTCGCTCGGCAGTCGCGTTGTCCGACGAGCAGATTGACCGGGTGGCCGAGGCGCTCAGCCGTGCCAGCGGTCGCAACGTGACCGTCCATGTCGTGGTGGACCCTGAGATCATCGGAGGACTGACCGCTCAGATCGGCGACGCAGTCTTCGACGGCTCGGTCCGCACTCGGCTCGACAAGATGAAGGAGCGCCTGTCGTGACCGACTTGAGCATCAACATTGGCGACATCACCTCCGCGATTCGCCGGAACCTCGAAGGATTCGACCCGGCGATCGAATCCGGCACCGTCGGACGCATTCTCGAGGTCGGCGACGGGATCGCCCGCGTCTCGGGCCTGCCCGGCTGCTCGGTGAACGAGATTCTCGAGTTCCAGAGCGGCGACGTCGGCTTGGCGCTGAACCTCGACGAAGAGTCGATCGGCGCCGTCGTGCTGGGCAGCGTCGAGCACATCGAGGAAGGCCAGGCGGTGCGGGCTACGGGCCGCATCCTGTCAGTGCCGGTCGGCGATGCCGTGCTGGGCCGCGTCGTGAACGCGCTCGGCCAGCCGATCGACGGCCAGGGCGAGATCACCGGTGCTGTCGAGCGACGCATGGAAATCCAGGCCCCCGGCGTGATGGGCCGCAAGCCCGTGCATGAGCCGCTGCAGACCGGCATCAAGGCCATTGACTCGATGACGCCCGTCGGGCGGGGCCAGCGAGAGCTCATCATCGGCGACCGCAAGACCGGCAAGACCTCGGTCGCGGTCGACACGATCCTGAACCAGGCCGGCCTGGGTGTGAAGTGCATCTACGTCGCCATCGGGCAGAAAGGCTCGACGGTCGCGCAGGTGGTGAACACGCTGCGTGAACGCGGTGCCATGGAGTACACGGTGGTGGTCTCGGCGCCTGCGTCGGACCCGGCGCCGTTCAAGTACCTCGCCCCGTACGCCGGCTGCGCGATGGGCCAGCACTGGATGGAGACCGGCGACCACGCCCTCATCGTCTACGACGACCTGTCCAAGCAGGCCGAGGCCTACCGGCAGCTGTCGCTGCTGCTGCGCCGGCCGCCTGGCCGTGAGGCCTACCCGGGCGATGTGTTCTATCTGCACAGCCGGCTGCTCGAGCGTGCCGCCAAGCTGTCCGATGCCAACGGCGCGGGCTCGCTGACGGCGCTGCCGATCATCGAGACCAAGGCGGGCGACGTCTCGGCATACATCCCGACCAACGTGATCTCGATCACCGACGGCCAGATCTACCTCCAGGACGACCTGTTCAAGTCCGGCGTGCGGCCTGCGGTGGACGTGGGCATCTCGGTGTCGAGGGTGGGTTCTGCTGCACAGACCAAGGCGATGAAGAGCGTGGCTGGCACGCTCAAGATCGACCTCGCCCAATTCCGCGACCTCGAGGCGTTCGCCACGTTCGGTTCCGAGCTCGACGCCGTGTCAGCGGCGCAGCTCGGCCGGGGCTACCGGCTCGTGGAGCTGCTCAAGCAAGGGCTCAACTCGCCGATGCCGGTCGAAGAGCAGGTGGTCGTGATCTATGCGGGCACCAACGGCTACGTCGACGGCATCGAGGTCGACGACGTCAACCGCTACGAGGAAGAGCTGCTGGCCTACATGAGCACCCGCCACAGCGCTCTGATGTCGGACATCCGCTCCACCGGCGATGTCGACTCGGCTGCGCTGCAGGCGGCCGTGGAGGCATTCACCGCCCAGTTCGTGAGCACGGCCGACAGCACGACCGATGCCGCCGACGGTGCGGCCGTAGAGGACTGAGCGGGGGACTGAGCACCGATGGCAAGCGGTCAGGAGCGCATTCTTCGGCGTCGGATCAGGTCGATCGACGCCACCAAGAAGATCACGCGCGCCATGGAGCTGATCGCTGCCTCGCGCATCGTCCGGGCCCAGGCCCGGGTGCGCGCTGCACGGCCCTACAGCGACAAGGTGACCGCCGTCATCGCCAACCTGGCATCTGCCGGAGGCGAAGCCGACCATCCGCTGCTGCGCGAACCGGCCGAGGTGACCAAGGTCGCCTACGTGGCGATCGCCGCGGACCGGGGCCTGTGCGGTGGCTACAACAACAACGTCCTGCGGGCCACCGAGCGGGCCATCGCCGCCGACGCGGCGGAGGGCCGCGACTACGAGCTGGTGCTGTCGGGACGCAAGGCGCTCGGGTATTTCCGCTTCCGCGGCTACCGCATCGCAGCAGGCTTCGAGGGCTTCAGCGACCAGCCCAGCTACGCCGACGCCCAGCAGGTCGCCGCAGCGGCGACCGAGCTGTTCGAGAACGGCTGCCAGCGGGTGATGCTGGCCTACACCCAGTTCCACTCCATGGGCAACCAGTCGGTGGCCATCGTGCCGTTCATGCCGCTCGACTCCGGCGAGTTCGACGATGACGACGCGGAGGGCTCAGCCGGCGGTCCTGAGGGTGGCTACGAGTTCGAGCCCGAACCCGCCGTCATCCTCGAACGGCTGCTGCCGCGCTACGCCGAGGCTCGGCTCTACTCGGCGCTGCTCGAATCCTCGGCATCGGAGCACGCAGCCCGCCAGCGCGCCATGAAGGCGGCCACCGACAACGCCGAGGAACTCAAGACCAACCTGACCCGCATCATGAACCGCGCCCGCCAGGACGCCATCACCACCGAGATCATGGAGATCGTCGGCGGTGCCGAAGCGCTGTCCCAGACAGCCGGCGGCGAGGTCGACCTGCTCTCAGACACCATCGAAGCCCGCACAGCGGACCTGTTCCGCGCACGCGAGTAACCCCACCGAACCTCCGCTCTGGCACAAGGAGTGACAGACATGACGATGACCGAAGAACGACCCGCCGGGGATGCAGCCGAGCACGCCGATGGCCGCGTGGTGGCCATTGCCGGGCCGGTCGTCGACGCGGAGTTCCCGCCCGGCGCAATCCCCGAGATCAATACCGCCGTGGAGATGCACGTCGAGCTGGAAGGCCAGCCGGTCACGATCACCGGCGAGGTCGCCCAGCAGATCGGCGACAGCCGCGTCCGCATCGTGTCGATGAAGGCCACTGACGGGCTGACACGCGGCATGGCGGTTGTCAACACCGGACAGGGCATCAGCGTGCCGGTGGGCGACGGGGTGCTCGGCCACATCTTCAACGTGCTCGGCGAGCCGCTCGACGGTGCGGACGTGACTGAGGGCATCGCCGACCGCTGGGAGATCCACCGTCCGGCGCCGGCGTTCGACACCCTCGAGCCCAAGGCCACGATGTTCGAGTCGGGAATCAAGGTGATCGACCTGCTCGAGCCCTACGTCGAGGGCGGCAAGATCGGCCTGTTCGGCGGCGCCGGCGTGGGCAAGACGGTGCTCATCACCGAGATGATCAACCGCGTCGCCTCCCAGCACGGCGGCGTGTCGGTGTTCGCGGGAGTGGGGGAGCGCACCCGTGAAGGCACCGACCTCTATCTCGAGATGGAGGAGTCGGGCGTGCTCGAGAAGACTGCGCTGGTCTTCGGGCAGATGGACGAGCCGCCGGGCGTCCGGCTGCGTGTGGCGCTGTCGGCGCTGACGATGGCCGAGTACTTCCGTGACGTGCAGGGCCAGGAGGTGCTGCTGTTCGTCGACAACATCTTCCGCTTCGTGCAGGCAGGCTCAGAGGTGTCCACGCTGCTGGGTCGCATGCCCTCCGCGGTGGGCTACCAGCCCAACCTCGCCGACGAGATGGGCGAGCTGCAGGAGCGCATCACCTCGACGTCGGGCCACTCGATCACCTCGCTGCAGGCCGTGTACGTGCCGGCGGACGACTACACCGACCCGGCGCCGTTCACGACCTTCACGCACCTCGACGCAACCACCGAGCTGAGCCGTCAGATCGCCTCATTGGGCATCTACCCGGCGGTGGACCCGCTGGCGTCCACCTCCACCATCCTCAGCCCCGAGGTGGTGGGCGACCGGCACTACAACGTGGCACGGCGCACCCAGGAGATCCTGCAGCGCTACAAGGAGCTGCAGGACATCATCGCCATCCTGGGCCTCGACGAGCTGTCCGAGGAGGACCGCATCACCGTCGACCGGGCCCGCAAGATCCAGCGCTTCCTGAGCCAGCCGTTCTTCGTAGCCGAGGTCTTCACCGGCCTGCCGGGCATCTTCGTGCCGGTCTCGGAGACGATCGAGTCGTTCGAGATGCTGTGCAACGGCGACCTCGACGACCTGCCCGAGCAGGCGTTCCTCAACGTCGGCAACGCGGAGTCGGCGATGGCCAAGGCCCGCGACCTGGCACAAGCCGGGGCCTGAGCGGCGACCGCGCAAGGAGACTGACGGCATGCAGGTCGAACTTGTCTCGCCTGAGGCCGTGCTGTTCAGCGGCGAGTGCAGCCAGGTGGTGACGCGCACGGTCGACGGCGACATCGCCTTCCTGGACCATCACGCATCGTTCATCGGCGCACTCGACATCGGGCAGACCCAGCTGTGGGCGTCCGACGGCATCGTGACCCTGGCGCTCAATCGCGGGTTCGTCGAAGTCAGCAACAACGTCGTGACGATTCTCAGTGATGCCGCATATGCGGCCGACGAGATCGACGTCGCCGCTGCACAGGCTGATCTCGAAGCAGCCCAGGCCGCCGTCGCGGCCGACGACGACGATGACGACGCCAAGGCAGCATTGGCCTGGGCGCAAACCCGCATCGCGGTCGCCGGAGCTTCCTGACCTCCGCACCATGTCGTGGCGCCGGCACGGTGCCTGCAAACATATGAGAGTCCTGCTGCAACGACGAGAGGACTCGTCATGATCGATCTGTCTGGCCAGTTCGTCCTCAACACGTTCATGTTCCTCGTCTGGGGAGCACTGATCATGTGGATGGCGGCCGGCTTCACCATGCTCGAAGCCGGCGCCGTTCGCACGAAGAACGCGTCGATGATCTGTCTGAAGAACATCGGCATCTACTCGATCGCCGGTCTCGCGTTCTACTTCCTCGGCTACAACCTCATGTACGTCGACGTCGGCGACCTGTGGGGCTCGTTCTCGTTCCTCTACGGGCCGAGCGGCGACGAGCTGGCCCTGCTGGATGGCGACGCCGCTGCCGAGGCGGCCGTTGCCGCCAACGGCTACTCGGTCATGTCGGACTGGTTCTTCCAGATGGTGTTCGTGGCGACCGCGGCATCGGTGGTCTCGGGCGCGATCGCCGAGCGCATCAAGATGTGGTCGTTCTTCGCCTTCACGCTGCTGCTCACCGCCGTCATCTACCCGATCGTGGGAGCGTGGACCTGGGGCGGAGGCTGGCTGTCCCAGCAGGGTTTCCAGGACTTTGCCGGCTCGACGATCGTGCACAGCACCGGCGGCTGGGCAGCCCTGGCCGGCGTGCTGGTGGTGGGCCCCCGGCTCGGCAAGTTCCGCAAGGACGGCTCGGTGAGACCCACGCCGCCGTCCAATGTGCTGATCGTGACGCTGGGCGTGTTCATCCTGTGGCTCGGCTGGTTCGGATTCAACGGGGGTTCGCAGCTCGCGCTGGGCAGCGTCGTCGACGCCGTCGCGATGAGCAACGTGCTGGTCAACACCAACCTGGCTGCAGCCGCCGGGGTGGTCGCCGCGCTGGCGGTCTCGCGCTCGCTGCTCGGACGCATCGACCTGTTCGCCGGGCTCAACGGCGCCATCGCCGGCCTGGTGTCGATCACGGCCGGGCCCGACATCACCGAGCACTGGTGGGCGATCATCATCGGCGCCATCGGCGGCGTCATCTGCACCGCCGCCATCAAGGGGCTCGAGCTCGTCAAGGTGGACGACGTGGTGGGCGCCATCCCGGCCCACCTCGTCTGCGGCATCTGGGGCACCCTGGCGACCGCAATTGCGGCCGGCGCTCAGCTCCACATTCAGCTGCTCGGCATCGTCTCAGTCGGTGCCTTCGTGTTCATCGCATCGTTCATCGTCTGGAAGGTTCTGGACCTGGTGCTGGGTCTGCGAGTCTCGAAGACGGTGGAGCAGCTCGGGCAGGACTCGGGCGAGCTCGGCATCGAGGCGTACCCCGAGTTCGTGCTCATGCCCGAGAACTTCGACGAATAGCCGCGCCCGCTAGATCAGCATCAGAGGTGGCGCAGCTCGGTGGGGCTGTCGACGGCTCGGTAGTAGCAGCCGGGCCGGGAGTTGCCGTCGGCGTCGCGGGTGTGGCAAGCGCCGCCCCCGTCGCGCCGCACCCGGTACAGCAGGGAGTTCTGCTCGCAGTTCACACGCACCTCGATGAGCGAGAGCGTGTCGCCGGAGGTGGCGCCCTTGTGCCAGATCTCGTTGCGGGATGTGGAATAGAGCACAGCGCTGCGTCGCTCGAATGTGAGCCGCAGCGCTTCCTCGTTGGCATAGCCGATGAACAGCACGTCCTCGCTGTCGGCGTCCTGCAGCACCACGGGCACGACCTGGTGGCCGTCACGGCCGATCTGAGCCACCTTGCCGAAGTCGATGAGCGCGACTGTGCCTTCTTCGAGATCATCGGGCGCGGGGGTGTTCGCGGAGGCCGGCATGGCTCAGGTGAAGTCCACCGCGGCGAAGGCGCTGAGCTTGTCGATGTCGTGGGTGGCCTCGATCCGGCGCACGGTTCCGCTGCGCGAGCGCATGACCAGCGAATCGGTGACGGCGCGATGGGCAGCGAACTTCACGCCGTGCAGCAACTCGCCGTCGGTGATGCCAGTTGCTGCGAAGAACACGTCATCTGACCGGACCAGATCATCGATGTGCAGCACCTTGTCGAGGTCGTAGCCGGCCGCGATGGAGGCTTGGCGCTCATGGTCGTTGCGGGGCCACAGCCGGCCCTGCAGCTCCCCGCCGAGGCACTTCAGCGCTGCTGCTGAGATGATCCCCTCGGGAGTGCCGCCGATGCCGAAGAGCACGTCGGTGGTGTCGCTGGCCGCCGCGGAGATGGCGCCCGCCACGTCGCCATCGGGAATCAGCCTGATGCGTGCGCCTGTGTCGCGGATCTCCCCGATGAGTTCTGAGTGCCGATCGCGGTCGAGCACCACCGCCGTCAGGTCCCGCAGGCCCTGCCCGGTGACCTCGGCAATCGCACGCAGGTTCTCCGAGGGTGTGCGGTTCAGGTCCACGACGCCCTTGGCGTCGGGTCCGACGGCGATCTTCTCCATGTAGACGCACGGACCTGGGTCGAGCATGGTGCCGCGAGGCGACACAGCGATCACCGAGATCGCATTGCCCCGTCCCAGCGAGGTCAGCGTGGTGCCGTCGATCGGATCCACGGCGACATCGGTCAGCGCCCCGGTGCCGTCACCGATGAACTCGCCGTTGAAGAGCATGGGCGCATCGTCCTTCTCGCCCTCGCCGATGACGACGATCCCGTCCATGGGCACGCTCGAGAGCACGACCCGCATCGCATCGACGGCCGCGCCGTCGGCGCCTTCCTTGTCGCCGCGGCCCATCCAGCGAGAGGCGGCCATGGCCGCGGCCTCGGTGGTGCGCACGAGTTCGAGCGCAAGGTTGCCTTCGGGAGCCCGCCGGGAGAGATCCGGGTCGCCGCGGCCTCGGTCGCCGAGGGATCTGCGTTTGCCATTCATCCCCGCCGACCATAGTGCTGCGGTCGTCACGCACCACGAAGAGCGATGCGACCACGGGCACTAGCTTCGCTGCGATGACCAGCGCCTCGCCTTCGGCTCTGCAGGCCGACCTGGCCGTTGTGGGCGCCGGAATCATCGGTCTGGCAACAGCGCATCGCTACCTCGAAGTTCATCCCGGCAAGCGCGTGGTGGTGCTCGAAGCCGAAGCGCGTCCCGCGCTGCACCAGACGGGCCGCAACTCGGGGGTGCTGCACTCGGGCGTCTACTACCGGCCCGGCTCGGCCAAGGCCGCCCTGGCGGTGGCGGGTCGCAGCTCGATGGTCGAGTTCTGCCGCCGTCACGGCATCGCGCACGACGTGTGCGGCAAGGTCATCGTTGCGGTCGACAGCTCCGAGCAGGAGCGGCTGGCATCGCTGGCCGAGCGTGCGGTGCGCAACGGCGTCGATGCCGAGCTCATCGACGCCCGGCGGCTGGCCGAGCTCGAGCCGTACTGCGCCGGCGTCGAGGCGCTCCACATCCCCAGCACCGGCATCGCCGACTACGGGGCCGTGTGCCGGGCGCTGCTCGACGAAATCGAGGCCGCAGGCGGCGAGCTGCGCACCTCGACCAAGGTGGTCGGGATCGATCAGGCCGCCGACGGCGTGCGGGTCGCCACGACGACCGGCGACGTGAGAGCGGCGTGGCTGGTCAACTGCGCCGGGCTGCGGTGCGACCAGGTGGCAGAACTTGCAGGGGCGGCGAGCGGCTACCGCATCGTCCCGTTCCGCGGCGAGTACTACGAGCTCGTCCCCGAGCGGTCGCACCTCGTCAGCAACCTGATCTACCCGGTGCCCGATCCCAGCTTCCCGTTCTTGGGGGTGCACCTGACGCGCATGATCGACGGCACGATCCACGCCGGCCCCAACGCGGTGCTCGCACTGGCCCGCGAGGGCTACCGCTGGAGCGACGTCAGCGGGGCGCAGCTGCGCGAGCACATCGCCAATCGGGGCCTGTGGCGTCTCGCCCGTCGCTACTGGCGCACGGGCGCAGGCGAAGTGTGGCGTTCGCTGAACAAGGCTGCGTTCACCCGGGCGCTGCAGCGGCTGGTGCCCGACATCGCAGCCGATGATCTCGTGCGTTCTGAAGCGGGGGTGCGTGCCCAGGCCATGGACCCCGCCGGGGAGCTCGAGGACGACTTCGCGGTCACCGCCGGCGGCCGCAGCACTCACGTGCTGAACGCCCCGAGCCCTGCGGCTACCTCCAGCCTCGAGATCGCCAGGATGATCGTGAGCCAGGTCGGCGAATGAGGCGCCCGGGCGCCGGCTGCTGCCGGTGGCGTCGCTGAGGCCGCGCGCGAGCTCCCCGCGGGGCGGAACTCGGGATCGGCGCTGCGTGCGTGGATTGCACCGTTGCGGGCTTCCGCTTTGTGGGGGGAGGGCGGGTCTAGCGGCGGCAGTGCAACGAGACGGTGTCGGCACCGCGCAACTGCCAGATGGTGTTGTCGCCGGTCAGGCGGCCCGTCTCGATGGCCCCCAGGTGGGTGACCAGCATCGGCAGCAGCGCGTCGTATTCGGAGAACAGCTCGGCTGTCTCGGGCGTCTCGCAGACCACCAGCAGCGGCACCGGGCGCCCGATGGCAGCGCATCTGCGGTACGGCTGGAGCTTCTCGGTGACCGCGGAAGGCCAGACGGCGGTGCGCTCGTATTCGACGCTGTAGGCGCCGGGGCCGAGCGTCCCGTCGGAGACCAGCACGAGCAGGTCAGGCTTGATTTGGGTGATGTTGGGCACGTTGATGTCGCCCCGCCAGCCCACGAACGCCTCCGCGCCTTCGGAGGCGAGCTGCACGGCCACACGGTTCACGCCCCGGTCGTGGCGGAGATTCTTGTTCCGGAACGACGGCATCGAGTACGCGCCGTGTCGCCGGATGACCGCGGATGGCAGCAGGCGGCTCAGGTTGGCCGCCCGGCGCAGTCCCGTTGCGGTGAGATAGCAGTGTCCGTCGAGACGGTCGACGAGCCCGACCTTGACGATTGCGGCGAGTGCTCGCTCGACCGGTCGCGGCGAGCGGCCCAGGGACCGGGCGATCTCTGCGCCTCGTATGGCCGGGAATTGCGCGACGGCCATGAACACCGCGAACGCGAGCGGGTCGGTGATGGCCAGCGTGTCAGCCCTGCTCTGCCGCCACACCTCCAGGTGCTCCGGCTGTCCCACCAGCACCGGCGCGACGGAGTCGCTGACACGGTCGTCGGATGGCTGCAGCGTGACAGGATCGCCCCAGAGCCCCGCTGGGGTGCAGATCAGCGGCCGGGTGCTGGGGGCAAACTCGCGTTGCGCCAGGTGGGCCGCCCACGAGTCCGCCGCAAGCATCACCTCGGCGGACGGCCTCGCCTCGTGTCGGGGGCCGTCGTAGAAGGTGCGATCGGCGGCCCGCTCGTGTGCGTCGTGTCGGCTGGTGTACACGTCGATGCCCCAGAAGCGCTTGGCTCGCTTGCGTCGCAGCGACCACTCGGTGGCGTGCATGCCGACGTAGGTGAAGCTCACCCAGTACCGCTCGCCGTAGTGCGCCACCGCGTGAAACCAGCCGCCCCTGCGCACCAGGTGGAAGTCGGTCATGGCAGCGGCGGCGTCGCCCGGGGGCGCGAGCAGCCAGCCCGAGCGGAGCAGTCCGGGGGCGAGCCGGTAGAGCAGTTCCAATGCCGCCAGCCGCCGCACGCCGCTGCGCGCCCCTCGGGCAGTGGCCGTCCACGGCAGACGCTCGCGCCCCTCGGGCGCCGCTGGCCCGGCGGGCGGGGGGTCCCTGAAGGGGGATGCCAACTCCGCCGTCACGTGCGCGTCGTCCTGGGTGTAGAGCTCCCCAATTGCCTGGGTGGTGAGAAACCAGCGATGCTGGCGCGGTTCGGTCATCCCGACGTGGAGGGAGTCGATCCAGCGGGCGCGTTGCAGCGAGCTCAGCCGGGCCCGCACCGGGCGCTCCTCCGCGCCCAGGATCGGCGCCAGGTTCGCGGCGCTCGCCATCGGCATGCGGCCGATGATCCGCAGCAGGCGACGATCAGCGGCGCCGAGATCGCTGGCTGGCGCTGTCCCGGCTGGCATGCCGAGGAGTGAGCCGCCGGGAATGGAGCGCCACGCCCGAACGGGGCATTAGCGCGCATTCCCGCCGAATATGCGAAACGGCCTTGAGCATTCGCAGCCCGTGCGCTCTGTGCGGGGGGGGGGTCAGCTGTCGAGCGCGTCGAGCCAGTCACCGATGGTCTCGACGACGGCGCGGCGCGCCGCGATCGAGTTCGGATCATGGCGGGCGCCGTCGATGAAGCAGAGCGTGACCGGCCCCGCAATGGCCGCAGTGTGCTCGCGCAGCTCGTCGGGGGTGGCGAAGGGGTCACGCGTGCCAGAGACGAACAGGCACGGCACGTCGATCCGGACGAAGTGCTCCGTGCGGAGCCGTTCAGGGCGCTCGGGCGGGTGCAGCGGGTAGCTGAGCAGCACGAGGCCCGCGGCGGCGGCGCCGTCGGCGACCGCCATCGAACACACACGCCCGCCGAAGGACCGGCCGCCGATCGCCAGACGCCCCGGCGGCACGCCCAGCTCGGCTGCGATGCGAGCCAGATCGCCGGCCAGTTCGGCCGCGACGCTGGGGGCACGCGGCGGTGCCCGCCGTCCGGCCCGCCGGTATGCGAAGTCGTGGCGGCGCACCGGCAGGCGTTGCGACAGCGCCGTCTCGATGTCGACGAGCGTGCGATGATCCGCGCCGCCGCCGGCGCCTGGGGTCAACAGCAGAGCTTCGACTACAGCCATGACCGCCTCATCATGTCCCGATCACGTCGTCGGTACTCACGGCCCGAAGTGTTGCGACCACGGTCCCTCGGGGTCAGCCGCGGCATCCGCGGGATGCAGTTCTTCGAGCTCGCGGCCGCTGCGCTCGGCCAGCCACACCACCGCGATGCCGGCCGCGACGAGCGGCCCGATCCACAGCAGCGCGATGACATCGCCGAAGCTGCCCCACGCGGTGCGCAATCGACCGGCCCACAGCACGCCCAAGGCAGCGCCGCCGACACCCATGGCACCAGTGAGCGTCGCGGCCCGCGCCCTCACCGCGGTGGGAAACAGCTCGCCCCGGTAGACCCCCAGCGAGGGCAGCAGGCCTGCCGAGAGCATCGCCCCGACCAGTCCGGCCAGCCACAGCAGCGACCCCGACACATTGAACATCGCCACCAGGCAGCCCAGCCCTGCCACCGAGGCGATCCCCAGGATGATGCGCCGCCCCCGCGAGTCAGCAAGCCGTCCTGCCGCATACACCGCGAGACCCGCGGGAGTCGCGGTGCCCAGCACGAACAGCGAGACCAGGCTGGCACTGAAGCCGTGCTCGTCACGCAGGTACTCGTTGCGGAACCAGTCGACGGGGCCCAGGAACAGGCCGAACGCGAAATAGATCACGCCGAGCACCGCGATGGGGCGCCAGCTGCCGCCCAGCGTCACGTCGCGGCCGCGCCGCTCGAACCGGCGGCTCTCGGGCAGCCTGCGCAGCAGCGGTCTCGCCGCGGCGAGCGCCACGAGCGGGAAGGCGAAGAGCAGGCGCCATGCCCACGGCGCGAGGTCCGAGAGCGGCTGCAGCCACACCACCACGCCGGCGCCCAGCGCTGCGGACATCGCCAGCACCGAGAGGCACCATGCCCGGCATCCTGCGGGGATTTCCTCGAGCGCCATCACGACGATCGTGGCCCCGAGCGCTGCGTTGGCTGTGCGCCCGACCAGCAGCAGCGCCCCCAGCCACACCATGTTCGGCGCCAGCGCTGCAAGCGCGGCAGCTCCGATGCCCGCAGCCATCGCGCCCGCCACGATGCGGCGCCGCCCGTGGCGGTCCGCCAGCACCGACACGCCGATCGCGAACAGCGTCCCGATGCGCACCACGGCGCCCAGCAGGCCCTGGGCGGCCTGATCCACGCCGAACTCGTCGGCGGCGTAGGTGTGCAGCTCGGAGGGTGCGTTTGCCAGGTAGCCGCTGAGCATCGCCGCGGCGGCGAGCATGGCCATGATCGTCGCGGCCCGCGCATCGAGCCGCCGCGGCGGCGCCCAGATGGGCTGGGTGCCGTCGCCGCTGCGGCCGGTGCGCATCGCGCGCCGCACGGCGAGGTTGATGGCCGGGCCGAACCACGGCACCGCCAGCTGCCATTCGACCTTCTCGGTGACCTGGAACCGCGCCGAGGTGCCCAGAGCGGTGCCGTCGGCGCCGCTTGCCGCATCGGGTGTGATCTGCACGAGGCGCGAGTAGCTCGCGAACGGCCCGCCCGCCAGGCCGAAGTGATGGCGGCCGTCGCCGTCGCCGTCGCTGGCGGGCATTTCGAGCACGATGTCGTCGCGGGGGCGCAGCAGGCGCTCCACCTCATCGGCGTCTGCTTCGAACGTGCGCACTTGGCGTGTCACGGCGGCGGGCCTAGCACACCCACGGGCACGTCAGCCACATGCCCGATCAGCGCTGCGCTGCCGCAAGTGCCGGCGTTGGTGGTATCGCTATAGCGGTGGACATCGTCGATTCCGGTGAACGTGACACGTTCGTGACGCGGCGAAGCGGGCCGCTCGACGGCGAGGTCCGCATCGGCGGCGCCAAGAACAGCGTGCTCAAGCTGATGGCGGCCTGCTTGCTGGCCGAGGGACGTCACGTGCTGGCCAACGTGCCCGACATCTCCGACGTGTCGCTCATGTGCGAGCTGCTCGGGGCCATGGGCGTGACCGTGACCCGTGCCGATCACCGGCTCGTCGTCGACGTCCCCGCCGAGCTCAGCACCGAAGCGCCGTATCACCTGGTCGAGCGCATGCGGGCCTCGATCGCGGTGCTCGGGCCGCTGCTCGGACGCTTCGGCACGGCCCGGGTGGCCCTGCCGGGCGGCGACGACTTCGGCCCGCGGCCGATCGACATGCACCTGCGGGCGCTCGAGAGCCTGGGGGCGACATTCAGCACCGCCCACGGCGACATCTCGGGCACCGCCGAGGTGCTGCGGGGCACCGAAGTCGTGCTCGAGTACCCGTCGGTCGGCGCCACCGAGAACGTGCTGATGGCCGCCGTGCGCGCCAAGGGACGCACGGTCATCGTGAACCCGGCGCGCGAACCCGAGATCGGCGACCTTGTCGAGTTCCTCAACCGGATGGGTGCGGCGGTCGGCTGGTCAGGAGATCGGCTGGCCATCGACGGCGTCGAACGCCTGGCGCCTGCCCGATCGCCCGAGGGGTACTCGGTGATCCCCGACCGCGTCGAGGCCGCAACGTATCTGGCTGCTGCGGGCATGTGCGGAGGATCGGTGTTCTTGCGCCACGCAGTGGCCGGGCACATGACCATGCTCATCCGCAAGCTCACCGAGATGGGCATGCACATCGTCGCCGACGACGACGGCGTGCGAGCGACGATGACCGGGCGGCTGGCATCGGCGGACATCTCCACGCTGCCGTACCCGGGTCTGGCCACCGACTACAAGCCGTTCTTGGTGACCTTGCTGACGGCAGCATCAGGCGTGGGCATCGTCACCGAGAACATCTTCACCGGGCGCTTCCGCTACATCGACGAGCTGCGGCGCATGGGCGCCGACATCCGCACCGAGGGTCACCACGCGGTCGTGCGGGGCGTCGAGCGGCTGTCGGGCGCGCCGGTGCGCGCACACGACATCCGCGCCGGCGCTGCACTGGTGATGGCGGGCCTCGCCGCGGAGGGCGAGACCGAGATCGCGGGCGCCGCTCACATCGACCGTGGCTACGAGGACCTGGCCGGCAAGCTCGCCGGCCTCGGTGCCACCATCACGCGTCGCTGAAGCGTGCCGCCGAGGGCGCGTCTGGCTACCGTCAGCGCGCCGATGAAGCCCCGTGACGCTCCCCTCAGCGATGACACCGCGAGCTTGCTCGAAGCTGCCCGCAGCGGCCAGAGGCGCGCCTTGGCACGGGTCATGTCGCTCGTCGAGCGCGGCGGCCCGCCGGCGCGCGAGCTGGGCGCAGCGACCTTCGCGCGCTCTGGCGCCGCTCACACCGTCGGCATCACCGGCGCCCCCGGCGCGGGGAAGTCGACGCTCAACTCGGCCGTCGTCGGCGTGGCACGCGAGCGCGGGGAGCGCCTGGCGGTGTTGGCGATCGACCCGTCGTCGCCGTTCAGCGGGGGCGCGATCCTGGGCGACCGCGTGCGCATGTCCGACCACACCTTCGACGAGGGCGTGTACATCCGGTCGATGGCGACGCGGGGGCACCTCGGGGGCCTGACGCTGGCGACGCCGCTGGCCGTGCGGGTACTGGACGCACTGGGCTGGCCCTGGATCGTGATCGAGACGGTCGGCGTCGGCCAGATCGAGACTGAGATCGTGGGTGCCGCCGACACCACCGTGGTCGTGGTGAACCCCGGCTGGGGCGACTCGGTGCAGGCCAACAAGGCGGGCCTCATGGAGATCGCCGACATCTTCGTGGTGAACAAGGCTGACCGGCCCGGCACCTCCGAGACGTGCCGGGACATCCGCCAGATGCTGGACCTGTCGGCCCCCGGCGAATGGGATCCGCCGATCCTCACCTCGGTGGGCACCACCGGGGAGGGTGCCGCGGAGCTGTGGGATGCCATCGGAGCGCATCGTGACCACTGCATTTCCTCGGGCGAGCTCGAGTCGCGCCGCGCCGCGCGTGTGGATTCCGAGCTCGATGAGATCCTGCGGGCCACGATTGCCGCGCGCGTCGCAGAGCTCACCGACGCGCCGATTGCCGCACGGCTGCGTGAGCGACTGGCCCGGCGCGTGCTGGATCCCTACGCCGCGGCCGAGATCCTGCTCGACGATCTCCCCTGACGAGGCACCGGCGCGTCTGACAGCCGGCGGCCGTGCAGCGCGCTAGTCGAGTTCGCCGCGGGCGAGCGCGAACACCGCTTCGCGCTCGTTGGGATGCAGGTTGCGGTCGAGCAGGCGCAAGTCGGCGGCGGCCCTCAGGCGCGACAGGATCTCGTCGGAACCGAACTCCTTGAGGAACGCGCGAGCGAAGCGGGTGCGGAACGCGTTGATGACTGCACGTGCGGCGGCGTGGTTGTCGGGAGAGGCGGTGCGCAGCCGGACATAGGTGGACGCGGCGTCGAATGCGGCCTCGCCGGCGGCCGCGTTCGACCAGTCGATGACGACGGGGCCATCGGGTGTGAGCTTGACGTTGTCGGGCTGCAGGTCGAGATGCACGACCGATCTGCCGCTCGACACCTTGACCCAGTCGCTCGGCGCGGGCACGTCGCCGAGCATCCGGTGCAGCCGCGCCAGGCCCTTGACGTGACGTGACAGCAGCCACGGCTTGGCGGCGAGCTCGTCGAGCATCGTGGGGCCCGTCAGGCGTTCCATCACCACCGAGCGCGCATCGGGTTGCTCGATGACGCGCGGCGCGGGATAGCCGTACGCCCGCACATGACGCATCGCTGCTGCCTCATGGGTCAGGTCGCGGCCGCGCAGGGTCATGCGGATGATGTGCGGGCCGTAGGAGCGCATCTCGGAGTCGCGGCCCATCCCGAGCAGGGGACCGGGCTCGTGACCGGTCGGTCCCTGCTGGCGTTCGAGCATTCGTGCACGCAGGTTTCGCAGGTTCCGCCGCCAGACGCGTTCCAGCACGATGGAGGCGGGCTGCTGTCCCACCCGTGCGCCGAAGTACCACGGCAGCGTCAGGTCTTCGGCCCACGTGAAGCGGGTGCCGTCTTCGATCGGGGCGAGCGTGAAGCGGCCAGTGCCAGTCACCGCGCCGTGATGGGTGATGCCGAGCGTGTTCGGCGGATCCCACTCGGTGACCTCGATCTTGTCCGTGGTCTTCATCGGGCCGATCTTGGTGACGCAGTCGAACGTCGTGCCGGTGCCCTCCGTCTGGGCAGACGTGAAGGTGATCGACTGGGCGTCGGCCATCCACTCGACGTTGCACGCGAGATCTGCGACGTAATCCCAGACTTCCTGTGGCGATGCAGGGATGTCGATGGAGACCTCGATGGCCATGTTGCCGGCTGTCCCGCGGTTGAGTGTCGTGTGGGTCGCGTCGGGCCCGGCATCTCGCCGCGCGACACGGCGGGCGCTGCGAGCGCAAACGCTCGGCAAGTGTGGCATCACGCGGCGCTGCTGCCACCTGCTGGGGAGGACTCGTCCGCTTCCTGGCTGGGAGAGCCCGGTGAGCCCGAGGGGCTCGGATCCGCCAGGCGCTGCGCGATCAGGCCGGCCAGCTCGCGGTACAGCGGCGCGGCCGGCGAGCGGCGTCGCCATGCGAGCGCGAGCTCGCGCTTGGGCACGTCGTCGCTGAACGGACGCACCACGACTCCCGCGCCGCGCCGAGCCTCGATCGGGGCGGCGCTGGCGGGCAGCAGCGTGACGCCCATGCCCGCAGCCACCATCTGGCAGATGGTCACGAGGCTGGTGCCGCCCCGGCCGACTTCCCGGGCGCCCGCGTCACGGCAGACCTCGAGCGCTTGGCCCCGCAGGCAGTGGCCGTTCTCGAGCAGCAGCACGGTCTCGCTGGCGAGATCCGCAGATGAGACCGTCTGCCGGCGCGCCAGGCGGTGCCGGGGGTCCATCGCCAGCAGGAACGGGTCGTCGAGCACCACGAGATACTCGACGTCGGGGGCCGGCATCGGAAGCGCCAGCAGGGCGAGATCGAGCTGCGCAGCGGCCAGGTCGTCGATCAGCGCTGCGGTCTTCAGCTCGTCCAGGTGTATCTGGGCGTCCGGATGACGCTCGCGCACAACTGGCAGCATCCGTGCGAGCAGGTAAGGCGCAGCTGTCGGAATCGCGGCGATCCGGAGCGGGCCGATGAGGCCGGTCGAACTGCAGCGTCCCAATTCGAGCAGTTCGTCGGTGTCGCGCAGGACAATCCGTGCGCGGTCGGCCAGCTCGTGGCCAACGGGTGTCACAACGATGCCGCGGCCGACCCGTTCGGTGATCGAGACGCCGAGATGGCGCTCGAGCTGGCGGATCTGGGTGCTCAGCGTCGGCTGGGAGACGTAGCAGGATGCCGCAGCACGTCCGATGTGTCCGTGGTTGTCGAGCGCGACCAGGTACTCGAGCTGGCGCATCGTCGGCCGACCGACAGCTGTCGTGGCGGGGCGCACCGGCGCTGATGCGCTCACGCATGGGGTCCCGTCATCGGGACCGGGGAAGAGTGACCCACCAATGAGGTGATGTCCATGAAAGCCGTTTCCTCAATCGCTTGCGGTCGGTTGCATCAGTCCCCACATGCATTTTCTCCCGGCGCCGCCCGAAGGTGGTCGCAGCAAGGCCCCTCCGACCATTTGTTTGTTTCTTGCTGTCGATTAGTCCGAGTGCATGAATCGGCCGCGACAGCAGGTGCATCGGGCTTGTCGGCGGGCGGTCCCCGCAGTGCCCGTAACCTCACGACGTGGCTGCCGACCCGATGCACGCAGTGGATCGCCTCGCCTATCTCGACTGTGCCGCGTCAACACCGATGCGCCCGAGTGCCGTTGAGGCCATGACGCCGTTCCTCTCCGCGCAGTTCGCCAACCCGTCGGGAGCGCATCGCATGGCTCGTGCGTCGCGTTCGGCGATCGACGATGCCCGCGAGATCGCCGCCGGCGCGCTCGGATTCGACCCGCATGGCATCGTCTTCACCAGCGGCGGCACCGAAGCAGACAATCTCGCAGTGCGCGGCGTGTGTGAAGCGACGGACACCACGGCGCTGTGCCCCGCCAGCGAGCACCATGCGGTGCTGCATCCAGTCGCTGCGGTGGGGGGCCGTTTCTTGCGCGTCGATGCCGGCGGCAGGGTCGACCTGGAGCATCTGGCCGCGCAACTCGCTGCAGATGCGGGCCCGGCCGTGGGTCTGGTGTCGGTGATGCTGGTCAACAACGAGTCCGGCGTCATCGCCGATCTCGAAGCGATCGCAGAGGTGGTGCACGAACACGCTCCCGGTGCGTTGCTGCACACCGATGCGGTGCAGGGCGTCAACTGGGTCGACATCGCTGCAGCGGCGCGGTCAGCCGATCTGCTGTCGCTGAGCGCCCACAAGTTCGGCGGACCTAAGGGAGTGGGCGTCCTTGCCATCCGGCCCGGCGTGACGCTGACGGCGCAGCAGCTCGGGGGAGGTCAGGAGGCCGAACGGCGCAGCGGCACGCACAACACAGCGGGCATCGCCGCGCTGGGGGCCGCGCTCGGCGAGCTGGACGCGGGACGCAACGAGGAGATCCGACGGATCGGGGAGTTGGCGGACCGGCTGGCTGACGGCTTGCTGGCAGCGATCGATGGTTGCGCCGAGACCGTCGAGCGGTCGAGTCGGGCCGCTGGCATCTGCCAGCTGCTCATCGACGGCATCGAGACCGAGGCGCTGCTGGTGCTGCTCGATCGGTTCGATGTGATGGCCTCCGCGGCAGCATCGTGTGCGTCGGGGGCGATGGAGCCGAGCCATGTGCTCGCTGCCATGGGTGTCGAGCGGCAGGCCGCAGCGGGCTCGCTGCGGCTGTCGCTTGGCTGGTGCACCGAACCGTGGGAAGTCGAGCGGGCGCTCGAGGCGATACCCCTCTGCGTGGAGCAGCTGCGATGAGTCCCGAGCGGCATGGAGCCGCTGGGTCTGATCCCGAGCGGTATGGAGCCGCTGGGTCTGATCCCGAGCGGCATGGAGCCGCTGGCACCTCCAGGGTCCTTGTGGCCATGTCGGGCGGCGTCGACAGCTCGGTCGCTGCGGTCCTGTGCCAGCGCGAAGGCCATGAGGTGGTCGGCGTCACGCTGAAGCTGTGGGGCGGACCCCAGGACCAGGGCTGCTGCGCTGTCTCGGACGTGGACGATGCCCGCAGGGTGTGTCAGCAGCTGGGCATCGACCATTTCGTCTTCAATTACGCGGCCGAGTTCGAGCGTGATGTCGTCGAACCGTACGTGGACGCTCACCGGCTGGGCCTCACACCGAACCCGTGCATCAATTGCAACCGGCACGTCAAGTTCGACATGCTGCTGGATCGCTCCCGGCGGTTGGGGTTCGACTGGCTGGTCACGGGCCACCACGTGCGAGTGAGTCGGCGAGAGGGCCGAACCCGCCTGCGTCGAGGCGCTGACGGCGCCAAGGACCAGTCCTACGTGCTGTACATGCTGTCGGGGGCAGACCTGGCGGACCTGTGGTTCCCCGTGGGCGACTACCGCAAGGACGAGTTGCGCGCCCTCGCCGACGAGCTCGGCCTGCGCACCGCTCACAAGCCCGAGAGCCAGGACGTCTGCTTCATTACCGAGGCCGCCGGTCGGGAGCGATTCCTGGCCGAGCGCATCGACCTGCACCCCGCGGAGCTGGTCGACACTGCCGGCCAGTACGTGGGCGCGGCACCGGCAGTGGAGTTGGTGACCGTGGGTCAGCGCAAGGGGCTTGACCTCGGCGGCGCGCCTGAGCGGCGCTACGCCATCGATGTCGATGTCGCTGCGCGACGCGTCACCGTCGGCGGCGCCGATGACGTGACGGCGCCGGGTGTCCGGCTCACCGATCACCGATGGGCCGACGGAGCTGCCGAGGGTGACGTCCTCGCTCAGACCAGCGCGCACGGACCAGCGTTGGCTGGTCGCCTCGACGCCGACGGCCAGCTGCACTGGACCCGGCCCCAGCGACGTGTCGCACCGGGCCAGGCGGTCGTGTTCTACGACGGCGACGAGGTGCTCGGGGGCGCGACCGCCGCCGGACATCTCACATGATGGGCACGCTGCTGCAGCCAGGCGTTGCCGCCGGCGCATCAGGCACCGAGCTCAGACCGCCCGCATGAGCCGCGACGAGTCTGCCGACGGTCGCCAGCGCGTGCCCTGGGCATTGCGCAAGGGCGTCTCGACGGCCGTCACGCTCGGTGCGCTCGTCGCGGCCGCTGCCGTGGTGCTGACGGTCTGGCTGACGCGCGGCTCGGACACGGTGTCGAGCTACCCCGTGGGACTGCAGGGCGTCGTGCCCGCGCCGGACGCGCAGGTGCCCCGCCAGACCTCGGTCGGGGCACGTGTGGAGCCCGGCTGGGAACCGACGCTGGTCGTCGACGGCGTGCCCATTCCCCGCGCACAGCTCGACGCCGGCACCACCCAGCTCGGCGAGTTCTTCTTCGCTCCCGGCGAGGGCAAGGCGATCGAGCAGCTCCGCAGCGGTCGCGTCTGTGCCACCGTCCGCGCAACACCGGTGACCGCGCTCGAAGCACCCGATCTCGTCTACGAGTGGTGCTTCACCACGTTCTGACCTCAATGTTGCGTTCACAAATCGGCGAACGAACTCATCGCAAAACGTATATTGCCGACGTGCGTCTGAGCTGACTAGTCGCTCGGGCTCTGGGAGTTGCTGACGGTTCCCGTGGCGAGCAAGGTGCGCAGGCCTTCCTCGTCGAGGATGGGGACGCCGAGCTCGGCGGCCTTGTCGAGCTTGGCTTGCCCTGCGCGCTCGCCGGCGACCAGGGCGAAGGTGCTCTTGTTGACCGACGAAGTGGACTTGCCGCCGCGCTGCACGACGGCCCGCTTCGCGTCGTCTCGCCCGATGAACCAGCCGTCGAGGTTCCCGCTGACCACCACTGAGCGACCGGCCAGCACTTGGGGCGCATCGGCGCCGCCGTCGGGACCGTCGACGACATCGAAGCGCACACCCTTGCTGCGCAGCTTGTCCACGAGCGCCCGGTTGGCTTCGTCGGCGAAGAAGCTCGTGACGCTCGAGGCGATGATCGGGCCGATGCCGTCGATCTCGGCGAGGTTCTCGTCGGTGGCGTCCATGATGGAATCGAGCGAGCCGAAGCGCATGGCGAGCAGCTCGGAAGCCGTGGGGCCCAGATGCTCGATGCCGAGGCCGATGAGCAACCGGGCCAGGGGCGCCTCGCGTGCGTCATGGATCTCCGCGACGAGGCTCGTGGCAGACTTCTCCGCGAATCCCTCGAGCCCGATGAGGTCGTCGGCGGTCAGCCTGAACAGGTCGGCTGCATCGGCGACCAGTCCCTGCTTGTAGAGCAGGATCACCGTTCGCTCGCCGAGGCCTTCGATGTCGAGTGCTCCCCGGCTCACGAAGTGCCCGATGCCCTGGATGACTCGTGCACTGCACGAGCGGTTCACGCAATAGGTGTTGGCGTCGCCCTCCTCACGCACGAGGGCGCGGCCGCAGACCGGGCAGGTGACGGGAAAGGTCCATTCGGGTAGCCCGTCCGGGCGCTCGGCGAGCACTGGGCCGACCACCTCGGGGATGACGTCGCCGGCCTTGCGCACGATCACGGTGTCGCCCGGGCGAACATCCTTGGCGGCGACCTGGTCCTCGTTGTGCAGCGTGGCCAGCGACACGGTCGACCCGCCGACGAAGACGGGCTCCATGTCGGCAAACGGCGTGGCGCGACCGGTGCGCCCGATCGAGACCATGATGTTTCGCAGCTTGGTCGTGCGTTCCTCGGGAGGAAACTTGTAGGCCACCGCCCAGCGGGGCGCACGGCTGGTGTAGCCGAGCTGTGAGCGGAGCCCGAGGTCGGCCACCTTCACGACGACCCCGTCGATCTCGTAGGCAGGCTTGTGGCGGTCGCGCTCCCAGCGCGTGCAGAACTCCTCGACTTCCGCGAGCGTGGCGAAGGTGCGGATCTCGGGATTGACCGGCATGCCGAGCGTGCCGAGATACTCGAAGACCTCGCCGGCGCCCGGGAGTTCCGGCCCGCCGACCAGCCCGCTGACGTCATAACTCCAGAACGACAGGCCACGCGTCGCAACGATCGAGGGGTCCTTCTGGCGCAGGCTGCCCGCGGCCGTGTTGCGGGCGTTGGCGTAGTCGGGGTGTCGGCGCTGCACGTCAACCGGCGTGAGCCTTGCCAGCGATTCGAGCTTGCGCCGCTCGCTCGCCGCCATGTCGTCGCTGACGTCGGCGATCTGCTGCCTGGCGCTGTCTGCGGCTTCGGTGAGGGCCTGGCGTGCCGCGGCCTGCGATTCGTTGAGTTCGCGGAACTTGTCCAGCGGCAGGTAGATCTCGCCGCGCACCTCGATTGCCTCGGGCACCGGCGATGCCGTGCGCAGTTCCCGGGGGATGTCGGCAATGGTCACGACATTCGCGGTGACGTCCTCGCCGACACGCCCGTTGCCGCGTGTCGCTGCCTGGACGAGGCGACCCTGCTCGTATCGAAGCGAGACGGCCAGACCGTCGAACTTCAGCTCGCAGATCAGCTCCGGTTCGGGCAGGCTCACCTCGCTGCCGGCGTCGCTGCTGTCGCCGTCGGCCTCATCGGTGCCCGCGTCGTCGAACAGCGTCGGTTGGGTTGCAGCGATACCGCGCATGACGCGGCCATGCCATGCCCGCAGCTCATCGAGGTCCATCGCATTGTCGAGCGACATCATCGGCCTGGCATGGACGACCTCGCTGAACAGCGCCGAGAGCTCGGCGCCGACGCGTTGGCTGGGCGAGTTCGGATCGGCAAATCCGGGATAGAGCGTCTCGAGCTCGATGAGCTCGCGCTTGAGGGCGTCGTACTCGCCATCGGGCACCGACGGTGTGTCGTCGCGGTGGTACTCGATGTCGTAGCGGTTGATCAGGCGCTCCAAGTGCCGCATGCGATCGAGATCGCTCTGAGCGGTGTTGCCGGACGCCGTCTGGGGGCGCTCCGAAGTCGAGTCTGTGCTGTCGGCGGGCATCTCACCGCCGAGAGTACTGAGGGGCTGTGACGGCTCCGACGGCATCAACGTGGGGTGTTGCGTCTCTCAGCGGCGAGACTGGCGCAGGTGCGAGAGGCGTTGCGGGCACACCCGACTCTGTGGCTGCTGCGGCTGCTGTGGCTGGCGATGCCGTGGAGCGTGGGCGCTGCTGCGGCGGATGCGCTCGGTGCCTGCTCGGAGTCCTCCGCGCGCATCCTGAGTGCCGAGCTGTGGGCCATCTGGGCGCTCGTGCTGACGGCGACCCTGGTGCGGCAGCCGTGGGCGCTGACCGTGGTGCGCATCGCCGCCCCCGCGTCGATAGCGGTAGCGGTCGGCTCGGTGATCGCGGCGGCGGCGTGGAACGGCGGTCTGGCCGCGCCTCGTGCCGCGACGGCGATCGCGGGAGCGGTGATTGCGGCGGCCGTGGCAATGCTGCCCGAGACCGGGAACTCCGTGGTGGACGGGCTCAGCTACGGCAACGAGCGACGGCTGCTGTTGCGCCCCCCGTTCCTGCTGGCTGTCGCCCCGATCCCGCTGGTGTGGGCAGCCGTCGTCGCGGGCGTGACAGTGCCGCTGGTGCTGTGGGCGATCGAGCAGTGGATCTGGGCCGCCGTGACCACGATCACGGGTTTCGCCGCTGCGGCGCTCGGCCTGCGGTCGCTGCATCAGCTCGCGCGCCGCTGGGTCGTGTTCGTCCCCAACGGTTTCGTCCTGCACGACGCCATGGCGACACGCGAACCGTTCCTGCTGCGCCGGGCCGATGTGGCGGCGCTCGGTCCCGCGCCCGCAGACATCGATCTCGAAGCGCACGACCTGGCGGACATCAGCGGCAACGCGCTCGGTCCCGTGCTGCTGGCGGAGCTGAACGTGAGCATCGAGGTGGTGCCGCGTGCGACCGGGACGGCGCAGGTGCACGCAGTGTCACGGGTGCTGTTCAGCCCCACCCGTCCGGGCGAAATGCTCGCTGAGGCCGCCCGGCGGCGAATTCCCCGCTGAGGCCGCGCCGGTACCCTCACCGCTGGTATGGGAGACGGCACGGCGATCAGCAGCGAGCAAGTGGCGCATGTCGCGCGCTTGGCCCGGATCGAGCTCACGCCCGACGAGATCGAGCACTACACGGGCCACCTGGGACGTGTGCTGGAGCACGCCGGCGAGCTGGAAGACCTCGATCTCGCCGATGTGCCGCCGCTCGCGCACCCCTACCCGCTCAGCAACGTGTTCCGCGACGATGTTGCGGGCTCGCCGGTGGATCGGGACGAGGTGCTGTCTCAGGCGCCCGCGGCGTCCGGCGGGCAGTTCGAAGTGCCGCCGGTGCTCGGCGAGGAAGCCTGAGCCGGCGATGTCCCGCCCGGCCGCTGCCCGATGACCTCCGCTCACGCCATCGCCTCCGACGTGCGCGCCGGCGCCCGCCGGGCATCGGACGTGCTCGAAGACTTCCTCGGACGCATCGAGATGCACGATGGCGATGTCCATGCCTTCAACACGGTGACGGCCGATCAGGCTCGCGCCGCTGCAGCCGCCATCGACGCGGCCGTCGACGAGGGCCGCGACCCCGGACCGCTGGCGGGCGTCCCTGTCGCCTTCAAGGACAACCTGTGCACGCGCGGCGTCGCCACCACCTGCTCGTCGCGGATGCTCGAAGGCTGGCAGCCTCCCTACGACGCCACGGTCGTGCAGGCCATGACGGCTGCCGGTGCCGTGATGATCGGCAAGACCAATCTCGACGAGTTCGCGATGGGCAGCTCCACCGAGCACTCGGCATTCGGCCCCACGCGCAATCCCCACGATCTCGCCCGGGTGCCGGGCGGCTCCAGCGGCGGTTCGGCTGCCGCGGTCGCCGCCGGCTTCGCGCCTTTGGCGCTGGGCTCCGACACCGGCGGCTCGATCCGCCAGCCCGCATCGCTGTGCGGCATCGTGGGCATCAAGCCCACCTACGGCCGGGTCAGCCGCTACGGGCTCGTGGCCTTCGCCAGCTCGTTCGACCAGATCGGCCCGTTCGCGGCTGACGTCGCCGATGCTGCGCTCGCGCTCGGGGTCATCAGCGGCCACGATCCGGCCGACAGCACGTCGATCCCCGCTGCCGTGCCCGACTTCGAGGCCGCGCTGGGGCGCGGCGTCGAGGGCCTGCGGGTGGGCGTCATCAGCGAGCTGACCGGGAGCGGCCGCAATGGTGCTGCGACCGGCGGCCCTGGGACTGCAGGCGCAGCGGGCGAGGTGCTCGACGGAATCGATGCGGATGTGACCGAGCGGGTGCATGAGGCGGCTGACGCGCTGGCCGACGCCGGGGCGACCGTCGGCAGGGTCTCGGTTCCTGCGGTCACCTACGGCCTCACTGCGTACTACCTGATCGCACCAGCGGAGGCCTCGAGCAACCTGGCCCGCTACGACGGCACGCGCTACGGGCTGCGGGTTGACGGAGCAGACGTCGAGGAGATGAACCGCTTGACGCGCCGGGCCGGATTCGGTGACGAGGTCAAGGCACGCATCATGCTGGGCACGTTCGCACTCAGCGCCGGGTACTACGACGCCTACTACGGCAAGGCCCAGCGGGTGCGCATGCTGACCCGGCGAGATTTCGACGCCGCCTACGCCGATTTCGATGTGCTGCTGTCGCCCACCTCGCCGTGCGTGGCATTCCGTTTCGGCGAGCGCGCTGACCCGATGACGATGTACCGCTGCGACACCTGCACGATCCCGTCGAATCTCTCGGGCGATCCGGCCATGTCGGTGCCGTTCGGAATCGGTGCGGAGGGCTTGCCGGTGGGCGTGCAGGTCTTGGCCCCCGCGCTGGGCGAGGAGCCGATGCTGACCGTGGCTGCCGCGCTGGAACGTGCCGCGCCGCCGCTGCCGGCACCGCCGCTGTCGACCGTCGCCGATCCGACGGAAGGCGCGTGATGGCGGCGGGCTGGGAGACCGTGGTCGGGCTCGAAGTGCACGTGGAGCTGGCGACCGACACGAAGCTGTTCTCCGCCGCGCCCAGCCGCTTCGGCGACGAGCCGAACACCAACGTCACGCCGGTCTGCCTGGGCCTGCCCGGCTCGCTCCCCGTGCTGAACCGCCGCGCCGTCGAGCTGGCGATGGCGGTGGGTCTCGCGCTCAACTGCGATATCCGGCCGTCGGTGTTCCACCGCAAGAACTACTTCTACCCCGACATGCCGAAGGACTATCAGGTCAGCCAGTACGACCAGCCGATCTGCTCCGACGGCTGGCTCGACGTGCCCGGCGGCAGCCGCGTCGGCATCGAGCGGGCGCACCTGGAAGAGGACGCCGGCAAGACGACGCACCTCGGGGGTGCGGACGGACGCATCCATGGTGCCGTCGGCGCGCTCGTGGACTACAACCGGGCGGGCACCCCGCTGCTCGAAATCGTCTCGCGGCCCGACATCGGCTCGGCAGCCGAAGCCAGCGCGTACGTCGAGGAACTGCGGGCGATCCTGCTGGCTGTCGGTGCATCCGACGCCCGGCTGGAAGAGGGCTCGATGCGCGTCGACGCCAACATCAGCGTGCGTCCGGCCGGATCGGCCGAGCTGCGCACCCGTTGCGAGGTCAAGAACCTCAACTCGCTGCGTTCACTGCGCAACGCCATCGACTTCGAGGCCCGACGCCACATCGAGCTGTACGAAGCGGGCGAAGCTCCTGTGCAGGAAACACGCCACTGGTCTGAAGACGGGCGCACCCACTCGCTGCGCTCCAAGGAAGAAGCCGACGACTACCGCTACTTCCCCGAGCCCGACCTCGTGCCGCTGGTGCCCGACGACGAGTGGATCGCCCAAGTCCGCGCCGCCATGCCCGAACTGCCCGCATCGGTGCGGGCACGCCTGCACGAATGCGGCGCCGAGCCCGAAGATGCCCAGGTCATCGTGGACCGCGGCCTGGCACCGGTGGTGCTGGGCGCTGTGGCCGCCGGTGCTGACTCACGACGGACGGTCACCCACGCGGTTCAGAACCTGGCACTCGACGGCGCTGAGCTGCTCGATCCCGACGGGCTGGCCTCGCTGGTCAACCTGGAGACCTCGGGCCAGCTCACCGCCACCCAGGCCAAGACCGTCCTGGTGGAGATGTGCGCCCGCGCAGTCACCGCGATGCACGCAACCCCGGCCGGGGCTGAGGACCCATCCGGTTCGGCCAGTGCTGCCGCGCTCGCCCTCGACCCGACTGCCATTGCAGCGGAACTGGGCTTCGAGGCCATGGCCGACGATGAGCTGGAAACGCTGGTCGACGAGGCCATCGCCGCCAATCCTGAGGCGTGGGAGAAGTTCCGCGCCGGCGAGGCCAAGGTGGCCGGCGTCTTCGTGGGGGCAGTGATGAAGGCCACCCGCGGCCAGGCCGACGGCCACGCCGTCACCCAGCTCCTCGCACAGCGCCGCGACGCCTGAGCCCCCGCGGAGCAGCCGGGGTGCTCAGTCCTCGCCGGTGCGCAGCCAGGCGTCGCCCCTGAAGCGAACCCACTGCGGCGCTGCCCGGAAGAACATGAACAGGGTGAGCGCAACCCACAGCCAGCCGATGCCCAGGTCCAGGATGCGCACCGCGCCGCCGACGATGGCGAATCCCGCCGCGGCGCCGGCCATCGCCTTTGCCAGGAAGCCCAGGTCGCCGGCGCCGATGAAGATGCCGTCGAAGGCGAAGGCGGCGGCATTGACGGGCTGCGCGACGGCCACGAACAGCAGGATGAAACCGCTGAGCGCGACGACAGCGGGGTCGTTGCTGAAGATCGATGCCAGCGGTCCGCGCAGCAGCACGAGAAACAGCCCGAACACCGCGCTGAGCTGGATGCTCATGCCGATCATCCTGACGCTGGCTGCACGGGCGACGTCGGGTCGGCTGGCGCCGAGTTCCTTGGCCACCATGGCCTGACCCGCGATCGCCACCGCATCGAGTGCGAGCGAGAAGAACGACCAGATCTGCACGCCGATCTCGTGCGATGCCACCTCGGTGGTGCCGATACGCGCTGCGAACACTGCGGCCAGCACGAACGCGCCCCGCAGCGATGCCGTGCGCACGAACATCTGGGCGCCGACACGGGCGTAGCGCCACGCCGCGGCCCCAACGAGCCGCAGCCGCGCACCGACCGCCCGGACGTGGCGATGGACAGCGACAGCGAAGGCCACGGCGGCACCCCACTGCGCGATGACCGTCGACCAGGCCGCGCCGGCGATGCCCATGTCGAGCTCGAACACCAGCACGAGCTCGATTCCCAGGTTCCCTGCGGCCGAGGCCACGGCGATCACGAGGGGGGTGACCGTGTCCTGGGTGCCTCGCAGGTAGCCCGTGGCCGCCATCCCCGCCAGCAACGCGGTGAAGCCGATGAGGCTGATCCTCAGGTATGTGAGCGCGTGGTCAGCGACTTCGGGGGTCGGGTCGAACACGCCGACGAGATAGCCCGAGCCGGCCCACATGCCCAGGCTGAACACCACGCCCAGCCCGATCGACAGCCACATGCCGGCGATGCCCTGTTCGGCTGCTCGCCGCAGCGATCCGGCGCCGACCAGCCGGCCGACGAGGCCGGTCGTGCCGTAGGCGAGGAAGATCAGGATTGCGTGGGCACTGAGCAGGATGGCCGATGCGATCGCAAGCCCGGCGAGCTCGGGCGTGCCGAGCCTTCCGACGATCGCCCTGTCGGTGAGCACGTACAGCGGCTCGGCGATGAGCGCGCCGAACGCCGGCACGGCCAGCAGCAGGATCTCCCGGTCGTAGACCGTGCGTCGAAACACGCCTACGTCCCGGGCCCGGTCGGTGCTGCGTGCGTCATCCGGCGAGGCGCCACACGCCGGTCTCGATGTCGATCACGTACAGCTCGCCGGCGGTGTCCACACCGAAGCCGACCGGCCGGGGTGTGCTGACGCCGAGACTCCACACCTCATCGGGCCCGGTGCCCGGCTGCACGGCAACCGCATAGATGTCGCCGCCGCAGAGATCGGCGAACACGTAGCGCCCGGTCAGCCAGTCCAGCTCGCTGCCGCGGTAGACGTGCCCGCCGATGACCGCGCACAGGCCGCGCCCGTGCCGGTACTCGAAGTCGGGCCCGCGATGGTCGTCGAGCTCGTCGCCCACGAAGCGCCGGCTGCCCTCATAGGAGTTCCAGCCCAGGTTGGCCCCGGCCTCGTCGAGCCCGAGAACGGTCACTTCCTCCATGCACTGCTGGCCGACATCGGCGACCCACAGCGTGCCGGTGACCTCGTCGAGGGAGATCTGGAACGGGTTGCGAGCTCCGTAGGCCCAGATGTGCGGGTCGCTGGCGGTGCCGAGGTCTGGGTTGCCCGGGGCCGGCACCAGCCGCCAGTCGCCGGCGTCGTCGCTGCCGCCGCCGTCGACGGCAAAGCGCAGGATCGCGCCGAGCGGCGTCGAGAGGTTCTGACCGTGATGATGCGGGTCGCCGAGGCCGCCGCCGTCGCCGAAGGACACATACAGCAGCCCGTCCGGCCCGAATACCAGGGCGCCGCCGTTGTGCTGGGCGTTGGTCTGGGACACCACCAGCAGGTCAGCGGATTCGCCCTGCAGCCCGGAGCGATCGGCGTCCGGTGTGAGCGCCGTCACCACGCTGCCTCCATGGCGGTCGGTGCGGTTGATCCAGAGCCGTCCGGTCGGCCCGAAGGTCATGCCGACCAGTCCCTGGTCGTGCTGGGCCGCGGTGTTCGACGAGAAATCCGCCACCGGCTCGTCGCTGAGCACGGCGCTGTGGGTCCCGTCGATCGCGAAGTGCCAGATGCGTCCCCGGCGGTCGCCGATGAACCCGCCGTCGAGGGCGCCTGCGCCGGCTGCCGCCGGATCGAATGCCATGACGGTGGCCTCGGGCAGGTCCACGAACGGCTCCAGCGTCACGGTGCGACCGGGTGCAGCCTGCGCGAGGGCGAGGGCGCCGATCTCGGGCAGGCCCGCGGGACAGGGCGTATTGGACGCCACGTATTCGGGCGTCTGGGTGAGCGGCAGCGTCGTGGCGGGGTCGGTCACGGCGGCAGCGGTGCTGCCCGCGGGATTGCCGATGTCCGGGCCGGTGCTGTCGTCGATGCCGGAGCAGCCGGCCGCAATGGCCCCGGTCGCCATCGCCACTGCGCAGGCCACAAGGCTGAACAGCCGTCTGCGGGGCACCCGGTCAATGTACGCGCGCTCGGTGTTCGGGCGAGCAGGCTTCGGTCGTCGGCAGCCGCGGGCAAGGTTGTGGCTGCACGATGAGCACGACAGAATGAGTCGATGCACGCGCCAGCACGCCTGTTTGAGTGCACCGGGGTGGTACTTGCCTAGGCGAGCCCGTCTCGACGCGCTCGCCCTGCCTCCCGCTCGGGAGGCGCTCTTGTTTGTGGACACAGTCTGTTCAGGAGAGAATCGATGGAGCTGACCGGCGCTCAGGCCTTGATGCGAAGCCTCGAGATGAGCGGTGTCGAGGTGATGTTCGGCCTGCCCGGCGGCGCGATCCTCCCGGTGTACGACCCCGTTCTGGACTCGTCGATCCGCCATGTGCTGGTCCGCCACGAGCAGGGCGCGGGCCACATGGCGCAGGGCTACGCGCACGTCACCGGCAAGCCCGGCGTCGCGATGGTCACCAGCGGTCCGGCGGCCACCAACATCGTGACGCCGCTGTGCGACGCGTTCATGGACTCGATTCCCCTGGTGGTGGTGACCGGCCAGGTGGCCATGTCGGCCATCGGCTCAGATGCCTTCCAAGAGTGCGACACCACCGGCATCACCATGGCGGTCACCAAGCACAACTACCTCGTGACCGACCCAGCCGACATCCCGCGCATCGTGGCCGAGGCATTCCACATCGCGACGACGGGACGGCCCGGCCCGGTGCTGATCGACCTGCCCAAGGACGTCAGCAACGCGATGATGACCTGGTACTGGCCTGACAGCGTCGACCTGCCGGGCTACCAGCCTCAGCGCGACGTCGACGCGGCCGCGATCGCCGAGGCGGTGCAGCTCATCCGTACCGCTGAGCGCCCGGTCATCTACGCCGGCGGCGGCCTGCTGAAGGCCCGGGCGGCCGAAGCGCTGCGCGAGCTCGCCGAGATGTGCGACATCCATGTGGTGACGACGCTGATGGCGCGCGGCGTCTTTCCCGACCGCCACCGGTTGTGCCTGGGGATGCCCGGCATGCACGGCAACTACACCGCGGTGACGGCGATGCAGCAGGCCGACCTGCTCATCAACCTCGGCGCGCGTTTCGACGACCGGGTCACCGGCAACCCCGCGCACTTCGCCCCCGACGCGAAGGTCATCCACGTCGACATCGACCCCGCCGAGCACGGCAAGGTGCGGGTGCCCGACGTGGCGATCGTGGGTGACGCCAAGGTGGCCGTCGAAGCGCTGATCGCAGCCCTGCGCCCCAGTGACGGCAGCGCAGCCACCGATGCGCTGGCAGATCGCTCAGCGTGGAAGTCGACCGTTTCGGGCTGGCAGGAGCAATTCCCCCTGAGCTATGACCAGCCGTCAGGGGGACACCCCCTCAAGCCGCAGTACGTGGTGGAGCAGCTGCGCGATCACACTCCCGACGACACGATCGTCGTGGCGGGAGTGGGCCAGCACCAGATGTGGGCGAGCCAGTTCTGGCAGTTCGACTACCCCTACACCTGGGTGAACTCCGGCGGCCTCGGCACGATGGGATTCGCGGTGCCCGCGGCCATCGGCGCCAAGGTGGGCCGTCCGGACCGGACGGTGTGGGCCATCGACGGGGACGGCTGCTTCCAGATGACCGCGCAGGAGCTGATCTCGGCCAGCGCCGAGAACATCCCGGTCAAGGTAGGCATCCTCAACAACGCCTACCTCGGCATGGTGCGCCAGTGGCAGGAGCTGTTCTACGCGGAGCGCTACAGCGAGGTGTATCTCAGCGCCGATCACCCCGATTACGTGGGCTGGGCCGAAGCCATGGGCTGTGTCGGCATCCGGGTGGAATCGGCTGAGGAAGTCGTGCCTGCCATCACCAAGGCGAATGCTGTCAACGACCGCCCGGTGGTGATCGACTTCCGGGTCGACACCGACGAGAAGGTGTACCCGATGGTGCCGGCGGGCGGCTCCAATGACGACATCATTCTCGGCCCCGAAGGCGACGCCGATGCGGCGCTGAAGGGCACGGCTCCGTCATGAGCGGTGCGCAGGGCACGAATCTGTCCCCTGAGGAAACTGCGGTGGTGAGCCTGCCGCAGGAACCCGACCTGCACATTTTCGCGGCGATCGTCGAGAACAAGTTCGGTGTGCTGGCGCGGATTGCCGGGCTGTTCAGCCGGCGCGGCTTCAATATCTTCTCGCTGGCGGTGGCTCCCACAGCCGATCCCGAATACAGCCGCATCACCATCGTGGTGGACGTCCACAACACCGACGTCAACCAGATCGCGAAGCAGCTCGACAAGCTGGTCAACGTGATCAACATCAGCGAGCTGCACCCGTCCGACTCGCTCGAGCGGGAACTGATGCTGGCTCGCGTCGGCGCTGTCGACCTCGAGGCGGTCACCGATGTGATCTCCGAGTACGGCGGGGAAGTGCTCGATCAGGCCGACGGCGAGGCCATTGTGAGCGTGAGCGCGCATCCGGACCGGCTCGACCGGTGCGAGCGTCAGCTGCGCCCGTTCGGCTTGCACGTACTGCAGCGCACCGGCCGCATCGCGCTTCGAGCGCTCGACGCGGATGAGCCCGCTGTCGGCATGACCGCCTGAGACTGGCAGACTCCCGCCAACATTGATTCGGAGGGGAACAGCAAGAATGCCCGCGACCATCTATTACGAAGAAGACGCAGACCTCGGCCAGCTGGCCGGCCGCACCGTGGCCGTCATGGGCTATGGCTCCCAGGGTCACGCGCATGCCTTGAACCTGCGTGACAGCGGTGTGGACGTCATCGTCGGGCTGCGAGAGGGTTCATCGTCGCGCCCGAAGGCCGAAGCCGAAGGCCTGCGCGTTGCTGATGTGGCGACGGCGACGGCCGAAGCCGGCATCGTCATGATGGCATTGCCCGACACTGATCAGGCCGCCATCTACGACGAGTCGATCGCACCGAATCTGCAGCCCGGCAACGCGATCGCGTTCTCCCACGGCTTCAACATCCACTTCGGCCAGATCAGCCCGCCCGATGAGGTCGATGTGTGGATGATTGCCCCGAAGGGTCCCGGTCACAATGTGCGGCGCACCTACGTCGAGGGCGGCGGCGTCCCGGCGCTCGTCGCCATTCACCGCGACGCCACCGGGCACGCACTGGCCGACGCGCTGGCGTATGCGAAGGGCATCGGCGGCACTCGCGGGGGCGTGCTCACCACGACGTTCGCGGAGGAGACCGAGACCGATCTGTTCGGCGAGCAGGTAGTGCTGTGCGGGGGGCTGACCGAGCTCATCCGCGCCGGGTACGAGACGCTGGTCGAGGCGGGCTACCAGCCCGAATCGGCCTACTTCGAGACGCTGCACGAGGTGAAGCTGATCGTCGACTTCATCTACGAGGCCGGCATCTCGGGCATGCGCTACTCCATCTCGACCACAGCCGAGTACGGCGATATGACCCGCGGCGCACGCATCATCACCGACGAGACTCGTGCCGAGATGAAGCGAATCCTCGCCGAGATCCAGGACGGCAGCTTCGCCCGGGAGTGGATCGACGAGAACCGCAACGGCCTGCCGAACTACCGCCGCATGGTCGAGGAGGGCAAGCAGCATCCGATCGAGCAGGTCGGTGCTGAGCTGCGGGCGATGATGCCGTGGATCACCGCGGGACGCCAGGACGTGACCGCGGCCTCCGGCGGCGCCGTCTCCTAAGCCTGCGAGCGCTGCGCAGCGGGCGGCGCGCCCGGATCTGGGCGCCTGCGACACGGCGGCGTGGTGGCAGAATCGAGGCGTGGTCGAAGTTGTCGCGACGCCGGTGCGGGTGCCCCGGGCGGGTGACCTGCTGGTCGCGACACCGCGCCTGGTTGACCCCAACTTCGATCGCACGGTCGTGTTTGTGATCGAGCATCAAGAAGCGGGCACGCTCGGCGTCGTCATCAACCGCAACTCAGAAATCTCGTGCGCGGCGGCTGTGCCGCGCTGGGCGCCGCGCTTCTCCGAAGGCGCGGCCGTCGGGCTCGGCGGACCGGTGGAGCCGCAGGGACTGCTCGCCCTCGGAACGACCCTGGCTCCGCCCGCTGCACACGAGCGGCCGCCTCCCAGCGCCACGAGCGAATCGTCTGAAGCTGGCGGCGTCTGGCGTTCAGTCGCCAGGGGAGTGGGTCTGGTGGACCTCACGGCCGATCCCTCAGAGCTCGACACCGACGTCGTCGCGGTGCGCATCTATGGAGGGCACGCCGGCTGGGGTCCTGGCCAGCTGCGCGGAGAACTCGAGGCAGGGTGCTGGTGGGTGTTCGACGCTGCGTCAAGCGACCTCACCGCTGACACCTCCGCTCTCTGGTACGACGTGCTGGCACGCCAGGGTCCGCCTGCCTGCCTCCTGTCGCAATATCCCGACGACCCATCGCTGAATTAGTCGCCGGATTGTCGGCGCTGCGCCGAAGCGGATATTCCAGAGCGCGCTAGGTTCGCGCTCGAATCTGTCGACTGCATCCACGACGGCGGAGGCCATTGATGAGCGATTACGGCGAGCCCCCATCCCACGACCGAAACCGACGGACTGGCTGGGCTGAGCTCGGATCCGGCGAGACCGTCGAGTTGGCCCGAATCGGCGCTCGATTCGGCGCTCGCGTGCTCGACGCGATCATCGTGGCAGTTGTGCTCGTCGCGCTGTTCTTCTTGCTGGCCTCAATGTGGAATTCGAGCGACGCGGCTGATTTTTCGGGCTTCGGTGTGACGAGCATCCTTGTCAGCCTCATCGTCGGTGTGGGTTACGAAGTGGTGCAGATCGCGCTGTGGGGCCAGACCTTGGGCAAGCGAATGATCGGCATCAAGGTGATCCACGCGGCACATGGCGGTTTGCCCGGATGGGGCAAGGCGTTTGGTCGATGGGCGATTCCCGGACTGCTCGCGCTCATCCCCTTGGTGGGCTGGCTCCTGTCGATCCTCTGCTACGTCAGCGCAACGTGGGATCGCGTCTACCAAGGCTGGCACGACAAAGCCGCTGGAACGCTGGTCACCAAGGTTTGAGCCCAGTGCTGCGGCCTTGCAGCCGCTCGGCTGCGTTGTCGGCAGCGGTCATGCCGCCCGCTCGGCTGGGCTGCTGGCAGGGGAGTCAGAGCCGTTCGACGATGTAGTCGATGCAGGCGGTGAGGGCCTCGGCGTCTGAGGGCTCGATGGCGGGGAACGCGGCGATGCGGAGCTGGTTGCGGCCCAGCTTGCGGTAGCCCTCGGTGTCGACGATGTCGTTAGCCCGCAGTGCCGCAGCGATGTCGTCCGCGCTGACCCCCTCGAAGTCGATGGTGCACACGACGGGGGAGCGCATGGCCTCGTCCGCGACGAATGGCGAAGCGAAATCGCGGTCTGCTGCCCAGTCATAAACGGCACCGCTGGAGGTCGCCGAACGCGAGGCGGCCCAGGCGAGCCCGCCGCCGTCGAGCATCCACTCGGCGGTCTCGAGCGTCAGCAGGATCGTGGCCAGCGCCGGCGTGTTGTATGTCTGATCCTGGCGGGAATTGCGGGCGGCGATCGCCAGGTCGAGCGTGGCGGGCTTATAGCGACCTGAAGCATCGATCCGCTCGATCCGCTCGATCGCGGCCGGCGAGCACAGCGCGATGAACAACCCGCCATCGGCCGCAAACGCCTTCTGCGGGGCGAAGTAGTAGCAGTCGACATCGCGGGGATCCCACGTCATTGCACCGGCCGCCGACGTCGCGTCGACCATGACGAGTGCCGGCGGGGTGCCGTGCCGGGATGCTCCCAACTGCGGTTGCGCCACAGACATCGCCACGCCGGTCGACGTCTCGTTGTGCGTCAGCGCGTACGTATCGATCCCGGCATCGAGCTCGGGCACGGGGTGGCTGCCGTAGGGCGCCGTGATCACTGCTGGGTCGTCCAGGTGCGGTGCGGCAGCAGTGACCGCTGAGAACTTCTCGGAGAACTCGCCGAAGGTCAGGTGCTGGGCGCGCCGCTCGATCATCGAGAAGGCCGCTGCGTCCCAGAAGCCGGTGCTGCCGCCGTTGCCCAGCACCACCTCCCAGCCGTCGCCGAGTCCGAACAGCTCGGTCATGGCTGCCCGCAGCCGCCCCACCACAGATCGCACGCCGGTGCGACGATGCGACGTGCCCAAGTAGTCGAGCGCCCGTGCTTCGAGCGCCTTGACGGCTTCGGGCCGAACCTTGGACGGACCCGAGCCGAAACGCCCGTCGGCGGGTCGCAGTTCTGCGGGTATCGAAATCGATGAGGGAGTGCCAGTCATTGGCTGCCACTATTGCGCCCGGCTGTGCTGCCGACAACCACATTTTCGCTGCAAGTTGCCGACCGAGAAGTCGGCGAGCCTGCGCCGGGCTGTACGTGCGGCGTGCTCGCGCGTCTGACGGGCGTGCGGGGCGGCGAGACTGTCGGGCGTTCGCGCCAGCGCGTCGAGCAGACGGGAGACGCTCAATGAGCAATCGAGTATCGACAGCGTTGGCGGGCATCGCCCCGTCGGCAACCCTGGCGGTGGATTCCAAGGCCAAGGCGCTGCGGGCGGCGGGGGAGAACGTGATCGGCTTCGGCGCCGGCGAGCCCGACTTCCCGACGCCTGAGCACATCGTCGACGCAGCGGTAGCCGCGTGCCGCGACGCTGCCAATCACCGCTATTCGCCCGCCGGAGGGCAGCCCGCGCTCAAGGCCGCCCTGGCAGCCAAGACCAAGCGCGACAGCGGTCTCGACTGGGAGGCCGGCCAATTCCTGGTCACCAACGGCGGCAAGCAGGCCGTCTACAACACGATGGCTGCGCTGGTGGACCCCGGCGACGAAGTGCTGTTGCCTGCGCCCTACTGGACGACGTATCCCGAAGCGATCCGGGTGTTCGGCGGCGTGCCGACCGAAGTGTTTGCCGGCATTGAGTCGGGATTCCGCGTCAGCGTCGAACAGCTCGAAGCGGCACGCACCGACCGTACCAAGGCCCTGCTGTTCGTGTCGCCGTCGAATCCGACCGGAGCCATCTACCCGCACGACGAGATCGTGGCGATCGGCCAGTGGGCGCTTGAGCACGGCCTGTGGGTGATCACCGACGAGATCTACGAGCACCTGACGTACGGCGACGCCGAGCACCACTCGCTCCCCGTGCTGGTGCCCGAGATCGCCGACCGCTGCGTGGTGCTGAACGGCGTGGCCAAGACCTACGCCATGACCGGCTGGCGGGTCGGCTGGATGGCCGGGCCGTCAGACGTGATCGCCGCGGCGACCAACCTGCAGAGCCACGCCACCTCCAACGTCTGCAACGTGGCTCAAGCAGCAGCGCTCGCTGCCGTGTCGGGTGACCTCGAAGCCGTCTCGATGATGCGCTCGGCGTTCGATGTGCGGCGCCAGCGCATCACCGAGATGCTCAACGCCATCGACGGCGTGGAGTGCCCCGAGCCCGAGGGCGCGTTCTACGCATTCCCGAACATGGAAGGGCTGCTCGGGCGCCGCTACGGCGGCACGGACGTCACGACCACGCTGGAGTTGGCCGCGGCCGTGCTCGAGAACGCCAAGGTGGCCTTCGTGCCCGGCGAGGCGTTCGGCGCCCCCGGTTACGCGCGCTTCTCGTTCGCCCTCGGGCTCGATGACCTGGCCGAGGGCATCAGCCGCATCGCAGACTTGGTCGGGTGACGTGGCCCGGGTCCTGGTTGCCGAGACGTTGGCTGATGCCGGTCTCGACCTGCTGCGCGCCGCCGGCCATGACGTCGATGTCCGCACTGGGCTCAGCCCTGACGAGCTGCGCGACGCCGTCGCCGGGGCACAGGCGCTGGTCATCCGGTCGGCCACCCAAGTCAACGCCGATGTCCTCGCGGCAGGTGATTCGCTGGTAGTCGTCGGGCGTGCGGGCGTGGGGCTCGACAACGTCGATGTGGCCGCTGCAACCGAGCGCGGCGTGCTCGTGTGCAATGCGCCGTACAGCAACGTGGTGTCTGCGGCGGAGATGACCGTGGCGCTCATGCTGGCTTTGGCTCGCCATGTGCCTCAAGCACACCAGGCGCTCGCCGACGGCCGCTGGGAGCGCAACCGCTGGGGCGGCATGGAGATCTACCGCAAGACGATCGGGATCGTGGGCCTCGGCCGGGTCGGCCGCCTCGTGGCACAGCGGATCGCCCCGTTCGACGTGGCACTCATCTCCTACGACCCCTATGTGAGCGCGGAATCCGGCCGAGCCGCCGACGTCGAGATGGTGGAGTTCGACGAACTGCTGGAGCGATCGGACATCATCACGCTGCACATGCCCCGTACGCCCGAGACGGCGGGGCTGCTGGGGGCCGAGAACCTGGCCAAGTGCCGCTCGCATGCGTTGATCGTCAACACCGCACGTGGCGGCATTCTCGACGAAGCGGCGGCAGCCGCTGCATTGGACGGCGGCCGGCTCGGCGGCATCGCAGTGGATGTCTATGAGACCGAGCCGGCAACCGAGTCGCCGCTGTTCGGGCGACCCGATGTAGTGGCCACTCCGCACCTCGGCGCCAGCACCGCCGAGGCCCAAGACCGCGCCGGCATCCAGATCGCCGAACAGGTCAACCTGGCCCTAGCAGGCGACCCCGTGCCCTACGCCGTCAACGCCTAGCGCTGCTGCTTGTAGCCCTTGGCCAGTTCCTTGGCGTAGAGCCTTTCGGCATCCGAGTTGTTCGCGGTGCTTCCGGCTCGGCTCGCATGCATCGACTCTCGCATCTTGCGCGCAGCGGCCTTGCGCGGGTCCGGAGCCGTTGACTTCGAGCTCGGGTGCACCACCGCAGCAAAGAAGTGGCCGAGACTCCGCATTCCGCTGCCGATGCTCTTGACCACCTTGCGCACCAGATCTGCTCCCTTGTGAGAAGGGCTTCTGCAGAGCGACCCTACATCCCGCCGACGACGAAACGCCCGGCGAGTGCGCTCAGCGCTGCGCGGCGACGGCGGCGGCGTCGGGATGGTGCAGGTAGCGCTCGGGGATGTCGAAGCGGAAGATGCGGGCGCTGTTGAGGCCCAGGATCTTGGCCCGCTCGCCGTCGTCGAGGTGGCTCATCGTGCGCTCGATGGCTTGGGCCGAGTACGGCCATGAGCCCTCGTGGTGCGGGAAGTCGTTCGCCCACAGGAAGTTGTCGACCAGGCCGTGCTCACGTGCGAGGTCCAGGCCGGCGGGATCCTCCTGGAAGCTGGCGAAGCCTTGGCGCTTGAAGTACTCGCTGGGCAGCATCTCGAGCTTGGGCCTCACCCACATGTGGTGCTTGAGGTAGGCCTCGTCCATGGCGGTCAGCATCCACGGCACCCAGCCGATACCGGCCTCGATCGATCCGAACTGCAGCTTCGGATGCCGTTCGGCGACGCCCGACGCGCAGATGTTGACCAGCGGCTCCATGGTGGGAGCCAGCGAGTGCACGGCGTAGTTGATGACGGCGCCGCCCTGGCTGCGTGATGTGCGCGGGTCACGCCCGGTCGAGACGTGGAACGTGACGGGCAGCTCGACCTCGTCGATGCAGTCCCACAGCGGCTCCATCTCACGCAGGTTGTAGTTGAGATCGTCCACGTCGGGCGGGCCGAAGACGGGCTTGGCGGGCAGGCTCAGGCCCTTGAATCCGAGCGCCGCACAGCGCTGGATCTCGGCGATGGCCTTGTCCAGTGCGGCGGGAGCGATGCAGGCCATCGGGGCCAGCCGGTCGTTGTAGTCGGCGAACTCCTCCCAGGCCCACTCGTTGTAGGCCCGGCACATGGCGTGGCTGAAGTCGGCATCGGGTGTGGCCCAGATGCTCAGGCCCTTGTTCGGGAACAGGATCTCGGCGTCGCAGCCGTCCAGCGCCAGGTCAGCCAGCCGGGCCTCGGGGCTGCGCCCGGACTGGTTGCGCAGCTTCTCGTGGCCTTCGAAGGGCTTGGTCCAGTTGAGCTTGGCCGGGCGGAACCCCTCGGCCTTCTGGAAGAACTGCTCCTCGGTTGCACCGCCGCGTTCACCCGTGGCGCCGCCCTCACCCGTGGCGCCGTCACCTTTGGCGCCCTTGCCGTGCACGTCCATCGCCTTGGTGACGGCGATGGTCGGCAGCCGGTGGTGGTACGCCGGGTCGATGCGGTCATACAGAAACGTGTTCGGCTCTTGCACATGACCGTCCGCGGAGCACATGAAGTACTTGTCGTCGGCATGCGGCCGTGCAGAGCGCACCCACCCCTCGTTGCCCGGCGTCTCGAGTCGCCACACGTTGTTGACATCAGGTTCAGGGATCGTGATCGCCACGTCGGCCCTCCAGGCTCAGGACTCAGGATCAGGGTCTCGGTGCAGTCGGCTGCCCGCCTGATGAGTCTGGCACGCAACGGCCCCCGCCCACCCGGCGGCGAGGACTTCAGCCGCGCCTCGCCAGTCCTTCAGCGAGCCAGTTGGGTGGTAGGGCGCCTTTGTGGGCTATGAGGCTGATGGCCCACCGGGGCGGTGGCTGGGTGGCGTCCGTGGGGTGGGGGGTCATCGAGGTGCGCTTGCCGACGGCTTCGATCAGGTAGGCGGTGGTGTCGGCGGCCTCTGTCTTGCTCGCGTCCTCGGTGCTGGCGGGTGGCACGGCTTGCAGCAAGCCCTTGAGGCGGACGACGCCATCGGGCAGATCGGCGAGCAACGACTCGATGATGGGCATCGCAATGGGCGCATCGAGGACGACGGTCTGCGATTCGAAGAGATTCTCCACGACGTGCGATCTGGAAGCAGCGGCCCTCTCGAGCGCCGGTCGTTCAGGGGTGTCGACCGCGTCACTGGCCGGTAGGGGGCCGAGCAGCACATCGATGGGCACGGCAGCTCGACTCGCGCGGACAACGGTGGCGCCGGGTGAGAGCCCGGCCAGCCAGTCGCACAGGTCGTCGGCCTTGCTGGCATCGTCGAGCAAGTCGATCTTGTTGACCACCAGCAGGTCGGCCGCCGCGAGCTGCAGCCGCACGGTGTCGGCCACCCAGCGGTCGTTGGCTTGGCGCCGGACCTGCTCGGCATCTGCCATGACCACCACGGCATCCAGCCCCAGGCCGGGCGTGTGGCCGTAGGCCGCGATCTGAGTCGGGTCGGCGACGCCGCTGGCCTCGATGAGCAGGCGTTGTGGGAGCGTGCCCGCTGAGCGGATCTGCATGAGTGCGGCGGCGAATCCGTCGGCGAGCGTGCAGCAGATGCAGCCGTTGGCCAAAGTCAGCTTGTCGCTGTCGGCGGCCACGATGAGGTCCTCGTCGATGGAGACCTCGCCGAAGTCGTTGACGATCACTGCGATGCGCTCATTGCTGGATCGCAGCACATGGTTCACCAGCGTCGTCTTGCCCGCGCCGAGATACCCGCCGACGACCGTCACGGGAAGGCGCTGAGTGCTCATCTACCGCTCATCTTGCCCGTGCCCGCGACATCGCCGCGCAATGCCGTGCGCTCGCCGCCGGAGCAACCCCTACGCGTCGCTGATCTGGGCAGGCTGGAGCACGCCTCCCAGCACGGTGCCCCATATCCCTATATCGCGCAGCGCCATCGGGTCGGCGGTGAGCGGGTCGTCTTCCAGCACAGCGAAGTCGGCCAGCTTGCCGGCCTCGATGCTGCCGATCTCGGCGTCCATCTTGATCTGCCGAGCAGCCTCAATGGTGATGGCCCGCAGCGCGTCCGGCACGCTGATTCGCTCGTCGGGCCCCAGCACCTGGCCCGACGCCGTCACCCGGTTGACCGCGCACCATGCGGTGTGCAGATGACCCAGCGGCGTGATCGGCGAATCCGAGTGGATCGAGAAGCTGACGCCGCTGGCCAGCGCGGTGCCGCAGGCATCCATCCGCGCCGCACGCTCGGGCCCCACGGTCGCATCCCGGTGCTGATCGCCCCAGTAGTAGATGTGGTTCGAGAAAATGTTGGCGCACATCCCCAGCGCTGCCATTCGGCGGTACTGGTCCGGCGTGGTGAGCTGGCAGTGCTGCACGGTGTGGCGGTGATCCCAGCGGGGATGACGCTCGAGCACCTGCTCCACCGCGTCGATGAACACCTCGGAGGCTTCGTCGCCGTTGCAGTGGCAATGCACGGTGAGGCCTGCCCGGTGGTACGACTCCACCAGGTCGGCCATCTGGTCGGGAGCCGTCAGCCACAGGCCGTTGCCGATGTGTCCCGGCGGCGGCTTGTAGTAGTGCGGCCAGCTGATCCGGGCGGTGAAGCCCTGGATCGAGCCGTCCAGGATCAGCTTGACGATGCCGAAGCGAAGCTTGTCGGTCTGCTCGCTCTTCAGCTGCACGCACAGCTCGGCCAGCTCGGCCGGATCGGCAGCGGACCCGAACAGGTTCGACATTGCCACCATGACCCGCGCCGGATACGTCGGGTCGCTGGTCACCTTCTTCCAGTTGTTGAGCTGGTCTGGGTCCCAGAGCTGCGTGGTGCCCAAGTCGGTCAGCAGCGTGTGCCCGGCATTGCGTGCCTCGTTGGCGTAGCGCCAGCGGGCCTGCTCGCTGCGGTTGGCCTTCATCATGTCGACGAATGCGTCGCCGGCAAGCATCATCCCGGCGGGCTCATGCAGCTCGCCGTTCGGCAGCCCGTCGCCGCCTCGGGCCACGCCGGGGCTGGTCGCCGTCTCGTCGATGCCGCAACGGTCCATGAGCGCCGAGTTGATGGTGGCGAGATGCCCGCTGGCGTGCAGCACGAGCGTCGGCCGGTCGCCGGTCACGGTGTCGAGGTGGCGCGCCACGAGCCGCTCGCCCGGGAAGTAGATGGGGTCGAGGCCCCACGCCAGCAGCGTCTGGGAATCGTCGGCCATGTCCGCCGCGGCCTTGGCCAGCCGTTCGAGCACATCGTCGATCGACGTGCAGCCCGGCCACAGCTGTCCCTGGGGGTCGCGCCGGTCGAAGTAGCCGACGTAGGTGGAGTTCCACAGGCCGCCTGACATCACGTGGCAATGAGCCTCGACAAACCCGGGCATGATCACGTGCTCTGCAAAGCAATCGTCGATGCGGTGCTCGCCCCACGACGCCAGCTCGTCGGTGCTGCCGACACCCAGGATGCGGTCGCCGGCCACCGCCACGGCCTCGCCGAAGGGAAAGGCGGGGTTGATGGTGATGACCCGGCGAGCCGGGTAGATCACGAATGGTTGGGGCGTTCCCATCAGGCATGCTCCTGTTGCGCTACACCGTGCTGGTCGCTCGTGGCTTGCGCCACGAGGTGTCCTGGTTCCATTTCGACCAGGGTGACGGGTTCGGGGGCGGTGCCGGCTTCGAAGACGGGGCTCGGCACCTCGTCGGTCTGCACCGAGCGGTCGGTCCGGCGACGGGCCGGATCGGCGATCGGTACCGCGTCGAGCAGCCGCTTGGTGTAGTCGTGCATGGGGTTCTCGAAGATCGCGCGCCGCGAACCCAGCTCCACGATCTGTCCCAGGTACATCACGCCGACGCGGTGGGCGATCCGCTCGACGACGGCGAGGTCATGGCTGATGAAGAGGTACGACAGGCCGAGCTCGTCCTGGAGGTCCATCATCAAGTTGATGACCTGCGCCTGGATCGAGACGTCCAGCGCAGAAACTGCCTCATCGGCGATCACCAGCTCGGGTCGCAGCGCCAGCGCGCGGGCAATGCAGATGCGCTGACGCTGCCCCCCGGAGAACTGGTGGGGGTACTGCCGCATGTGGTCGGGCGACATGCCGACTCGGCGCAGCAGGTCGGCCACGACGTCGCTGGTCTCGCGCTTGGGCACTGCCCGGTGAATCTCGAGCGGCTCGGCAATCGCCTTGCCGACAGTTCGACGGGGGTCGAGGCTCGCGAAGGGGTCCTGGAACACAATCTGCGCCTTGCGGCGGTGGGGTCGCAATGCCCGGGGACCGAGATCGGTGATGTCTGTGCCGTCGAGCGTGATCGTGCCGCTCGTCGGATTCAGCAGACGGATGATCAGGTACGCCAGCGTCGACTTGCCGCAGCCGCTCTCGCCCACCACAGCCAGCGTCTCGCCACGATCGATGTGGAGGCTGACCTGTTCGACGGCGTGCACGCGGGCGCCGTGACTGGCCGGGAAGTGCTTGGTGAGCGCTTCGACCTCGACGATCGGCATCGACGCGTCCTGCTGGGTCATGAGTCCGTTTCCCTGTCGTCGGCCGTGCCCGTTTCCGGGGGTCGGGAGCCGCCCTCGGTGTCCACGAGCGCTTCCGGATCGATCAGATTGAATCGCTGGGGCGACTCCTGGCCTGCCATGGATCCGAGTCGAGGCACCGCCGCGAGCAGCGATTGGGTATAGGGCTCGCTGGGCCGGTCGAAGATGTCCGCGACATGGCCCCGCTCGACCAGGCGCGACTGCTGCATCACGACGACTTCGTCGGCAATCTCGGCAACCACTCCCATGTCGTGAGTGATGATGAGCACCGCTGCACCGGTTTCCCGCTGCATCTCGGCCATCAGGGCGAGGATCTGCGCCTGGATAGTGACGTCGAGTGCGGTCGTGGGCTCATCCGCGATCAGGATCGCCGGATCGCAGGCGAGCGCCATCGCGATCATCACCCGCTGGCGCATCCCGCCAGACATCTCGTGCGGGTACTGGTCGATCCGGCGCGCAGCGTCGGGAATGCGCACCCGGTTCAGCATCTCCAGGGTGCGCTCGCGAGCCTCGCTGCGGTTCAAGCCACGGTGGAGCCGCAGCGCCTCGCCGATCTGGCTGCCGACGGTATAGACGGGGTTGAGGCTGGTCAGCGGCTCCTGGAAGATCATCGAGATGCGATCGCCCCGGATCGATCGCATCTGCGGTTCGGGAAGCTGCAGCAAGTCGTCGACGCTGCCGTCCTCGTGGCGGAACAGCACCTCGCCGCTGCGGATCTTCGCCCGGGTGCCGATCTCGATGAGGCGCATGATCGACAGCGCTGTCACCGACTTGCCCGAGCCCGATTCGCCGACGACAGCGAGTGTTCCGCCGTCGTACAGGTCGAACGACACATCGTCGACGGCGACGAATTCGTCAAAGGCGACTGTCAGCCCCCGTACTTGCAGCCTCGGTTGCGCGGCGCCGTTGCCGTTCCCGAGTGCGGAAGAATCGTCGCTCACGGCTCAGCGTCCCCGGAGTTTGGGGTTGTAGGCATCCTGCAGCCCGTCGCCGATGAGGCTGAAGCTCAGCACGGTGAAGAAGATCGCCAGGCCCGGGAAGGTGACCGACCACCACGCCGTCAGGAAGTTCCCCCGGTTCAGCCCGATCATCAAACCCCAGCTCGTGGTGTTGGGATCGCCCAGGCCCAAGAACGCCAGGCCCGCCTCGAACAGGATCGCCGTGCCCATGATGAGCGTGGCCGACACGATGAGCGGCGGCAGCGCATTGGGGAACACCACCTTGCGAATGATGCGCCAGTCGGTCGCTCCCACGGCTCGGGCCGCTCGCACGAACTCCAGGTTCTTCAGTCTCAGGAACTCCGCACGTGTGATGCGGGCGATCCCCGGCCACGCCACCACGCCGATGGCGAACGAGATCGTCCACATCGACGGCTCGAACAGGGCCACCACCACCATCGCGAAGAGCAGCGCCGGCAGCACCTGGAAGAACTCGGTGAAGCGCATGAGCGCACCGTCCGCCCAACCGCCGTAGTAGCCGGCCACCGCGCCGATGCCGATGCCGATGACCAGCACCATCGCGGCGGCCATCGCTGCCACTGTCAGGCTGGTAGCGCCGCCATTGATCACCCCGGCCAGCACATCGCGCCCGAGGTAGTCGGTGCCCAGCCGGGCTTCGGTGAGTTCGCCGGGACCGATCAACGGCCGGGCCACGATGTCCTTCGGGTCCTGGTCGTACAAGCTGGGCCCGGCGACCGTCATGAAGACGACCCCCGCCAGCATCAGCACGCCGACCACCGCCGCCTTGTTGCGCACGAACAGCCGGAAGGTCTCGCGCCCCGGCCGCGCTGCGCCTGGGCCGCCGCCGGCACCGAGACCCGGCGTGACGCCCATGTCAGCGGCGGCCACGTCCCCGAGCCCAGCGGCATCAGACATTGGAACGCTCTCGTAGCCGGATGCGCGGGTCGATGATCGTGTACAGCAGGTCGGTCAGCAGATTCGCCACGATCACCATGACCGACGACACCATCAGCACGCCGAGCAGCACCGAGGTATCCCGTCGAAGGATGGAGTCGAACGCGAGCCGACCCAATCCCGGCCAGTTGAAGACGGTCTCGACGAGCAACGCGCCCGACAGCAGTGCTCCGAACTGCAGACCGATCACCGTCACCACGGGGATCACAGCATTGCGAAGCGCGTGCTTGTACACGACCCGGCGCTCGCCCAGCCCCTTCGCCCTGGCGGTGCGCACGTAGTCCGACTCAAGCACCTCCAGCATGGAGGCCCGCGACAATCGGCTGTACTGCGCCAGATAGATGAGTCCGAGCGTGAGTGCCGGCAGCACCAGGTGCTCGCCGACATCGAGGACATTCGCAAGCACGCCTTCGCCGTAGCTCACGTCGTGCCAGCCCTGTACCGGCAGCAGCTTCCACGTGGACGCGAACAGGATCACCAGCATGATGCCGGTCCAGAACACCGGCATCGAGAAGCCCACCAGTGCCAGCACGGTTGCGCCGTGACTCAGCGGGCTCTCCGGACGGCGAGCGGTCGCCACGCCCACCATGGTCCCTGCGGCGACGGCGAATGTCAGCGCGGTGCCCACCAGCAGCACGGTCGGCCACAGCCGTGCCGATATCAGCGAAGTGACCGATTGATTGAAGAAGTACGAATCACCGAGGTCGCCGGTGGCGACACGGCCGACGTAGGTCACGAGCTGCACCACGAATGGACGATCCAAGCCGTACTGTGCCCGGATTTCTTCCAGCAGCTCCGGGTCTCCGGCGCCGCTCTCGCCCACGATCACCGTGGCAGGATCACCGGGCGTCAGGTGGATCAGCAGGAAGTTGAGGCACATCACTGCCAGGATCAGCCCGAGTGCTTGGGCGATCCTGGCAGTGATGGACCTCAGCATGTTCCGTCCTCGTCGAACGAAGTTCCGGCGGTCACATCAGCACTGCCGGAACGGGACTCGGTTGCCGCTACCGATCCAACCACACCTCGTGCATCGGCGACATCATGCCCCAGATGGTCCGGGTCGGCGGGTCCTGGACATGCGGGTTGTAGGCCTGCCAGAACTGCGGAGTGGTCAGGTAGTAGATCGGCACCTCATCGGACACGATCTGCTGGAATTCGGCGTACAGCGCAGCCCGGCGCCCAGCGTCGAGCTCCTGACCGGCCTCCGCCAGGATTCGGTCGACCTCGGCGTTCGAGTACCCGGTGTTGTTCGTCCAGATGCCCTGGTCGATGTTGTCGCTGAGATAGCTGCGGTGGACGCCGATCACTGGATCGCCCCAGTTCCAGACGTTGTTGATCGTCATCTGATAGTCGCGGCCCGCGATTCGACCGGCCCATGTCGGGAAGTCGGGCGAGACGCTCAGCTCCACGTTGATGCCGACGTCTTCGAGCGCCTGCACGACGTACTCGGCGTAGATCACCTGCGTCGGCGGGATGTAGTCGATGGTGAGGCTGAGATCGCCGTCGCCGTAGCCGGCCTCGGCCAGCAGCGCCTTCGCCTGATCGACGTCGCGGTCATAGGGGTTGACCGTGGAGTCGTGGAACGGGCTCGCCGTGACGATGCCTGACGTGGCCGGGATGGTCAGTCCTTGGTCGAGTGCGTCGATCATGAAGTCGCGGTCGATGGCGTAGGCGATCGCCTGGCGCACGCGCTTGTCCGACAGTGCCGGGTCGTCCACGTTCATCTCGAGCCACTGGATCTGCCCGATCGCTTCGTGACCGTCGGAGCTCACGGTTACGTTCTCGTTCTCCATCAGGCGCAGGACGTTCGCTGAGGGCCCCAGCGTGACCGAGAGGTCGATCTCGCCATTCTCGAGGCCCAGGACGATGTTGGTCGCATCGGGGATGATCTGCATGACGATCTCGTCGAGACACGGCGCTCCCTCGATGAAGAAGTCGTCGAATCGTTCCATGCGGATGATCGTGCCGGCCTCGTACTCGACCAGCCGGAACGGACCCGAGCCCACGAAGTCCTCCGTATTGCGCGGGTGGGTCGGCAGCTCCTGGCCGTCGTCGAAGATGTGCTTCGGGATGACCGGCAAGAGGCCCGGTGACATCGCCAGCAGGATCGCTGGATGCGGCTGACTCAGGTTGATTACGGCGGTGTGCTCGTCGGGGGTGTCCACACCGGTGACCGGTGCGAACATCGGCTTGAAGGGGTGATGCGCCTGCGCTGTGAGGATCGAGAACGCCACGTCCGCCGAGGTGATCGGCATCCCGTCGTGGAAGACGGCGTCCTGCACAAGGTGCAGGGTCACCGAGAGACCGTCGTCGGCGACCTCCCAGCTCTCTGCCAGGTACGGCATGGGGTTGTACTCGTCGTCGTACAGCAGCGGGCTCGCGTTCAGCTGCGTGCCCGGCACGGCGGTCGCATAGCCCGACTGCACGGTGCCGTTGAGGTGCCGCGGCACCTGGGTGCTGCCGATGATGAGCGTTCCGCCGACATTGGCGCCGTCATTGCACGGACCGTGGGCCGCGGCCATGTCGTCGCCGTCGCCGTCGTCCTCGTCGTGGCCGTCGTCCTCGTCGTGGCCGTCGTCCTCGTCATGGTCGTCGCCGTCGTCCATGTCATCGGCGGCGGGCGCCGCTGTGGTGGCGGGCGTCGCACCGTCATCGTCGTCGCTTGCGCAAGCCGCAGCGACGAGCGCAAACACGGCCAGCACGGCAACTAGCAGTCGCCATTTCTTCATGGATTGCTCTCCCTCGCGTACGCATGCCTGTCCGCGTCATGCCGCGATCAGGTCGAGCAAGTCGCCCGAAGCGTCGCGGTACCGTAGCGCGACCGGCGCTCACACCTCGCGACTCGGTCCGCGGCACTGGGCCGCACCACAAGTGCTGGGGGAAGTGCTCGGAGGGTTAGGTCGTCGGCAGCCAGGCGGCCCGTGTTGTCTCGTAGCTGTCGATGGCTTCGACGCTGCGAAGCGTGATGCCGATGTCGTCGAGCCCTTCGAGGAATCGTTCCTGCGTGGCGTCGTCCATTGGGAATGACTCTTCGATGCCCGCAGCGGGTGCGCTCAGCATTCGCCGCTCGACGTCGACGGTCACCGCGAGGTCGGGATCTTCCGTCACTGCAGTCCGCAGCCGTGCTGCAGCCTCTTCGGAGATCTGCACGGGCACCAAGCCGTTCTTGGTGGAGTTGTTGCGGAAGATGTCGCCGAAGCGCGGCGAGACCACCGCCACAAAGCCGTAGTCCATCAATGCCCACACGGCGTGCTCTCGTGAGGATCCGGTGCCGAAGTTGGAGCCGGCGACCAGGATCGTCGCGCCGGCGAAGCGCTCATCGTTCAGCACGAAGTCGCGCTCGTCGCGCCACTCGCTGAAGAGTCCCTTGCCGAAGCCGGTGCGCTCGACTCGCTTGAGCCAGTCGCTGGGGATGATCTGGTCGGTGTCTACGTCCGAACGGTCGAGCGGAACCGCCCGGCCTTCGTGCACTCTCACGGGCTCCATCAGCTCGCTTCCCTTGTTCGATTCAGGCCAGATCGTCGGGGGTGACGAAGCGGCCGGCGATTGCCGTCGCTGCGGCCACTTCCGGCGAGCACAGATGCGTCCGCCCGCCACGGCCCTGCCGGCCCTCGAAGTTGCGGTTCGAAGTCGACGCCGAGCGTTCGCCCGGAGCGAGCTTGTCGGGATTCATGGCCAGGCACATCGAGCAGCCCGGCTCACGCCAGTCGAAGCCCGCCTCGGTGAATACCTCGTGCAATCCCTCAGACTCGGCCTGCATCTTGACGGCGAACGAACCGGGCACGACCAGCGTGCGGACCCCGTCGGCCACCTTGCGACCCCGTGCCACCGCCGCAGCCGCACGCAGGTCTTCGATGCGAGAATTCGTGCAGCTCCCGATGAAGACCGTGTCGACTGCCACGTCGGACAGCAGGGTGCCGGCGGTCAGCCCCATGTAGTCCAGCGCCCGCTGGGCGGTCGTCGCCTCGACCGGGTCGTCGAAGTCGCTCGGCGCGGGCACCGCGCCGTCGATCGGGATCACGTGTGCGGGATTGGTACCCCAGGTGACATGCGGCCGCAGCGACGCAGCGTCGATGGACACCGAGCGGTCAAAGGTTGCGCCGTCGTCGGTGACGAGCGAGCGCCAGTCGGCCACCGCAGCGTCCCAGTCAGCCCCAGCGGGGACGTGCTGGCGGCCGGCCAAGTACTCGAATGTGGTGTTGTCGGGAGCGATCATGCCCGCCTTGGCGCCTGCCTCGATGGACATGTTGCAGACGGTCATACGCCCTTCCATCGACAGCGCCTCGATCGCCGAGCCGCGGTATTCGATGATGTGGCCGATGCCGCCCCCGGTGCCGATCCGGCCGATGATGGCGAGCACGATGTCCTTGGCGGTCACGCCCGCTGGCGCTTCACCGTCGACCCGCACCTCCATCGTGGAGGGCCGGGCCTGCGGCAGCGTCTGGCTCGCCAGCACATGCTCGACCTCCGAGGTGCCGATGCCGAATGCCAGCGCTCCGAAGGCACCGTGTGTCGAAGTGTGGCTGTCGCCGCACACCACCGTCATGCCGGGCAGCGTGAGCCCCTGCTCGGGCCCGATGACATGCACGATGCCTTGGCCCGGATCGCCCATGGGATACAGCGTGATGCCGAACTCGGCGCAGTTCGCTCGCAGCACTTGCACCTGCTTGGCCGAGATCGGGTCCGAGATCGGCAGGTGCAGATCGGCAGTCGGGACGTTGTGGTCCTCGGTGGCGACCGTCAGATCAGGGCGACGCACCGTTCGTCCGGAGATGCGCAGACCGTCGAACGCCTGAGGCGAGGTGACCTCATGGATGAGGTGCAAGTCGATATAGAGAAGGTCGGGCTGGCCGCCGCCGGTCCGTACGACGTGGCGGTCCCAAATCTTCTCGCTGAGGGTGCGCGGCACCGCCGCGCCGACGCTGGTCACCCCGCCAGTCTGCGCCTGCGACGCCTGCGGTTCCAACCTGGCGATGCACTCCATCGCCCGGAAGCCGAGCCGGTCAGGCCTCGATGGCGACGATCTCGATGCTCAGCTGGTTGCCGTTTGCTTCGTAGGTCACCGTCTGACCGGCCTGCGCGCCCTCGAGCGCTCGGCCCATCGGCGAACCGGGCGACACCACCTCGATGCCGGTTCGGCGCTCCTCAATCGAGCCGAAGAGAAACTGCTCGACTTCGTCGTCGCCCTCGAAGCGGATCGAGACGACCAGGCCCGGCGCCACCACGCGGTCGTCAAAGCTGTCAGCAACCTCGGCGACGATCTCGCAGTTCTCCAAGATCGACTTCAGCCGCATGATGCGGCCCTCCATCTTGCCTTGCTCTTCCTTGGCAGCGTGATAGTCGCCGTTCTCGGACAGGTCACCCAGCAGGCGGGCCGTCTCGATCTGTGCCGCAATATCTATGCGCCCACGACCGGTCAGATCGGTGAGCTCTGCTTGCAGCCGATCATGGGTCTCAGCAGAGATGTGATGGATTTCGGGCACCCACGTGAGGTTACCGAGGGCTTCTGTTGGCACACTCTCTGGCGCGGTTGGCATGCCCCGGTTGAGTTCGGGGCCCAATCGCGCTTCGGGGCGCTGTGAGCGGAAGTCCTGAAGCGGGAGCAGCTCGTTCCCAGCACGAACACCCAAGGGGCACCACAGTGACGCATCGCATCGCAGTCATCGGAGGAGACGGCATCGGGCCCGAGGTCACCTCGGTCGCCCTCGACGTCATTGCCGCCGCCGGTGCCGGCATTGCAACGACGGAATTCGAACTGGGCGGCCACCGGTACCTGCGCGACGGCACGGTGCTCGATGACGAGACCCTCGACGAGCTGCGCACGTTCGACGCCATCCTGCTCGGCGCCGTGGGCACGCCTGATGTGCCGCCAGGCGTCATCGAGCGCGGCCTGCTGCTGAAGGCCCGCTTCGAGCTGGATCTGTATGTGAACCTGCGCCCGTTCACCCTGCCCGACGGACACAGCTTCACGGTGATACGCGAGAACACCGAAGGCGCCTATGCGGGCGAGGGCGGGTTCCTTCGCAAGGGCACACTTCACGAGATCGCCACCCAAGGCTCGGTCAACACTCGCATGGGAGCCGAGCGCGCTATCCGGTACGGCTTCGAACTGGCTCGCGCCCAGCAGCGCCGTCATCTGACGCTGGTTCACAAGACCAATGTCCTGACGTTCTCGGGCGATCTGTGGGAGCGCACATTCAACGAGGTGGCGCAGGAGTATCCCGATGTCGAGACTGCGTACAACCACGTCGACGCGGCCTGCATCCACTTCGTGGAGGATCCGCACCGCTACGAGGTGATCGTGACGGACAACCTGTTCGGCGACATCCTCACCGATCTCGGCGGCGCCGTGGCCGGCGGCATCGGGCTGGCTGCTTCGGCCAATCTCAACCCGGACCGGACGGGGCCGTCACTGTTCGAGCCGGTGCACGGGTCGGCGCCCGACATCGCCGGCAAGGGCCTCGCCAACCCCACGGCCGCGGTCCTCTCGGCCGTGCTCATGCTCGAGTTCCTCGGCGAAACCGAGTGCGCTGAGCGCGTGCGCGCCGCGTGCGATGCCGTCATTGCCGACGACTCGGTGCCAGAAGTCGGCACCGACGAGATCGCCAAAGCGATCCTCACCGGCGTCTCGGGGGGATGAGGTCGTCATGAGCACATCTGGCCCCAGCGACACGACCCCCGAACCAGGCGAATCGGCACCCCTCATCCGCGAGGGCGTTCGGGATCCGTCGTGGCCCGAGCGAGTCGAGATCTTCGATACGACGTTGCGCGACGGCGTCCAGTTCGAGGGCATCTCGGTGTCCTCTGACGACAAGCTCAAAGTGGCCCGCCAACTCGATGCACTCGGCATTCACTGGATCGAGGGCGGCTGGCCCGGCTCGAATCCCAAGGATGAGGAGTTCTTCGCTCGGGCGGCGGCTGAGCTGCAATTCGAGCACGCCACGCTGGTGGCGTTCGGATCCACGCGCCGGCCCCGCGGCCGCGTCGACGACGACCAGACCCTGGCCGCATTGGTTGCTGCGGGCACCTCCACCGTGTGCATCGTCGGCAAGTCGTGGGACTACCACGTCACCGAAGCACTCCGGCAGCCGCTCAGCGAGGGCATCGCCATGGTCGGCGACTCGATCGAGTTCCTCAAGGGCGAGGGGCTGCGCGTCTTCTTCGACGCGGAGCATTTCTTCGACGGCTACAAGCGCAATCCAGAGTTTGCGCTGTCGGTGCTCGAGGCCGCAGCGGTCAACGGCGCCGACTGCCTGGTGCTCTGCGACACCAACGGCGGCTCGCTGCCCCACGAGGTGGAGAACATCGTGCGCGATGTGGTGCGCCACTTCGACGGCGTCCAGATCGGCATGCACACCCAGAACGACACCGGCTGCGCAGTGGCCAACGCAGTGGCTGGCGTCATCGCCGGCGCGACGCACGTGCAGGGCACTGTCAACGGATACGGGGAGCGCACCGGCAACTGCGACAACACCGTGCTGGTGCCGAATCTGACACTCAAGATGGGCATCGAGACGGTGCCGCGGGATTGCCTGTCGCGCTTCACCTCGGTGGCCCATCACGTCGCCGAGCTCGTGAACATGCCGCCGCAGAATCAGCAGCCCTACGTCGGGGCGTCCGCGTTCGCCCACAAGGCCGGATTGCACACCAGCGCGATTGCACGCAGGCCCGACAGCTACGAGCACATCGATCCCGCGGCCGTCGGCAACAGCACCCGATTCCTGCTCGGCGACCTGTCGGGACGGGCGTCGGTGGAGCTGAAGGCGGCCGAACTCGGCATCGAAATCGACAAGGCCGCGATGTCTGAGGTCGTGGACGAGCTGAAGCGACTCGAACACGCCGGGTATCACTTCGAGGTGGCCGACGCGTCGCTGGAGATGCTGCTGCGCCAGGCCGCGGGCCAGACATTCGACTTCTTCAGCGTCGAATCCTTCAAGGTGCTCGTCGAGCGCGGGCGTGAGGCCGAATTCGACACCGAGGCGACGCTGCGCATCGTTGTCGGCGGCGAGCGGCGAGTCACCGTGGGCGAGGGAGACGGGCCGGTCAACGCACTGGACAATGCGTTCCGCAGCGCAGTGAGCGATGTCTATCCCGACCTCGCCACCGTGCGCCTGACCGACTACAAGGTGCGCGTGCTGGATGCGGATCGCGGCACAGAAGCGGTGACGCGGGTGCTCATCGACTCCACCGACGGCGAGACGACCTGGACCACCATCGGCGTCTCGGAGAACATCATCGAGGCGTCGTGGCTGGCACTGCGCGACTCGTTGATCTATGCGCTCATGCGGTATCGGCTCGACGCGAGCGCCAGCGCGTAGCCGACTGCGGCGAGCACCACCACCGCTTCCTAGACTCCGCGGCAATGGCTGCACCGCGCCACGTTCGGGTAGGGCCGCTCAGCGAGGTCCGTGCGTACTCGTCGCCGGAAGTGACGCCGCGGCGCTGGCGTGCCGAGCGTCCCGGCGATCTCGCCAGCGGCCAGCCCACGGGTGCATTGCGAGGACATCAGGGGCCCGATCAGGGGTACGCATACGGTCTTGTGCAACTGTTCGACGACCGGGTACTGCTCGTCGAAGGCGAGGACCGGCACGATGTCGACGCAGGATGCGTTGCCGTGGCGCTCAAACGTGCCTCGATGTTCGGGCGCGCGCCCGTCGTGTGGGATCTCGAAGCGGGATACGCAGCGTTCGGCTTTCTCGACCCGCAGCCACCTGCAGAACTGGTGGCACGACGGATGGCGCTCTTCGAGGGGGTTGCCGAAGCACACCATTACAGCGAGATCCGAAAGCTGGTCGCCTGCGTCCCGACTGCGCTACTGGCGCTGTCGCCCTCGGAAATCAGGCGCCGCTACGACTCCGATCCCTTGGGCCTGACGCGTGATCCAGACCAATGAGCACCCGCACCGCCCTGCCCCAGCAACACTGACTGAGACTCTCATGGCCCAGACGACGACACCCGAATCCACCGCGACTGCGCGGGAGGCTGCTTCCCCAGACCCAGGCCAGACCGATCGCGAGCTCTTGCGGCTGCACCGGCGGGCGTGCACCGACTTCGCCGCCCGGATGCGGCTGCCCGCCTGGGAGCACATGACCATGGCGCTGCCGCCGCCGCTCGATTCCTACACCGTGGCCGACCTGCTCGCGCGCGTCGCAGACGGGAACCTCGCGGCCGCCGCGCAGATGAGCGGCCAGCCGGTGCCGCCGCCGGTCGAGATCCCTGCGCCCACAGCCGGCGCCGCCCCTCGATTCGGCGGGCGCCCCGAGGATCGTCCCGATCCGACGCAACCCGTCATCGAGAGCGTGCGCACCGTGCTCGCGGTGGCTGCAGGACTCGATGCCGGTGCCGGTTTCAGCCCGCGGCTGCGCAACTTGCTGTGGACGCGCGTCGTGGAACTGACGATCCTGGGGTACGACCTCCAGCAGGCCATCAGTGCCGGCGCCGGACTCGATGAACTGCTGGTGGACCGGGTGCAGGCCGCGGCACCTGCGGTGCAGGTGTGGCCGGGTCTCGAACCGCTCGATGTCGACCTCTCCACTCCGCCGTTGCAGCGCCTGCTCGCGCTGGCGGGCAGGCCAGTGGGTCGCTGGGTCGACGCATCGGACCCGAACTGCAGTACCGGCCAGTGCTGAGCGGCGCCGCGAGCGCCAGCAGCCCGATGCCTTCTGACCGTGGCAGTGCCGGCCACGCGCCGGCGATGCCCCGCCCCCGACTGCGATTCGCTCCGGCCCCTACGGGACTGCCGCACCTGGGCACCGCCAGAACGGCGTTGTTCAACTGGCTCTACGCCCGTCACTGCGGGGGCGAGATGGTGCTGCGCATCGAAGATACGAACGCCGAGCTGGCGACGCCTGCCCACATCGAGCAGATCCTCGAGATGCTCGAATGGCTGGGGCTGGATTTCGATGGGGACCCCGTCTTCCAGAGCGAGCGCGCCGGCCGCTACGACGCCGCGATCGAGCGTTGGCTTGACAGCGGGCAGGCCTATCGCGATGAAGGCGCGGTGCGGTTCGCCGTTCCCTCCGAGGGTGTCACGGCCTTCGACGACATCGTGCGGGGCCGCGTCGAATTCCCGAACGACTCCATCGAGGACTTCGTCGTGCAGCGCAGCGACGGCAGCGCGACGTTCTTTGTGGCCAACGCGGTCGACGACCTCGAAGGGGGCATCACCCATGTCGTCCGGGGCGAAGATCTGCTGAACACGACACCCAGAGTGATCCTGCTGCGCGCCGCGCTGGGCGCGACCGACGTGCCGACCTTCGCGCACCTGCCGCTCCTCGTGAACAAGGAGCGCAAGAAGCTGTCCAAACGGCGCGATGACGTGTCGCTCACGAGCTACCGCGATCAGGGTGTGCTGGCGGAGGCCATGGTGAACTACCTGGCATTGCTGGGCTGGGGACCGCCGGACGGCATCGAGGTACGGCCGCTCGCGGAGATCGTCGAACTGTTCGATCTCGCTGATGTGAACGCGGCACCCGCAATGTTCGACCTCGACAAGCTCACCGCTGTCAACGGCGAATACCTGCGAGCGCTCGACGACGCGGGTTTCGGTGCCGCGATCGAACCTTGGGTGCACAGACGGCCATGGGGTGCGGGCCTCGATCGCGACACGCTGGGCAAGGTGGCCCCGCTGATCCGCGAACGCACGCGCCTGCTCTCCGACGCTCCCGACCGCATCGAGTTTCTCTTCGCCGAACCCGAAATGGACGCGGACGATTGGGATGCGGCGCTGGTGCCGCCCGCCGGTGAAATCCTCGATCGCGCGCGCGCCGACTTCTCCGAAGCGGAATGGACCGCTCATTCGCTGCATGCTTGCTTGCGCGCGATCGGAGAGGAATTCGGGCTCAAGCTGGGCAAGGCGCAGGCCCCGGTTCGTGTCGCGATCACCGGCCGCGCCGTCGGTCCGCCGCTGTTCGAGTCGCTCGAGCTGTTGGGCCGAGACACCGCCCTGCACCGCCTCGAGGCAGCGCAGCAGCGACTCCGCCGTACCGGCTCACCAGCGGGATAATCCGCCGAATCCCCGGGGTCATCGCGAGGCCGCGCCACTAGCCTGATCGGGCCCTCGGGGATGGTGTAATTGGCAACACAACTGGTTCTGGTCCAGTCATTGGGGGTTCGAGTCCTCCTCCCCGAACCAGTCGGTTGCGAGCGTCAGCCGGCACGTGCGCATCCGATGCGACCAGGGTGATGCGCTGCGGCAGGCATCGCCGGGAGCATTTGCACATGTCGCTTCGCCGCGACCTAACATCACCCGCTGGCTCGGCCTTCGTGGGGCTCCATTCGGAAAGCCACGAAGACGAGCCGACCTGATAACTTGCCTGCGGCCGGTCACCTGATCGGCGAGGACCGGAGGGGGTTGAGCGCGTGGCGTTGCTCGAAGTCCAAGACATCTCCGTGCAGTTCGGCGGCATCCGTGCGCTCGACGATTTGTCCTTCTCTCTGGACGAGGGACAGATTCTCGGTCTCATCGGACCGAATGGCGCGGGCAAGACCACGTTGTTCAACGTGGTCAGCCGGATCTACGACCCGACGACCGGCGCGGTGACATTCGACGGGCACGATCTGCTGGCGATGCCAGCGCACCAGATCAGTCGCGTCGGCGTCTACCGCACATTCCAGAACCTGGCCCTCTGGAAGGGCATGACGGTGATCGAGAATGTGATGGTGGGCGACCACACCAACTCGAAGGCGAACTTCTTCACGGCTGCGTTCCGGCTCGGCACCCGCAACGAAGAGAAAGACTTGCGACGGAGGGCATGGGAAGCGCTCGAGGAACTCGGCCTCGAGGAGTACGCCTACCATCCCGCCGCCGGTCTGCCGTTCGGCACGCTGAAGCGCATCGAGCTCGCACGGGCGCTCATCGCCAACCCGCGCCTCATCATGATGGATGAGCCGGCGTCGGGTCTCACCCACGCCGAGGTCGACTCGCTCGCCCAAGATGTCAAGGACCTCCGCGACCGGCACAACCTGTCGGTGCTGCTCGTCGAGCACCACATGCGCATGGTGCTCAACATCAGCGAGCACCTCGTGGTGCTTAACTTCGGCCGCAAGATTGCCGACGGTCACCCCGATGTCGTGCGCAACGACCCGGAGGTCATCGAGGCATACCTGGGGAGTTCTTCATGACAGACATGATGCTGAAGGTCGAGAACCTCCACGCTCGCTACGGCGCCGTCGAGGTGCTCCGCGGCCTCGACTTCGAAGTACCCGACGGCAACGTCGTGGTGATGCTGGGCGCCAACGGTGCCGGCAAGACCACCACGCTGCGGGCGCTGTGCAATATGTGCACCACATCGGGCACTATCGAGATGGAAGGCGACGACATCTCCCGTTCCAAGACCGCCGACATCGTGCGGCGCGGCGTCGCCCACGTGCCGCAAGGCCGGGGAACGTTCCCCGAGCTCTCGGTGATGGACAATCTGAAGATCGGCGCCTACACCCGCAAGGACAAGGAAGTCAGCGCCGACGTGGACCGTTGGTTCGAGATCTTCCCGCGGCTCGAAGAGCGCCGCGATCAGCTGGCCGGCTCGCTGTCGGGCGGCGAGCAGCAGATGCTGGCCGTGGCCCGGGCGCTGATGTGTCGGCCGAGGCTGCTGCTGCTCGACGAACCCTCGCTGGGCCTGGCGCCGCTCATCATCGAAGACCTCTTCGAGCGTTTCGCTCAACTGAACAAGGAAACTGGGCTGACGATGCTGCTCGTGGAGCAGAACGCCAACCTGGCACTGGACATGGCCGACTACGGGTACGTGATCGAGAGCGGCGAGATCGCTTTGCACGGACCCGCCGAGCAGCTCAAGAACGATCCTGCAGTGCAGGAAGCGTACTTGGGCGCCTGATCAGCAGGTACGGGGGCAGACCGTGAACTGGAACTTCGAGATCCTTCCGGATTTCATTTTCAACGGCCTACGCGACGGGGCCGTCTATGGCACCGTCGCTTTGGCGCTGGTGCTGATCTTCAAGGCCACCACGTTGATCAACTTCGCCACAGGCGAGTTGGCCATGCTCGGTGCGTTCTTTGTGTACGTACTGAACGTGGAGCAAGGCTGGTGGCTCTGGCTCTCCATCGCTGTAGCCATGGCGGTCAGCGCGGTCATCGGAGCGGTCGTGGAGCGAGCGCTCGTCAGACCCTTCGACCCCGACGACCACCTACCGGTCGTGTTGATCACGCTGGGCCTATTCCTCATCATCAACGCCGTCGCCGGCGACATATGGAACTACCAGGTGCGCCGCGTCAACGACCCATTCGGGCACTTCCCGAGCTGGGTGCCCAACGGCAGCGAACTGAAGACATCGAGCGACGGCACTATTGCCTGCCTCAAGAATGCCGATGGCGACCTCATCGAGGTCGCACGCGGCACCGCCGATGCCGACATGTGCGAGATGGTGGGCCGGACCTTCTTCGAAGTCATCGGCGCACGGCTCCACTACCGCACCATCGGCACATGGATCGGGCTCGCTCTGGCGCTGATTGCGCTGGCGATCATCCTGGGCAAGACGAAGGCCGGCCTGGCCTTCCGTGCCGTCTCGTCCAATGCCGAATCGGCACGGCTGGTCGGCGTCAACACAGGTCGGACGCTGGGCTTCGGCTGGGCGCTCGCCTCAGTCTTCGGCACGCTCGGCGCAGCGCTGGTGTCGCCGGCGCTGGGCGGCGTCAACCCCAACATGATGCTGACCATTCTGATCTATGCGCTGGCCGCAGCCGCCTTGGGCGGGCTCGACAGCCTGGGCGGCGCCGTCATCGGCGGGCTCGTCGTGGGGCTGATCAAGTCGGTGCTCGTGTCCTGGTTCGGCGTAGTCGTGCTGGGCCAGGCCTATTTCTCGATCTTGCAGCTGGCAATGGCATTCCTGCTGATCCTGATCGTGCTGCTGTTCCGTCCAGCGGGTCTCTTCGGTACCCGCCGCATTGAGCGCGTCTAGCTCAACGACCCAAGGGGAGTTGCTGAGGTATGAGTTCACCACTGCTCATCGTTTCCAAGGGCAGCACACAGCATCGCCAGTGGCGATTCCTGAGCTGGGGCTACGCCGTGGCGCTGGCCGTCTTGGTGCCGCTGGTCCTGCAGCCGTTCGAGATCGGCAAGATGAACCGCGCGCTGGTCTTGATGGTCGCTGTGCTGGCGGTCAATCTGGTCGTGGGCTTCAACGGCATGCTTGCCTTGGGCCATTCGGCGTTCATGGGCATCGGCGCGTTCGTTGCGGCATCCATGGTCCAAGACGAGCTCTGGGACTACTGGATGGTCATTCCAGTGGTCGTGATCGTCGGATTCGCCATCGGAGTCATCGTGGGTCTGCCGGCGCTACGGGTCAAGGGTCTCTATCTCGCCTTGGTCACCATCGCGCAAGCGGCAGTGTTCCCGACGCTCGTGAATATCGACGAGCTCGGCATCGCGCGACGCACGGGCGGACCCAACGGTCGAGATGTCATCGAGGAAGTTGACCGCCAGGAAAGCGGCTTCTCGAGCTTCTTCGAGTGGCTGCCGGGAGTCGACGGCGCCCGTGGCGCCAACGCCTATCGCTATTGGATCCTGCTGCTGATCACGGTGGTCGTGGTCGCGCTGGTGCGCAACATCATGCGCAGCCGCCCCGGGCGAGCAGTGCTGGCAATTCGCGACAGCGAAGCCGGCGCTGCGGTCTACGGCGTCAACCTGCCGATGTACAAGACGGTGAACTTCGCACTGAGCGCCTCGCTGGGCTCGCTGGCGGGCCTCATGTGGTGCCTTGACAAGGGTTTCGTGGCCGGCCAGGACTTCACCTTCCTGCTGGCGGTCGACCTCATCATCGGCTTGGTGATCGGCGGGGTCGGCACTTTGCAGGGTTCGATCTTCGGCGGTCTGTTCGTGGTGTGGGCCCGAGACCTCACCAAGCGGATTTCCATCCCGCTGGGCTTCTATACCCTCGACGGCGACGGGCCGCTGTCGGCGGCCATCTTCGGCCTCATCCTCATTCTCTTCACGTTCTTCGCCCCCGGCGGCATCGCATCGATGGTGACGGCCGTGCAGAAGAAGATCATCCAGGTAGTGCCGCTCACCCCAGACGGCGACGCCGTCACCCCGCTCTCGGCTCTCGATCCGGGCCCCTCATCGACCCGCGCCACATGGGCCGTGAGGTTCGCTGTGATGGGTCCGGTGCTGCTGGTGATCGGCTGGGTGCTGATGAACGTCGACAACCTCATCGTCGGCACGCTGGCATTTGCATTGCGCTTTGCCATTGTCGTGCTCGCACCGATCGTGGTCTTCGTCTCGATGAACGAGCTCCGAGCCGCCAAGGCAGGCCTGCGTGGCGACAATGCCGACACCGTCGCGTCACAGGCGAAAGTGGCTGGCGTTCTCGGCGTCCTCAGCTTCGCCTACATCAAGACCTTTGCCCTGAACCTCGCGCTGCGCGCTCACCACGTCGGGCACCTTGCGCGCGAGTCGGTGGCAGTCAACCCGGACGGCAAGACGGTCCCGGCGATACCAATGGTCAATGAGGCTGCGAAAGCAAAGGACTTCGTGGGGACGTCCGGCGAATTCTGCGCCTCCTCGCCGGACGGCGAGATCAGCGATATGTCGGTGGCCGCGCTGTGTGACGCCGCCTCAGATGCGATCGACGCATCCGAGACAGCGGTGGGCTTCTGGCTGATCGGCTGGCCGACGCAGAGCATGCTCTCGCTGGTGCTGAGCATCATTGCCATCGTCGTCACCGTCGTCGTCGGGCTTCGTTACTTCGTCTTCGCCGATGACAAGACCGAGCCCGCTCCGGAGCCCGAGGGCGCCAGCGCGTCTGCGTAGCCACAACGTTGCGGCCAGCCAACGCTGGCCGCTGCCACAGCACGGCGCCGAGGAAGGCTGAGCAGCTGACATGGATGTAGTCCTGCTGCTGCAGCGCATCTTTGACGCACTGTTCAACAGCGCCATCTATTCCTCGCTGGCCTTGGCGCTGGTCATCATCTTCCGGTCGACGGGGTTGCTGAACTTCGCACAGGGCGAGATGGCCACGTTCTCGGCCTACATCGCGTTCGTGCTGCTCGCCGGCGCTGCACCTGGTGTCAAAGGGGGAGGGCTGGCGGCGTGGATCGGAGCGCCATTGGTGACGCCCGTGGCCATCGGTCTCGCTGTCATCATCGGCATCGGCGCCGGCGCCGCAACTGAGCGGGTCCTGATACGACCATTGCGCAACGCACCCGAGCTAGCGATGGTCAACGTGACGATCGGCATCCTGCTGGCCCTCAACTCGCTGATGGGCCAGTGGTGGGGGACCGGTCCGCGTATCTTCCCGCCGTTCTTCCCCTCCTCGCCTGGAGACCACATCGACATCGCTGGCGCACGGATCCGCTACTCGACGATCGGGGCCTGGTTGGTGTTGCTGGCGCTGCTGCTGCTGCTCGCGCTGCTGCTGCGCTACACGAGAGCCGGACTCGCCTTCCGTGCCGTGTCGATCGATCCGGTTTCCGCTGCGCTGAACGGCATCCGCGTCGGGCCGACACTGATGTACGGGTGGGCGCTGGCAGCCGGCCTCGGGGCCATCGCGGCCAACATGAGCGCCAACTCGGTGCTGCTCGAGCCCACGATGATGGTGCGGGTCCTCGTGTATGCCTTCGCCGCGGCGACGCTCGGCGGGCTCGACTCGCCGAAGGGAGCGCTCGTCGGCGGCGTCGTCGTGGGCTTGAGCCAGACGCTGATCCCTGCGTACGTACCGTTCATCGGATTCGAGCTGAGCGTGCTGCCGGCACTCGTCGCCATGGTGGTGGTGTTGATTGTCCGTCCGGCCGGGTTGTTCGGCACCCAGCGAATCGAGCGGGTGTGAGCGGCGACGACTGGCCGACGCCGATGCCGCGCCCCGGCGATGACGACGACGCGGGCGCCGAAGCCAGCGTGTTCGCCGTCTTCGCCCCGCCCGAAACGGAGATCCATGGCGCGCCGGCCGGGGCCGGTGATCCGGGCCCGGAGCCCGAAGCTGATGAGCCGGCAGCGACTGCGACGCCGCGTGACGCCGATGATCCGGTCGAAACTGGAGCACGAGGCGCCCAGCCTGCCGCTGCCGGGCTCAGCGTCCGCAGCGGCCCGCCGGTGACACCCACCGCAAACCCCCCGGTCGGCGGCGTCGTCGACGCCGGCGGCGCGGATCGTGGAGTGAGGCATCGCCGGCGCATCAGCCCGCTCCGCTGGGCCAGCGCTGCGTTGCTGGGCGTGTGGCTGGTGGCGATGCCGCTCACCAGCTCGGTGACCGAGCTGCGGCAGAACACACAGATCATCGTCATGGTGCTCGCAGTGCTCGGCGTGAATGTCGCCACGGGTTACGGCGGCATGATCAGCCTCGGTCACGGAGTATTCGTAGCGGTGGGCGCGTTCGCTGCCGCGTACGCACTCGACGACTTGGCGCTGCCATGGGCCGTCTCGATCCTCGCAGGAGCTGCATTCGCCGGTTTGGTGGGGGCACTGGTGGGACTGCCGGCGCTTCGCATCAAGGGCATCCACCTTGCGCTCGTGACGCTCGGGCTGGCCATCGTGTTTCAGCCGCTCGCGAAGCGAGTGCCCGCCTTCTCCGGGGGGGTCAGCGGCCGGGCCGTGGGTGCCGAGCTCGTGCCGCCGTCGTGGTTCGGCACCACCCGCTGGGCCGAGGGCCTGTACCGCTACCTGATCTGCTTGGCAGTGGTCGGGCTGGCCATGTGGGTCACGTACAACGTCATCAACAGCCGGCCCGGCCGCGCGATGCGTGCGGTGCGCGACAACGACACCGCCGCTGCCGTACACGGAGTCAACCTGGTGGCCTCCAGGGTCAACACCTTCGCGGTGAGCGCGTCGCTGGCGGGGCTGGCCGGCGCGCTCGGCATCATTCTGGTGCCGTTCACCTCGCAGGAGTCGTTCCCGTTCCAGGAGTCGCTGGTGCTGTACGCGACCGCCGTGCTCGGCGGGCTGGGCTCGCTGTGGGGCTCGGTGCTCGGCGTCGCCATCCGGGAAGTCTTCTCGAGAATCGGCGAGCTGCTCGGCGGCGTGAGCGGGCTGGGCCCACTCGGCGAATTCCTGCGCCTGCTCGACGAGGAGCAGTTCGTCTTCGGAATGCTGCTGGTGGCCTTGACGTTCGTGTTTCCCCGCGGACTCATCGGGCTGTTCAACCGCCGCCGGGGTCTTCCGGTGTCCCCGTCAAGCCAAGATCGAACGTGAGCTTGAATCGTCGCTGGATTGACACACGATGCCACGGCAACACCGAGAGCGTGTGCAGTAGCTTGACCCGGTGCCGTTGCCCTGAGGCGACTCGGGTTCGGCGTGACCACTTTTTCCTACATGGGAGGAACACCATGACCAAGCGCCGACTTTGGCGTCTGCTTGCTCTGCTGTTCGCGTTCTCGCTTGTTGCCGCTGCGTGCGGCGGCGGCGATGACGACGCGGATGACAGCAGTGGCGGCGAGACCGAGACCGAGACCACTGCTGCGGCCAGCGACGATGAGGAGATGGCCGACGAAGAGATGGCCGAGGAAGACGAGGAGCAGTCCTCGCTGGGCGGCGCCGCTTCTGAGGAAGACATCGAAGCCGCCGTTTCCGGCGACGCCGAGGAAGAGGAGATGACCGAGGAGGAGATGATGGAAGAGGAGGAGATGATGTTCGATCGCTCCACCCTCGACGGCATCTTCGAAGAGGCCGCTGCTCGCCGTGCCAAGACTGTCGCCGAGCTGACCGAGAAGATCGAGGCGGGTGAGTACGGCGTCGGTGACGACGGCATCCTGCGCGGTCCTGCGGGCTTCGAGATCGACATCAGTGCGTGCCCGAGCGACTGGTCGAACACCACGGGTATTACCGACAGCCAGGTTCGCATCGGTCATACCACTGCGCAGTCGGGCAACTTGGCTGCGTACGGCAACATCGCCTACGGCTGGGAGAACTACTTCAACTGGCTCAACGAGAACGACCCGATCATGGTCGGCGGTGCTCCACGTGATCTGACGCTGATCATCAAGGATGACGCGTACGTCGCCGCTCAGACGATCGAGTTCGTGGACGAGCTGATCGAAGCGGAGAACGTGTTCTCGATCTTGACGCTGGGCTCGCCGAACACGCTCGCGGTGTACGACAAGCTGAACGAGGAGTGCATCCCGCAGCCGTTCGTGATGACCGGC
>JAJEBN010000006.1 GCA_022822525.1 Acidimicrobiia bacterium | reverse complement strand
GCGCCAGGTGACGCTGCTCGTGCCGCTGTTCCGCTTCATCCAGGGCAAGCGCCGCAGCTGGCACTGCGGGGCGCACACGCTGGTCAACAGCCAGGAGACCTGCTTCGTGACCGGGCTCGCCGCAGCCACCCAGATCGGTGCCGACTACCCGTTCGACGACGACAACGCCCGCGAAGTCTTCAACTACTACGGCGGCATCCTGCACGGCGCCCGCTTCCGCAAGATCCGGCCGTAGCCCCCGTTCGCCGCACAAACAGGCGTCTACCTAGGCTCACGGCATGGACGCGGTGTCGGGGGGCTGGGACTTCTGGGTGGACCGGGGTGGCACGTTCACTGATGTCGTTGCGCGGCGGCCCGACGGCGGCCTCGTCTCGCACAAGCTGCTGAGCGAGGACCCGCGCCGCTACGACGACGCGGCCACTACGGCGATTGCCGACCTGCTCGACGTGCCTCGTGGCGAGCCGCTGCCGCCGGACCGGATCCGGTCGGTGAAGATGGGCACCACGGTGGCGACGAATGCACTGCTGCAACGCCGTGGCGTGCCGACGCTGTTCGTCACCACGGCCGGATTCGGCGATGTGCTGCGCATCGGGTACCAGACCCGCCCGCACCTGTTCAAGCTCGACATCGTGCTGCCCGAGATGCTCTATGCGGAGGTGCTCGAAGTCGACGAGCGCATCGCCGCGGACGGCACGGTGCTGTGCCCGCTGGACCTGGCGTCGGCCACCGATGGCATGGCTGCGGCGCGGGAGCGCGGCATGGAAGCGGCGGCCATCGTGCTGGTGCACGGTTACCGGCACACCGACCACGAGGCTGCGCTGGCGGCCGCAGCGCGGGAGATCGGCTTCTCCCAGGTCTCCGTCAGCCACGAGGTGGACCCGCTGGTCAAGATCGTCCCCCGCGGCGACACCACCGTGGCCGACGCCTACCTGTCCCCGATCCTGCGCAGCTACGTCGACGCCGTGGCGTCGAGAATCGGCACGGCCGACGCCGTGGCGTCGAGAATCGGCACGGTCGACGCTGTGGCGTCGAGAATCGGCAGCGGCGACGCTGCGCTATGCGACGGCACAGTCGATGCCACGCAGAGCGATAGCACAGCCGAATCGTCAGGCGGACCGCAGCTGCAGTTCATGCAGTCGAACGGCGGGCTGGCCGATGCTCGGCGCTTCACCGGCCGCGATGCGCTGCTGTCGGGTCCTGCTGGTGGCGTCGTCGGCATGGCCCGCACCGCTCAGGCGGCTGGCTTCGAGCGGCTCATCGGCTTCGACATGGGCGGCACGTCGACCGACGTGTCCCACTTTGCCGGCGAGTTCGAGCGAGCGAACGAGACCGAGGTGGCGGGCATCCGCGTCCGCACCCCGATCATCGACATGCACACGGTCGCCGCAGGGGGCGGATCGCTGCTCACCTTCGACGGCAGCCGCCTGCGTGTCGGCCCCGAATCGGCCGGCGCCGACCCCGGACCGGTCTGCTACGGCAACGACGGCCCGCTCGCGCTCACCGACGCCAACGCGGTGCTGGGTGTCATCCGGCCCGAGTACTTCCCCGCGGTCTTCGGCGCCGACGGCAATCAACCGCTCGACGCCGAAGCTGCCGCCCGCGGCATCGCCGAGCTGGCCGACCGGATCGCCGACGCCAGCGGCGTTCAACGCAGCGCCGCCGAGGTTGCGTTCGGCTACGGCGAGATCGCAGCCGAGAACATGGCCAACGCGATCCGCAAGATCAGCACCGAACGTGGCCACGACGTCAGCGCGTACACGCTTGTGTGCTTCGGCGGCGCCGGCGGCCAGCATGCCTGCCGGGTGGCCGACCGGCTGGGCATCACCACGGTCCTCATCCACCCGCACGCCGGCGTGCTCTCGGCGCTGGGCATCGGCCTTGCCGATGTGACCGACCTGCGTGCCGAACCGGTGGAAGCTCCCCTCGACGAAGAGCTCATTGACGAGCTGCACCGGCGGTTGGCTGCTGCTGCTCCCGCTGCCATCGACGCCGTGGCCGCGGCGGGCGTAGCTCCTGATCGGATCGAGGTGACCGGCCGTCTCGCCGTCCGCTACCGCGGCTCCGACACCTCGCTCGAAGTGCCCTTCGGCACAGCCGCCATGGGGGCGGCGCCATCGGATACGGCCGCCATGGGGGCGGCGCCGTCGCGGGCCACAGCGAGCGAGGTAGCTGCTGCGTTCGAGCATGCACACCGGACGAGGTTCGGATTCAGCCCGCCCGGAGCGGCCAACTCGGCAACGGCATTGGTGGTGGATGCGCTGCACATCGAGGCACGCGGTCAAGCGGTCGATCCGCCACCGGCCGCACCGCCGGCCGGTGACCGCGAGCCACTGCTTGCCACCCATCCGACCTACATGGGTTCGACTGCCGGCGCAGCACCGGACGGCGCAGCGCCGGCTGAGGGCAACACACAGCCGACGTGCGAGCGCTACGACACGCCGTTCTGGGATCGCACCGCCATGGCGCCCGGCACGGTGGCGGCAGGCCCGGCGGTCATCGTGGAGCCGAACGCCACAACCGTGATCGAGCCGGGCTGGCAGGGCACCATCACCGACCGCGGCGACCTGGTGCTGGATCGGGTGGTGGCTCGGCCCTCGCGTGTGGCGATCGGCACCAGCGTCGACCCGGTGCAGCTCGAGATCTTCAACAACCTGTTCATGAACATCGCCGAGCAGATGGGCGTGGTGCTCGAGCACACCGCCGTGTCGGTGAACATCAAGGAGCGGCGCGACTTCAGCTGCGCGCTGTTCGATCTCTCCGGCGAGCTCGTTGCCAACGCACCGCACCTGCCGGTGCATCTCGGCTCGATGAGCGAGTCCATCCGAACGGTCATCGAGCAGAACCCCGACATGTCGCCCGGCGACGTGTTCGTGCTCAACAACCCCTACAACGGCGGAACGCACCTGCCCGACGTGACCGTGGTGCGACCGGTGTTCGACGCCGCGGGCGACGAGCGCATCTTCTATGTGGCCTCCCGCGGCCACCACGCCGACATCGGCGGCTGCGTGCCCGGCTCCGCGCCGGCCGACTCGACGACCATCGACGAGGAGGGGCTGGTCCTCGACAATCTCCAGATCGTGACCGAGGGACGGTTCCTCGAAAGCAAGGTCCGCGACGTGCTTGCCAGCGGCCCGTGGCCGGCTCGCAACCCCGATCAGAACGTCGCCGACCTGCGTGCGCAGGTGGCTGCGTGCGAGCGGGGCGCCGTCGAACTGGCCCGCATCGTCGAGTACTACGGCCTCGACGTCGTGCACGCCTACATGGGCCACGTCGCCGACAATGCCGAGGAGATGGTGCGCCGGGTCATCGATGCCCTCGATGACGGCAGCTACCGGATGGAGCTCGACGACGGCAGCGTGATCTGCGTCCGCATCTCGGTGGATGCCGACCAGCGCAGCGCGGTCGTCGACTTCGCCGGCACCAGCGGCCAGCATCCGGGCAACTTCAACGCCCCGGTGGCGGTGTGCCGCTCGGCAGTGCTCTACGTGTTCCGCTGCATGGTCGACGACGCCATCCCGCTGAACGCCGGCTGCCTGCGGCCCATAGAACTCGTGGTGCCCGACCCCTCGATGCTGTCGCCCCACCCGCCCGCCGCTGTGATCGCCGGCAACGTCGAGACGTCCCAGCAGATCACCGATGCGCTGTTCGGCGCCCTCGGCGTCATCGCTGCCTCGCAGGGCACCATGAACAACTTCATCTGGGGCAACGCCGCCCACCAGTACTACGAGACGATCTGCGGGGGAGCGGGTGCCACGGCGCGCCGCCCGGGCGCCGATGCGGTGCACACGCACATGACCAACACCCGCCTCACCGACCCCGAGATCCTCGAACAGCGCCACCCGGTGCTGCTGGAGCGGTTCGAGGTGCGCCGGGGCTCGGGCGGCCGTGGCGCGAACGACGGGGGCGATGGCGTCGTGCGGCGCCTGCGCTTCGGCGAGCCCATGACGGCCAACCTGCTGTCGAGCTGTCGGCGGATCGCCCCGTTCGGCGTCGCCGGCGGCGAGGACGGTGCGCGCGGGCGCAATCTGCTCGAACGGGTCGACGACACCGTCACCGAGCTGGCCGGCTGTGCCCGGGTGGAGGTGGGCGAGGGTGACGTGATGGAGATCCACACGCCCGGTGGCGGCGGCTACGGCACGCCGAGCGGCAATGGCGACTTCTCGACTTTCGACAGGAATGGTGCGAGTGATGAATGAACAGGTGCTGACGCCGAAGCGAGCCGAGCTCGTGGCCCGGATGGCCGAGCTGGGCCCGGCCTTCGCCGAGCGTGCGCCCACCTATGACCGCGATGCCAGCTTCCCGCACGAGAACTGGGCCGACCTGGCCGATGCCGGGTTCCTGGGCCTGTGCGTGCCCACAGAGGTCGGCGGGCTGGGTGCCGACTTCGTGGGCTACGCGCTTGTGGCCGAGGAGATGGGTCGGCACTGCGCCACCACGGCGTTGACGTTCAACATGCACACGGCCACAGCGCTGCTGTCCGGCCCGATCGCCGAGGCATTGCTGGCCGGCGAGCGCGGGCGTGAGCTGGATCCCGATGGGGCCATGGCTGCTCATCTCGCCGAAACCCGGCCGCACCTGTGGGAGGGAATGGTCGGCGGCCGCGTCATCCATTCCCAGCCGTTCTCCGAGGGCCAGGCGCCGGGTGCCCGATCGGGCTTCAGCACCATGGCCGTGCCCACCGAGGGCGGCTACCGCGTGACGGGCCGCAAGATCTTCGCCTCGCTCAGCGGTGCTGCCCATGTGCACAACGTGCTGGCGGTGGTGGAGGGCGATCCCCACATCCGCCTGCTCGGCGTGCCGGCCGACGGCGACGGCGCGCAGATCGTCGGCGACTGGGACCCGATCGGCATGCGCGGCACCGACTCACGCACGCTGGTGATGGACAACGTGTTCGTGCCGGCCCGCAATGAGGTGCTGCCGCCGGGCATGTTCAACGCGATGGTGTCCCGCTTTCCGCAGTTCTACATGACCTTGACATTCAGCTATCTGGGGCTGATGCGGGCCATCCTCGACGCCACCCGCACCTATCTGCGCGGCGAGTCGGGGGTGAAGGCGTCACGCGATCATCCGATCAAGCAGACCGGGTGGGCGCAGCTGCAGCTCATCTATGACCGGGCGCAGTCGCTGACCTACCGGGTGCTCAGCGAACTCCGGGCCGATCCCAGCCCTGAGGAGCTGCGGCGGGCGCATGTGGCTGCGGTGACCACGATGGAGAGCGCTCCGGAGATGGCATCGCTGGCGCTGCGGACCTGCGGCGGGAGGTCGCTGCTGCGCCCCGGCCGCCTCGAGCAGCACTACCGCGATGCCCGCTGCGGGGCCACGATGCTGCCGTGGAGCACCGAAGAGCTGCTCGTGCGCCTGGGTCGCAACGGCCTCTACGACGAAGTCGCCGACGACGGCTAGCCGCTAAACCCGTCGGCTGCTTTCGCTCCTTGGCGTTACGATGTGAGCGGCACACACGACGTGTCGTGAGGACGGGATCCGCCCGGTGGTCAGAGCTACTCCGGTAGCGCGGGTGGTCCCGTCCCGTGCCGAACCTACGAGAGCATTGCTGCGCGGTCACTCTGATTTTCTTCGCCCGAGCGCTTCGCGATGTGATGTGGGGAACTTCATCGGAACGTAACGTCGCGAGCGGAACGCCGCGGGCACCTGTGGCGTTGTGTGAATTGATGACTGAGAAGCCCGAGTACACGAAGTCCAGAGTCGCCAGGACATCGCGCTTGCTCGCCGTTCTGGCTGCTGTGGCCCTGCTCGCAGCTGCTTGCGCGAGCGATGCCGATGACAGTGCCACCGACGATGTGCCGGCGGACGCCACGCAGCCCGTGGCCACCACTGCCTCCGACAGCGCTTCCAGCGCTGAGGACGACGCTCCGGGCGAGCCGGGCGGGTCCGATGAGTCGGCCGGGTTCCAATCCGGCATGGCTGGCGATGACACCGGAGACGAGGTTGCCACTGAAGGCACGTCCTCGGTTGGGGCTGATTCCGGCGAAGACGACCCACCTGCAGGCGACGCCGACTCGGACGACAGCGCGGCTGAGAACAGGCCGGCAAGTGCCGGCGCGGCGGCGCCGGTGGGCGCCGTCGGGGCCGCAGCGCTGCGCCAGTTCGACGAGTGCGGCGCAGTGCTCGACTACATCCACGAGAACGCTGCTGCGGTTGTGGGCCCGTGGGGCCTGGGCGGTGATGGCGGCTTCGGGGGCGAGGTGCTGGAGGCTCAGGCGGCTGCCGATGACGCTGCGGGGGCCGGAGCGGCGTCGCAGCAGCCGGGCGTCGACTACAGCACGTCCAACGTGCAGGAAGCGGGAATCGACGAGCCCCACGTCCTCAAGACCGACGGTCGGCGCATGGTGGTGGCGAACGAGAACCGGGTGCATGTGGTGGACGTGACGGGCCCGGAGCTGACACTGGTCGCTTCTGTCCAGCTCGACAGCCATTGGGTCTCGAACCTGCTGTTGCACGGCGACCGTGTGCTCGTGTTCGCCTCGCAGTGGGACAGCATTGTGCCGTTCGTCGGATCGGGCGGCGAGGCCGCCGACAGCGAGCCGGTGCCGGGCTGGGGACCCACGACCGAGATCGTCGAGATCGACTTGAGCAGCTCCACGCCAAGAGTCACCAGACGGCTGGACATCGAAGGCAACTACGTCGGCGCCCGCTTGGCCGATGGCGTGGTGCGGCTGGTCACCACCTCACGTCCGCGTGCGATTCCCTGGGCCATCCCCGAGACGGCCGACCTCGGCGCGCAGGAGCGGTCGGCCGGGGCAAACAGCGATCTGATCGCCGGCACCACGCTCGATGACTGGCTGCCGCGCTTCGTCCTGAACGACGCCTCCGGCACGGCCGTCGCAGGAGGCCGCCTCGCCGGCTGCGGCCGTGTCTGGGCGCCGCCGCACTACGCAGGCCCGGGCACGCTCAGCGTCACCACCATCGACATCGCCGACGACGGGCTGGCAGGGGCGATGGACACCACGACGATCATGTCCGACGGCAGCACGGTGTACGCCTCGCACGATCACCTCTACGTGACCACGACGCGCTGGCACGACTGGGGCGTCGAGCCGGCAGGTCCCGGCGACGGCGCACCCGTCGAGACCGAGATCCACATGTTCGACATCAGCGGGCGAGCCACGAGCACGTACCTCGGCTCGGCGTCGGTGACGGGCACGGTGCTGAACCAGTACTCGATGTCCGAGCACGAGGGCCACCTGCGCATCGCGACCACCACCGCCCAGCCGTGGACCTGGCGCGGACAGCTCGCCCCCGAGTCCGAGAGCCTCGTGACGGTGCTTGCCGTCGGCCCCGACGGCCTCGCAGAGGTCGGCCGCGTCGACGGGCTCGGCGTGGGCGAGCGCATCTACGCGGTGCGCTATCTGGGCGACATCGCCGCCGTCGTGACGTTCCGCCAGATCGATCCGCTGTACCTGCTGGATCTGTCCGAGCCGACGGCGCCGGAGGTGCGCGGCGAGCTGAAGATCACCGGCTACTCGGCGTACCTCCATCCGCTCGGTGACGACCTGCTGCTCGGCGTCGGTCAGGAGGCCACCGACGAGGGCTTCACCGTGGGCACCCAAGTGTCGCTGTTCGACATCGCAGATCTGGATCGGCCCCAGCGCATTGCTCAGTGGACGGCCCCGGGCGGCCACAGCCAGGTGGAGTTCAATGCGCTCGCTTTCCTGCATTGGCAGCCGAGCGATCTGGCGGTGCTGCCGCTGAACCAGTACCCGTTCGACGACAGCGGCAGCGGCAGCGAGCCCCCGTTCCTCGGCGCTGTGGTGCTGGGCACTGCTGGCGCGGAGCTCACCGAGCGAGCACGCCTCAGCCACGCGGACCCGCCTCTGCGCAAGTGCCGCGAGTCGCGCGAGATCGTCGTCGACCCCGACGGCACTGAAGAGCCCGGCCCGTGGGAGCGCTACTGCTGGTTCGACACCGATTGGCAGGCGCAGGTGACCGCCAGCGCTGTGGTCGGCCACCGGCTGTACCTCGCATCGCACAAGGCGCTCGAATCGGTCTGGCTGGACTCGCTGGAACGCGCCTCACTGCTCACCTGGGCTCGCTGATCGACGGACACTGAGTTGCTCACGGTTGGGTCATCGGTGCCGTTCGTCGGGGTCGATCCTTTGGAAGACGATGTCAAAGGGAATGTCGATGCGAGTCCGAACTTCCTCCGCAATCTTGGCGAAGAGCTGGTCCTCAGGCGGCCAACGGTTGTCATCGTAGGAATTCGGATCGCCGGTGAGCATGACGGATCCGACATCGTGCGGGATTCGGTAAGTGTCAATTGCGATTTCCAGCGCGTTGGTCCGGTGGTTGATCCATGTCCACGCGACAGCCTCTGACAGTTCTATCGCTTGGACAGCACCGTCCAGTGCGTCGCGCGGAAGATAGATGCCATTTCCGTCAGCGAACTGCTGCTGAGCGAATTGGAGCTGGGCATAGGTCACTGGTGCGCCAGTCCGAAGCTCGATGTCAGGATGTGCCGCGGCGAGCGCTTGCGCCTGTGGACTTGGCTGTTCATCACCGGTGAGCCACAGCCACGCCACAAATGACTCACCGATCCGCGTGTACGGATCCGCTCGGTCGATACCCCAGCCTGCCGCCCGATGCGGCTCAGCATTGCGCAGTTCTGCGATTATTTCCTCCATCTGAGGGATGCGTCTAAACCGACGCTCTGCTTCTGCCGGCAGTACGCCGTGAGTTGAAGAATAAGATGCAGTCGAACATGTGTAACGGTGACGGCTTGAGCATAGTTCGATTGACGGGGCGTGAAGGATTCGGTAGTCTCCGCATGCTGAACTGCGGACGCTGCTCCACGATATATCACCGGCGATTACTTCATCCCCGGTCACAAATGGCCCAACGGGTCCGAACTGGCGGTGTAGCCAGAATGCCTTCGTGACCTCGTCATACTGGACGAGGTCACTTGGGAGCGATAACACCCAGCGCAATGGATCTCCAGGACGAAGCGGTTCCATAGACAATTCGTCCAGGTAGACGCACCTGCCTTCAATCTGAAGAGTGCCACTTGTCTCCATTAAGTGTGAATCCAATCCAGGCTTGCGTTCGTGCATATCGTGGAAGTCAGCCCATGGGAGAGACAAGACGCTGTTGGCCCTCGGTTCCCAAAGCGGCTCGACTTCGGAATCTATCGACGGTGATGCGAGAGCCGAAACGGCGGAGACCATTTCTGGAGCCTCATCACGAGGATCGGTATTCGAAGTCGACGAGAGCACAGATGGCGGAGGCAGAATATTCTCGACTTCGGCTGATCTAGGACGCGTCTCGTGGGCCACAGATGTTGTACTTGCGCACGCCGATAAGAGCAGCATGAAGACTGTTGAAACCATGATTCTCATGCTCACGGAAACCACAATCTTTCACCTGTGCATCAGTCGTGTGAGGGTTGACTAGGGTACGCTCGACGGCCAGCTGGTGATGACCGCCACGTCAAGCACGTTCTGCACTCGTCGAATACCACTGAAGACGATGTACGAATTCGACCTGTTGCACGGGTTGTTTCGAGGCCCACCCTTGTGTATTCCGTAGGCCGCGTTGTAGCTATAGACGGGTCCACCGCTGTCGCCTTTGCAGGCACGCATATCTGGCCCTGATGCACGGATGAAAACTGGCCTGCATGTCCCGCCGTTGCCGTCACAGCCGTTGCTCGGGTTCGGCTTGTACCTGACATTGTCTACTGTTCCGCAGCTGACACCTGAATTCGTACCCATGTGGCATACATAGTGACCCATCATGAACAGCCGGCCTGGGCCGATGCTATGTATCGGACAGGTTCGGGCTACCCCAGAATTGTCGCTGCATCGAATCTTGTGCGTGGCTGAGTGGGCTTGGCCTTCCGGAATGACGTAGAAGGCCGCATCGTTGCTCGCGTCGTATGCACGACTCTTGAATGCAAGTGTCACACCTTGAGTTGTCCATGTTGACTTGTTGCAGTGCCCTGCTGTGATGAGTCCGTATCGATTGTCGCCTGCGTGATAGGCAGTGAATCCTGAGGTGCAAACGGCACTGCCATGCGTCAACCGGCGGCCGCCCTCGAAGGCAACGTGGTCCTCGATTGCGTCCGCTTCAACGACGTTGTATGGCACGGTGATATGTGGTGCGAGGATGGCGCTGATGGCGGCCAGTCTGGGGGCGCCGCTTGGGGCGACACCGGTGTTGCCAGTCGGCCCGAACGGCCCACGATCTTCCGGAGCGTCGAGGGCGCCTGATGGTGGGGCTGGGGCGCTGCTGGTGTCGATGCCGATTTCGAGCGCATTGGCTCGGAGATCCACGGCGGTGTGTGTGATCAGATCGCTGACGTCGATCTGGGCACTGTCTGCCGCGCCGGCATTGCCGATTGGGCCGACGCCCTCACCGATGCCGAACTTGTCTTGGGCTGTCGTGAGAGCTGCGAACGTGACCCTTGCGCCGGTGCGGATCTGTACATCGCTGTGCGCAGCGGCGAGTTCGGTGGCGGTGCTGCTGGGCGGCTGTGTGCCGGTGAGCCATACCCAAGCGATCATTGGACCGTGATGGTCGATGCCCCACCCGGCGAGCCGATCCGCTTCGAGAGTGTGGAGAGCGCCGATGATGTCCTGTAATGCCGGAATGCGTTCGAGCCGTTGCTGCGCCTCGGCGAGCGTGACTGAGTAATCCGATGCGTAGGAGGCCACGATTGGGTGTGCTGCGGGCTCGTTGTCGGCAGAAGTCTGGGCGAGAGCGCTCGTCGGCAGCAAGGCACCGAGTGCGCAGGCTACGAGAAGCGAGACGAGTGCTTGTCGCCGTCTGCGGTGCCGGGGATCGCCTCGTGCCTGTCGGTGTGGGTGGTGTTGCATGGGTTGTCTCCTTTCGAGCCGACGGCGGGCTCGGGCGAGACGGCTCGCCACGAGCCTTCCTCTGATGTGAACTTACTGGACGTTCAGTAAGTGCTGTGACAGCGATGGGGTGAGTAGCGACAGGCCGAGATGCGTGGCTTGTGCATTGCTATGCGACAAGGGCGCGGGGTTCGATGGCAGGAAAGCACCTGTGCCGAGCCCGAAGTGATATGCGCCGCGAGGTTCGTGGCCGGCTGTCGGCGTGTCGAAGCAAATGGGTGCGCGATTCTTGGGCGCATCGGCCATAGTGATGCCGTGACCGGGGCCGAAGATCCACTAGAACAGCCGATCGTTGTGTGGGACGGTGCGCCGAACCTGCACAACCCGCTCCTGCTGGTGGCGTTCGAGGGCTGGTTCGACGCCGGCGAATGCGCTACCGGTGCGTTGACGTGGATACGGGAGCGAAGCGAGGCACGGCGGGTCTGCCATATCGACCCTGAGGAGTTCTTCGACTTTCAGGAGAGCCGCCCGCACATCGAGATCGCCCCCGACGGGGAGCGCCGCATCCGCTGGCCGGAGATCGAGTGCCACGTCGTGCCGGCTGCCCCGCCGCACGACCTCGTGCTGCTGTCGGGCATCGAGCCGCGGATGCGCTGGCGCACGTTCTGCGAGGGAGTGGCGGAGATCGCCCGTGGACTCGGCTGCCAGATGGTGGTGACGCTCGGGGCCATGGTCGCGGGCGTGGCGCACTCGCGGACCGCCTCGGTGAAGGGCAGCGCCGCCAACGGGGAGCTGGCCGCTCGCCTGGGCCTCGACAGCCCCACCTACCAAGGCCCCACCGGCATCATCGGCACGCTGCACGACGTGCTGGACCGGGCCGCGTTTCCTGTGGTGTCGCTGCGCGTGGGGGTGCCCCATTACGTCGCGGGCCCGCCGAATCCCAAGGGCACGCGGGCACTGCTGGCCCATTTCGAGACGGTCACCGGCGTGACCACCGGCTACCGCGAGCTGGACAGCAGCGTGCAGACCTGGGAGCAGCGGGTCGATGAGGCGGTGGCGCGAGATCCCGAGATCGTGGCCTATATCCGGCAGCTCGAAGCCGAAGCAGACCGCACCGCCGAGGAGAACCTGCCGAGCGGCGACGACATAGCGCTGGAATTCCAGAAGTTCCTGGCCGAGCAGCGCGAATCGCCCCCCGACGAGCCGTCGTAGGGTTCTCTCATGGGCGGCAGCACGTTCGGGGAACGATTCGCAGTCACCACGTTCGGCGAATCGCATGGCGGAGCGCTGGGGGTGATCATCGACGGCTGCCCCGCGCGCATCGAGCTGAGCGAAGCCGATGTGCAGGACGATCTCGACCGCCGCCGGCCCGGCCAGAGCAGCATCGTGACCCAGCGCCAGGAGGCTGACCGGGTGACGATCCACTCGGGAGTCTTCGAAGGCCTCACGCTCGGCACGCCGATCGGCATGACCGTGACCAACACCGACGCCCGGCCCGGCGCCTATTCCGAGATGGCCACCAAGTACCGGCCCAGCCACGCCGACTACACCACCGACGCCAAGTACGGCATCCGCAACTGGCAGGGCGGCGGCCGGGCATCGGCCCGCGAGACCGTCGGCCGGGTTGCGGCGGGTGCCGTGGCTCGGAAGATCCTGGCGATGGCCGGGGTGGAAGTGCTGGGCTGGGTCAGCTCGGTGAGCGACATCAACGCCGATGTCGATCCCGCGGAGCTGACCCGCGACGACGTGGAAACCGGGCCGACGCGCTGCCCCGATCCCGACGCCGCCGCTCGCATCATCGAGGCCATCGACGCTGCCCGCCGCGACGGCAACTCGCTGGGCGGGGTGGTGGCCTGCGTGGCCCGCGGCGTGCCGCCGGGCTTGGGCGAACCGGTCTTCGACAAGCTGGACGCCGAGCTGGCGGGCGCGGTGATGTCGCTGCCGGCGGCCAAGGGCATGGAGATCGGCAGCGGCTTCGCCGGAACGCTCATGACGGGGCGCACGCACAACGACGAGTTCGAGCCTGGTCCCGACGGCCGACCCGTCACGGTGACCAACCGCAGCGGCGGCATCCAGGGCGGCATCAGCAACGGCGCCGACATCGTGCTGCGTGTGGCCTTCAAGCCCACCGCCACCATTGCGAGCGAGCAGAAGACCGTCACGAACGCCAACGAGGCCACCGTGCTCGCCGCCCGCGGCCGCCACGACCCGTGCGTGCTGCCCCGGGCGGTGCCGATGGTCGAGGCGATGGTCTGCCTTGTGCTGGCCGACCATCTCCTGCGCCAGCAGACAACCCAGCTCGCAGATACTCCTTCGCCGCCGCAGCCATCCGGCTGACGGTCAGCCGATGGACATCGCACAGATCGCGCTCGTCGCGGCCGCGGGCGTGGTTGCGGGCGTGGTGAATGCCATGGCCGGCGGCGGTTCGCTGCTGACGGTCAGCCTGCTCACGGTGGTCGGCGATCTGGGAGGGCTGGTGGCCAATGGCACCAACCGCATCGGCGTCGTCACGCAGAACCTGGCGTCGGTTGCTGGCTACCGGTCTGAGGGCGTCTCGGGCTTGTGTCGCTCGGTGCCCGTGCTGCTGCCGGCGCTGATCGGCTCGGTGATCGGCGCCTACGCGGTCTCCAGCCTGCTCAGCGACACGGCCTTCGAACGGGTCTTCGGCATCTTGATGGTGCCGCTGCTCGTCCTGAGCCTGTGGCCGCCGAAGGTCCGTGGCGACGAGATCGTCTGGCCGAGGGCGCTGACCATGGTGGTGTTCTTCCTGATCGGCGCCTACGGCGGGGCGTTTCAAGCAGGTGTGGGGCTCTTGCTGGTGTTGGCGTTGTCGCACGCCGGGCTGGACTTGGTGAACGCCAACGCCGTCAAGGTGGTGGTGATCGCTGTGTTGACCGTGGTGGCGGTGCCGGTGTTCATCCTGAACGACCAGGTGCACTGGGGCTTCGCTGTCATCGTGGCCGCGGGCTTTACTGTCGGTGGCTGGCTGGGTGCCCGCTGGGCGGTGCGCGGCGGCGAGCGGCTGATCCGGCCCGTTCTGGCCGTTGCGGTGCTCGGCCTCGCCGGCCGCATGGTCGGCCTGTACTGAGCCCGGGGCCCGAGCGACCCGTGAGCGCAGCGAACGAGAGCGGGTAACCAGCGCGGCTGGGCGCGTAGGGTCACGCCGTGATATTCGAACTGGACGCCGAACGGGTTCGGAACCGCCCGGGCATCAAGTGGGGCCGCGAAGGCCCCGACGTGCTGGCGGCATGGGTCGCCGACATGGACGTGGAGCTGCCCGCAGTCGTGCTCGACGCCGTGCGCGAGCGCATCGACTCGGGCGGCCTGGGCTACGACTTCTACGACCAGCCGATCCCGGTGCTGCGTGTCTTCGCCAAGCGCATGGGCGAGGCGTTCGGCTGGCAGGTCGACCCGCTCGACGTGGTGCGGGTGCACGACGTGATCCAGGGCTTGGAGCTGGCGATCACCTACTGCACCGAACCGGGCGACGGCGTCATCTTCCAGACGCCCGCCTACCCGCCGTTCTTCTCCAGCGTCGAGGGGCACGGGCGCCGGGTGGTGCCCAACCCGCTCATCCGCCACGACGACGGCTGGCGGCTCGACCTCGACCACTTCGAATCGGTGGCGTCGGCGCCCGATGTGACTGCGGTGATCCTGTGCCAGCCGCACAACCCGTGCGGCATGGTGCTCGACGCCGACGACATCGCCGCGGTGATCGACATCGCCGAGCGTCACGACTTGGTGGTGATCTCTGATGAGATCCATTGCGACCTGGTGTATGCGCCCCGGCGGCACATCCCGGTGGCGTCGGTCAGCGAGCTGGCCTCCGAGCGGACCGTCACCGTCACCGCTGCCACCAAGTCGTTCAACATGGCAGGACTGCGGATGGCGTTCCTGCATTCGGCGTCGTCGCGCTACGGCCCGATCATCAAGAAGATCCCCAAGCGGCTGATCGGCGGCATCGGGATCCTCGGGCAGGTCGCCACCATCGCCGGCTGGACCGAAGCGCTGGACTGGCTCGACGAGCTGGTGGCCGGCCTCGACAGCAACCGTCACCTGCTGGCTGAGCTGCTGGCGGAGCGGCTGCCCGAGGTGCGCTACCGGCCGCCCGATGCCACCTACCTGGCGTGGATGGACTGCCGCGAGCTGGGCCTGGGCGACGACCCTGCCTCGGTGTTCTTGGGGCGGGGCCGCGTGTACCTGAACTCCGGGCTCGACTTCGGTCCTGAGGGTGCCGGGCACGTGCGGCTCAACTTCGCCACATCGCCGGCCATGCTCGACGAGGCCACCGCCCGCATGGCCAAGGCCATCGGCCGCTAGCCGCTTCAGTCGTCGGCGATCTGCTCGGATTCGCCCTTGCGGGCCTGGTGGCGCAGCACCAGCGTGTAACCCACGATGGCGACCGCGGCGAAGCTGAACCACTGCCCCGTGTAGCCCAAGTGCGGGCCGGCGTCGAGCTCAGGCGGCGGCAGCGGGCGAAGCAGAGCCGTGAGGCCCGTGCCTGAGCTGTTGTCGCCGAGGCGGATCGGATCCCCGCCGGCACGGGTCGCGGCGACGAGCTCGACGTAGACGTCCACGAGGTCGAGCGTCGTCTGCTGGTCGATGCGCTGCACATCGGTGCGGGCCAGCGAGTCGAGCTGGCCGACGGCGGGGTCCGCCGGCCCGAGCAGGCCGCGCTGCTGGGAGAGGCGGATACGACCGGTGAGATGGCGTGCATCGCCGAGCCCGCCGCCGAAGGCCCCAGCGCCTGTGGAGACTGCGTCCTCGCAGACGCCGCCAGCGGGCAGCCAGCCGGCAACAACCAGGATGCCCGTGGCACCCAGGCCGCTGCGTGAGCCGCTGCTCGTCGTGCCTGGCGCGACGGGCACAGCGAGATGGCAGCCCGGGGCGCCATCGAGACTGCGGTTGCGGATCTGCACGGCCTCGTTCCACTCGAAACGCTCGACCGCAAGTGTCACCGACCGGTATTCGAGTTCGGCCTGAAGCTGCGGTTCCGACACCGCCTCGAAGAAGCGGTCGGCATCGAGGGCCGGCAGGTCTTGGCGATCGACGACTGCTGCGTTGCGGTCGCGCACTTCGCCGTGCCGGCTGAGCTGCCAGAAGCCCGCAATCAGAAACACCACCAGCAGGCCGCCGGCCAGCGCATGTCCGGCCAGCCAGATCGGCCGGCGAGCGAAGCTGTACACGGCATGAACCTATTGGGGTTGCTGCTGGCGGGAGTCGCGCACCTCGACGGGGGCGATGTCGCCTGCGGGCTCGAAGCCCAGGACCTGGCCGAGGAACGACAGCTCGGCTTCGAGGGCGGCCACGATGTTGGGCCCGCGCCGAAAGCCATGTCCCTCGCCTTCGAACAGCAGGTACGCGTGCGGCACTCCTGCCGCGGCGAGGGCGGCCACCACCTGTTCGGACTGGCTCTGGGGCACCACCCGGTCCTCGGTGCCTTGCAGCACGATCATCGGGGTTCGCAGCTGGTCGGTTCGCCAGATCGGGGAGCGCTCCCGGTACAGCTCGGCCGCCTCGGGCCACGGGCCGATCAGCCCGTCGAGGTAGCGGGCCTCGAACTTGTGGGTGTCGCGGGCAAGCGCTGCGAGATCCGCGACGCCGTAGCGGGAGATGCCCGCAGCGAACACATCGCTGGCGGTGAGCGCGCACAGCGTGGTGTAGCCGCCGGCCGAACCGCCCTTGATGACGAGCCGGCGGGAATCCACCGCCTCCTCGCGCGCCAGGTGCAGTGCCGCGTTGATGCAGTCCTGCGTGTCGACGACGCCCCACTGGCCCGCCAGCAGGTTGCGGAACTCGGTGCCGTAGCCGGTGCTGCCGCCGTAGTTCACGTCCACGACCGCGATGCCGCGGGTGGTCCAGTACTGGATGCCCAGATCGAGCGAGCTGCGGGCAGCGCCGGTGGGCCCGCCGTGGCTGAGCACGATCAGCGGCGGCAGAGCATCGGTGGGGTCCGCGGCGGCGGTCACGGCCGAGTTGGTCGGCGGGAAGAAGAAGGCGTGCGCCTGGCGGCCGCCGTCGCTGGCGAAGGTGAACGGCTGCGCCACCGAGACGTCGTCGGGCTCGAGCGCCAGCGGCTCGGCGTCGCTGAGCTGGCGGTGCGTGCCGTCGGGCGCAATCTCGGCCACCGCGGCCCGGCGGGTCCAGCTGGCTGCGACGGTGATCACCGTGCCGTTCGGCGTCGGCGCCAGCCGGCCGAAATCGGTGAACCCGCTCGCAACCTCGTTGAGCGCGCCGTCGCGGATGATGCCGAGGTGGCCCTCGCCCGCTGACATCCAGCTGCACCACAGCGCACCGGATCCGTCCCAGCCGTAGGTGGCCCCTGCGAACACCCACGCCGGCACGCCGAACTCGCGCCCTGCGGCGCCGGGCTGGCCGGCATCGTGCAACACCGGCGCGGTTGCGCCCGAGCCGAGATCGACGCGGTGGATGGCCCACCATCCGTCGGCGTCGGTCACGATGTGCAGGTCCCCGTCGGGGCTCCACGCCGGCTGGGTCACCGCTGGTCCGTCGACCAGTACCCGGTCGGTTCCCGGCACCGCTGTGCCCCCGTCGAGGTCGACGAGGTGCAGGCGGACGTGGTCCCAGGGCATGTTGGGGTGGTCCCAGCTGAGGTAGGCCAGCACGCTGCCGTCGGGCGAGGGCCGAGGCGACGAGTAGAAGTCGGCGCCGGTCGCCACGACGTTCACCGTCCCGTCGAGCCGGATCGCCACCAGCTCGTTGCGGGGCTCGTGACCGTTGTCGTCGTGGGCTTCGCGCACCCAGATGGTGACCGGGTCGAAGCCGGCGCCGGCGGCGTGCGCCGAGCCGCCCGCTGGCGGCACCAGGGCCGGATCTGCATAGCGCAGGCCCCGGGGACTCGGCGGCTCAGGGGTCAGCGGGCGCGGGTCGGCGCGCCCGTCCGCGTCGAACAGCCGGATCCGCTGGTCTGCCATGCACGCACCCGCAACCAGATGGGTGCCGTCGGGTGCCTCGATGGCGAGCCAGGCCCCGCCCCCGTACTCGTGGACGGAGGTGCGGATGTCGGCCTGCGCCGTGTGAGGCACATCCGACGGTGCCGCGCCGGCCTCATCCAGGGCCACCCGCACGACTGCGCCCCGCCCGCCTTCGAGCGGCCGTTCCTCGACCCAGTAGGCCCAGTTGCCGACTGCCTGCGGCTCGCTGCGCCGCACGGCGCCCGCGGCGACATCGGCTGCGTCGAGCGGCGACGGCCAAGCACCGTACGCGAAAGTCCCGGATCTGCTGGAAATCCGGTCGAGATCATCTTGACAACTCGGTGGCGAACTCATAGTTTCCTCATTGGTTCTGACGATCCGTCGCGGTCACTCACAGTGGGCAGATTCCGCGGCGGCGTGAGCGTGCGCTCCGGGTTTTCCACCGGCCCGTGACGCGCAGGTGGACCGGGGGAGCGCCCACCAACTCCCTCGGTCCACACATCCCCGCACGGCTGCGCTTCAGGATTCCTCCTGGGCAGCCGCAGCCGGCGGTTCGTGCTGGGCGAGAATCGTCTGCAACGACAGCTCGGTGGCGCGCAGACGGCCCTCGCAATGTGCGATCAGCTGCGATGCGCGCTCGACCTGCGAGGCCAGCGTGTCGATGTCGACCTCGTCGCGCTCGAGGCTGGCCAGAATCGATTCGAGCTCTGCCATCGACTCGGCATAACCGCCGAACTCGACACCGTCGTGGTTCATGTCGCCCTCGGAGTCCTCAGACATCAGCCGTCCTTTCTTCGTCGTGATCATCCACCAGGTCGGGCGGCCCGCCGCCGGCCGCTGTGCCGTCGCGGACGACGCTGGCAAACCTGGCGTGCTGGATCTCGGTGGAGATCGTGTCGCCGGGTGCAGGCATCTCGCGCACGATGGCTCCGTCTGCCGCGCGCGTGATCGAGAAGCCTCGGGCCAGGAGTCGTTCGGGCGCGACCGCCGACACCAATGCCGAGGCAGATCGCAGCCGGACGCTTGCCTCGTCGAGACGCCGGGTCGATGATCGCTGCAACCGTGCCCGCTGTGAGCGGAGCACTGCCGCGGCGCGCCGGGTGTGGGCGCGGGTGCGCCCCAGCGCCCCGCGAGCACCGATGAGACTGCCGTCCGCGGCCTGGCAGTGACGCTGCGCGTGATGACCCAGTCGCAGGCGCATCTGGCCCAGCAGCGCACGCGGCCGGCCGAGCCGGCGTTCGGCCAGCAGGCCGAGCGTGCTGCGTGCCGCCGCCAGGCGTGTCGCTGCTGCGGCTGTGCGCGAGCGGGCAACCCGATCCACCTCGCGGCGGGTCCGCGACAGGCGATCGTCGAACGCGGCGACGTGGGCCACCAGCGCCGCGGCGCAGGCGGTCGGCGTCTTGGCGGCCGTGTGCGCCACCTGGTCCGCGACCGAGGTGTCGATCTCGTGGCCGATGCCGCAGAACACCGGTAACGGGCACAGCGCGACGGCCCTCGCCACGCTCGCAAGGTCGAAGGCCAGCAGGTCGGTGCGATCGCCGCCGCCCCGCACCATGGCGATCACGTCGACATCGGTCCCGGCGAGCGTCCCAAGCGCGGCGATGAGGTCGGCCTCCGCGGTCGCGCCCTGCACCCGGGCATCGCACAGCAGCACCTCGAACGCGTAGCCGCTGGCCGCCAGCTCGTGAACGAAGTCCGCGTAGGCGGCGCTGTTGTGCGCGGTGACCAGCCCGACCCGCAGCGGCACCAGCGGCAGCGGCGCTGCGGCGTTGCGCCGCAGCAGGCCCTCTGAGGCCAGCGCGGCCAGCGTGCGCTCACGGTCCGCAGCCAGCACGCCGAGGGTGAAATGCGGGTCGACGCCGCTCATGATGAGCTGCACCTGGCCGCCGCCTTCGTAGTACTGCACCTCGGCCCGGATGCGCACCTCGATGCCGTCGTCGAGCGTCAGCCCGCCTGCCTCCGCGAGGTCACGATTCACGAACCGCTGGCGGCCCTTGAACAGTGCCACCCGCATCCGTGCACCCCGGCGGTCATCGCCGGCGCCGGGCTCGACGAGGTTGAAGTAGATGTGGCCGCTCGCTGCTCGCGAATAGCCGATGATCTCGCCCCGCACCCAGATCTCGGCTCCGAAGGCGTCGCGGATCGTCTCGCCGATTGCCGCAGCGAGCTGCGAGACCGACCAGGTGCTGTCGCTGCGGCCCGCCTCGCCGCCCCCGGCCGCGTCGAATCCTTCCAGCGTGCTGCTCACGGCGCAGAGGCTGTCACGGATTCGCAGCGCCAGCGACCGAATTACGAAGCGCCCCAGGCCGGCGGGACGCCACAGTGCGACCGTGCGGCCGGTTTGGGCCGCGTCGATAGGGTGCGCTGCGGAAGGTTGCCAGAGCGGACGAATGGGGCGGTCTCGAAAACCGTTGTGGCCTTCGGGTCACCGTGGGTTCGAATCCCACACCTTCCGCCACGCGCTGATCGGTCGGCCTGACCGGTCGCGCTGGTCGGTCGGCCTGCTCAGTTGATCGCCCGGTCGCGGCCCTCCCAGTAGGGCTCGCGAAGCAGGCGCTTGAGCACTTTGCCGGGGCCCGATTTGGGCAGCGGTTCGGCTTGGAAGTCGATGCTCTTGGGAGTCTTGTAGCCGGCGATCACGTCCCGGCAGTGAGCGATCAGGCCGGCCTCGTCCACGTCGACGCCGTCACGGGGCACCACGACGGCATGCACGGCTTCGCCCCACTGTGCATCGGGGATGCCGAACACCGTCGCCTCGAGCACCGCGGGGTGGGTGTAGAGGGCGTCCTCGACTTCGGTGCAGTAGACGTTCTCGCCGCCCGACACGATCATGTCCTTGGCCCGATCGACCAGGTACAGGTAGCCGTCGGCGTCGAGGTAGCCGACATCGCCAGTGAGGTACCAACCGCCGTCCAGCAAGGCGGCCGCTGTCTCGGCGGGCTTGTTCCAGTATCCCGCCATGACGTTGGGTCCCCGCACGGCGACCTCGCCTGGCTCGCCGGCGGGCAGCTCCGACCCGTCCGTGCGCACGATCCGCAGATCGACGCCGGGCGGCGGCGGGCCGCAGCTCTTGGCCCGCTCGCTGTCGATGTGCTGCTGCTCGTGGCGGAAGATGGTGGCCAGCGGCGAGAGCTCGGTGGCGCCGTAGAGGTGGATCAGCTCGCACCCGAACAGCGCGTCGGCGCGGCGCAGCACCTCCAGCGCGACCGGGGACGCCCCGTGGGACAGCCAGCGCAGCGTCGTGACGTCGCGCGGCGAGGCTGCCTGGGTCTCGCACATCGCCGCGAGCATCGTGGGCACGGCGATGGCGCAGGTGATGGCCTCGCGTTCGATCACGTCGAGGCTGGCGGCGGGCTCGAAGCCCGGCAGGATCACGTTGGCCGCACCGACCCACGGCAGGACCAGCGCGCAGTAGACGCCTGCGGCGTGGAACATCGGCGCGACCGTCAGGTAGCGGTCGTCGGCCTCGAGGGGCTGGGAGAGCTGGGTGTGCACAGCGTTGGCCATCAGGTTGGCGTGGGTCAGCATCACGCCCTTGGAGGTGCCGGTCGTGCCGCCGGTGTAGAAGAGCCCGGCGAGGGTGTCGGGGCTGATGTCGGGCTGCATCTCGGGCGCGCCGTCAAGCAGGGCGTCGTACTCGCCGGTGTCGAGCCGGATGACCCGCTCGACCAGCTCGCCCAGCCCGCCGGGATCGCGGTCGCTGATCAATACCCGGGCACCGGCATCGGCGGTGGCATAGGCCAGCTCGGGCTCGGCCCAGCGGGTGTTGTGCGGGACGATCGCCCGTCCCGCTGAGGGGATGCCGAAGAACAGCTCGAGGTAGCGGTCGGAGTTGAGGGCCCACAGCGCCACACGGTCGCCCGGGTCGGTCATCTCCGACAGGAGTCCTGCGACTTTCAGCACCCGGCTGCCGAATTCGGCGTAGGTGCGCCGCACGTCGCCGCAGACCACTGCCTCGCGGTCGCCGAAGAGCCGGGTCGCTCGCCGGATCGGGTCTCGCATCGTGTACATGCCGCGAACCTATTGGGCGAACCCACCGGGCGAAACTGCGGGATGGGTCGTCGGGGACGGACTGCCGGGCGAGCCTGCTGACGCTGACAGACTCTCAGCCATGACCGACGAAGCAGCCATGAGCGCGGCACTCCAACAGGCCCGGCTGGCGGCCGCCGCCGGCGAGGTGCCGGTCGGCGCTGTCGTGGTCATCGACGGCGAGGTGGTGGCCGCACGCCACAACGAGCGCGAGGCCACCAACGACCCCACCGCGCACGCGGAGATCCTGGCGCTGCGTGACGCAGCCGCTGCGGTCGGCGACTGGCGGCTGGAGGGCGCCTCGCTGGTGGTGACGCTCGAGCCGTGCCCGATGTGCGCCGGCGCCGCGCTGGCGGCGAGGGTGAGCCGCGTGGTCTTCGGGGCCTACGACCCCAAGGCGGGCGCCGCGGCGACCCTGTACAACCTGCTGGTGGACCCGCGCTTCAACCACAACGCCGAGGTCACCGGCGGGGTGCGCGAGGACGAATGCGGCGCCCTGCTCACCGAGTTCTTCAGCGCACACCGCTGATGTGGGGCACACCGTGAGCGACCTGGCCATCTCCTTCGAGACGAGTCCCCCCCAGTACCGCCACTGGGACCTCGAGATCGACGGGGCGCGGGCCACGCTCACCATGAACGTGGACCCGACCGCGGGCTTGCGTGACGACTACGAGCTCAAGACCAACTCCTACGACCTCGGCGTCGACATCGAGCTCTACGACGCGACGCAGCGGCTGCGCTTCGAGCACCCCGAGGTCAAGGTGGTGGTGGTCACCGGCGGCCTCGAGCGGATCTTCTGCGCCGGAGCCAACATCCAGATGCTGGCGGGGGCCTCCCATGAGCACAAGGTGAACTTCTGCAAGTTCACCAACGAGACCCGCAACTGCATCGAGGATGCCACCGCCAACTCCTCGCAGGTGTGGATCGCGGCGGTCAACGGCACTGCCGCTGGGGGCGGCTACGAGCTGGCCCTCGCCTGCGATGAGATCCTGCTGGTCGACGACCGCGCCTCGTCGGTCTCGCTTCCCGAGATCCCCCTGCTGGCTGTGCTGCCCGGCACCGGCGGGCTCACCCGTGTGGTCGAGAAGCGACGCGTGCGCCGCGACCTCGCCGACGCATTCGCCACCCGCACCGAGGGGATCCGGGGCCGCCAGGCTGTCGAGTGGGGCCTCGTCGACGAGACAGCCCCGCTCAGCTCGTTCAGCGAGCTTGTCGAGGGGCGGGTGGCTGCCCGAGCTGCCGAGTCCGACCGTCCCGATCACGGGCCCGGCCTCGGTCTCGACCCGATCGAGCGCACCGACGAGGGCGACACGATCGGCTATTCGGCCGTGACGGTGAGCATCGACCGGCGAACGGGCACCGCCACGTTCACGATTGCCGCCCCCGACTCTCCCCAGCCCGCAACTCCCGGCGAGCTGATCGAGGCCGGCGCGGGAGCCTGGATCCTGCGATGTGCACGCGAGCTCGACGCGGCCATCCTCCACTTGCGCTTCAACGAGACTGCCGTCGGCACCTGGGTGTTCCGCACCGAGGGCGATCCTGACGCTGTGGCTGCTGCCGAGCAGCTCCTGGCCGATCATCGCGACCACTGGCTGGTGCGCGAGATCCGCCTGTACTGGGCACGGACCCTCAAGCGCCTGGACCTGTCCGCCCGCTCGCTGATGACCCTGATCGAGCCTGGCAGCTGCTTCGCAGGGATCCTGGCCGAGCTGGTGCTGGCCGCCGATCGCAGCTTCATGCTCGACGGCACGTGGGAAGACCTCGACGACCCGCCCGAGCCGGCAACGATCCGCCTGACTGGCGCCAATCTCGGCTGGTTCGCCATGTCGAACGGGCTCAGCCGCTTGGAGACCCGATTCTGGGGCCGACCGGCTGCTCTCGCAGCGGCGCAGGCCGCTGTCGGCGCCGACCTCGAAGCCCCCGACGCCGCCGGGGCCGAGCTCGTCACCTTCACGCCCGACGACCTCGACTGGGACGACGAGGTCAGGCTCGCGCTCGAGGAGCGGAACAGCTTCTCTCCCGATGCGCTCACCGCGATGGAGGCGAACTACCGCTTCGTCGGGCCCGAGACCCCCGAGACCAAGATCTTCTCCCGCCTCTCGGCCTGGCAGAACTGGATCTTCCAACGGCCCAACGCTGTGGGTCCGAACGGGGCGCTGCAGCGCTTCGGCAGCGGCTCCCGGCCGGACTTCGACACCAGGAGGGTGTGAGCATGAGCATCGTCGACATCAGCGCCAAGATCCCCAACAACGTCAACCTGGCCGACGACCGCCGGCTGCAGCGCGCGCTGGAGGGGTGGCAGCCCAAGTTCGTCCGCTGGTGGGAAGAGCTGGGCCCGGTCGCGTTCAAGCGCAGCCCGGTGTTTCTGCGGACCGCGATCGATGTCGGCCGTGACGGCTGGGCGCACTTCGACCACGTGGAGATGCCCGAGTACCGCTGGGGGATCTTCCTGGCCGAGCCCGAGCCGGATCGCAAGATCGCTTTCGGCGATCACAAGGGCGACGACGCCTGGCAGGAGATCCCCGGGGAGTACCGGGCCGATCTGCAGCGCCTGATCGTGGTGCAGGGCGACACCGAGCCCGCCTCAGTCGAGCAGCAGCGGCAGCTGTGCCTGACCGCTCCCTCGCTGTATGACCTGCGGAACCTGTTTCAGGTGAACGTCGAGGAGGGACGCCACCTGTGGGCGATGGTGTACCTGCTGCACCGCTACTTCGGCCGGGCAGGCCGCGACGAGGCCGACGAGATGCTCGAGCGCCACTCCGGCGATGCCGACAATCCCCGCATCCTCGGCGCGTTCAACGAGGATACGCCGGACTGGCTGTCGTTCTTCATGTTCACCTATTTCACTGATCGTGACGGCAAGTACCAGCTGGCCTCCCTGCGCGAGTCGGGCTTCGATCCGCTGAGCCGGACGTGCGACTTCATGCTCAAGGAGGAGGCCCACCACATGTTCGTCGGCGCCACCGGGGTCGGCCGTGTCGTGCAGCGCACCCTCGAACTGATGAACGAGCACGACAGCGACGACGTCCATCCCCACGGCGGCCTCAACCTCGATTTGATCCAGCGGTACCTCAACTTCCATTGCTCGGTGTCGCTGGACCTCTTCGGCGCAGAGACCTCGACCAATGCCGCCAACTACTTCGCCGCCGGGCTCAAGGGCCGCTTCGGCGAGGAGCGACGCGACGACGACCACGTGCTGCGCGACGCCAGCCGCCTGGTGCCCGAGGCCACCGAGGCGGGCATCGGCACCCGCGAGGTGACACAGCTCGCCGCGCTCAACGAGACGCTGCGCGAGGACTACACCGAGGACTGCCAGAAGGGCCTCGATCGCTGGAACCGGACCATCGCCGAAGCGGGGGTCGACTTCGCGCTGCGGCTGCCGCACATCGGCTTCAACCGCAACGTGGGCACCTTCAGGGACCATCACGTCTCACCCGACGGCAGGCTGATCGACGAGGCGCAATGGCACGCCGGCGCGGCGGATTGGCTGCCGAGCGATGACGACAAGGCGCACGTGACGTCGCTGCAGGTCAGCGTGACCGAGCCAGGCAAGATGGCCGGCTGGGTGGCTCCCCCCGCGACGGGCATCAATCGCAAACCGCTCGAATTCGATTACGTGCGACTCTGAGACGAGGAGCGGGCCGATGCGCGAACCGTTCAATGCTGCGACCTGGCTGGTCGACCGTCACGTCGCCGCCGGCGACGGCGACCGGCTGGCTGTGATCTGCGAGGACCGGCGCTACACCTACCGCGAGCTGGCCGACGAGATCGCCCGCACCGCGGCTGCGCTGCGTGCGGTCGGCGTGCGGGCCGAGGAGCGTGTCGCCATGGCGATGCTCGACTCGGTGCCCTATGTCGCCGTGTTCCTGGGTGCGCTGCGGATCGGTGCGGTGCCGGTCCCCATGAACCCGCTGCTGCCGGGACGTGATCTTGCAGCGATCACGGCCGACTCGCGGGCGGCTGTCGCGGTCGTCTCGGGGGCCGTCGCCGGCTGCATCGGCGACCTGTGCTCGGGAGCGCCGCAGGTCGCGACCGTGATCGTGGCCGGTGAGGTGCCGCCTGATGCGGGCAGCGGTGACGCCCGCATCATGGGATGGGACGAATTCGCGGCCGGGTCCGATGGTGCCGACGGTGCGCCCTACCCGACCTGGGACGAGTCGCCCGGTTTCTGGCTCTGCACCTCAGGCTCGACGGGCCAGCCCAAGCTGGCGGCGCACCGCCATGGCGACATCCGCGTCACCTGCGAGACCTACGCCCGCTCGATCCTCGAGATCACCCCGGAGGACCGCTTCTACTCGGTCGGGCCGATGTTTCACGCCTACGGGCTCGGCAACTCGCTCACGTTCCCGTTCTCGGTCGGGGCGTCGACGATCCTCGAGCCCGCGAGGCCGCCGACCCCGGCGCGCGTCGCGGAGCTGGTGACCGCACACCGCCCGACCCTGTTCTTCTGCATTCCCACCTTCTACGCGGCACTCAACAGCTCAGACCTGGCCGGTGCCACGTTTGCTTCGGTCCGGCTGGGGGTCTCGGCTGCCGAGCCGCTGCCGGCGGAGACCTTCGAGCGGTTCCGTGAGCGGTTCGGCGTCACTGTGCTCGACGGCATCGGCTCGACCGAGATGCTGCACATCTACCTGTCCAACTCGCCTTCCGAGCTGCGGCCCGGCACGAGCGGCAAGCCGGTCACCGGTTACGAGGTTCGCGTCGTCGACGACCACGGCCGGGATCAACCGCCCGGCGAGCCCGGGCAGCTCCTGGTCACCGGCGGGTCCATGACGACCGGCTACTGGTGCCAGTCCGAGATCAACCGGGCCACCTTCGAGGGGCCGTGGATGCGCACCGGCGACCTGTACAGCGTTGATGCTGACGGCTTTCACGCGTACCTGGGCCGGGTGGACGACATGCTGCGGGTGGGCGGCGAGTGGGTGTCACCGGCCGAGGTCGAGGCTGCGCTGATCGAGCACCCTGCGGTGCTCGAGGCTGCGGTCGTCGGCGAGCGCGACGCCGGCGGGGTGCTGCGACCGGTGGCCTACGTGATCAGGGCTGACGATCCCGACGGCGACGCCGACGACCTGGCGGGCGAGCTGACTGCCTTCTGCCGGGAGCGGCTGGCCGGCTTCAAGCGGCCGCGCCGGTACGAGATCGTCGACGATCTGCCCAAGACCGCGACCGGCAAGATCCAGCGGTTCAAGCTCCGCTCCTAGAAGCCGGCTGCCTGCCCTCGACGTCATGGGAGGGGTTGCTGTGAGCAGCCTCCGTCCCGACAGCAGCCTCAAGCCCGAAGAGCTCACCGCCGGGCAGCTGACGGCAATGCTGGGCCGCCTGTTCCCCTGAGTGAAGCAGGCCCGCGCAAGCCGGTTCCGGCACGTTCAGCGTGTGCTTCAAAGTTGTCGGAAAGGCTCGCTGTTGCGGCGAATTCGGGGGTCGTGCCGTACGTAATGGAGACGTAAGAATGCGCCGAAACAGCCCGGCTCTCGGCTGTTGACAGCACCTTTTACAGCAATCTGCCCAATTTTCGACTCGGCGCTCGGCCGACGCGCAACCTTAGAGGATGCGCCGATAGGCGGGTCAGCGGGGTTGCCAGCGGTCTCGGTGGTCGATGAGCTTGATGGTGATGATCAGGGCGACGGCGAGTGCGAGCTGGGCGAGGCGATGGCGGGGCTCGCGGTCGGTGTTTCTTCGGAG
>JAJEBN010000107.1 GCA_022822525.1 Acidimicrobiia bacterium | reverse complement strand
CCGAAGAAACACCGACCGCGAGCCCCGCCATCGCCTCGCCCAGCTCGCACTCGCCGTCGCCCTGATCATCACCATCAAGCTCATCGACCACCGAGACCGCTGGCAACCCCGCTGACCCGCCTATCGGCGCATCCTCTTAGCAGAGCAGCCCGCTAGTACGGGTTAGCGCCGAGCCAGTCGACGTACTCGGCGAAGGTATCGGCGAACGTCTCGACCGCGGCGAGGCCTGAGGTCGGGGCCGGCATCGGGACCGAGAAGTCGAACGCGATCATCTCGACCGTCCGCTTCACCACGGTCTCGAACACCGGGACCCGGAGGCCTTCGGGGTCTCGGACCGGCCGGGTGGGAAAGAGGGCGTCCTCGTCGAACGGCGGCCGCAGCCCTCCGTAGATCGCGATCGGACTCGCGAGTAGCACCCGCGACACTCCGGTGCTGGCCGCGCCGTCGAGGCAGTTGAACGTCATCGGGTAGATCGCGTTGCTCGCCGGATCGGCCGTAGCGAGGGCTTCGCCCCCGTCGTCGAGGCGGCGGCGACTGGTGACGACGACCTGGTCGCCGCGTTCGGCAAACACCTTCGCCGTGTTCAGGCCGACGAAGCCGGTGCCCCCAGCGATGCGACGGCATCCATCCATCCAAACCCGCAGCGCAATGGTGCTACTTCGCCAACGAAACGGTCTTTGACAGCGGCGAGCTTCCTCCCTCACCGTGCGATGCGTGGCTCGACCCGACGGTGAATGTCGCAACCGCCTACGAACTCTGGCTGGTTCAAGGCTGGCGTCCGTGGTGCTTCAACGAGGCCTCCCACGCCAGCAGAGCCTGCCAGGCCGCCCGAGAATCGTTCTAGGGGATGGTCCGAAGCGAGGCCCTCCCGACGGCGTCGAGACCAAACCGTGTGCGAGTTCAGTCCAATCCGGCTAGAAGCGGGCCATGAGCAGATCAGCGAGTCTCCAGCTCACTGTCTTGATTGCAGCGCTCCTAGCGGGCTTCGTCGTGGTCGCGTGGCAGCGACGGCGCGAACCTGAGCCGAACGCGGATCAACAACCCGGCGTCTCGAGCGCTGCGGCTGCGCTCCTGAACGCTTGAGCGGTAGCGATTGGGTGAGTTCGCGCGTTGCCGTGTAGTCTGGCTACTGCTTCGGACAGCCCGGGCGCACTGTCGACGGCGACGTCGGCAGCAAGGTCAGCACAGCCGGCCTGGCCTTCCGCGAGCCATAACCGCCCATCACCCCGACGACGGTTTGGCGCGGCTGGGTGATGCAGCCTCGTTGGCGTTCGGCCGCAGTGGGGGAGCGGCGACGACGACGTCCTAGCTGTAACACTCCTTTCGTACAGTCGTTCTCATGTTGAGGAACGGTTCTGACGGGGCGCAGCGCAACGATAATGCCGCCGACCGTGCCGTCCTTGATGCGGCCGAGTCATTGGCAATGCCTCGGTTGAGCGCTGGGGCGCTCGCCGGACTGGGGCGCGACGAGCTGTTGGGCGTGCTGGGCGACATTGAGCGGCTGGCGAACCGCCTCGCCGGCTACCGGGCTGAGGTGCTGGGTGCGCTCGAGGTGCTGAACCAGTCAGGTGTGGCGCCCGATGCTGCGCCGTGCCTGTCGCTGCGCAACGCGGCGGGGGTGTCCGAGCGTGATGCCCGACAGATGGTTCGCTCCGCTGAGAAGGCCCGCGAGCACAGCACGGTGCTGGAGGCGTTGTCAGAGGGCGACATCAACGTCGCGCAGGCCGAGACGCTGTGCGACGCGCGGGTGCCCGACCCGGTGCGAGCCGAGCTGATCACCGCTGCGGCCGGCGAAGACACCGACGCCACCCGTCGCCGGGTGCGGCGCGCCGAGGCGGAGCATTCGGCCGAGACGTCGCTGGAGCGTTTCGAGCGCCAGCGGGCGGCCCGCGGAGCGGGGTGGCGACGGGATCATGAGGGGATGCTGCGGCTGTGGGCCAAGTTCGACCCCGCCAGCGGCGCCCAGATCGAAGCGGCGCTCGAGGCGCTGCGGCGCGAGTACTGGAGCGACGACAGGTCGGTGCGCAACGGACGGCGCACCCCGGCCCAGCGAGACGCCGACGTGCTCGCCTACGCGCTCGCTGGACTCACCTACACCGACGCCGATGCTGCGGCCGTTGCTCGGCTGCACTCCCGCGCGCGCAGTCGCAGACACGCCGACGACGGACCGACGCCCTCGCGGCGCACCACGCCCCGCAACAGCCCCCCGAAACAAACCGCAGCGAGGCCCCGCGACAGCGCCCGGGAGCAAACCGCAGCGGGACGCAATCGAGCCGGTCGCTCTGCCTCGGACGGAACGTTGCCCGACCGTGTCGCCTCGCACACGACACCGCCCGACCACCTCCCCTCGGACGTGACGCAGCCCGACCGCGCCCTCTCGGACGGGACGTTGCCCGACGGCTTCGCCTCGGACACAGGACAGCCCATCAACGCCACCCGCGGAACCGACGCGGCCAACAACGAGGCGCTGTTGGCCGACGACGAAGGCCTGGCGTTGGGGCGGAAGCTGCCACCGGCGCAGGTCAGCGTGCTGATTGGTCTCGATGCCCTGCGGGGCCAGACCGACGAGATGGGCCTCACCGACGCCGGCGTCGAGCTGCCGCCCGAAATCGTGCGACGCATGGCCTGCGACGCAGAGATCATCCCCATCATCCTGGGAGGATCAGGCGGCCCAGCCGACGCCGGGCGCTCCCGGCGCACGGTGTCGCTGCGGCTGCGGCGATTGCTGGTCGCACGCGACCGCCACTGCCGCTGGCCCGGCTGTCACGAACCTCCGTCGCGTTGCGACGCCCACCACATCTGGCACTGGATCGACGGCGGACCCACCAACCTCGACAACCTCGTGCTGCTGTGCCACCGCCACCACCACCATCTCCACCAGCACGGCTACCGCATGGTCCCTCAACCCGACGGCACCTGGGCCGCCGTTCAAGAATCAGGGCGCGGACCCACACCCACGCCGCGACGGGGCAAGCGGCGAGCCCGAGCCCCCTGACTCCCCCCGGGGCCTCGGGCTCCGTGGACCTGAGAGAGCCGCCCAGCCCGGCGCTCCATCACGCTCGCTCGCTGTGGGTGCCTCTGCAGCAGTCTCGGGATGTGCGAACGACGTTAGCTGTCGCGGTTTCGTCGGTATTGAGATTCCGGAGTGCAGGTCGGTGCCCGAGAACATTGCGGCGCAGAGCCCGTTGCCGGAGTCAAGATGGCGTATGTCCGGTTGCTCTGGCCCACCGGATCAGAGTCGCGACGGAGAAATGGCACATGACGGAACCGAGGAGTGAGAAGGCGCATTGGATGCCACCCCGTTGGTTTGTTCGCCTCGCTTGGCGGATTCATGCCCAGCTGTACCGGCGCACGAATGGGAAGCGGGGGCTCCGTCGGCCGAGGCCTGATCAATACGGCCTCATGCATCTGACGGCCATCGGACGCCGTTCTGCGCAGAAACGCTCGGTGATCCTGGCCTATGTCGAGGACGGCGCCAACCTGGTGACCATGGCAATGAATGGCTGGGACCCGGCTGACCCTGCGTGGTGGCTGAACCTCCAGGCCAACCCAGAAGCGCACGTCGAGCTAGTCGATGGCGGCCGTGATGTGATCGCACGTAAGGCGACCGCGGAAGAGCAACAAAGCCTCTGGCGACGATGGACCGAGGTGAACCCGAAGCTTGACAACTTCGCAGTCCGCCGTACGAACGGAACTACTGTTGTCATTCTTGAGCCCGCCTAGGCGGGGCGTATGCATCCATTCGCTGCGGGCACGCCGAATCAGCTAACTTAACATAATGTCTATTATCGGCGTTGGGGCCGCTCAGCCACGCCAGGAAATGTCGTATCGCTTCAGATGTCGAGAGCGTGGCCGTAGCTGCTGCTGTGCGAGATGATGAAGTTCTTGCGTGGGTCGACTGCCGCGCCCATCATCACTTCGAATGCCTGCTGGGCGGCTTGAGCGTCACCGACCGTGATCTGGCGCAGCACCCGTGTCTCAGGGTTGAGCGTGGTCTCGAACAGCTCGTCGTCGTCCATCTCGCCCAGGCCCTTAAAGCGTGTCAGCCGGTAACGCCGGCCCGCGGTATCCAACTCGGCGATGAGCGCGTCCCGCTCGGACTCTGAGTACACGAACCGCTTCTCCTGCCCGATCGTGAAGGCGTGTGTCGGCGGCTGGGCAGCGAACACCCGACCGGCGTCGAGCAAGGGACGCATGTAGTGGTACACCAGCGTCAACACCAGACAGCGAATGTGACTGCCGTCGACATCAGCATCGGCCAGCAGTACCACGCGGCTGTAGCGGGTCTGGTCTACATCGAAGGCAGGCCCTGAGCCTCCGCCCACAGCGGTGAACAGCGCCGCTGCCTCGGCGTTGTCGAGCACCGCCTTGGCGGTTCCCTTGCCTGCATTGACCACCTTGCCGCGCAATGGCAGCACCGCCTGCCAGGCGCTGTCACGCGCCCGCTTGGCCGGCCCGGCGGCTGAATCGCCCTCCACGATCAACAATTCGCCCCCGGGATGCAGCCGGCAGTCGGCCAGCTTGGCCGGCATGCCCCCCGATCCCAGCGATGCTGCCTTGCGCCGCTCGTCAAGAGCGCGGCGGGTGGTCACCCGGTTCACCACGGCGTTGGAGATCTTGTCGAGCACCGCCTTCACGTGGGTCCGCTTGCTCGATGCCGAAGCGCCTGAGAACCAGTCGCGCAAGCCGTCGCGAACGATGTTGTTGACGATGCGCTGTACCGGGGGCGTACCGAGCTCGCGTTTGGTCTGACCCCTGAACTGGGGTTCGGGGAACGTCACCCGGACCACCGCCACGAGACCCTCCTGCACGTCCTCGCGCTGGGCGCGGGAGTCATCTCGCAGGCGCCGCAGCTTGCGCAGATCGGCGTCAGCCAGCGCCCCGTTCACTGCAGTCGTGAGCGCCCGTTCGAAACCCGCCACATGAGTGCCTCCGTCGGGGGTGGGAATGGTGTTGACGAAGCTCACCATGCGGGCGTCGAACGATGCACACCAGCGCATCGCCACATCCACTTCGCAATGACGGGTGACCCCAGTGAGCTGGCCATCCACCGGCACCTGCTCGGTGAACTCGCCGGTGCCGTGCAGGTCGATGAGACCGCCGACCGGCTCGGCATCGCCTCGCAGCTGCTCGACGAAATCGGCCAAGCCACCCGACGACATCAACTCCTCGGACTCGACTGGCTCGCGGCGACGGTCGGTCAGGGAGAACTTGACCTTCGGCACGAGGAAGCACGTCTGCTCCACGCGCTCACGAACCTCGGCGTAGCTGATCGATGCGTCGGCATCGAAGATGTCGGCATCGGGCCAGAAACGCACTCTCGTGCCGGTTCGCTTCGGTGACACCTTGCCCACGACCTTGAGCGAGTGACCTCGCCGGAAGCGCCCAGCAGCGCCGGTATTGCCTGGCTCGCGGTTCTGGAACTCCAGCCGGTGGGTGCGGCCATTGCGGTCGACCTCGACCTCCAATCGCGATGACAGAGCGTTGACTACCGAAGCGCCCACGCCGTGCAGGCCTCCCGACGCGCCGTACGCGCCGTTGCCGAACTTGCCCCCGGCATGCAGTTCGGTGAACACCACTTCCAGCGCTGTCACATCGCCTTCCTTGATGTCGACGGGAATGCCGCGGCCCCGGTCTGCGACCTCGTAGGAACCGTTGCTGTGAAAGGTGATCTCAATCAGCCTGCCGTGCCCCGCAGCCGCTTCGTCCACGGCGTTGTCAATGATCTCCCACAGCAGGTGGGTGAGCCCACCGGAACCGGTGCCACCGATGTACATGCCGGGTCGCTTGCGGACCGCTTCGAGGCCTTCCAGCACCTCGATGGCGTCGGCGTCGTAGACGCCCGTACTCGCCGTTGCGGCGGGCACGACCGGTCGGCTGGGACCATCGTCGGCTGCGGGGTCAATGGTGGTCATGCTCATGCAAACCGATCCTGACCGAGAGCAACGATTCTGGGGCCTGCCCGCCGGGCCCGCAGGTTGCGCCTGGTGGGCGCCAGCTCTGGGCGCACCGGCGTGGGGTCAGGCCGCTTCGGATCGCCGTCGTCAGCCACGATGGCGGTGATCTGGCGATTCACGCCGACCCATGCGTAGGCAACGCATGTCTCGAAGCCGCCGAGGCGCACAGTCGGCGAACCTGCCGTGCCTCGGCCTTGGGCGGGCACCTCGGACATGTCGGTCACCTTGAGCGTGCCTTCATCGGTGACCGCAGCCACCAGCGAGCCGAAAGCGACCTGCGCCGCAGTCAGCACCGTGGCCCCTGCAGCGAGCTTCATGGCGTTCACGCCTCCGGCGTTCGGTCCCTTGGGAGCGAACGCGTCAGCCGCAGTGCGCAGCACGTGACCAGTGGAGGACACGATCGCCAGCTCGGATCCGTCAGGTGCCTCGAACGCGGCCACGAGCCGGTCGCGGTCGCGCAGCGTCATGGCTGAGGCGCCGTCGCGGCGCGCCAGCAGCTCGGCTGCATCGACGCGCTTGCCGGCACCGCTGCGAGTCACCAGCGCGACGAGACCCGCACTGGTCTCCGCGGCAAGCAGCGCCACAATCCGTTCGCCCCTAGACAGATCGAACATCTCGCTCTGGGGCGCTCCCCTGCTGCCGCGCGCCATCTCGGGAATCATCCGAACATCCACCGTGAGCAGTCGCGCCCGATCAGTGAGCGCAGTCACCGTCTCGAGGTCGGACACGGTGACTTCTGCGGCCAGCACATCGTGGCGGCCTGGTTTGGCTGCGAGCGGGTCTTCGGCATGACGACGCCCGAGCAGTCCCGATGTCGACAGCGTCACCGTGCTCACACCGGCGACTGCCACTCCCCCACCAGCCACTCCAGCCAGCGCTCCCCTACTCGACGAGCCGCCATTGGCTGTCTCGGCTGCCTCGTCGGCCAGCAGTGCTGCTTCGGCGTCGACCTGCGCACGTGCAACCAGCTGGCTGCGGCGGGGCACCCCGAACTGCTCGACCAGATCGTCGAGCTCGGTGGCGACGATCTGGCGACGGCGCTCGTCGGATTCCAGAATGGCGAGATGCGCCGCGATGGCCTCACGCAGATCTGCCAGCTCGTCTCTCAGCTTCTGAGTCTCCAAGGCGGTCAGCCGCCGAAGCTGCATGTCGAGGATGTGGTTGGCCTGCACCTCGGTCAGGCTCAGCCGCTCGATCAGCCCGGCCCGAGCAGTTCCCACATCGGCTGAGCCTCGGATGATGGCGATCACCGTGTCGATGGCGTCGAGCGCGATGAGCAGACCCTCCACGATGTGCTCGCGCTCGCGCGCCCGATCCAGCCGATGCTGTGTTCGGCGCACGATGACGTCGAGCCGGTGCGCGATGTAGTGCTCGCACAGCTCCCGGATGCCCAGCGTTTGCGGCACTCCGCCCACCAGAGCCACGTTGTTGATGCCGAACGACTCCTCCAATGGCGTTCGCCGCCACAGCTCGGCCAGCACCTGGTGGGGATCGGCGTGCGGCTTGCATTCGATGACCAGCCGCAGACCGCTGGTGCGGCCCGACAGGTCGTTCACATCGCCGACTTGGTCGAGCTGGCCTGCCTTGGCGAGTTCCCGGATCTTGGCGAGCACCCGCTCGGGCCCCACCATGTACGGCAGCTCGGTCACCACGATGGCCTGCCTGGTGGCCGTCAACCGTTCGAAATGCACCGTGGCGCGGATTCGCACCGAACCCCGCCCGGTCTCATAGGCCTCGGCGAGCTGCTCGTCCCACACCACCCTGCCGCCGGTGGGGAAGTCGGGCCCCGGCAGCACTTCCATGAGCGTCTGGATGCCGGGGCGGCGCTGGGGGCGGCGCAGCACCAGCTTGATGGCCTCGGCAACCTCGCCGAGGTTGTGGGGTGCCATGTTGGTGGCCATGCCCACGGCTATGCCGCTGGCGCCATTCACGAGCAGGTTCGGCAGCAGCGCCGGCAGGCAGGTGGGCTCAGTCCGTTCGCCGTCGAAATTCGGAGCGAACTCGACCGTGTTCTCGTCGATGCCGGCCGCCATCGTCATCGCTGCGCCGCGCAGCCGAGCCTCGGTGTAGCGGTAGGCGGCCGGTGGGTCGTCGAGGCTGCCGAAGTTGCCCTTCGGCTCAACCAGCGGCACCGACATGGCGAAGTCCTGGCCCATCCGGACCATCGCCTCATAGATGGCGCCGTCGCCGTGGGGGTGGTACTTGCCCATGACCTCGCCCACCACACCGGCGGACTTGCGGAACGGCGTGCCGGGCCGCAGCCCCAAGTCGTCCATCACGTACAGGATCCGCCGCTGCACCGGCTTGAGGCCGTCACGGACGTCGGGAATCGCCCGTGCCGTCGTCACCGACAGCGCGTACGGCATGAACGAGTCGCGCATCTCCTCAGCGACGTCGATCTCGTGGATCTCGCGTGCGATCGTTGTCGGTGCAGTCGGTCCGGCCATCGTCGGAGGCCCTTTCAGGGACTGGTGGTGATGCAGAGCAGAGGTGTGCGTGCGCGTCGCGAACGCCGGATTGCGCCGTTCAGTTGGTGCACCCCGGCAGTCCTTGTCGAGAGTACGGGGCTGGCGGCAGCGCGCTGAGTCAATTTTCGGTGACCCATGGAATGCGGTAGCTCTCGCGTCAAGCACTACCCTGCCGCGGGTGTTGGTGAAGGCGCCGTGAGCCGTCGCCTCGAAGTCGAGTTGACCAGCCGGCGTGACGACGGCTCGTGGACATGGCGCGCTGCGGGCGCGAAGCAGCCGAAAGGCGTGCTGGACGGCGAACTGCTGCCCACGGGCGTGGCCGAAGGCGACGTCCTGCGCGTCGACGCCGAGTTTGAGGTCGACGGCATCTTCGTCACCGAGGTGCTCCCGCCCAAGGCACGCAGCGGCAAGCCCCCTGCGGAGCGCATCGAGCTGATCGGTCCGCCAGACAGAGGTGCAGGCACGACCACGACCCGCCTCGCTGGCCGGGGAGGACGTCAGCGGCACGGCGACGGCGGCCGCCCCAGGCGTCGCTCGGGTGAGCGCGGTGACCGTGGCGAGCGTGGCCGCCGTCGAGAGCGCGACAGCGAGCGTCCCGCCGCATCCGAGCGCGAGGGCCCCAAGCAGCGTCGAGGGCGCGATGGCGACCGGGGCAAGCGCAGGGACGGCGATGCGAAACGGCGCCGTTCCACAGAAGGCGCCGACAAACCGAAGACCGAGACCCCCCAGCGGCCGCTGCGCCCCAAGGCCCGCAAGATCCGGCCGGGCCGCAAGCACCGCGACGCCTTGATCGCCGCGCTGCCTGCAGAACAGCAAGTGGTGGCTGAGCAAGTCGCCCGCGGCGGTCTCGCGGCCGTCAGGGCCGAGATCGAGGTGCAGAACCGCAAAGCAGCCGAAGAGGGCACACCTGAAGTGCCCGCAGAGGGCGTGCTCGCCCTGGCCGAGTCGCTGGTCGGACCGCTGCAGATAGCCGAGTGGCGAGACCGGGCCGATGCTGCACTGGCCGGCATCGAGCGGGCTGACTTGCGCGACTTGCGGTCGGTGCTCGTGGCCGCTGAGGACTACGCCCGTGATGCAGAGGCTCGAGAGCTGGCTGAGCAGATCCGGGCTGGGCTGAACGAACGCGTCGAGCGGAGCCAGCGGGAGTGGCACGACGAGCTGCGCACCACGCTGGCCGACGGGCGTGTCGTGCGTGCGCTGCGACTCAGCTCGCGGCCGCCCAAAGCGGGTGCTCCGCTGCCCCCCGAGATCGCCCAGGAACTCACCTCGCAGGCCAATGCAGCACTCGGAGCAGGCGCCTCGCAACACCGGATTGCGGTGGTGCTCGAAGCGGTGGCGTTCTCGCCGGTCCGTCCCTACGTCGTGCTGCCTGCGATCCCGGCCGAGCCGACCCCCGAGCTGCTCGAAGCGGTCCGCAAGGTCGCGACTCGCCTGCCCGACGTCGCGACTGCGCTCGGCATCGACCCGGCCGAGGCAAGCCAGCGCAGCCGGCCGCGCCGCGGCCGCGGGCGCCGACCAAGAGCAGACGAGGCTGACTCGACCGAGGAAGCTGGGTCGACCGAGGAGGCTGACTCGACCGAGGAGTCCGGGTCGACCGAGGAGTCTGGGTCGACCGAGGAGGTTGACTCGACCGAGGCCGAAGCGACGAGCGGCGATTCAGCCGCCGAAGACGTGGCAGTCGAGGAACTCACGCATCCCGCCTGAGAGCGGGATCGCTCCCGCTTTGACGTCGTCGAAGTCCACGAACCGGGCTTCCGCTGCATCATCCCCGGCGACCGGCACGGCATCGAACGCGCACTCCACGGCGTAGTCCAGGATCACGAAGTGCAGGCTCTCGCTGATGTGCTCGGTCACGCCGACGAGGTCGCCGCATCTCACCTCGAGCCCGGTTTCCTCGGCCAGCTCTCGCTCGACCGCCTCACACAGGGTCTCACCAGGCTCGACACGCCCCCCGGGAAACGCCCACAGGCCTTTGCCGGGCGGGCGGCCCCGACGCACCAGCAACACCGATCTATCGCGAACGGCGACGCCCCCGACGCACACCGTGGGAATCGGCCGGCTCATCTCGTGCGGAGCGATGTCGGGGCATCCGGCCGCAGCGAGCGGTGCAGCACGAGCAGCCGCGCGGTGAAGCCGAAGGTCTCGAAGAAGTTCTTGGTCGCGCGATTGCCCGGCAACGCCAGTGAGTCGACCCCGCTGCAGCCCCGCTCGGCACACCATTGCAGCGTCTCGCCGATCAATGCCTCGCCGACGCCCACTTCGCGGGCACCGTGGGTGACGTACAGGTCGGTGATGCGACCCAGCGTCTCACCGGTGTGCAACGTCTCGACGACCACCACGGCATAGCCGATCGGGGCGTCGTCGATCGCTCCGATCCACACTGCGCTGTCGGGGTCCTCCAGATCGGCTGCCAAGCTCTCCTCGAAGGGTTGTCCGCGCACCTCCCTGCGAGACCAGACCCAGCCCCCGCGGGCGTCCTGTTGCTCGGCCACTGCCTCAGCCGCCATCTCTGCCAGCTCGCCCAGGTGCTCGGGGCCGGCCCGGCGGGCAACTATGTCCATGGCACGGGACCCATCGGTGGAACGCTGATCTGCATGCGGTGCCGCCCTCAGGCGGGCTCGGCAGATTGGCGCCGGGCAGTGGCTTCCTCGGCACCCAAGCGCCCCAGGATTCCCTCGGACAGGTCGACGTGCGACAGCATCGCTGCGACGGCGCGGTGGCCTGCCACGTCGGAGATCTGCCGGTACATCTCGGTCACGATCCGCCGGTAGTCGGTGTGTCCTTGGGGCTGTGACCGCAGCTCGATCATGTGCATGGCCTCACGGGCGTTGAACTGCATGCTGTACCGAACGCGGTAGGCCATGGCCACGGCATAGGACGCCTCCAAGGCACCGACGATCTCGGCCACGGTGTCGTACAGCTCCGCCGACAGCTCCATGACATCGTCGTAGGCCGCTCCCCCACCGGCTGCGTCGACAAGGGCTGGAACGGCATACCCGTGATGGGGCCCGAGCGGCTGCCACTCGATCGTGAGCAGCCGGTGACGCTGCAGGTCGCGGAAGCTCCCGTAGTCGCCGAGCACGTCGAAGCTGTAGTCGAGGCGCTCCAGCCCCCTGCCGGGACGGTGGCGGCGATTGGTCCGCTCGCCGCAGTAGCGCTGCACCAGTTCCATGCGCTGGGCTTCGCTCATCTCGGCCACCCGAGCCGCGATCTGCGGCTCCGGCAGCGACGTGTAGGGGTACAGCATGGCGGCGAGCATCTTGGATTCGCCCTCGGGATCCCAGTCGGTCAGTGCAACCTCGGGCACTGGCTCGGGAACCTCGTCAGCGAACAGTTCCGCGGCGAATTCGGACATCGCATTGCGATTGGTCTCGAGATAATCGGACCACACGACACCCCGATCGGGCTGGTCCACCCGCCGCAGGAACGACGGGATGACCTTGCGCAGCTCGGTCAGCATCATCTGGGCGTAGCTGCGGGCTTCGGGCAACGGGTGCGCCCGCATCCGCAGCAGCAGCGCCTCATATGCCTGGCCCGTGCCGAAGATGCCGACGTTGGACAGGCTGGCGGCGGGCAACAGGCCCCGTGCCGAGTCGAACGCCTGTGCACGGATCGCCCGGCGGCGGGCCAGGTCACTCGTGCCAAGCGCCGCGTCAGGATGCTCGGTCAGCCATGCGGTCATGCGGCGGACCATGTCGCCATAAGCGTCGAACATGCGGTCGACGTCGCCGACGAAACGCGTCCCGGCTCGCGAGCTCATCACTGACGGCGGACGGTGGTACCGGTAGCGGCCCCCGAAGCGCTCGTCATAGGCGAGATAACGGGTGGATTGCTCGAGGTACGACATCAGCCGCCCACGCTCGAGAATCTTGGTGAGCAGGTTCGACGCTTGCTCGCACGCCAGGTGCACGGCTCCGAGCTGGGCCACCGAGTCGTCGCCGTACTCGACGAACACTCGCTGGTAGAGCTGCTCGGCCCGTGCGACGCCCACCGTGGCATCGATGGACTCGTCGCCGGAGATGTCGAGATCGTCGACGAATTCGTCGATCAGCAGCCGGCGCAGGCTCTTGTGCGTTCTCGAGTAGCGGGCGAACAATGCCCCCTTGACCACCTCCGGGAGATTCACGAGCGCGAAGACAGGCTGGCGCAGGTTGGTGACATAGCGCCGCAGCACGTCCTGCTCTGCGGGGGTGAAGGTCTCCGCGGTGTAGTGGATCACCGGCGGGCAAGGTTGCTTGGCGACACGTCGCCGATGGTATGGCCCGCACGGCGGCATCTCGGGGACCGATGGCAGCGGTGGATCAGCGGCAGGTTGATACGCCCTCAGAACACGATCTCGGCGCCGTCCGGCAGCAGCGCCACCGACAAGTGCCGGCACGTGCCCACCTTGTCCCCATCGAGCCACAATCCCATCGGCCGCTCGAAGCGGAACTCGGCGTCAGCGACGCGCCGCATCGAGATGGACGGGTGCGGCAGGTGACTCCCCGAGCGCAGGCGCCCGCGTGCGAGCATGCGCTCCCGAAGGCTGAGGTGCGGCCCCCCGAGACCGGTTTCAAGGACATGAAGTCGCCCGTCGTTGGGATGGGCCGCCGGGGCCACACGCCATTCCCCGACGAGTTCAGCACTCATGAGAGCGACAACGGGTCCGTGCCACCACGAATTGCGTGCGATGACCCCCACGCACGCCCACAGGCAATCGCCGTCGGCTGTGACCTCGATGAGATCGATGGGCGCTGTGTGGGCTCGGTCCGAGTGCAGGCGTTGGGTGCCGCCGCCGGGGGCACCCACCACTCGCCACAGGTCGCCGCCGGTCACGCCGATCGGCCCAGGCGGGCGGAGCCCGCTGCGTTGGGCGGTGACTTCTGTGCGCAGCTCGCCGTTGCTGGAGACAACCGGTGCCCCGTGCGGCAAGGGGGCTGCGCTGCCCCATGGCTCGCCGCGCCTGACAGTCATCGGAGCCGGCGAACGCGAGTCGACACCGGGGCGGGCGAGAAGTCCTTCCCTGCCGGGGCGGTGACTGACTCGGCCGGAGGTTCGTCGGACATCCGCGCCGCAGCTGCAACCACGTCGCGATCGAGCGCAGCGCGTGACGCAGCGGCCGTCTGCCGGGTGCCGGCCGCCGGAGCCACATCGGCGATGCGGTCGACGAGATCGATCAGCTGTCGCATCTGGCGGACGAAGTCCCCGCCAGCGGGTGCGTCTCCGCCTGCGAGGTCGGAGCGCCACAGGTCTTCGTAGGTCGCACCCGCCGCCCATGCGTGTGCTGTCGCCAGGAACGATGCATCAGGCGGGCGGGAGAGCACGAGACTGTGACGGCGCTCGGCTTCGGAGATCTCCGCGGCCAGCTCGAAGATGTGCGAGGCACGTTCCCGGCACTCGTCATCGGGGTAGCGAGGACTGGGCGGCGGCTGGCTGGAGCGGTGCTCGTAGGTCAGCACCGAGACCAGACCGGCCAGCTGGGTCGGCGCCAGCCCGTCCAGCAGGCCATCGCGCAACGCCAGCACCGTCAGCAGGTCTGCCTCGTGGAAGACCGACCGCAGGCACTCTCCTGACGGCGTGAGCGACCAGCCGTCGGTACACCCGAATTCGTTCAGCACCTGGTTGGTGGCGTCGAGCTGGCGCGCCAGCCCTCCCTTGGCGATCTTGATCCGCTCCTTCATCCGGGCGACCCTGGCCCCCGCACGCTCGGCCTGGCGTTCCGCCTCGGCGAGCGCCCGGTCAGGGCGACGATCGCCCCGATGCCCACGATGGCGTCGGCCTCCGTGCTTGGGTCCGCGGTGCCGGTTGCCACCCGATCGGTTCGGCGACCGGCCGCCGCCCATCGAGCGCACCCGCGCCCGGGCTTCGCGCAGCCCCCGGCGCTCGACTTCGAGGGTTGCGAGCCACTCGTCGATGCGGCGGTCGGCGCGCCACTGGGCAAACGAGCTCCGCACCAGCTCGGTGGCCTCGGCGTGGGTTCGGCTGGCGATCAGGTTGGCCACCATGTTGTAGGTCGGCCGGAACGAGGACTCGAGCTCGAAATTGTCGCTGGCTGCCAGACGTGCGGTCTCGCGAAACGCCACTTGGGGATGCCACAGCGTGTACGCGTAGCCGACGTCATCGATGCCGCGGCGGCCCGCCCGGCCGGTGAGCTGTGTGTACTCGCCCGGGGTGAGCATGGCGAAGCCGTCGCCGCGGAAACGGCTGAGCTGGGAGACCACGACCGAGCGGGCAGGCATGTTGATGCCCAGCGCCAGCGTCTCGGTCGCGAACACCACAGCCAGCAGCCCTGCGGTGAAGCAGTCTTCGATCGTCTCCTTGAATGCCGGCACGAGCCCCGCATGATGGGCGGCGACGCCTGCCTGCAGGCCCGCCAGCCACTCCTCATAGCCCAGCGCATCGAGGTCGCCGCTGCTGAGGGCAGCCGTGTGCGCCGCGGCGATCTGGCGCACTCGATGCTGCTCGGCGGCGTCGAGGAATGCCGCTCCCTCCGCCACCAGCGCCCGGGCGGCATCGTCGCAGCCCTGGCGGGAGAAGATGAACACGATGGCAGGCAGCTTGCCGCCGGCTGCGAGATGCCCGATGATCTCCGAGCGTCTCGGGCGTGCCGGCCGCACTCCCCCCGAACGGCGCCGTCGATGACCCCCTGGACGTGCCCGGGCGCGCTCTTCCCACCGTTCGATCTCGGGGTTCGCGCCGCCGTCCTGCAAGGTCGGAAGGTCGATGACGCGCCGGCTGTGCCGCTCGTACAGCAGGAAACGGTCTTCGAGCGGCACCGGACGCGTCGAGCACACGACTGGCTCGCAACGTCCCGCAGACGCATCTATCCAGGCTGCGAGCTCGGCGGCGTTGCTGACGGTCGCCGACAAGCACACCAGGCGCATGTGCGGCGGGGTGCCGATGATGACTTCTTCCCAGACGGCCCCCCGGTAGGGGTCCTGCAGGTAGTGGATCTCATCGAGCACCGCGATGCCGAACTCCGAGACATGGGGCGAGTCGGCGTACATCATGTTGCGCAGCACTTCGGTGGTCATGACGACCACGTCGGCGTTGGGCCGGATGACGTTGTCGCCGGTGAGCAGCCCCACACGGTCGGTGCCCAGCCACGATCGCAGATCGCGCAGCTTCTGGTTGGACAGGGCCTTGGTGGGGGTGGTGTAGGCAGCCCGCCGGCCGGCCTGCAGGGTTCGCGCGATCGCATACTCCGCTACGAGGGTCTTGCCCGACGACGTCGGCGCCGACACCAACACCGAATGGCCCCGCTCGAGCACCTCGAACGCCTCGAGCTGGAAACCGTCGGGGGTGATGCCCCGCGCCGCAGCATGGTCTGCCATCAGCGGTGGCAACGAAACTGCGATCCCGTTTCCGTCGCCGTCGCCGTCGCCGTCACCGTCGCTGGGCGCTGGGGGGCTCCGCGTGTGCGACTCGGTCACGAACCGGGGTCCGCAGCACTGGCGATCTCGTCTTGGGGTTCCTCGGGAGGCGCTTCGCTGCGGCGACGCCGCAGCCGAAACGGTCCGACGCCGCCGCGTCGTCGCAGTATCAGGTACCCCACCAGGATCGACAGCTCGTAGAACACGTACAGCGGCACCGACAGCGCGGCGAGCGTGAACGGGTCGCCCGAGGGCGTGATGATCGCTGCGCCGGCGACGATGCCGACAATCGCATACCGGCGGGCTCGGTTGAGCTGGCGCGGGGTCACGATCTCTGCGAGCTGGGCAAACACCAGCACAATCGGGAATTCGAAGCCGATGCCGAATGCCAGCATCATGAACGTCACCAAGCCCAGGTAGGCCCCCGGCCCCAGCAGCGGGTCGACCACGTCGCCGCTGACCGATATCAGGAACTCCAGCGCCCGCTCAAAGGTGAAGTAGGCGAGCACCGCGCCCGAGGCAAACAGCAGGAACCCGACTGCGACGAACGGCACCGCCCAGCGCTTCTCGCGCCGATCCAGAGCCGGCGTGATGAACCGCCACAGGTGCCACAACAGCACCGGCATCGCCAGCACGACGCCCAGGTAGGCGGAGACCTTGATACGGGTGCGGAATCCCTCGAGCGGCGAGGTGATCACCAGGCTGCACGAGTCTCCCAGCACGCTGGCGGGAGCGTCGCGAGCTGCGAGCACCTCGCAGTACGGCGGCAGGAACACCGTCTCCAAGAGCCAGTCGTACACGAACAGGCCCACGACCATGCCGATGCCGATGGCGACGATGCTCATGATCAACCGGTTGCGCAGCTCCGAGACGTGGTCCCAGAAACCCATCACCGGCGGCCGCGGGCGGCGGCGTGGCCAGAGCCTCACGCAGGTCCGTCGCTGGTCGGAGCTTCTGCCGCCGGGTCCTCAGGCGGACGCGGCTTCGCGGGCGGGTCCGCGGGCTCGATGAGCGGGGGCGAAAGGGTGGAGTCCATCTCTTGGCGGACCGTCGTGGAGAACTCGCGCACCTGCCGGAACGCGCGACCGATGCCCCGGATTGCACCCGGCAGCCGCTTGGGGCCCAGCACGATCAGGGCCACGAGCGCGATGATCAGCACCTCGTTGGGCTGCAGGCTCACGGCTCGATGGTAGAACCCGCGCCTGCGGGGGCGGTTCTCAAATCCGAAGAGGCAGCACCCGGCGAGCGGCCCAGCGGACCACGATGCCCAGTGCCCTCTCCCCCGCTGCCTCGCGGAGCGATGGCACGTCGAGGCTGTCGATCGCATCGCGAGCGCGCACGAGGTCGGTCCGCACAGATGCAACCGCAGCCGAGAACGAGGCCAGCGCCGCGGCTGTGGCTCGCATCTCGGCGGCCAGCTGCCGGATCAGCAGCACGGCAACGATCGCCAGCACACCGAACACCACCGCCGGCAGCAGCCAGATCATTTCCACGACACGCACCATAGGGTGCCGCATGCGGCCGAGGCACCGGTCGCTGGCCCCGAAACGACGGCGAATCTGGGTGCGTGCCGCACCGAGGGGTGTCCGAATTGGCACGATAGGGAGGTGCCCCCGCAGCCGCTGCCTTCCCTGCGCACGCCCCCGATCACCTTCGCGCATCGGGGCGGACGAGCCCACGGCCCTGAGAACTCGCTTGAGACGTTTGCCGCCGCACTCGAGCTGGGCGCGACGGGCCTCGAAACCGACGTATGGCTGAGCAGTGACGGGCATCCGATGCTGGATCACGATGGGGTTGCCTGGCACCGTGGCGTCCGCCGTGCCTTCAGCTCGCTGCGGCGCGAGCGCATCGGACCGGACGTCCCCACGCTGGCCGAGATGTACGACGCCTGCGGCACGGACTTCGAGCTGTCGGTCGACCTCAAGGATCCAGCAGCCGCCGGGGCGGTCATCGAGACTGCCCGCGACGCGGGAGCCGAGCAGCGCCTGTGGATCTGCCACCGGGACTGGGACCTGCTGACCGATCTGAGGGAACGCACCAGCGCGCGCATCGTCGACTCGACCCGCGTCCGCCGGATGAAGGAAGGCCCCGAGCGTCGGGCCGCCGCCATGGCCAGCAGCGGCATCGACGCGGTGAATCTCCCGGCGAAGGACTGGACAGGCGGTCTCGCGGCCCTGTTCCACCGCTTCAAGCGGTTCTGCTTCGGGTGGGACGTCCAGCACACTCGCTTGGCGGCAGGCCTGCGCGATATGGGCCTCGACGGCCTCTATGGCGACCACGTCGACCGTCTCCTCGCGGGCATCGCCTCCCCACAGGATCGCCTCGGGTCCCGCAGCGACGGCGACCTGCGCGGGACTCAGTCAGGCTGAACCCGCCCTGTCGGAGCCCTGCCCGCTGATGGCGCTCCGTCCAACGGCCTCACAGACCGCCGAGCCGGTTCGGCGGCCAGAAGCGCGCGAAGGCGCGCCCGAGGATCTCGCCCTCGTGGACCGGACCGAAGTACCGGCTGTCCTGGCTGGAGAACCGGTTGTCACCCATGACGAAGACAAAACCAGCGGGCACGTGCACAGGCCCGAAATCGCGTGTGTACACATCGGGCGGGAGGTAGTCCTCGTTCACCGGTGTCCCGTCGATGACGAGCCGGCCGTCGACGGCTTGGACCCGCTGGCCGCCCACCGCCACGACTCGCTTGACCAATTCGTCGGTCTCCGGATCGCGCAGCTGGTCGGGGGTGCGGAAGACGACGACATCGCCGGGGCTGGGATCGCCGATGCGGTAGCTGAGCTTGGAGACCAGCAGCCGATCGCCGATCTGCAGTTCTGGCTCCATCGACTCTGACGGTATGAAGAACGCCGCGACGAGAAATGTGCGCATCAGCAGCGCGAGCACCACCGCTGCCATCAGAACCCACGACCACGACAGCAAGGTGCGCGAGCGCCGGCTCATGGCCCGCCGGACACGCGGCGGGCGAGCGCGACCCAGCGGCCGGCTGTGGGGATCGGGATGCACGGGTGCATCGAGACCGCTCTCGGGCTCGTCAGGATCCGGCCCGGTGAGATCGTCGGACTGGCTCATGACCCTGCTGCCAGCCAGGCCGCCGCTGCCCCGAGCCATCCGCATGCCTCGACGTCCGTCTCCAGCGAACGCCCCATGGACGTGACTGCGAGACCGGCGCGGGCCAGCCCAGCAGCGATGTCGATCGGCGAGCACGGGACTGCTCGCTGTGCCAGCGAGGTGATCCATGCAGCATCGCCCGCCGTGGCAGCGATGCCGGCGGGCACCGGCACCACCGTCCGCAGCGGAGCCAGCCCGGCCAGCGTCCGGGTGTGGTGGCTGACCCCGCGGTGACGCGCTCGCTGATCGTCGGTTGACGCTCGCACCGCCAGCGCGGTGGCAGCACCGAGGCCGTCCAGCACCGCAGCGTGCCCGGCCAGATCCAGTCCGGAGAAGCCCAGCGGGCTCGCAGTACCCAGATGCCCCGGCCCCGGCGACACGATGATGCGGTCGACGCGCCGCGATGCCAGTGCTGCGATACCCGAGGCAACGGTGACCGACTCGATGGGTGCACCGAAGGCCTGCCCAGCGCTGACAGCGGTCGTGATCACGCCGCGTTCGAGGCACGCGGCTGCGAGATCGCTGAGCACGAACGGGAGGGCACCCCCGTCGGTCATGACGTAGCCCGGCGCCCTTGCGGTTGCGGCCTGGACGCCCGCAGCCAGCGCCAGCGCGTGACTGTGCAGCACGCACAGCACGACCCGGACACCCGCCAACGACGGCAGCCTCTCCCCGTCGTCGGAGACCTCCGGGTGCTCTGCGGATTCCTCGGCCGCGACGACCGGGATCTGCTCGGACAGGTAGCGGGCCTTCATGACGCGTCCCGCCCCAGCAGCACCTGCATATGGCGAGCTGAGGTTTGTGTGCACCACATGGGCGCCGCCGGTGCCCAGTCCCAGCTCGACCGCCGAGACATTCACGAGCAGTTCGTCGCCCGCTTGGGTCGGCCCGCAGAGATCGGTCAACGCGTACGCCTCGCTGCCGTCATCGAGGGTCATGCGCTGCAGGCCTGGCCTGACATCACGCACCTCAGCAGCCCGCATGCGCGCGAAGCGCGGCATCCGCTGACCTCAGCCGTCTGCGTCTCGCGGGTCCGTGCGGGCGGCGGCACCCATCACAGTGACTCGATCAGCTTGTCCACGCGCTCGTCGTGTGAGCGGAACGGGTCCTTGCACAGGACGGTTCGCTGCGCCTGGTCGTTGAGCTTCAGGTGCACCCAGTCCACCGTGTAGTCCCGGCGCCGGGCCTTGGCCTCACGCACGAACGCCCCCCGCAGGCGGGCCCGGGTTGTCTGAGGAGCCTCATCGGTGGCTCGGCGGACATCGGCGTCGTCGAGCACCCGCTCCACCAGGCCCCGCTCCTGCATCAGGTAGAAGACGCCCCGAGTCAAATGGACGTGGTGGTACTGCAAGTCGAGCAGCGCGATGTGGGGATCGTCCATGCCGACACCGTTGCGCTCGCGGTAGCCGCTGAGCAGCTTGTGCTTGATCACCCAGTCCACCTCGCGGTCGAGCTTCAGCGGGTCGTCGCCGATGACCGTCATGACGTGCTCCCACATCTGCAGGGCGCGCGATTCCTCCGCGCTGAGCTCGTTGGTCTCGGCGAACCGCAACGCTCGCTCGAGGTATTCCGACTGGATGTCGAACGCACTCACCTCGCGACCATTGGCCAGGCGCACCCTGCGACGGCAGGTGGTGTCGTGGCTGATCTCACGGATCGCCCGGATCGGGTTCTCCAGCGTCATGTCACGCAGCACGACCGCGGGGTCCTCGAGCATCCGCAGCATCAGCGCCGCGGCTCCGATCTTGAGGAACGACGTGTATTCGCTCATGTTGGAGTCGCCCACGATGACGTGCAGCCTGCGGAACCGCTCCGCATCGGCGTGTGGCTCGTCGCGAGTGTTGATGATCGGCCGGCTGCGGGTGGTGGCGCTCGACACGCTCTCCCAGATGTGCTCGGCCCGCTGGGTGATGCAATAGCGAGCACCCTTGGCCGTGTTGAGCACCTTGCCGGCCCCGGCGTAGATCTGACGGGTCACCAGGAACGGAATGAGCACCTCGGCGTAGTTCGAGAAATCGTCGGCCCGGCTGGTCAGGTAGTTCTCGTGGCAGCCGTAGCTGTTGCCCGCAGAGTCGGTGTTGTTCTTGAACAGGAAGATCGTGCCGTTGAATGCCTCTTCGGCGAGCCGGTCGGTCGCGCTGGCGACGAGCTGCTCGAGGATTCGCTCGCCTGCACGGTCATGGCACACGACGTCGTAGACCGAATCGCACTCCGGCGTCGCGTACTCAGGGTGGCTGCCGACGTCGAGGTACAGGCGCGCGCCGTTGGCCAGAAAGACGTTGCTGGATCTTCCCCACGACACCACGCGGCGGAACAGGTAGCGAGCCACCTCGTCGGGACTCAGGCGGCGCTGTCCCCGCAGCGTGCACGTGACGCCGTACTCGTTCTCCAGACCCATGATGCGCCGCTGCACGGCGCTCACCGTACTGCCGAATCAGGAATCGTCCTGATCGGCCTCGTCGTCGGCTGCAGCGGCGGCGTCGTCGCCCAGGGCGAGTTCCACGTCGGCGTCGTCGAGGCGGCGGAAGCATCGCCGGCGATGCAACGCATCGGGCACGATGGACTCCAGCAGTGCCACCTCGATGTCGGCAGCGGAGATCTCGCGCTCGTCGCCGGCGAGAGCGCTGCGCGCCAGCCGGATCGCGGCCTCGGCGTCAAGACTCTGGTCGTAGCCCTCTGCGACCCGTTCCCGGACAGCGTCGGCGTCGCCGCCGATGCAGCAGTAGGACTCCTCGTCCATGACCGTGCCGTCGTACTGGATCCGGTACAGCTGGTTCGCTTCGCCGCCCGTGCCCACTTCCACCACCACGATCTCTACCTCGAGCGGCTTGAGCTCGTGGGTGAAGAACTGGCCCAGCATCTGCGCGTACTGGTTGGCCAGGCTGCGCGCCTCCACGTCGGATCGGGAGTACTGGTAGCCCTTCAGCTCGGCATGGCGCACGCCCGCAATGCGCAGCTGCTCGAATTCGATGTAGCGCCCGACCCCCCCGAAGGCAATCCGGTCGTAGATCTCCGACACCTTGCGCAGCGTTGCGCTGGCATTCTCCGCGACCAGGGCGATGCCGCTGTCGTATTCCAGCGTCACCAGCGAGCGGCCGCGCGCGATGCCCTTGCGGGCGTAGTCCGCCCGATCCTGCATGAGCTGCTCTGGGCTGACGTACAGCCCGGGCATGCTCACCGTGAGGCCTCCGGAGAATTCGCCGTCGGGCTGCCATTGCCGCCGCTCGCCAGGTCGGCTTGCAGCGCAGCGAACACCTCGCCCGATTCGGCATCGCTGAGCTGGCGGAAGCCGTCTGAGCCGATCGATGCGAGCACCGGATAGATGCCTCGCACCGGATCTGGGCCGCCGGTGGCGCTGTCTTCATCTGCGGCGTGCCACAGCGCGCGGACGCTGAGTGCCAGTGCGTCGGGTTCGCTGAGGTCTTCGCGAAAGCCGAGCTTCAGGACGGTCCCCGCGTGCAGGCTTCCTGAACCGGCCGTGGCATAGTCCTGCTCTTCGTAGCGGCCGCCGGTCACGTCGTACTGGAAGAGGCGGCCGCGGCCGTTGCTGGGCTCGAAGCCGGCGAATATCGGTACCACCACCAAGCCCCGCATCGCCTGGGGCAGGTGCCCTCGCAGCATCTCCGCGAGCTGGTTGGCCTTGCCTTCGAGGCTGAGCGGCTTGCCTTCGATCTTCTCGTAGTACTCGAGTTGCAGCTGGAATATGCGAACCATCTGCACGGCAGGTCCTGCTGCGCCCGCAATGGCGACAGCGGAGAACGCGTCGGCCGGAAACACCTTGCGCATGTCCCGGTGACTGATGAGATGCCCGCTCGTGGCGCGCCGGTCGCCCGCCACCACGACACCTTCGGAGCTGCGCACCGCCAGCACGGTGGTGGCATGGGAGCCATCGAATGGCCCGACGCCGCTCTCCGAAGCCGGTGTCTGGGCAAATCCGGCAAACGGCTCGCTGCCGGTGCGGCGCAGGAGTTCGGCAAAACTCGCCCCAGGATCATCGCCTGGAGCGAAGAACGGCATACCTGTCACTCGCCGCCTTTCTGCACGTAGTTCTTGACGAACTCCTCGGCGTTGGTTTCGAGCACGTCGTCGATCTCATCGAGCAGGTCGTCCAACTCCGCCTTCAGTTCCGTCGCGCCCTCGCCTGTTGCTCCGACGGGCGCAGGGCTCTCGGTCTCCCGCGGGGGCGTCCGTCGCACTTGCTCGCGTTCTGCCATCTGGGGCCTCCTCCGGTCTCGATTGCCAGGGTCTCGACTGTGTGCGGCTTCCGTTCGCCGCCGGCAGGCTCGCAGGGCTGGCCCGCAGGCGACGGTCTAGTTGCCCAGCCGGCGCAGCAAGTCGGCTGCGTCACGGCACTCGTCCAACAAGTTACCTACGTGGGTCTGGCTTCCTCGCAGAGGTTCCAGCATCGGCACGCGCCGCAACGGATCCGTGCCGATGTCGAACACCATCGAATCCCAGTTGGCAGCCACGATCTGTTCGCCGAATTTGTCGAGGCAACGACCACGGAAATAGGCACGGGTCGTCGGCGGCGGCACCGAGACTGCCTCGTTCACCTCGTCATCGGAGGTGATGCGCTCGAGGCCCACGCGCTGCGAGAGCGACTTGGACGGGCGCAGGTCGTGGTACTGAAGATCCAACGCCGCCAGCTTCGGGTCATCCCAGTCAAGACCGTGGCGCTGCGCGAATCCCTCATACAGGCGCAGCTTGGCGACCCAGTCCAACTGCGAGGCCAAGCTCATCGGGTCGGTCTCCAGCCCGGTGAGCACCGCTTCCCAGCGGTCCAGGACGTCGTTGCCGACGTCGTCACCGCCGACCGCTTCCAGCCCATGGCTCTGTGCGTACTTGCGGGCCATCTCGAGGTACTCCCATTGGATCTCGATGGCCCGCATGTTTCGGCCGTCGGTGAGCTCGACGAGCGCGGACAGGGAGGTGTCGCAGCTGACTTGGCGCAAGGCGGCGACCGGCACCAGGGGCGTCAGCGGCTCGGGCACGAAGTCGTCATCGATCATCGCGAGCACGAGCGAGGTCGTCCCCAGCTTGAGGTATGTCTGGACCTCGCTCATGTTGGCGTCGCCGATGATGACGTGCATGCGCCGGTACTTGCGCGTATCGGCGTGCGGTTCATCGCGGGTGTTGACAATCGGCCGCTTCAGCGTGGTCTCGAGCCCGACTTCCTCCTCGAAGAAGTCGGCCCGCTGGCTGATCTGGAACGCCCTGTCGGAGAAAGCTGTGGGCGGAGGCTCGGTCATCGGCACTTCCATGCCGATCTTTCCCGCCCCGCAGAAGATCTGCCGGGTCACAAAGAACGGCATGATGTGGGTCACGATGCGGCCGAAGGGAACATCCCGGTCGAGCAGGTAATTCTCGTGACAGCCGTAGCTGTTGCCCTTGCCGTCGCTGTTGTTCTTGTGGATCACCAGTTCCTCGCCGTCAGGCAGCAAGTTGTTGGCAGCTTCCATCGAGCGGATCAGGATCTCCTCAGCGGCTCGGTCATAGACGACGCACTGGCGCGCATCGGAGCACTCGGGAGTGGAGAGTTCAGGATGCGCGTGGTCCACGTAGTACCGGGCGCCGTTGGTCAAGACTGCATTGACGAGGTGCGTTTCGATCTCGGGTGCGAGCGCGTCGAACTCATTGAAGCCCCGCGCATCGGTACCTGGCTGCTCGTCTTCGAAGTCCCAGCTGACCCGCTGGCACAAGAAGCCGTTGACATAGGCGTTGATGATCATCGACGAGGCCGCGACCGGATTCGAGTCGCCGTCACAGCGATGGAGAATGCCGAATTCGGTCTCGATGCCAACGACTTTGTGAACCGCCACCGCGCGAGACACTAGCCCTCAGCCCCGCGAACCCCGCAATCGAACCGCTCCCGAGCGAGCGGCTGCGCCCGGTCCCGGCATTGCCCGCGATGTGCGCTGCAGCGATCCCTGACGCTCAGAGGTATTGGCTGGTCTGGACTCGCTCGATGGCCCGACCGCCGAGGGCATCGCTGTCGTCGGGGTCGACCAGGGTGCGGATGAACACGATCCGCTCGCCCTTCTTGCCCGAGATCTTGGCCCAGTCGTCGGGGTTCGTCGTGTTCGGCAGATCTTCGTGCTCGCGGAATTCCTGCCGGATGGAACCCATGAGATCGTCCAGCCGGATGCCGTTGCTGCGGGTCGCCAGAGAACGCTTGATCGCGTTCTTCTTGGCCCGGCGCACGATGTTCTCGATCATCGCCCCCGACGCGAAGTCCTTGAAGTACATGACTTCCTTGTCGCCGTTCTGGTAGGTGACCTCGAGGAATCGGTTGAGGTCGTCGGGGCGGTACATCTCGTCGACCGTCCGCTCGATCATGATCCGGACGGCCTTGTGCGGGTCGCCCCCGCCGAGATCGCTGACTTCCATCGGGTCGATCGGGAGCTTCGGTGTGAGATAGGTGCTGAAGATCGACAGCGCCGCCTGCTCGTCTGGACGGTTGATCTTGATCTTCACGTCGAGCCGTCCCGGTCGCAGGATCGCCGGGTCGATGAGGTCTTCGCGGTTGGACGCGCCGATCACGATGACGTTGCGCAGGCCTTCCACGCCGTCGATCTCTGCCAGCAATTGCGGCACCACGGTGGATTCCATGTCGGAGCTGATGCCGCTGCCGCGGGTGCGGAACAGCGATTCCATCTCGTCGAAGAACACGATTACCGGCCAGCCCTCGGAGGCCTTCTCGCGGGCTCGTTCGAAGATTCGCCGGATCTGTCGCTCGGTCTCGCCGACGTACTTGTTGAGCAGTTCCGGGCCCTTGATGTTGATGAAGAAGCTGCGCGCTCCCTGTTGGCCGGATACTTCCCCGACCTTGGCCGCGAGCGAGTTGGCCACGGCCTTCGCGATCAGGGTCTTGCCGCAACCGGGCGGGCCGTACAGCAGGATGCCCTTGGGGGCGGGCAGGTCGTAGGTGCGAAAGAGATCCTGGTGCAGATACGGCAGCTCGACCGCATCGGTGATCAGCTCGATCTGGGTGTCGAGCCCGCCGATGTCCTCGTAGGTGACATCGGGCACCTCTTCGAGCAGCAGATCGTCCACCTCGGGTCGCGGCAGGCGCTCCAGCACGATGTTGGATCGCACGTCGAGCAGCAGGTTGTCGCCTGAACGCAGTGGCTCGCCCCGCAGGTCGCCCGCCAGCTCCACGATGCGTTCTTCGTCGGCCCGCCCGGTCACCAGCGCCCGGAACCCGTCCGCGAGCACCTCGTTGAGCGTCACCACCTCGCCGGAGGTCTCAGGTCCGCGTGCAAGCACGATGTTGTAGGAGTCGTTGAGCACCACCTCGCTGCCCTCGACCAGCTCGGTCTCGGCGAGGTCGGGGTGCAGGGCCACGCGCATCTTGCGGCCGCTCGCATGGACGTCTGCGGTGCCGTCGTCGTTGCGTGCGATGAATGTGCCGTATGCGGACGGCGGCTGGGTCAGCTTGTCGACCTCTTCGCGCAGTGCCGCGATGTGCTCACGGGCTTCGCGCAGCGTGTAGGTCAGCTTCTCGTTCTGCGACACGGCCGCCGAGAGCTGCCCCTTGGCCTCCAGCAGGCGTTCCTCGAGCGTGCTGACGCGTGCTGGGGTGTCGGCCAGCTTGCGGCGCAGCAGCGACACCTCTCCCTCGAGCGTGCGCAACCGGCTGCGGAGCACTCCCGCATCGGCGGCGCCGCTGCGCCCTGGTTCTTCTGTGCCGTCTTGGTCCACGCGCGGCTGACACTACCCGCACGCTGGCGCAATGGCGTGACGCGCGGTCGCTCGTGGGACCGTTCCGCGGCATGTCACCGGCGAATGTCGTGCGGGACGCGCGCCGACTCGGTAGATTTCATAATTGGCTCGATTCCCCCCCGGGCTGTCCCACAGGAAGGGTCGCTACACGATGAAGGTCTGGATCGATCAAGATCTGTGCACCGGTGATGGGCTCTGCGAAGAGATTGCCCCGGATGTCTTCACGCTGCTCGATGACGGTCTGGCGTACGTCAAGGAAGGCGACAAGGTCTATTCCGAACCTGGTGGTGTCGAAGGTCTCGCAGAGTTTCCCGACGCACAGCTCGACGCCGTCATCGAATCCGCCGAAGAGTGCCCCGGGGAGTGCATCTTCATTGAGGCGTAAGCCGAGATGAAGCGACAGGCACAGATCGAGGCGTAAGCCGAGATGAAGCGACAAGCACAGATCGAGGCGTAAGCAACCTCATCGTCCGATGCGACACTCGCCGCTGGATGTCTCGCTGAGCCGCTCAGGCTGCGCTTCGACCACGATGTCGCCGAGATAGTTCTTCCGCGCATCGACGCCTGATGCAACCAGAAACCCGACCAGCTCGTCGCGACTGAGGGCAAACCCGATCTCGCCCAGTCCTCGCGTGGCCGCAAACGCCACGCCGAGCGCACGTCCGTCCCGATCGATCAACGGTCCGCCCGACTGACCCTTGTGGACGTCGGCAGCAACGAGGTACACGTTCCGTGCGGACCCGTCACCCCAGTCCATGCTCGCTGCCACCCGGTGCTCGATGCGCGCCGGCGACACCGCCAGCTCTTGTCCCTGCGGGTAGCCGAGCACTGCTCCGGTGATGCCGAAGCGCACACGGCCAATCTGCAGCGGCGGTACCAAGGCCTCAGAACGCAGCAGCACGAGGTCGCGCGCAGGGTCGAATGCCACCACGACCGCCGGAGACGTGACGGATTCGCCGTCGCCATCGGCATCCCACGCAATCTCGACATTCGACGCCCCGGTCACGACGTGAGCTGCTCCCACCACGAGGCCCGGCGCGACGGCGAAGCCCGAGCCGCGGCTGGTCGGTCCGCAGCCATGTGCCCGTACGCCGACGACACTCCTCGCGACGCCGGCCAGCACGTCGTCGTCGACTGTCGGTGCCGGGGGCGGTGCACCCAGCCAGATCGGCCCGTCGGCACCGGCAATCGTGGCAACCGGTTCGACGGGAGGTCCTCCCCAGCCCGAGTCGTCGGGATCCAGCCCGCAGGCGATGGGCGATAACGCAAGCAGCACCACGCCGAACGCCGCGGCCGACCAATGCACGAACCCGCCGGCGGCTCGCGCACGGTGAATCTGCAGGGGCGTTGTGCCGGTCGACTCGTTGTGCCTCACGCCTCGATCAATCGGGCGTGGGTCAAGAAGCCGGTGTGGGCAACCATCCGATGATCCGGCCGCACCGAGGCTCCCTTCACATGCCAGCTTCGATGCAGCACCTCGACGGTCTCGATCATCGACCACGGACCGTCGTCGAGTGCCCTGCGCAGCTGCTGCACCTGAGTCACTGAGGGGTTGTAGGCAACCAGGATCCCCCCACGCCGCAGCGTGGAGATCAGGTGCCCGACCACCCGCCAGGGCTCGGGGATGTCCAGCACTGCCCGGTCGTAGCGGGCGCCGGGGACGCACTCTGGCGCGGGAGTGGCTGCACCGGCGGTGAGGCGGGGCGGATCCACGGACTCATAGGCGTCGCGCAGTTGGACGTCGTAGCGACTGAGCGACTCGTCCCCCGCCGCAGCCGCCACATTCAGCATCGCCCGCTCGGCGAAGTCCTCCCGCAGCTCGTAGCCGGTGACCACTGCGCCGCTTCGCAGCAGGGTCGCCGACAGCGCCCCCGAACCGACACCGGTCTCGAACACCGACATGCCGGCACGCACGTCGGCCAGCATCCAGATGGCGCCGAGGTCCTTCGGATAGATCACCTGCGCGCCCCGCGGCATCTTCAGCACCTGGTCGGCAAGCGTCGGCCTCACCGCCACGAACCGTGCGCCCGAGCCGCTGCGGAACTGCGCACCCTCGCCGGACCCGATGATCTGATCGTGGGGCACGACCCCTGCGTGTGTGTGGAACTCGCCGCCGCGGCGCAGTTCGATCAAGTACCGGCGCTGACGGCTGTCGATCATGAGCACCGTCTCGCCGGGCTGCAGGTGGCCCGCCGGCGCCTCGTCGTCCCCTTCGGCGGGCGGGTGCTGTGGAGCGTCGCCGGTGCCGTTCACCCGGGATCCGCCGACGGGTCCTGCACCGCGGGGCCGCTCGGGCGGTGCTCGATGACGAGTCGCTGGCCGGGTTCCAACTCGCCTCGGTACACCACCTCGCGCTCACGTCGCGACAGCCTCACCAGCAGCTTCAGGCCGCTGGCCGCGATCGCCACGCCGAGCCAGACCCCATTGCCCGATCGCGCTCGCTGCCACACCGCACGGACTGCTCGATCCCTCAGGCGACCCAGGCCTGGTACCAAAGCCATGCTCACACCCGTCCCCGGTCGCTCAAGCGCGGACTACCTCGACGATGGTGCTGCGCCTTCGGCCGCGGCGGCGCCCGAACAGGAAGGCCGCCAGGACCAGAGCCGTGCCGACCGCAGCGGCGACGGCGACGGCGGCACTCGACATCTGCTCGGCAGCATCGCCCGCGCCGCCGACGAGGTGCCGCACCCGGTCGGTGATGTCCGCCTGGGTGATGCGCTGCCCGCCTGCACCATCGGAGCTGTTGTCAGTCACCGTCGCTCTCCTCGTCATCGTCCGCGCCACTGCCGGCGAGCTGATCTGAGCCGTGCGCGTCCCCCGAATGCGTGATCGCTCGGGCGAGCACGATGATCGCCACAATGAGCACCGCGGCCCCCGCCAGGTGCGGCACGAATGACCAGTTGGCTCCGAAGACAGCGGTCTCGGTCTGTAGGACACGTATGAGGGCGAGCGCCGCGAGCACGATGGACACGCTCACCGCCATCGCCCCCACCAGCCCGAAGAGCAGGTAGCGGCCCAAGCCTCGCAGCGGGCCCACCGTCTCCTGCACCACGTAGGCCCGCAGCATGGCGACCAGTTCGGAAAGCTCGGCTCTCAGGCCGACGTCTCGTCGAGGCACAGTCAGCTCTGGCACCGTCCGCCGGGGTCGAGCGGGCCGCCTTGGCCCGTGGCGCGACGCTACCGGCCGCCCAGCAGTTCTTCTACGCCGTCGAGAATGTCCGTCATCACCTCGACGCGCCGTGCCGGATCGGGCGCACACAGGATGGCGTGGCGATCGAACGGTCCCGCCGGCACCAGCGCCGCCAGCTGGAACCCCCAGTCGGTCGGATCGGAATCGTCGTCCCCAAGCTGCGCAAGCCGGTCGTCGATGGCTGCCGATTCGGCCGCCGTGACCCCGAGCGCTCCGATCTCTGATGCCCGCGCCCGCAGCCGCCGCAGCCGCGCAGCGAGCGCTCGGCGCGCCGGTGCAGCGATGTCGGCAGGTTCGTCGGGCCAATCAGCAGTGAGCGCCTTCGGGTAGGGATCGTCGGGCAGCCATCGGAGGATCCGGATCCGTCGAGTGCCGGTGGCCAGCATCACCCAGCGACCGTCGGGCAACTCTTGATGCTGGGAGATTGCGGCGAGACACCCCACGTCGGAACGGACATCCCCGCCGCCGACTTCGCTGCCGCGCTCGATCATGACGACACCGAACGGCTCGTCATTGTCGGTGCAGTGCCGGGCCAGGGCCCGGTAACGGGGCTCGAAGACGTGCAGCGGCAGCACCGATCCGGGCAGCAGCGGCGAGCCCAGCGGGAACATCGGCCGTTCACGGCCCTCAGCAGGCTCCGCCCCGGGTGTCGGGCCGTCGGCGGACTGATCAGGATCGGGGCTGGCCTCAGGCGGTGCCACGGACTAATCCTCGCAGGGCATCCCGGTCGCCAACGGGGTAGCGCAGCAGCTGACCCGCCAGCGACTCCTGCAGTTCGAGGCCGAGGCGGGAATCTGCCGGCACGTTGTTGAGAATCTGCGCGAAGACGACCGTGCCGCTGTCAGTCTCGATGAAGCCCGCCAACGAGTTGACCCCGGTCAGCAGACCGGTCTTGGCGTGCAGCCGGCCGGCGACGGGGTGCTCACCGAACCGGTGAGACAGCGTCCCCGTTCGCGCTGCGACCGGCAGTCCTGCCAGGACTGCAGACTCGGTTCCCAGCCGGTCGATCAGGGCAGCCAGGAAACTGCAGGTCAGCAGGTTCCCCCGATCCAGCCCCGACCCGTCCAGCACTGTGGGCGGCGGCTGGGAGGGCAGGATCTCGGACATGATCCGGGCGGCTGCTGTGGCGCCCGCTGCCGTGGATCCCTCCCCTGCGCTGCGCAGGCCGATCTCACGCAGCATCAGCTCGGCTGTGGTGTTGTCGCTCTCGCGCAGCATCTGCTGGATGATCTCGATCATGGGCGGCGACGTCAGGCGCGCGATCTCGGTCATGCCGCTGGGGACCGTCGACACCACCAAGTCCGCATCCACGGCGACGCCCCGCACTCTGAGCAGGTCGGCCAACGTCGAGACGAACCAGCGTGCTGGCTGCTCGGCGGCAGTCAGCGCATGGGTGAAGCCCGTGATGCCGTCGTTGAGGCTCAGTGCCGACAGGGGGCCGCTGTGCAGACGGTTGATGTACCGCTGGGGCCACGTCTCGGGAAAGCGTGTCGTGTCGTAGCGCGATTCGTCGGCGATGAGCTGTCCCCTCAGCGACTCCACGCCCAGCCCGACGATCTGGTCTGCGAGGTCCTCCATCGGCGTGCGGAGCTGCGGTTGGCGCCGGTGGGAGTCTGCGTAGGACTGCGTCATGATCAGCGGGTCGCCCCCGCCCACGACCCAGACCGTGCCGTCCAGCTCGCCGTCTGACACCTCGGCATCCGTCAACACCTGGGTCACCATCTGTTCGTCGGGGTCGGCGACCGCGAGGGCGGCAGCGGCGGTGACGAGTTTCTGGACCGATGCTGGGATCACCGGTTCTGTATCGCTGGAGTACATCTCCTCGCCGTCGATCCAGATCGCCAGGCAATGCGGTTGCGGCCAGTCCGCGCTGAACGCCGTCATCTCCCGGCCGATGATGTGTCGCTGCGACGCTCGCCACAGCACCTCGGGCACCCGTTCTGCGCGCAGCAGTGGCACACTCGGCGCCGCTGTGCCAGGCCCCCCGACGAGCGTGTCGGCATCCTCCGGTGAGGGCAGCACGGGTGTGCGCAGCGACAGTGCATAGGCAGCCGCCTCGTCTGCTGCGGTGCTCATCCGCATCGCCGCCACCGCGGGCAGCAGGCCGGCTGCGGCTGTCACCAGCACCAGCAGGGCAGTGCTCAGAGCTCTCACGTCATCCGCAAGGGGTCTCGCCCAGCGCGCCGCTGAGGGCGACGCCGTCGCCCAGCGCGCCGCTGAGGGCGGCGCCGTCGCCTAGCGCGCCGCTGAGGGCGGCGCCGAGGGCCGCAGACAGCTCTCCGGCTTCGGAGGCGACGACTGCTGGCAGTGACTCGGCCGTGCGGCCGATGAGCAGATCACCGAGATGTTGGGAGACCGGCTGAGCGAGCAGATCCCAGTCCTCGCTCATGCCGCCTCCGATGACCACCATTTCGGGATCAGTCAGGACGCAGAGATTCGAGATGCCCAGTGCGAGCCAGTACGAGAATTCTGCCAGCACCTCATGCGCAGCAGGATCGTCGGCGCGGGCTGCCTCGGTGACGTCGGGGCCTCGCATCGCGTCCCCGAGTCGCTCAGCTGCGAGCCGATCCAGCGCGGAACCCGATGCGTACATCTCCCAGCAGCCTCGCCTGCCGCAAGGACACTGGCGACCGGATGCCTCGACGATCATGTGCCCCGGCTCACCGGCCAGCCCGTTGGCGCCGCGCAGCACCCCGCCGTCACCCATGAACGCGCCGCCGATGCCGGTGCCCACCGCCACCATGACCCCGTGCCGGATCCCCTGCGCCGCCCCAGCCGCCACCTCCCAGCGGGCGGCGCAGTTCACCTCATTCTCGAACACGACCGGCAGTCCCAGGGCTGCACTCACATCAGCGCCGACCGTCGCACCGTCCACCCCGACGAGATTCGGCGAGATCGTCACGATGCCATCGATGGTGATGAGCCCGGCCATGCCGACCCCGACCGAGACGGCACCTTCGGCCGGTGCCAGTTCGCGGACCATCGTGACCAGGGTGTCCACCAGCTCGGTTGCACCGGCCATCGTGGGTTCGCGCAGCGTCCGTTTCAGCGCACCGCCGTCGTCGGTGGCGACGCCGAGAATCTTCGTCCCGCCGACGTCGAAGCCGAGGCGCGTCACATCGGAGGTTCCGGTGCTGCTCACTTGTGCCGCTTCGGTCCGCGCGACGCACGCCGTGGTGCTGCGTCGCCGGCCACGGTGCGGCCCGGCGGTCTACAGCTTGCCGAGGATCGAGGCGCAGCTCGACACTTCGATGCCGCCTGCCGGCTCGACCTCGAGCGCAGTCACTGTCCCGTCCTCGATGACCGCCGCGTAGCGCCGCGAGCGGGAACCCAGTCCGAATCCGGAGCCGTCCATGACCAGGCCCATGGCCTCGGCGAACTCGCCGTTGCCGTCTGCGGCCATCTCGATGCCCTCTGCGCCCTGGGACTGCGCCCAGGCGTTCATGGTCCACGCGTCGTTCACCGAGACGCAGACGATCTTGTCGACACCCTTGCCGGCAAGATCGGACGCGCCTTCGACGTATCCCGGGAGATGGACATTGCTGCAACCAGGGGTGAATGCCCCTGGAACTGCGAACAGCACCACCTTGCCGCTGCCCAGCATCTCGCCGGACTGCACGGGTGCGGGCATGCCGCCCTCGTCCAGCACCCGCAGTGTCACATCGGGAATCTGGTCGCCGACCTGTACCGCCATCGCACTTCTCCGTTCATGTTGGTCATTGAGCCGAAGTGTGGCCCGAAGCGTACCTACGCCGGGGTCCCGGCGATGCTGCCGGGATTCAGTGACGCCCCTGCGGCGGGGCCTCTGGCGGCCCGGCGCTGCGTATCCACTCCAGCAGCACGTCGTAGTCGTCGGTGCAGGGCAGGTCCGGGTTTGCGTCGGCGACCGCGGAGGGGCAGCGAAACAGGCTCGCGACATCTGCCGCACGCAGCATCGTCAGGTCGTTGTACGAGTCTCCGACCGCTGTCACGTGATAGTTGAGCGCGCGATACGCCTCGACGGCGCGTCGCTTGGCGTCGTCGACCCTGCGACGCCAGCCCGCCAAGCGGCCGTCAACCACGTCGAGCCGGTGGCACAGCAGGTGCGGGTAGCCCATCAGCTCCAGGAAGTGGTCGTCGAACTGCTCGAAGGTGTCCGACAGCAGCACGACAACCCATTGCCGGCGCAGATCGTCGAGGAACTCGCGCGCCCCCCGCAGCAGCGGGAGTTCTGCGATCACCTCCCGGATCTGGCGGAGCGACACCTCGTGATCGTTCAGCACGCCGAACCGGTACTGCATCAACGCGTCGTAGTCCGGTTCGTCCCGTGTCGTTCGCCGCAGCTGGTCGATGCCGGTGCGCTCGGCCACTGCAATCCAGATTTCGGGCGTCAGCACACCCTCCATGTCCAACGCAATGACCCTCTGCACGAGCGCCGATTCTGTCATGCGCGGACGCGCCGCCCGCATGTTCGTCGATCAAGATTCCAGCAGGCGTGCACCAAGCATCGACAGGGCACGCGGTGCACGCCTCCACAGGGTGCGCAACTAGGGTCGGAACACGGCGATCGGCTCGAGGAGGCCGCCATGGCAAAGCCCATCAAGATGGCCCACGCGGTATTCCGCACCGACGACATCAAGCGGGTGCAGGAGTGGTGGTGCACCGTCCTCGAGGCCGAGATCGTGCACGACGGCGGGTTCATCTCGTTCATCTCCTTCGACGACGAGCACCACCGCCTCGCGTTCGTCCAGCGAGGCAAGCCCGGCGACTTCGACGCCCGCAAGGGAAGTCTCGACCACATCGCCTACTCCATGGACAGCTTCGGCGACCTCATGGACCTCTATGCGCGCCTGAAAGATGTCGGCATCCTGCCGGTGCGCAGCATCAACCACGGACCGACGACGTCGCTGTACTACGCCGATCCCGACGGCAACGGCGTGGAGTTCCAGATCGAGAACTACGCCACGATGGAAGAGTGCGTCGAGTTCATCCGGGGACCGACATTCGCGGAGAATCCGATCGGCATCCTGTTCGACCCCGATCTGCTGCTCGAGCGGTTCCGCCGCGGCGACCCGCTCGCCGAGCTGGTCCGACAGGGCTCCGCGCCGGTTTCCGCCAGCTGAATCAGAGCTGAATCCGGTCCAGGACATGTGAGCAGCGGGCGTGACGACGCGTCATTCCCGTATCGTGAAATCGAGTCTCGCAGCCGCTCGGGCTGCCCACCCCTTGGAGGCATCCTGTGAGCAACACCGTCCATCGCAGCGTCTACATGACCGACGAGCTGCAGGCGATCTATGACCAGACGGTCACCTTCGTCACGAATGAGGTCACACCGGTCGGCGACGCTTGGGAGGAAACCGGCCAGGTGCCGCGCGAGATCTACAAGCGCATGGGCGAACTGGGGATGTTCTCGCTGCGGGTGCCCGAGCGGTGGGGCGGCCTCGGCCTCGGCCCGCTTGCCTCAGCGACGTTCGCCGAAGCGCTCGGCACCTCCACCTACGCAGGCTTTGAGGCAAACATCCTGGTGCACACCGACATGGCGTTGCCGCACCTGCTCAACGCAGGAACCGACGCGCAGCTTGAGCGCTGGCTGCCGTCGATCCAGTCCGGGGACACCATGATGTGCATCGGCGTCACCGAACCTGACGCGGGATCCGATGTGGCGGGATTGCGCACGACCGCGGTGCCCGACGGCGACGGGTGGCGCCTCAACGGCACCAAGACGTTCATAACCGGTGCCGTGTACGGAGACCTCATCGCGCTGGCAGCGCGCACGAACCCCGATGACCGCTACGGGATCTCCATGTTCCTGGTTCCGACCAGCGTGGACGGGTTCGAGGTGGCCAACAAGCTCGACAAGCACGGCTGGCGTTGCTCGGACACTGCCGAGCTCGTACTGCACGACGTGTGGCTTCCCAGCGATCACCTGCTCGGCGAGGTGCACCGGGGCTTCTACGCCGCCATGCAGAACTTCCAGAATGAGCGAATGGTGATCGTGGGGATGGGCATCGGCGCGGCGCAGGTCGCCATCGATCTGACCAACGCCTACACGCAACAGCGCAAGGCCTTCGGCGGTTCGCTCTACGACTTGGGGGCCATCCGCCAGCGCATGGCGATGAATCAGGCCAAGGTGGACGCTGCGCGAGCCTCGATGTACCACGCCGCATGGCTCAAGGAACAGGGCATCGACGCGATAAAAGAAATGTCCGGGGTCAAGGCGTTCGGCGCCGAAGTCGTCAATCAGGTGATGTACGACTGCATGCAGTTCCACGGCGGCATCGGCTACATGCGTGAGTCGACCATCGAGCGGATGTGCCGCGATGCCCGCATTCTGCCCATTGGCGGCGGCGCCACCGAGGTCATGCTCGAAGAGGTCGCGAAGCGCAGCTACATCGACGCCTAGCGGGACTCAAGCCATTCTCGTACGGCACCAGCGAAGCGCGCAGCCGGAGCGCCGTCGAATGCTCGATGATCCCAGGTCAGCGACAGGGTCAGAACGGGCCGAGGCTGGGGCGCGGCGCCCGCCCACACGGTCTCGTCGCGGATGCGACCCACGCCCAGGATCGCCGTGTTGGGCGAGTTGATGATCGGCGTGAAGGCATCAACGCCGAACATGCCCAGAGCCGTCACGGTAAACGTGGCGCCCTGGTAGTCGTCGTAGTCCAGAGTGCCGTCTCGGGCCCCGGCGGCGAGACGTGTGGTCTCCGAGGCGATCTCGCCGAGACTGAGACGGTCGGCGTGGCGGACGACCGGCACGAGCAGCCCATCGTCGAGCGCTACCGCAAGCCCGACGTGAATGTCACCCAGCAGCGCAACGGCATCGTCGGTGACCTGAGAATTCACCCGCGGGTGCTCACCGAGCGCAGCAGCCGCAGCAGCGATCACGAAGTCGGTATAGCCCGGCACCACCGCTGCGGCAGCGTCTGCATCCACCTCACGGCCGCCGTCGCCGCGAGCAGCTTCGACGAACCCAGCCCGCTCTGCCACCACGGCGCTCATGTCGACATCCATCGTGAGCGTCAACTGGGCCATCGAGCGGAGCGAAGCGCTCATGCGTTCAGCGATCACGCCTCGCATCCCCCGCAGGGGAATCTGTTCGGTCGGGGTCTGCGACAGGGGCGGTGCCGGCGTGTCGGATGTCGCCGATGCGGCTGTCGCGGCGGTTGTTGCTGTGGCGGAGGCTTGGGTCGGCAGCGCCTCGGCGGGCGAAGCCGCACCTTCATCGGCAAACCGTGAGCTGAGGTCAGCCAGCAACGTGCGGACAAACGCAGCCACATCGGCACGCGAGATGCGCCCGTCCCCAGCGCTGGCGGGGACGCGGCCCAGATCGACACCGAGCAGATCGGCAAGCTGGCGAGCCGCGAGCGTCGCCGGACGCGAAGCAGGCCGTGCCGGCGCGGCGCCGACCGGCCCCGGATCGGTCCCAGGCCCGTCCGCAACCGTCGGTGCACCAGTGCCTGTCCCAGCTGCGGCTGAACCGTGCCCAGATTCACGTGCCTCGTTCGCCGCCCGCACATCGCGCTCGGTGACGCGACCCTTGGGCCCCGTCCCGGCCACCACTGCGAGCGCAACGCCCAACTCGCGGGCCAGCCGCTTGGCTGCGGGCGATGCCAGGATCCGCTCGCCGGGTGCGCGCACCGGCGCTGTGGGAGCGGGTTGCGGGGAGGCCTGAGATGCCGGAACCGCCGCCTGCACCTGCGCCGCGGGCGGCGCGAAATCGGCCCCCGCCGGCGGTTCCTCGCCAGCTTCCAGGAACCAGCCGATCCGCACACCGCATGCGTACTCCTCGCCGATCTCCCCGCTCTGGGCCAGTACGCCGCTGCCGGAGGCCTCGATCTCGGTTTCGACCTTGTCGGTTTCCACCAGCAGCACTGCCTGCCCCGCAGTGACCTCAGCTCCGTCGGGTACCAGCCATTTCAAGATCGTCCCCGACTCCATCGTCAGGCCCAACTTGGGCATTGCAAACTCGATGGCCATTGGCGCCCCCTCGCTCAGCGACCCGCACCCGCAGGGCCGAAGGGGTAGCGCTGCCGCTGCGCCGACGCAACCGCAGCACCCACATCGATCACACGCGGACCGTCCGGGTTGACGGTGACCTGCGCTCGCTCGCCCCGTTCCAGCACCACCTCGCGTTCGCCGTCCAGCGTCAGCACGCCGGGTCCGCACAACGTGACCGGCTGGCCGAAACGCAACCGCTCGCAGTGCGAGATGTCGAGGTCGCCATAGCTGCCAGGCATCACGGCCGCCCGGATCGATCCGCCGTTCTGCATGCCCGCAGCATGCGCGGAGGCACACCCCAGGCGGACGTGCACCCCGCCGGGTTCGTCCCTCCGCACCGGCGCGACGGCCGCAGCGATGGCTGAGAGCCCGACCCCATCCGGCTCGGCGATGGCAGCCACGATCTCGTTCACCGATGCCACGTCCCAGATGGCGCGTGCTCCCACGAACGCTCCCCGCACCAGGCACACGTCGACGAGCGCCGCCTCGGAGCGTCGGCGCCCCTGCGGCGCTACGTCGATGATCTTCGCCGCCGAGGTCACCTCGGCCGCATTTGCTTGGCCGCTCGCCACCGCTCCGGCGGCGAAGCCCGCAACGGTGGCCTCGATCTGCAACGGGAAGACGTTGTTGGTGCCGACGGCCAGCGGCACGAGGGGCGCTGCGCGCCAGCCCGTTGCAACATCGCGCTGGGTTCCGTCGCCGCCGAGCGCAATGACGGCCTTCACGCCCGCGTCACGGAACTGAGCGGCCGCAATCTGCGAGTCGCGGCCGGTATTCCAGCCGGACGGCTCCAGCACATCCAGGTGACCGTCGACGGCGAGGCCGACGAGTGCACGCTCCCCCAGCCGCGCACGGTCACCGCTGATCAGCACACGTTCGGCACCGCCCTCGATCGCACCGACGACGGCACGCCTGATCGCCCCGATCTTGACGGCGTCCGACACCGGAGTCGCCCCGGAGGTCAGCCGCCTGACGTCCTTGCCTGCCAGCGGGTTGGCGACGATTCCGACAGCTGGGCCGGCAACTGGGCCCCCAGCGCGGTTCACGCGGCCGCGAGTGCTCGGATCCGCTCGCCGATCAACTCGGCATTGGGCACCCATTCCTTCTCGAGCACCGGGCTGAAGGGCACCGGGCTGAACGGTGCGCCGATGCGCTCGATCGGCGCATCGAGGTAGTCGAAGGCCTCCTCGGCGATCCCCGAAGCGATCTCTCCGCCGAGGCCTCCGAAGCGGACGGCCTCGTGCACCACGGCGACCCGGCTGGTCCGCTGCGCCGACTGGACCACGGTGTCCATGTCCAGCGGCTGGAGGGTGCGCAGATCGATCACGTCGCACTCGATGCCCTCTGCAGCCATTGCGTCGGCGGCCGAAGTCGCCTCGTGCACCATCCGGCCGTAGGTCACCACGGTGACGTCGTCGCCGGATCGCACAGTGCTCGCCGCTCCCAGGGGCACCTCATAGGGATCCTCGGGAACCTCGCCCTTCAATCCCAGCAGGCGCTTGTGCTTCACGAACACCGTGGGGTTGTCGTCTCGAATGCACGAGATGAGCAGGCCCTTCGCGTCGTACGGGTTCGACGGCATCACCACCTTGAGCCCCGGAATGTGGCACAGCATCGCCTCGAGACTCTGGCTGTGCTGGGCTGCCGCTGACAGTCCCGCCCCGGCGCTGGTGGTGATCGTCATCGGCAACGTGGCCTTGCCGCCGAACATGTACTTCAGCTTCGCCGCCTGGTTCACGATCTGGTCCATGGCCACGAGCATGAAGTCCATGAACATCAGATCGACTACGGGACGCAGGCCGCTCACTGCCGCGCCGGTTCCCAGGCCCACGATGGCCTGCTCGCTGATTGGCGTGTCCACCACTCTCATGTCGCCGAAGCGCTCGTTCAGCCCGCGGAACGAGCCGAACACTCCCCCGGCGCGGCCGACGTCCTCGCCGGCCACGAACACGTTCGGGTCGGCATCCATCATCTGAGCGAGTCCCTCGGCGAATGCGGCTCCGTAAGCGATGCTGCGCCCGTCGGTCTCGGCTGGCGGTGTCATGAGGCGGCTCCTGAGTAGACGGCCGGCGTATAGACGTCGACCAGCAGGCTGTCGGGATCGGGCAGCGGGCTCTCCTCGGCGAAGGCGATGGCCGCCTCGATGTCTGCTTCCGCAGCGGCGTGCACCGCTTGGGCGCCGTCGGCGCCGAGCACGCCGGCTGAGGCCAGCCGATCCTCGAACAGCTCGATCGGGTCTCGCTGCTTCCACTGCTCGAGCTCGTCGTCGGAGCGGTATTTCATGCCCAGGGTCTGCACGCCGTGATGGTTGTAAAAGCGGTACGTCTTGGCCTCGATGAACGAGGGTCCCTCGCCCCGGCGGGCCCGGCTGACGGCCTCGTGAGCCGCTTCCCACACGGCCACTACGTCCATGCCGTCGACAATGGCCCCTGGCATCCCGTAGCCGGCGGCGCGGTCCACCACATCGGTGATTGCCATCGTGCGATCACGTGGCGTGAACTCGCCGTACTCGTTGTTCTCGCACACGAACAGCACCGGCAACGACAGCGCAGCAGCCATGTTCGCAGCTTCATGGAACGCGCCGATATTCGAGGCGCCGTCGCCGAAGAACACCACTGAGACCCGGTCGGTGCCCCGGTACTTGTTCGCGAACCCGGCGCCCACGGCGATCGGCACGCCGCCGCCCACGATGCCGTTCGCACCGAGCATGCCCAGATCGAGATCGCAGATGTGCATGGAGCCGCCCTTGCCCCCGCAGTAGCCGGTGGCCTTACCCATCAGCTCGGCCATCATCCCGCTGTAGTCGCCTCCCTTGGCCACCAGGTGCCCGTGCCCTCGGTGGGTCGAGCTGATCTGGTCGTCATCGTCGAGGTTGGCGCACACCCCGGCGGCGACAGCTTCCTCGCCCACGTACAAGTGCAGGAAGCCGGGCAGCCGGTTCTGCTCCGCGAGCCGACCGGCGGCTTCCTCGAAGTGGCGGATCCGCACCATTCGCCGGTGCAGATCCAGCAGTGTCTCTGGACTCGGATCCATGCGAACCCCCTCGTGGCACGGCTCCAGCGCGCCTCACACTAGTTCTGGGCCTGTGCACCGATCACGGCTGCGCTGGGCCCGTCTGTCGCCATCACGGGGTCGGCGGCTCCGTGGCTGGCACAGGTGACGCGTAGTGTGGCCCGGTGGCTCCCGATCCAGATGCACCTTCGACCTCTGAACCCCGCTCGATTCATCCCAGCGGGCCCGACCCCGGCATCGGGCGCGGCGGCCTGCGCTCAGCGGCCTGGTTCGACATCGAGGGTGATCCGCTCATGTCGGCGCTGTATCTCGAGCGCTACGCCAACTACGGCTTGACACGCGAAGAGCTCCAATCGGGAAAGCCGATCATCGGCATCGCCCAAACCGGCTCGGATCTGTCGCCGTGCAACCGCCACCATCTCGAGCTGGCCAAGCGAGTGCGCGAGGGCATCCGCGAGGCGGGCGGCATCGCGTTCGAATTCGGCACCCATCCCATCCAGGAGACCGGCAAACGGCCCACGGCGTCGCTCGACCGCAACCTGGCATATCTGGGCCTGGTCGAGGTGCTGCAGGGCTACCCGCTTGACGGCGTGGTGCTCACGATCGGCTGCGACAAGACCACGCCGGCGTGCTTGATGGCGGCCGCAACGGTGAACCTGCCAGCCATCGCACTGTCGGTCGGGCCGATGCTGAACGGCTGGCACGAGGGGCGCCGCACCGGCTCGGGCACTGTCGTGTGGAAGGCGCGCGAGCTCTACGCCGCCGGCGAGATCGACGATGCGGGATTCATCGATCTGGTGGCGTCCTCGGCGCCGTCGGTCGGCTACTGCTCGACGATGGGCACCGCGACCACCATGAACTCGCTCGCCGAGACGCTGGGCATGCAGCTGCCGGGCTCTGCGGCGATCCCTGCCCCGTACCGCGAGCGGGCGCAGATGGCGTACCGAACGGGTCTGCGCATCGTCGAGATGGTCCGGGAAGACCTTCGACCGTCGGACATCATGACCCGCGATGCGTTCGAGAACGCCATCGTGGTCAACTCCGCGATCGGCGGGTCCACCAACGCCCCGATCCACCTCAACGCGATCGCCGCTCACCTCGGCGTGCCGCTCGACAACGACGACTGGCAGAAGCATGGCTTCGCAGTGCCGCTGCTGGTGAATCTGATGCCCGCCGGGGAGTACCTCGGCGAGGACTACCACCACGCCGGAGGTGTGCCCGCGGTGGTCGGCGAGCTGATGCGTGTCGGGCTGCTGCCGCACCCCGAGGCGCTAACCGCCAACGGTCGCAGCATCGGCGAGAACTGCGCGGATGCCGAGATTGCCGACACCGATGTGATCCGCGCCGCCGACGAACCGCTCCTGGCCGACGCGGGCTTCATCAACCTGTCGGGCAATCTCTTCGACAGCGCCATCATGAAGACCAGCGTCATCTCCGACGAGTTCCGCCAGCGATACCTGTCCGATCCCGACGATCCCGACGCATTCGAGGGCCGCGCCATCGTCTTCGACGGGCCGGAGGACTACCGGGCGAACATCGACAACCCCGAACTCGGCATTGACGAGCACTGCATGCTGTTCGTGCGCGGGACCGGTCCCGTCGGCTATCCCGGCGGCGCCGAGGTGGTCAACATGCAGCCGCCTGCGGCACTGCTGGTGCGCGGCGTCCACTCGCTGCCGTGCATCGGCGACGGTCGCCAATCCGGCACGTCGGGCTCGCCGTCGATCCTGAACGCCGCTCCCGAGGCCGCCGTCGGCGGCGGTCTGGCGCTGCTGCGCACCGGCGACCGTGTCCGGATCGATCTGCGGCGCGGCAGCGCCGACATGCTGGTCAGCGACGACGAACTGGCCCGGCGCCGCGCCGAGTTGGACGATGCCGGCGGGTACCCGGTGCCGCCGTCGCACACGCCGTGGCAGGAGATCCAACGAGGGATCGTCAGCCAGTTCGACGAGGGCATGGTGCTGCGCCCCGCAGTGAAGTACCGGGACACCTCGCGCACGCACGGCACACCGCGCCACAACCACTAGCACCCGGACGACGACACCCGACGTGCCAGGACGGTCTCGGCGATGATCTGGGCGCTGCTGGCGCTGCTGGCGGGACTGGTCCTGCTGGTGGTTGCCGGAGACCACTTCGTGGCGGGTGCGTCGCGCCTCGCAACGGCGCTGCGCATGCGACCGGCCGTGATCGGCGCAGTGGTCCTGGGATTCGGGACCTCGGCCCCCGAGATGGTCGTCTCGGCGCTGGCGGCGATCAGGGGCGACCCAGACATCGGCGTGGGCAACATCGTGGGCTCAAACGTGGCGAATCTGAGCCTCGGCCTCGGCGTGGCCGCTCTGCTGATGCCGATCCCGTTCTCACGCACCGCGCTGCGCCGGGACGTTCCGTGGTCGATGGCGACTGCCGGCATCTTCGCGGTACTCGTGATGGACGACTATCTCAGCCGGATCGAAGGCGGGCTGCTGGCCGTGCTGATGGCGATCACGCTGGTGTGGCTCATCCGCACGTCGCGTGACGACGAGCGGCTGCCCGATGCAGGTGGAGCTCCCGGCACGACAGCACGCGATGTTGGGGCAGCATGGCGCAATCTGGTGCAGGCAGTCCTGGGTTTGTGCGGCGTGGTCGTCGGTGCCCAGCTCGCGGTGGAAGGCGCCGTCTACCTTGCCGACCACTGGAGCCTGAGCGGCGGGTTCATCGGCTTTTCGATCGTGGCGCTCGGCACCTCGTTGCCCGAGCTGGCAACTGTGGTGGCAGCCGCTCGCAAGGGTCAAACCGAGCTGATAGTGGGCAATCTGTTCGGCTCCAACGTTTTCAACAGCCTCGCTGTGGGCGGAGCCATGGGCCTCGTAGGCGCAGGCGCCATCGACGATCCGTCGCTGACCGGCTTGGGCATCGGGGCGATGATGGCCGTGGTCGTGCTGGCCTACCTCGGCGCCCTGGTGGGCAAGCGCGCCGGGCGCATCGACGGTGTCGCCCTGCTGGCCGTCTACGCCGCCACCATGGTCCTCCTCGGCACCGGCTGACACGGCGCCGCATCTCGCTGCGCAATGGGAACGGGTTCGGCTTCGGTGGTCGCTACCTGCCGGACGAAGTGGGGTTGCGCTGCCAGATCCACAGCAGCACGATGCCCACGGCTGACAGCGCGGCCGACGCGTAGAAGGCACCGACCGTGGCGCCCACGACGGCTGCAGTGACGCCCAAGATCGGACCGCCGATTCCGGCCGACAGCTCGAAGAACATCGTGAACGTGCTCACGGCTCGCGCACGTTCGTTGGGCGGGACGCCGTCCACTGCGGCCAGCATCAATGAGGGGTACAGCAGAGAGCCGCCGAGCGCCATGATCACCACCCCCACGTACAAACCAGTCGGCGTCACGAAGGTCCCCATGACCGCCATGCCGACTGACGCGCCGATGAGCGCGAGCGTCGCCGTGCGCTTCGTGCCCATGGTGTCGGGCAGCTTCCGCCCAAGGACCCGCAGCACGAGCACGAGCAGTCCGTACACCGCGAAGACCGGGCCTATGTCGCCGAGGTCGCGCTCGGTGGCGAGTTTGGGCAGAAAGCCCTGCATCGCCGGGAAGATGATGATCCCCATGGCGAGGATGGTCCCCGGCCACAGGGCAGGCTTGTAGAAGATTCGGCCGGCGTTCGAGGTCCTCGACGTCGGCTCGTCGCGAGTCGACGGAGGCTGCGGACTGTTTCGGCTCCGATGGCCGACGAGCTCGAACACGAGCGGACGGGCCGCTTGTGCCAGGCGGGTCTGCGGAGCCCCACTGAGCTGCGGCGCCACGCCGTTCGCTTCGCCGTCATCGGCAGGCTGAGCAAGCGCGGTGCTCATGCCGGGCACATCGCGAGGCAGCCAGGTGCCCACGACGGCCGCGGCCGCCATGAGCAAGGCCGCAGCGACGAACGCCGTGTCGAAACCGTCGAGCGGGAGCGAGGAGTCTCCCCAGGCTCTCGTGGCCTCACCCATCCAGGGCCCTAAGGCCATGCCCAGATAGATCGAGACCGAGAACCAGTTCAACGCCTCCCCGCGACGATGCTCAGGGGCCAGATCGCTCACCATCGCAGCGCTGCCGACGAAGAACGCCCCCTGAAATGCACCGATGAGCAGTCGCATGATCAGGATGACTGCGTAGGTATCGGCTAGGAGACTGCTGAGCAATTGAGTGCTGTGGGCGTCGGTTTGGTGTTGTGACGCGGTTGGCGGGTTTGACGGCTGGTGCGGGAGTCGGCGGCGTGGGGGGGTCAGGCGGTGGCCCAGTTGGTGCCGTTGTGGTGCAGGC
>JAJEBN010000064.1 GCA_022822525.1 Acidimicrobiia bacterium | reverse complement strand
GACTTCTTGGGGAGTCGCGTAGAAGAACTCTCGACGCAGGTTCACGAGGTTGACCCGTTGAGGGGCGAAGCGGTCGTGCAGCCGCTTCTCCAAGTCCACCGCGTCCTCGGAGAAGATCATCGCGTGCAGGTCGTATCCGAAGGGCACTGACGCATCGCCGAGCTCCTTGACGCGGTCCATCGGGTCGAGCCGGCGGGTCATGCCGATCTTGACCATGCGCTCGCCCAGCGAGCCGACGTTGGAGATGACATAGACGTGTCCGGCTCGCACGTTCGCAACCCGCAGCTCGACGGATTCCATCGAGACGTCCAGCTCTTCGAGCTTCTCCTTGAGTTCGGTCATCTCGGCGGCCTTGGAGGCTGAGTCGTCGCCCTGCTGCTGCAGCTTGCGCAGCACGCCCAGGTAGTGGTTGCGTTCCTTCTCGAGGCGCTTCTTCTCGTTCTCGAGCTCCTTGCGTGCCTTGGCCTCCTCGCGCAGTCGTGCCCGTTCGGCCTTGGCCGCCTCTTTCTCTTCCTCCTTCTTCTGCAGGAAGTCAGCGACCAGCTCCAGTTCCTTCACGCGCAGAGCGTGGTACGCGCTGCTGATCGCTATCTCCATCGGCTGCTCACCGAGCCGGTTGATGGCGTTGCGCGACTTCTCCAGCCGCGAGACGGAAGCTTCGAGCCGGAACGGACGCATCTTGTCCGCCAGCATGTCGGCCTCGTTGTTGTAGGCCCTCAGCAGCAGCTTCGAGGTGTCCTTGATCATCTTGCGGCCTTTGGCCTCCGAGTTGTTGACCTTCCACGTGCTCGTCGTGGTCGTGACGGCCCTGCCGTCTTTGGCGCTCGCCTTGATCTGGTCCCGGACGGCCTTCAGCCGATCCTTGTACTCGTCGGAGTTCTCCATCGGGTGCTGATAGTCGTACACACCGATCTCTTGGAGGATCGCCGTGTCGCGCAGCGCTACCACACGGTCCTCCAGCTCCCGATGCTCTTCGACGAGCCGGGCGTGCTCGTCACTGAGCGCTGCGTGCGATTCCTTGAGCTGCTCGTGCATCTGGACCGCTTCTTCGTAGCCGTCGGGCAGATTGCTCCGCATGGCGTCGACGAAGTCGAACACCCGACCCAGCTCGCCCCGCAGGGCGCCGATCTCTTCCTCCATGGACTTCTTGCCGCCGATCCGTCTGTGGCTGACCGCTGCCGGGAGCCGGAAGGTCTCGGGGCCGAATGAGAGGGTGCGCTGATTTGTCATGGGGCGAGATACTTGCATGACTCGGTCAGCGGCATCTCAGTGTTTCTTGCTGAACGCCGGATATGGCAAAGGGCAAGCCCGATGAGCGATTCATCGCCGTGGCACATCGCCAGCAGCGCGCCCGCGAACCAGTGGACCACGGCCCAACACCCGGACGTGTCCGTTCGCAGGGCCCCCGAACGCCCCGCCTTTTGCCAGCGCCTACGCTGCGGCCCGCGTCCATTAACCAGCGTCATCGAAAAGGGGACTGCTCGACATGGAACCTCGTGCTGCCGGACTGTTCGACACGTCGTTCTCGGACCCTCAGCTCAGCGGCCGGGAGTTGTGCGAGGCGCTGATTCGAGCGGATACCGAGGCCGAGGTCGAAAACGTTCTTCGGGAAGCCGGCTACTGGAATGACATCGACGCGTGGGGCGTCTTCGGCGACAACCCGGCGAACGCTTCGGTGATCGGCGGCCAGCAGGAAGCCCCAGAGGCCGCTCTTGTGGAGAAGATCGTCAACTCCATCGACGCTCGGCTGTTGGATGCATGCCGACAGCGAGACCTCGATCCCCGGTCGGTCGATGGCATGCCGTCGAGCGGGTTGGAGGCAGTGTCGTCATGGTTCGACCACGGCATGAACACCAGCCAGGTGTCCCGGGCAGGGAATGTGGTGGCGTGGGCCCCGGGCAAGCGCGAAGAGCAAGCTGACCGGATCACTGTCGCCGCAACCGGTCCCACTGACGGCTACGCCAGTATCTCGATCGCCGACGACGGAGAGGGCCAGGAGCCCGACGACTTCGCCGCGACGTTCTGCTCGCTGAACACCGGCAACAAGCGTTCCATCCCGTTCGTGCAGGGCAAGCACACCATGGGCGGGACCGGAGCACTGCGATTCTGCGGCGCCGGGCGAGTGCATGCCCACAATCTGCAGCTTGTCGTCTCACGGCGTAATCCGGCATACGCGTCGACAGGCGATCGAACCCCGTGGGGATTTACGGTGGTCCGGCGGTTCCCGGAACAGGACAACGAAAAGACCCCGACGTTCCGATTCTTGGCGCCCAACGGGTCCGTGCTTCGCTTTGAGGCTGACGAGCTGGCGATCTTCCCTCAGGTGCCTGCTGAGCGTCGCCGAGCGGAGCCGTATGCGCGGGCGGCCCGCTGGGGCACCCTCACGAAGCTGTACGAGTACATCAGGGCCACCTACATCACTCGGTCAGCGACGGACACGAAAGGAAGGAATCGTCTGTCACTCTTGAGACAGCTTGAGCTGCGCATGCCCAACGCGATGCTTCCGGTGAAGCTCTACGAATGCCGACCGTTCCGGCGCGTCGCAGAGCAGCACCCGACGATGGTGCTCACCGGCATCATGGGACGCCTCCACAATCTCCGGAATCCGTCGGAGTCGCTGGAATGGGACGGAACACCGAAGTCGCTTGAGTTCCGAGTCGACGGGCAGCTGATCAAGGTCGCCGTGTGGGCATTCAAGAAGCCGGCAGGTTCATGGCGAGGGTCGCATGGCGTGCTGTTCACGCTCAACGGACAGACGCATGCCACCCTCCCCGACTCGTTCTTCGACCGGGCCGACGTCGAGATGAACCCGCTGCGCAAGTCGCTGCTGGTCGTGGTCGACTGCTCTGCGATCAGCAGCACCCACGAGAGCGCCCTGATGATGACCAGCAGGGATCGCCTCGCGGATTCCTTGTTCGCTCGGCAGATCAAGGACAGGCTCGCCAAGGACCTGAACGAGCACCCAGCGCTGCGGACGCTACGCAACGAGCGCTCCCGCTACCCGGGCGCCACCGACGAGCAGGCGCGCCGCACCGTTCAGGAACTACTGGACACGCTGATTCGAGAGAACCCGGACTTGGGCCGGCTTCTCATCGATGGAACCGAGATATCGAACCCGCACAGGCCGTTCGCGCAAGCTGACGAAAGGCCCGAGCTCCAACAATTTCCGACCTTTTTCCGTCTCAGGGGCGCCCGAGACGGTCACCGGCTTCGAGACGCGCACCTCGGGCTCGACTATCTCCGGTTCGTGTTCGAGACGGACGCCAAAGACGACTACTTCGATCGGGTCGACGCGCCCGGCGTGAGATGCCTCGACATGGAGATCGACGAAGGCTCCTGGGAGAACGCCGATCATCTCGTGGATGGCTGGCACCTCAGCGAGGGCGTGGCTGAGATGAGACTTCGGCTACCAGACAGCGCGGCAGCCGGAGACGTGCTCCATTTCAAGTTCACAGTCTTCGACGACAACCACGAGACATCCGATTTCGTCAGCACGATCGAACTCGTCATTCAACCTCCCAGGGAACCCAGGGAGTCTCCTGAGACGCCTCGCCAACCGCGGCAGCGACCACCGAAAGGCGACGCGCCGGAGATTAAGGAAGTCCGAGAGGAACAGTGGGATCAGCAGGTGCCCGAACCTTTCGATAGCGACACGGCTCTGCGCAGAGTTGACGGCGGGAATGGGATCTACGAGCTCAGGTACAACGCGGACAACAAGTGGCTCCGCAAAGAGATCTCGCGTTCCAAAGCGAGCGAGGACCAGGCTGCCGACCTCCGACACCAGTTCGGCGTGGTCATGGCGGCTCTCGGGCTCGCTGTAATGGGCGCACATCAACGAACGGCCAACGGCCAGTCCGAACACGAAGATGCCGCCGAGAATGGCAAGCCCGAGATGAGCATCAACGAGCTCATCGAGTGGTGCACATCAGCGGCAGCCCCAGTCGTCGCGTCGATCCACAGCCTCACCACCGCATCGCTGAGCGCCGACGACAGCGATTAGCGGCCTGAATGTGAGCATTGCCGCCGCTGCCGCGATGTCCGCGCGACGTCACAGCCACGCCGAATGACCTGTCGGACTGCTCTCGTAGGATCGCTGCATGGCATACGCCGAGATAGAGCGCAAGTTCGTTGTTCCTGACTTTGCGCAGATCTGGGCTGGGGACACTGAGCCAGGCGCCAGCTCAGGCACACCCATCGCGCAGGGCTACCTGATCGAGAAGCCACATCGGAGCCTGCGTGTCAGGTTGACGCGCGACGGAGCGACGCTCACGCTCAAGGGGCCCCGCCACGAGGCAACGCGCATCGAGATCGAAGAATCCATCTCGGTGGGCCTGGCGGAGCAATTGCTCGCCGTCGCCGAGCCCAACGTGGTGACGAAGATCAGATACCCGTTGGTGTCGGAAGACCGACTTTGGGTAGTCGACAGGTTCCAAGATCGGAACGAGGGGTTGGTGATCGCCGAAGCAGAGTTGGCCTCGCCCAGA
>JAJEBN010000027.1 GCA_022822525.1 Acidimicrobiia bacterium | reverse complement strand
CGAAGAAACACCGACCGCGAGCCCCGCCATCGCCTCGCCCAGCTCGCACTCGCCGTCGCCCTGATCATCACCATCAAGCTCATCGACCACCGAGACCGCTGGCAACCCCGCTGACCCGCCTATCGGCGCATCCTCTAAGCGCTGCGCTTGCTGCGGGCGGCAGCAGGTCGGCGGCGGGTGGGAATTCACAGCAGTGGCGAACCAGGGCGCAGGTACCCTCAGCGCGGTGCTGGAGCGGCTGGATCTGCGAGGCAGGGGCCACACAACGGGCAATGACCTGACTGATCTACTGCCGCGCCCGCAAGCTGGCGATTCGGTGCCGCATGACGCCGTCCGGCAGCTGATTGCCCAGGTCCGCAACGGCGGGGACGCAGCTGTTCGCGAACTCACTGCCCGCTTCGACGGCGTCGATGTCGCCGAGACGCTGGTGCCGGTTGCGGAGCTCACGGCAGCGTGGGAGAGCCTGTCGCCTGGCTTGCGCTCGGCGATGGAGACCGCCCACCGGCGCATCCTGGAGTTTCACCGGGCCGAGGCTGCGGCCGGTCACACCTACGAGCGCGACGGCGTCACCGTGCGTTCGGTCAGCCAGCCGGTGGATCGGGCTGGCATCTACGTGCCGGGCGGCCTGGCTGCCTACCCGTCCACCGTGCTGATGACCGTGCTGGTTGCCCGTGCCGCTGGTGTCGCCGACATCGTTCTGTGCTCGCCGCCCGGTCCCGACGGCAGCCTCGCGGCGCCGGTGCTGGCGGCGGCGCACCTCTGCGGGGTCACCGAGGTGCACCGGGTGGGCGGCGTGCAGGCGGTGGCGGCGCTCGCGTACGGCACCGAGACGATCCGGCCCGCCGATGTCGTGGCCGGGCCTGGGAATGCCTGGGTGGCCACCGCCAAGCAGCTCGTGGCCGGTGATGTGGGCGTGGCCTCGGCGTTCGCAGGGCCGTCGGAGATCGTGGTGGTTGCCGATGCGACGTGTCCGCCGGCAGCGGCCGCAACCGACGTGGTGCTGCAGGCCGAACATGGCCCTGGCGGGCGCGCCTGGCTTGTCACGTGGGATGACGGGTGCGCCGACGCCGTCTGCGATGCCATCGGCCAGATCGTCGACCTGTCTCCCCGCCGCGACGAGACACTGGCCACGCTGGAGGCCGACGGGTTCGTGTGCCTCGTGGACGGGCCGGCTCAGGCTGCCGAGGTCGCCAACTTCGTGGCTCCCGAGCACCTCCAACTCATGTGCGAGGGCGCTGAGGAGCTCGTGGGCTGCATCCGCCATGCCGGCGCGGTGTTCATCGGGCCGTGGGCACCTGCCTCAGTCGGCGACTACGTCGCGGGGCCCTCGCACGTGCTGCCCACCGCCGGCACCGCTCGCTTCGCCGGAGCGCTCACCACCGACGACTTCGCCAAGCGCATGCACGTCGTCGACGTATCCGAAGCCGGCTTCGACCAGCTCGCGCCCGCGGTGGCCGAGCTTGCCGAGGCAGAGGGCCTGTGGGCGCACGCCGCCTCGGTGTCGCGCCGCAAGGAGTGGTCAACCTCGGGAGTGCGGCCATGAAGCCGCCAGTCCGAGACGATCTTCGCTTGCTCGATGGCTACCACTCGCCCCAGATCGACGTGGACGTGCGGCTGAACACCAATGAGGCTCCCGTGGGGCCCCCGCCGGAGTTTGCCGACGCTCTCGCTGCGGAGTTGCGCAGCGTCGAATGGCACCGCTACCCGGACCGCACGGCCGCTGCGCTGCGAGCCGATCTTGCCAAGCTGGCCGGCACCGATCCGGAGCGCATCTTCGTGGCCAACGGCTCCAACGAGGTGCTGCAGACGCTGTGCTTGACCTACGGAGGGGCGGGCCGCAGCATCGCCACTTTCGAGCCCACCTACGCGATGTACGGCCAGATCGGGCGCAGCACCCAGTGCGCGGTCGTCGAAGGCGAGCGTCACGCCGACGGCAGCGTCAGCGTGTACGAGCTGGAACGCATCGTCGAGCGGCACCAGCCCTCGATCGTGTTCCTGTGCTCGCCCAACAACCCCACCGGCACGCCCGAGCGCATCGAGGTGCTCCAACGGGCGCTCGAGATCGCACCGGGCCTCGTCGTGGTCGACGAGGCCTACGGGCAGTTCGCAGACTGGAGCGCGATCGACCTGTGCGACAGTGCAGGCGGTCCCCACAACCTTGTCGTCACGCGCACCTATTCCAAGACGTGGGCGATGGCGGGGGCGCGGCTGGGATACGCCGTCATCCCGGCGGGCATGGCAGCCGAGTTCGAGAAGGTGGTGCTGCCGTATCACGTGGACACGTTCAAGCAGATCGCGGGGCGTGTGGCGCTGCGCTTCACCGATGACATGGAGCAGCGGGTCGCGGCGATCGTGTCCGAGCGGGTCAGGATCGTGACTGCACTGAACGGGATGGGTCTCGATGTCTGGCCCTCTCAGTCCAACTTCATCCTGTTCCGCACGACTCCCAGCGGGCACAGCGGCGACGACATCTGGCAGGCGCTCGTGGACCGCTCCGTGCTCGTGCGGAACTGCTCGGGATGGCCCCGGCTGGCTGATTGCCTGCGGGTGACGGTGGGCACCCCGCCTGAGAACGATCGGTTCCTCGAAGCGCTGTCCGAGGTTGTGCTGGCCGAGGTGGTTGCGTGAGCTTGCAACGTCAAGGGTGCGAAATCGATGTCGGGGCCGCAGGCTGGTATGGCCGAATCTGACCCGTCCAGAGAGTGCGCCATGACTGCTCGTACTGCCACTGTGCAGCGCAACACCAAGGAAACCCAGATCGATCTGACGCTGAACCTTGACGGCAGCGGCCAGAACGACATCTCGACGGGCCTGCCGTTCTTCGACCACATGGTCGCCCAGCTCGCCAAGCACGCCCGCTTCGACCTGCAGCTGCGCACGGTGGGCGATCTCGAGATTGACGCCCATCACACCGTGGAAGACACCGGCATCGCGCTCGGCGACGCCCTCAAGCAAGCGTGGGGAGACAAGGCGGGAGTGCGCCGCTTCGCCTCGTACGTGGTGCCGCTCGACGAGGCGGCCGTCGAGGTCGTGCTGGACCTGTCGGGGCGCCCGTACCTGCACTATGACATCGACCCCCCGGGCGAGAAGATCCTGGGCGAACCGCCCTTCGACCCCCAGCTCTGCGAGGAGTTCTGGCGAGGCCTGGTGATGTCCGCGGGCATCACGCTGCACCTGGTGATGCTGCGCGGCCGCAACACGCACCACATCATCGAGGCCAGCTTCAAAGGAGCCGCACGAGCCTTCTACGACGCCATCCAGATCGCTGACGACGTGCTGCCCTCCACCAAGGGCGTTCTGTGAAGGACGTCAGGTGAATGGTGATCGCCCGTTGGTCGCGGTACTCGACTATGGCATCGGCAACCTGCGCTCAGCCCAGAAGGCGCTCGAACGGGTCGGCGCCGACGCTCGACTGACCGCAGACGCAGGGCTCATCGGCGATGCCGACGGCGTGGTGCTGCCAGGCGTCGGCCACTTCGGCACCTGCATGCAGCAGCTGCGGGCGACGGGTCTCGAGCAGCCTGCGCTCGAAGCCATCGAGCACGGCCGGCCGTTCTTGGGCATCTGCGTCGGAATGCAGATGCTGTTCGAGGCCTCCGAGGAGGCGCCAGGCGTGTCAGGCATGGGGGTCATGCCGGGAACGGTGCGATTGCTGCCCGAGGGCGTCGTGCGCCCGCAGATGCAGTGGAACCGTCTCGACGTGCGGCGCCCGGACTGCCCGCTGCTGGCAGGGCTCACCGGCGGCGCCTGGATGTACTTCGTGCACAGCTACGTGCCCGACACCGAGCCCGCACTGGTCGCCGCGACGTGCGACTATCCCACGCCGATCACCGCGGTCACCGAGCGGGACCGGCTGTGGGCCACCCAATTCCATCCCGAGAAATCCGGCGACGCCGGCAAACGGCTGGCGCAGAACTTTCTCGCAGCCGTGACAGCGAATCGGTGCCGCCGATGAGCTTCGACCTGTTTCCCGCCATCGACCTGCGCGGCGGACGCTGCGTGCGCTTGCTGCAGGGCGACTATGACCGCGAGGTGCGCTACGACGCGAACCCTGTCGAGGTGGCGCACACCTTCGCAGAGGCCGGCACCCGCTGGATCCACGTCGTCGACCTCGATGCTGCTCGCACGGGCGAACCGCAGCCGCAGAACCAGGCCGTGATCCGCTCGATCGTGGCCGCCGTGGGAGATGCCGGCGTCCGCGTGCAGGTCGGCGGCGGCGTGCGCAGCCGCGAGAGCGCCGAAGCGCTGTACGACGCGGGGGTCGCCCGCTGCGTGGTGGGCACCGCCGCAATCGAGAATCCCGACCTGGTGGCAGAGTTGGCCGCTGCCTCCTCTGGCGTTGCGGTCGGCCTGGACGTGCGGGGCAGCGAGGTCGCCACCCGCGGCTGGAAGCGCCGCAGCGGCGTGAGCCTGCCCAAGGCCTTGGCACGGTTGGCGGGAAGCGGCGCGCAAGCGGTCATCGTGACCCAGATCTCGCACGACGGCATGGGCGGCGGCAGCGACCTGGCGGGCCTGCGTGAGGTGCTCGACGCGCCGCAGCGGCCTCCGGCGATGTCAGTCATCGCCAGCGGAGGGGTCGGCTGCCTCGCCGACATCGCCGACCTGCGCGACCTGCGCTCGGCCAACGGCCACTCGCTGGCCGGGGCGATCGTCGGCAAGGCGCTTCATGACGGTGCCATCTCGCCGGTCGCCGCCGTCGTCGTGGCACGCGGCAGCGCGGTCCACGATGAGCCCGCCAGCGGGACGCAGCCATGACCGGAATCGGTGCCCAGCGAGCGGGGACATGAAGACCGTCCGCGTCATCCCGTGTCTCGACGTGGACGACGGGCGCGTCGTCAAGGGCGTCAACTTCGTGGGGCTGCGCGATGCGGGCGACCCGGTGGAATTGGCTGCGGCCTATGACCGTCAGGGGGCCGACGAGGTCATCTTCCTGGACATCACCGCGTCCGCACACGGCCGCGACACCATCATCGAGCTGGCTCGCCACACGGCCGAGGAAGTGTTCATTCCCTTCACGATCGGCGGCGGCATCCGCACCGTCGACGATGCCCGAGCCCTGCTGCGGGCGGGCGCCGACAAAGTGTCGGTGAACTCCGCTGCGGTGGCCCGTCCCGAGCTGGTGCGAGAGATCGCCGACGAGTTCGGCAGCCAGTGCGTCGTTGTCTCGGTAGACGCGAAATCGAACGGCACCGGCGCTGAGGGCAGCACCAGCTGGAACGTCTATGTCAAGGGCGGCCGTGAGGACACCGGTCTCGATGCGCTCGCGTGGGTGCGCCGGGTAGTCGAGCTGGGCGCCGGCGAGATCCTGCTGACATCGATGGACCGCGACGGCACCAAGCAGGGCTACGACCTGCCCCTGACCCGCGCCGTCGCCGACGCGGTGCCGGTGCCGGTGATTGCCTCGGGCGGCGTCGGCACCCTCGACCACCTGGTCGCCGGGGTCCGCGAGGGCCACGCCTCGGCCCTGCTGGCGGCCTCGATCTTCCACTTCGGCACCTATTCCATCGCCGAGGCCAAGCGGCACCTGGCCGCGGCCGGCGTGCCGGTGCGGCCCGTGCAATGAAACCGAGAGGGGTTTGACGCATGAGCAAATCCAAGAAGAAGAACAAGAGGCTGAAGGGCGACTGCCTGGACCAGCTCTACGAGGTGATCGTCAGCCGGGTCGAGGCCGATCCGGACTCGTCCTATACCGCCAAGCTGATCAAGAAGGGGGTCCAGGGGATCTCCAAGAAGGTCGGCGAGGAGGCGGTCGAGACGGTGATCGAGGGCGTCGCCGGCTCCAACCAGAGGCTTGCCGAGGAGAGCGGCGATCTGCTCTATCACCTCATGGTGCTCTGGGCCGCGCGCGGCCTGGAGCCGAGCGAGGTCTGGCAGGTGATGGACGCGCGGCGCGGCATCTCGGGCCTGGTCGAGAAGGCGGGCCGCTAGCCGGCCGCGAGGCGCCGGCATAGGAGGGAGGGGAGCATGGCCTACGACGAGAACAACATCTTCGCGCGCATCCTGCGCGGCGAGATTCCCTGCGACAAGGTGTTCGAGAACGAGCACGTGCTGGCGTTCCGGGACATCAATCCCCAGACGCCGACCCACGTCCTGGTCATCCCCAAGGGCGCCTACGTGTCCTCCGACGACTTCGCCGAGAAGGCCTCGGACGCCGAGATCGCCGTCTTCTTCCGCGCGGTGGGCCAGATCGCCCGCGACCTCGGCTTGGTCGCGCCCGGCTACCGGATCCTGGCCAACCACGGCCGCGACGCCCACCAGGAAGTGCCCCACTTCCACCTGCACGTCTTCGGCGGCAAGGACCTGGGCCGGATGATCAAGCCGGCCGACAAGTAGCCCTCCCGCCTATCCAGGGTAGAATGCCCGGCCCGGCCGATCGACGCGGCCGGGCGCGGCCCCCTACGCGCCGCGTTAAGGTTAACCCTTGATTTTGCCGACGATTTTCCAGTTTGGCCGGCCGATTTAATTCTATCTTAGGGGTCGTGGTTCATGACATTAGGCGGGAATCGCCCGCCATGACGGACGGTCACCCGCGTTCCTCGGCAGCGAAGAGAGTTAACAATGAGGACCATGGCTCTGAGTTTCTGCGCCGCGGCGGCCTGCCTGTTCATGGCCTCCGCCGCCGGGGCGGCCGGCCCCCACGAACTGCCGATCCGCCAGTTCGCCAAGTCCACCGTCACCGCCTGGATCAGCGACCCCAGCGTCATCAAGGCGATCAAGAGCCAGAACAAGCGGCACGCCAAGATCAAGCAGGCCAAGATCTCGGCCCTGGACAAGCAGTGGCGCGCCGAGACCTCCCGGTCCGACCGGCCGCTGATCGACCAGGTGCTGGCCAACAGCCTGTCGCGCTTCCTGGCCAAGGCCAAGAGCGAGCAGCACGGCGTCGTCACCGAGGTCTTCATCATGGACAACAAGGGCCTGAACGTCGGCCAGAGCGACGTCACCTCGGACTACTGGCAGGGCGACGAGGCCAAGTGGAAGAAGACCTACCTGGTCGGGCCCAACGCCATTCTGATCGACGAGATCGAGTTCGACGAATCGACCCAGACCTTCCAGACCCAGGTCAGCATGTCGATCACCGACCAGAACGGCGCCGTGATCGGCGCGATCACCGTCGGCATCGACGTCGAGGCGATCGTCTGGGCCAGCCTCTAGGGGGCGGAACGCGAAGAAAAAACGAGAAGGACAAGAACAATGGGCAAGAAAGCAAGCAAAGCGAAGATCCAGATCGCCGGCCTGTTATCCGCTGTCATCCTCGTCCTGGCCGCGTCCCCCGCCGAGGCGAACAAGCAGAACAACCGCTCCTTCACCATGGCCGAGCGCCAGCTGCTGCTGCTCGAGCGGATGACCAACAGCGCCCTGCTCGCGGCGCTCGGCATCGACGCGTCCCCGCGGCTGGGCTCGATCCACTGGTCGCGCTTCCGCTTCGACACCATGCAGAAGGAGCTGCGCCAGGGGAACCCGGGCATCGGCCTGGTGCCGACGACCAAGCCCGAGCTGGTCCAGGCGCTCGACCGGGTCGACGCCCTGTGGCGGCGCTACGACGCCCTCTTCGTCGAGGTCGCCAAGTCCAAGAAGATCTCCCGGGAGCAGATGACGGCGCTGAACGCGAGCCACGCCGAGACGCTCGAGGCCCTGGCCGAGCTGGTGCGCGCCTACCAGTACTTCGCCCACGGCGGCGACCACCACTCGATCCTGTCCTCGACCATCACCGGCACCGGCCGCCTGCGCGCCAGCACGCAGATCCTGCTGCGCGGCCTGATGACCGCGGCCTACGGCGACTACGCGCCGCAGGACCGCGAGCAGCTCTCCCGCATGATCAACAGCTTCGACGGGATGATGCAGGGGCTGATCAACGGCAGCGTCGAGCTGCGCCTGCTGCCGGCCGCCACGCCCGAGATCCGCAACGAGCTGGTGAAGGTCGACCTGATGTGGCAGGAGATGCAGCCGATCCTGCGCGCCACCGTCGCCGGCAACGCGGTCAGCGCCAACGACATCGCCAAGGTGGCCCAGTACTCCAGCGACATGGCCGTGCCGCTGACCCGGGTGCTGATCATGTACCTGACGATTTGAAGAACATCGTCGACCTGAACCCGAAGCTCTTTAGCACTGAGCGGACGGACCGCCCAGTCCTGACATCTCTCGCACCCAGG
>JAJEBN010000053.1 GCA_022822525.1 Acidimicrobiia bacterium | reverse complement strand
ATCGCCACGCAGCCGTCGGCCTTGACCATGATCAGGCGGACGGCGGGGGGCAGGTGCGCGTCGAGCCGTCCTGAGTAGTCGACCGTGCAGCGTGCGATGACCAGGCGCACAGCTCAGGCGGCGTCGGTCAGCTCGTAGATGGAGGTGAGCTTGGGCTCGCTGTCGCCGTCGCTGTCGTCATCCACCACGCGCGCACGACCGCTCTCGATGAGGTGCAGCATGTGCGCGTACACCGAGCTCGCTGCGGGATACCACAGACGCTTGTCGTAGCCCTCGTACATTTTCGGCACGAAGTCCGCGATGCGGCACGGACCGGGGCGCAGGTGCTCGATGATCTGCTCCTCGCGGTCACTGCGGTGGGCGATGAACGAGCGCACGTATGCCGTGGGCTCCGGTATCGGCGGGCCGTGGGTCGGCCAGTACCGCTCGTGGTCGAATTCGAGCAGCTTGGACAGCGAGTCCAGGTAGTCCCGCATCGACCCGTCAGGCGGCCCGACGACGCTCGTGGCCCAGCCCATGACGTGATCGCCCGAGAACAGCGCGTTCTCCTCGACCAGCTCGTAGCAGAGGTGATTCGAGCAGTGCCCGGGCGTGTGTATGGCGCGCAGGGTCCAGCCGTCGCCGGACACGATGTCGCCGTCGACCAGCGCCACATCGGGCACGAACTCGATGTCGGCGCCCTCCCGCTTCAGCTCTTCGGGCAGCTCGTCGAACTCGGCTTGGTACTTCGCTTGCTCCTCTGCACTGATGTAATCGGAGAAATCGACGCGATCGTCAGGGTCGAGCTTCCAAACGCTCGCATGGGGTCCGTAGCCGTAGCTGAGCGCACCCGTCCTGGCGGTCAGATCGCCGGTCAAGGGCGAGTGGTCGCTGTGGGTGTGGGTGACGAGTGCAGCGCTGACCGTCTCGCCGTCGTCCAGTGCCGCCATGATGTCGTCGAGATGGCTGTCCAACGGGGGACCAGCGTCGATGACGGCCACGTCGCCGCGGCCCACGATGTAGGTGCCCGTGCCGCGGTAGGTGAACGGTGTCGGGTTCTTGCAGATGACTCGACGGATGAGGGGGCTCACCTGATCGCATGTGCCATAGGCGAACTCGCCCAGATCCCGGTAGTGCTCGATGGTCACCGGCATCGGCCACCTCCAATTTGGTCGCATTGCGCGCGAGACGGTCTAGCATCACATCACGGCCTGGTCGGGCAGCCGCCATGAGGGGGAGGTGGCTGCCCGACCCGCTTCGTCTGCGGGGCGCACCTCCTGGGCGCAGCGCAACCCGGCCTGCGCAGCGCAGCCGGCGTGTCAAAGCTCGCTGCCGCGACGCGCGAGGCTGTGCGGCGCATTGCGCGTTTGGGACCGTCGGGAGGCAACATGGCGGACTTGACAGACCGGAGCGGCGGCTACTTCGTCGGTACCAAGCCCTCAGAGCGCTACCCCATCTGGACACGGGCGAACGTCGGCGAGGTGTTCCCCGATCCGGTGAGGATGAGCACCTTCGACTTCGCGTTCCAGAACGACGACGGCATCCGTATGTCCGAGCTGGCGTTTCGCGACGCCTACGTGCAGATGGGCGCATTCGGCTACGACGAGTTCGATCCTGACAACTGCGTGTTCTTAGGCGTATTCGGCGGCTACACCTATCTCAACGCTGCGGTGGGGCGCGTGTTCGGTGCGCGCGCCCCCGGCATCGATGTCGACACCGTCGATAGGACCTTCTTCGGCGAGCAGCCCGGCATCCCGCCCTACGAGCCGCATCCCGATGACGCCAGCCCCGAAGCCGAGCAGCGCATCGGCGAGACCTTCCTGATGCTGTTCGCGGCACCGGCGTTGCCGGAGGTGTTCGAGGACGAGGAAAATATCGCCGAGCTGCGTGCACGGCGCCCCGATTTCACCCAGATGGGCGATCACGAGATCATCGATTGGATCAACGATTTCCTGGAGTCGGGCTACGGCGACGGCGCCGGCTTTCGCATGTTGTTCGCACGCCACCTGAAAGTGTCGTTCTTGGCTGCCGTGCCGCTGGGCGCGCTCGAGCAGGTGTGCACGGCGCTGGGCCGCCCCCAGGACACGCTCAAACTGGTCGCGGGCTTCGGAGACGTGGCTTCCGCCGCTCCCTCCGATGCGATGTGGCAGCTCGGGCGGCTCGTCGCCGCGTCGAGCGAGCTGGGGGCGCTGTTCGACGCCGGACCGGCAGGCCTGGCCGACCGTCTGGCCGCGGCAGGCGCCGGGGACCCCTCAGGCGAGGTGGCGGCGTTCAACGAGGCCTTCGGCTCGTTCGTCTACGAGTTCGGGTCACGGGGACCGAACGAATGGGAGATGAGCTGCCCGACCTGGGAGACCGACCCCGATATCGCGCTCGCGGCCATCGACCGCATGCGCCTGGCCCCTGCCGACGCCGAGCCCGCGCTGCGGCGGGCCGGGCTGGCCGCACAGCGTGAGGCGCTCGCCGCAGAGATCGCCGCGGCGCTGGAGGCCGACCCCGACACCCAGATGCAGTTCAACCTGGCCCTCGGCGCGGCAGCGGTATACCTGCCGGGGCGGGAGCGCACCAAGACAAACTGCGTGCGCTACGTCAACGAGTGCCGCATTGCGTCGCGCGTGCTGGGCGAGCGGCTCGTCGAGCGCGGGCACTTCAGCGGGCAGACCGAATTCGGCATGCTGCGGCTGTCCGAGATTCACGAGATGATCGACGATCCGACCGGCTGGGCGGATGTCATTGCCGAGCGTCAGGCCCGCTGGGACGACGCCGCTTCGCGCCAGGAGCCGTTCGTCATCGTCGGCGACCCGCCGCCGATGTCGGAGTGGCCCCGCCGGGGAACCGCTGAGCTGCCGCAGCTCGCAGCGGGCGAGACGCTTGCCGGATTGCCGGGTTGCCCTGGCATCGCGCGCGGGCGAGCCCGGGTCGTGCTCGACAGCAGCGACCCGACCGCCCTGGCGCCCGGCGATGTGCTCGTGGCACCGCTGACCGATCCGTCGTGGACGCCGCTGTTCGTCAGCGCGAGCGCGGTCGTCGTGGACGTCGGCGCAGCGCTCAGTCACTCTGTCATCGTGAGCCGGGAGCTGGGACTGCCGTGCGTCATCTCCGCGACCGGCGCGACGGGGCGCATTCCCGACGGCGCGCTCATCGAGGTCAACGGCGACACCGGCATGATCACCGTGCTGGATCTATGACGCGTTGCGCCGCAGTGCTGTGTCTGTCGCCGTTCAGCTCTCGGGCCAGTCGGGCAGCCGCCGTTCGGTCAACGCGCGTACGCCCTCGAGGTAGTCCGGGCTGGGGATCATCTCGTTGAGCAGCCGATCCGATTCGGATACCGCAGTGCCGACATCGCGGTGCAGGTCCAGGTAGATCTGCCGCTTCGTCGTGGCCAGCGAGCTCGGCGCAACGCGGGCCGCCATGTCGTATGCGTACTCATAGACGCGGTCCATGAGTTCAGATGCCTCGACGATCTCGTTGAAGAGGCCCCACCCATCGCTATCCGAGGCCAGGAATTTGCGACTCGACAGCAGCAGATCGTTCGAGCGCGTGACGCCCACGAGCCGGGGGAGCACCCACGACAGGCCGAACTCGGCCGGCAGGCCGAGCGGTCCGTGGGCAGTCGTGAGCTTGGCGTCCGCGGCAGCGAACCGCAGATCGCAGTAGCAGGCCAGCACCAGCCCGGCACCGGCCGCAGCGCCGTTCACCGCAGCGATCGTCACTGTCTCGAGCGCCATCATGAAAGCGAAGTTCTGATCGAACTCGGGTGCCACGCCGTAGCCGGGCATGGCGAGATCGGGCGCGGTTCCGGGGTCGTAGCCGCCCTTTTGGCTGTGACCCTCGAGCGCCTGGGTGTCTGCGCCGACGCAAAAATCCCGTCCTTCGCCGGTGATCACGACGACCCGGACCCCGGCATCGTGCTCGGCCTGTTCGAGCACCCAGCGCAGCTCGGTGTGCATCCGACCGGTCCAGGCGTTGCGGCGATGCGGGCGTGAGAGCGTCAGCGTCGCGACCGGACCGTCCACCTCGTACTTCGTTGCTTTCAGCTCCACGTTTCCCCCTCGCCGGCCCTCAGGCTTCGCCTTCGATGCTGTGTCTGATGGGTGATCTCAGGCTTCGCCTTCGATCACCTGCCGCAGCGCCTCGAGGGCGTCGGTGGCGTACTCGGGGCGGCAGATGAGCAGATCGGGCAGCCACGGGTCGGCGAAGTTGTACTGCAGTTCTGAGCCGTCGCAGCGGCTCGCGTGCAGACCGGCCGCGCGCGCGACTGCCGCTGGCGCGCAATTGTCCCACTCGAACTGGCCTCCGGAATGGGCGTATATGTCGGCCATCCCCATCACGACCGCCATGGCCTTGGCGCCGGCCGAGCCCAGCGTCATGAGCTCGGCGTCGAGCGCCTGAGCGACAATGACGGCCGCCGCCGGCGGGCGCGATCTGCTCACGACAAGACGCGGCCGGCCATTGTGCGGCTCGGGCAGCGACGGTCCGGGATCGGTGCACAGCGTGCGCCCGATCGCCGGCAGTGCAACTGCTGCGGCCGTCGGCACCCCGTCCTCCACGAGCGCCACGTGCACAGCCCAATCGGAGCGGCCTGGCTCGGAGTACTCGCGCGTTCCGTCCAGCGGATCGACGATCCAGACCCGCTCCGCCGACAGGCGTGCGAGGTCGTCGCGCCCCTCTTCGGACAGCACGGCGTCTGCGGGTCGCGCCTCGCTCAACCGCTCCATGATGAACTGGTGGGCCTCGATGTCGCCCGTGTCGCGGACTTCCCACGTGTCTGCGCCTGAGTTGAAGAGCCGGTCGCGAGTCTCGACCAGCAGGGCACCGGTCTCGGTCGCCACGCTGGCGGCGAGCGCGTGGTCGGCAGAATGAGCCATCACTCCAGTGTGCCCTCGGACCCGCCAGTCACCACCTCGAGGGTCCCCTGGCCGGTGATTTGCGGGAATTCGTCCAAACGAGATGATTGCAACCGAAATGCGTCAGATCGGCACTGTCGGGAACGCACCTGTGGGGCACTAGCCTCGCGGGTTGTCAGATGCGGTGGCGTGCGCAGTTGCCTGCCCCGCGCCTGAGCACAGATCCATGATGGAGGGACAAATCTCAATGAATAGACGAATCGCGCCAATCTCGCGGCGTTCTGCGTTGCGGCTCGCCGGAGTGCTCGTGGCACTCACGATGGTGGCTGCCGCCTGCGGGTCCGACGATGGCGACGACACCGATGCAGAGCCCGACGAGCCCGTGGCGACGACGGAAGAGGCGGCGCCCGTCACCGAAGTCGACCTGGTACAGACAGAAGACGACCTGCTCGACGCCGTGATCGCCCGTGGCGAGCTCAAGTGCGGCGTCTCGGGATCGGCCGTGGCCTTCTCCGAGACCCAGCCTGACGGCTCGCAGACCGGCTTCGACGCCGACTACTGCCGGGCAGTCGCCGCGGCGATCTTCGGCGACGCTGACGCGGTCGAGTTCGTGCCGCTCACTGCCGCCGAGCGCTTCACCGCTGTGCAGACAGGTGCCGTCGACGTCCTGATGCGCAACACCACCTGGACGCAAGGCCGTGACACCGAGGTCGGCATGGACTTCGGTCCCACGACCTACTACGACGGTCAGCAGCTGATGGCACGCGCCAGCGACGGCTTCAGCGGCAGCTCGACGGTTGCCGACATCGCCGGCGCCGTGGTCTGCACCAACGCGGGCACCACGACCGAGCAGAACATCGCCGACGCTGCCGCAGCAGCCGGCATCGAGATGAGGCTCGACACCTTCGAGGACTTCGACATCGTCACCACGAACTTCGTTCAGGGTGCGTGCGACGTCATCACCACGGACGGTTCTGCACTGGTCGGCCGCAAGGCCAACCAGCAGCCTGACGGCGAAGAGTGGGTGATCTTCCCGCCGACGCCGATCTCCAAGGAGCCGCTGGGCCCGACGTACGGCCAGAACCAGTCGCGTTTCGCCGACGTGGTCAACTGGACCGTGTACGCCACGATCATCGCTGATGAGAAGGGCATCGACTCGAGCAACATCGACGCTCGTCTCGGCGACGGCAGCCTCGATGCCGAGGCCATCCGGATGCTCGGCGGCGAGGGCGAGCTGCAGACCGCCATGGGTCTGTCGGCAGACGCGTTCTACAGCGTCATCTCCCAGGTCGGGAACTATGACGAGATCTACTCCCGTCACCTGAACCCGGTCGGCCTGTCACGTGAGGGCTCAGCCAACGCTGGCTGGCTCGACGGCGGTCTGATCTACGCACCGCCGGCACGCTGATCATGCGCCTTCCGGCTGGGTGAGAGCCCGGCCGGCGGGCCAGGATTCAACCTGAACGCCACGGCCCCCGGTCCTGCGGGATCGGGGGCCGTTGCGCGCTCCGGCGCGAGCAGCCGACCGCTGCCTCGCTCACTGCACGCCATGCACTCGATGCAATAGCCCGATGCATCCAGCCTCGTCGCGTAGGGTGGCCTGCGGTGAGCGACCCGCTGCAAGTCGACCGCGGATCTTCTCTGAGCGCGGCGGGAGCCCGACCGCCGTTCTATCGAGACGCCACCGTCGTCAAGTGGCTCTCACAGGTGCTGACGCTGGCCCTGGTGCTCTTCGCCCTGATCTTCCTCGCGTCGCAAGGGCGAAGCAACCTCGAGGCCAAGGACATCGAGACGGGCTACGACTTCCTGGGCACCGCCCTGGGAAGCGACCTCGGGTCAGGCATCGACACCAACCCCAACACCAGCGGTCGAGCCCTGTGGGTCGGCATGGTCAACACCATCCGCCTGTCCATCGGCGGCATCATCGCGGCGACGGTGCTCGGCGTGCTCGTCGGCGTGGGGCGGCTCTCGCGCAACTGGATCGTGAGCCGGGCCAGCAGCGTCTTCGTCGAGACGCTGCGCAACATCCCGCTGCTCGTCCAGATCATCCTCATCTTCGTCGTGATCGCCAGCCTGCCCCGGGTCACCATCGATCAAGGCCCGATTCCCGGCTGGCTGCACATCTCCAACAAAGGGGTCTCGATCCCGCGCGTCTATGTCGCGGACGGCTTCTACCAGTGGCTGATCTTCCTCGCGATCGGCGCCGCCATCGGCTGGATCGTCATGCGCCAGCGCAGCCGTGTGCACGACGAGACGGGGCGCTCGACGTACCCGGTGCTGAGCTTCGGGGCGGTCGTGGGCGTGTTCGGCGTGGCCGGTTGGTTCCTGCACCCGATCTTCGGCTGGGTCGGCGCCATCTTCGACTTCGGTGCCAGCGCCATCGACGCACTCACGCCGGGCATCGTCCAGGCGATCATCTCCGTGGCTGCGGTGGCCGCGGCGATCCTGTGGATCCGCCGGTTCTTGGCGTCGCACCGCACGCCCGCCGGGCTGACGAAGCTGGTCGACGACGACTGGTTCCGGATCATCTTTGCGGCAGCGGGCGCGGTCTTGGTGATCCTGTTCGTGACGCTGGGATGGCCGGGCCTGTCGAGCTGGATCATCAACTCCGGCCGCGACCTCTTCGAGGTGCTCGGTGACAAGTTCGGAAACGGGCGCACCGGCCTGCCGATCGACGCCATGCGACCCGACATCGAACAGGTCGGCAACTTCCCCAACTACGGGCCGTCGGGCCTCAACCTCATCCAGGGGCTCGCGGCGGTCTACTTCGGCGTCGTGCTCTACACAGCGGCGTTCATCGCCGAAGTCGTGCGGGGCGGGATCCTGGCAGTGCCCAAGGGCCAGAGCGAGGCTGCTCAGGCAGTCGGACTGCGCCGTTCGACGATGCTGCGGCGCGTCGTTCTGCCGCAGGCATTCCGGGTGATCCTGCCTCCGCTGGGCAACCAGTACCTCAACCTCACCAAGAACACGTCGCTGGCCATCGCCATCGGCTACAGCGACGTCGTCCAGGTCGGCCAGACGGTCTACAACCAGACGGGCAAGACCCTCGAAGTCGTGTCCATCTGGATGCTGTTCTACCTGGCCTGCTCGCTGACCATCTCGGTCGTCGTCAACTTCTTCAACGTCCGCATGCGGATCGTGGAGCGCTGAGATGGACGACGCAGCGGGCACCAGGGGCACCGCAGCAGCGGGAGGGGCTGGCCCGGTGGGCCCGGTGGGCCCGGTCGGGCCGGTCGACCCCGCCGTCACCGATGTTGCTGCCGCCGCCGCTGCCCGCGCACGCCCCCCAGAGGAGACGTACCGGTCGGCAGGGGAGTGGATTCGCAAGAACCTGTTCTCCAGCCGGCTCAACTCGCTGCTGACCATCGCATTCGGGCTGTTGATCCTGTTCGCGGCACGCGGCCTCCTCAACTTCGTCTTCAGCGAGGAGCGCGGCTGGGATGCGGTACGCACCAACCTCCGGCTGATCTTCACCCACGCCTACCCCGAAGAGCAGTACGTGCGCATCTGGGTCTGCGTCGGGACGCTCGTGGTGCTCACCGGGCTGTCGCTGGGCCTGTTCGCGGGCCGGGGTGAAGGCGTGCAGCTGCAGAAGATCTCCACGGTGATGGCGGGCGTCGGCGCGGCCATCGCGCTGGGGGTGATCCTGCGCGAGCCGTCGGTGTTGATCGGCGCTGACGGGGCGGTTGTGCGAGAGAACGACGACGTCGTGCGGCAGTCGTTCTTCGAGGCCATGGCCGATCGATGGGCGTGGTGGCTCGCAGCTGCAGTGCTCATCGCTGCGGGGGTCGTGCTGCGACGTGCCGTCGCCAGCTCGAAGGTCTCGATCAGCTCGGTGCCCGCCGTCGAGTTCGCCGTCGCTCTGCTCGCGCTGCCCGTGCTGTCGGCGTGGATCTATCCGTGGGGTCACTTCGCGTTCGTCGACGGCACGTTCATCGCGGAGCCCGGTCGCACCGTCGCCATGTCGACCAAGGTCCCGTGGACGGTGATGTGGCTGCTGGTGGTGGCCGCGATGGCCCTGGGCAGGCTGATGCGGCGGGGATTCGACGAGCAGCAGCAACAGCGGATGCGCATCCCGCTGAACTTGCTGTGGCTGGCAAGCCCGTTCGCGCTCTACTGGGTGATCCTGCGCGATCCGCATCTCGAGTGGGACCGGGTCCTCAGCGTCGACATCCCGATGGGTGTGCTGTTCGGCGTGATCGGTGCGGGGGTGCTGTGGATGCTCACCCGCCCAGGCGTCGGCGAGCTCGGCCGCATCATCGCCATCGTGCTGCTGGGAGTCGCAGCGTTCAACTGGCTTGCTGCGTTCTTCGGCTGGTACTCGATGCTGCAGAAGGCACGCCTCAGCTTCCTGCTGCTTGCACTCGTCGCGTTGGCCGCCCACAACTTCGCGGGCGAGAGCATCAAGCGCCGGCGTTTGGTCGTCGCGTGGTTGGTGCTCATGGCGATCGTCCACTACTTCGCGACGCTGATGAACGCCCCCTCGACGGTGGAGACGCCCACCGAAGCGCTCATCGGCGGCTTCGCAGTGACGGTGATCGTGGCGGTGTTCACGATCATGCTGTCGTTCCCGCTCGGGGTGCTGCTGGCACTGGCGCGCACCTCGCGGCTGCCGATCTTCCGGGTGATGGCGACGAGCTACATCGAAGTCATCCGCGGCGTGCCGCTCATCACGATCCTGATCTTCTTCGCGATCATCTTGAATCTGTTCTTGCCGGTGGGCATGGAGATCAGCCTGATCGCCAGCGCGACGCTCGGCTACACCCTCTTCTCGGCCGCGTACCTCGCCGAGAACGTCCGGGGCGGTCTGCAGTCGGTGCGGCGGGGCCAGTTCGAAGCCTCCGACGCTGTCGGGCTGAGCACCACCCAGCGCACCGTGTTCGTCGTGCTGCCCCAGGCGCTGCGGGTGTCGATCCCGCCGCTGGTCGGCCAGATGATCGCCACGTTCAAGGAAACGTCGCTCTTGGCGATCATCGGCGTGTTCGACGTGCTGCGGATGGCGAACAGCGTCATCCCGGCGCAGACCCAGTTCCTCGGGATCAAGCGGGAGGGCCTGCTGTTTGTGTCCGTGGTGTACTGGATATTCGCCTACACCTTGTCCAAGCAGAGCCAGCGGCTCGAACGGCGCCTCGGAGTGGGCGAGCGATGACGCAGTCCTCGGTCGCTTCGGCGTGCGCATTCAGCCACGAGCCCAAGGGGAGAACAACGTGAGCATCAGCGACGCAACCGTCGCCGTATCCGAGGAGCTCGCAGCGCGAGACGACATGATCGTCTGCCGCGACGTCGACAAGTGGTTCGGCGACTTTCAGGCGCTCAGCGGCATCACAGCGACCATCAAGGAGCAGGAGATCGTGGTGGTGCTGGGGCCGTCGGGCTCGGGCAAGAGCACCTGGATCCGCTGCATCAATCGGTTGGAGGCCCACCAGAACGGTCAGATCATCGTCGATGGCATCGAGCTCACCAATGACCTGCGCAACATCGAGAAGATCCGCTCCGAGGTCGGCATGGTGTTCCAGCAGTTCAACCTCTTCCCTCACCTGACGGTGGTCGACAACATCACGCTGGCGCCCATCTGGGTGCGCAAGAAATCGCGTCCCGAAGCCGAGGAGCTGGCGGCGGCGCTGCTTGAGCGCGTCGGCATTCCCGAGCAGGCCGAGAAGTTCCCCGGTCAGCTCTCGGGCGGTCAGCAACAGCGCGTCGCCATCGCCCGTGCGCTCGCGATGGAGCCGCGCGTGATGCTGTTCGACGAGCCGACCTCGGCGCTCGATCCCGAGATGATCAAGGAAGTGCTCGATGTCATGGAGGAGCTGGCGCGCTCGGGCATGACCATGATGGTCGTGACCCACGAGATGGGCTTTGCCCGCGAGGTAGCGGACCGCGTCATCTTCATGGAGGGCGGCGAGATCGTCGAGGTGGGCACGCCCCACCACTTCTTCACCGATCCGACCGAAGAGCGGACCAAGCTGTTCCTGAGCCAGGTGCTGTAGCCCGCGGGCACGCCTCGCTGGGGCCTGAGCAGCCCGAAGGGTCAGCCCTTGGGCTCCCCATAGGGGCTGCCCGCCTGTTCGTAGCACTCCGGGTGGTAGTGCTCGACGCGATCCCAGCGGTTCTTCACGTACACGTTGCAGATGATCTGCTCTGCACGGATACGTGCCCGGAATTTGATGAGTTCGTCGCAAACGGCGCAATACGCGGAGTTGCCTGCGTCGACAGTCCTGCAGACAGCCCTGCTCGTCCACCGTTTCTTCTTCGCGGGTGCTTCGGTCGAAGTTGGCGATGCCGACGTCGGTGAGTCCGTGGCCATGGCGGGACCCTAGCGAACGTCCGCGCGAGCTTGGTGGATATTCGCGCGTTGCGCGCGACTTATGGCACTTGGCGCGCGATTTCTTCGGCGAATGGGCCGGCCACGTGCTGCTCGCTGCGGACCTCCGCCGCTCGCGCCCGCCGCCACAGCGGCCCGGATAGCGTGCCGAGCCGTGTCCGAGGACCCGCCGTCCGCAGCCGACCCGTCGCCGCCCTCCGGGCGGGGCGGTCAGCCGGCGCCGGCGGCCGTGAACGCCGTGCTGTTCGACTTCGGCGGAGTCATCACCGAGAGCCCGTTCGAAGCGTTCAACCGCTACGAGGACCGCATCGGTGTGCCGCGCGACACCATCCGGCAGATCAACGCCACCAACCCCGACACCAACGCATGGGCACGACTCGAGCGCAGCGAGGTCAGTGTCGACGAATTCGCCGAGCTGTTCGAAGCAGAAGCTGCCGACCGGGGACACGAGATGTCCGGCGCTCAGGTGCTGGCATGCCTCAGCGGCGGGCTGCGCCCCCAGATGGTGCGAGCGCTGGAGATCCTCGCGGCACGGCTGCCAGTGGGGTGCATCACCAACAACGTGAGGACGGGCCAGGGCGCCGGCATGGCTCGCGATGCCGCCACCGCTGCGGCCATCGCCGAGGTGATGAAGCTGTTCGGCGTCGTGATCGAGTCGTCCGTGGTGGGCTTGCGCAAGCCCGACCCGCGCATCTACGAGCTGGCGTGTGCCCGGCTCGGCATCGACCCGGCGCGCACGGCGTACCTCGACGATCTCGGCATCAACTGCAAGCCCGCCGCTGCGATGGGCATGGCAGCGATCAAGGTGACCGATCCCGACCAAGCCCTGCGTGAGCTCGAAGCACTCGTCGGCTTCGGTCTGCGATGACCGGCGCATCCTGACGGCGATGGCGATGCGCTGATGGAGTCAGGGTTCATCTGCACCCTGCGCAAGCTCGGACGCTTCTACCCGCCCGACCGCGAGGTGCTGCGGGACGTCACGCTGGCGTTCCTGCCGGGTGCGAAGATCGGCGTGATCGGGCACAACGGCTCGGGCAAGTCCACGCTGCTGCGCATCATGGCGGGGCTCGACGACGGCTATGTCGGCGAGGCGCGGCTCGCCTCGGGCGCCTCGGTGGGATTGCTGCCCCAAGAGCCCGAGCTGGACGCCTCGCTCGATGTCGAGGGAAACGTGATGGCGGGCGTCGCCGAGACAGCTGCCCTGCTGACGCACTACGAGGAGGTCATGGCCGGCTGGGCCGAGCCCGATGCCGACTTTGACGCTCTCGGCACCCGCCAGGCAGAGCTCGAGGACCGCATCGCCGCCGCCAATGCGTGGGATCTGGACCGCCAGGTTGCCATCGCCATGGATGCACTGCGGCTGCCGCCCGGAGATGCCGACGTGTCGACGCTGTCGGGTGGGGAGCGCCGGCGCGTGGCGCTGTGCCGGCTGTTGCTGTCCCACCCGGACCTGCTGCTGCTCGACGAGCCCACCAACCATCTCGACGCCGAATCGGTGGCTTGGCTGGAGCGGTTCCTGGCCGACTACTCGGGCACCGTCGTCGCCATCACCCATGACCGGTACTTCCTCGACAACGTGGCCGGCTGGATCCTCGAGATCGATCACGGCCGCACGCATCCCTTCGAGGGCAACTACAGCGCGTGGCTCGCCCACCGCAATGAGCGCCTCGTCGCAGAGCAGCGCACCTCCGATGCCCGGGCGCGAACGCTGGCTCGCGAGCTGGAGTGGGTGCGGATGTCGCCGCGGGCGCGCCAGGCCAAGAGCAGGGCACGCGTCAGTGCCTACGAGGAGCTGCTGGCCACCCACCGCCAGGCCGCTGACGAACAGCGCCGGGCCGATGCGCTGCAGATCACCGTCCCGATGTCGAGACGATTGGGCTCCGAGGTCATCACCGCTGAGGCTCTCGCGAAGGCCTACGGCGACAAGCTGCTCTTCGACGACCTCTCGTTCCGCTTGCCGCCGGGCGGCATCGTCGGTGTGGTCGGTGCGAACGGCGCCGGCAAGACCACGCTCTTCCGGCTGCTGGTCGGCGATGAGCAGCCCGACGCAGGCAGCATCACGGTCGGCGAGACCGTCGACATTGCTTACGTAGACCAGTCACGGGCGGTCCTCGATGATGCCCGCACGGTGTACGAGGAGATCACCGGCGGCCACGACACGCTGCGCATCTCGGGGATCGACGGTGCACGCGAGGTCAACGGCAGGGCCTTCGTGGCGTCGTTCAACTTCACCGGCTCTGACCAGCAGAAGCGAGTGGGCGAGCTCGCCGGCGGCGAGCGCAACCGGGTGCACCTCGCGCGGACGCTGACTTCGGGCTGCAACGTGCTGCTGCTCGACGAGCCCACCAATGACCTCGACGTCGACACGCTGCGGGCGCTGGAGGCAGCGCTGGAATCGTTCGGCGGCTGCGCCGTTGTCATCAGCCACGACCGTTGGTTCCTGGACAGGATCGCCACCCACGTGCTGGCCTTCGAAGGCGACAGCGAGGTGCGCTGGTTCGAGGGCAACTTCACCGACTACGAGGCCTTCCGCAAGCGTGAGCTGGGCGCGGACGCGGGCCCGACCCGCATCTCCTACAAACCCCTCGCGCGCAGAGGCTGAGCCCTGGGCCCGAGGGGCCCGCGAGCAAAGCGAGCTCGAGCGGAGAGCACAGGGCGCAGCCGTTAGCGTCCGTGGCGTGCGGATTGCCACGTGGAACGTCAACAGCCTCAACGCCCGGCTGGAGCGCGTCGACGAGTGGCTCGACTGCGCCGAGCCGGACGTGCTGCTGCTGCAGGAGACCAAGATGGCCGACGAGCAGTTCCCGCACCTGCACTTCGAGGCGCAGGGCTATGCATCGGTGCACCATGGCGAGGGTCGCTGGAACGGTGTGGCGATCCTGTCGACTGTCGGGATCGAGGAGCCGGTTGCCGGCTTCGCCGACGGCCGTGAGCCTGACCCCGACGCACGGATCATCTCGGCCCGCTGCGGCGGGGTCACCGTGAGTTCGGTGTATGTGCCCAATGGCCGCGCCGTCGACCACGAGCACTACCACTACAAGCTGGACTGGCTCGGTCGCCTGCGCGCTCACCTCGAGGCCACGTGCGATCCCGCCGAGCCGGTGCTGGTCGGCGGCGATTTCAACGTGTGCCCCGACGACCGGGACGTGTGGGATCCTGAGAATCCCGAACCGCGCACGCACGTCACCGGCCGTGAGCGAGACGCCATAGCGGCTGTCTGCGACTGGGGGCTGACCGACGTCTTCCGTGAGCACTACGACGCCGACGGGCTGTTCAGCTGGTGGGACTACCGCGACGGTGCCTTCTACAAGCGCCACGGCATGCGCATCGACTTGTTGCTGGGCACCGACACGGTGGTCGATGCAACGCAGTTCTGCCTCATCGACCGCAATGCCCGCAAGGGCAACAAGCCCTCGGATCACACCCCGGTTTTCGTCGACTTGGCGCTCTGAGCGAACCGCACGGCCGGTTGAGCGTCGAGGCGTCGGCGCGGCCCTCAGGACTGCCGGGTTGCATCGAGCGCCGCGCGTGCGGCGGCGACGGCGGAGGTGGCGTCGTCAGCCGACAGCGGCGGTGGCTCCGCGGTGGCTGCGGCGATCTGGGCCAGCCATGGCGAAGGGCTGCGAAGCCTGCCCGTGGCGCCACGCCCTGATCGGTGACGTGCCCACGTGAGATGCAGCGTGCGCACGGCCCGGGAGACAGCGACATAGAACAGGCGCCGTTCCTCAGGGTCGCCGCGGCGCAGGGGCACGAGTCCGTCCTCAGCGCCCGCGATCACGACGTGATGCCACTGCAGGCCCTTGGCGGCATGGAAGGTCGCAAGCGTCACGGCCCCGTCAGCGGAGTCGAAGGGGGTGCCCCAGCGATCGCTGTCGAGCAGGTCGGCGGTCAGTTCGCGGTCGTTGGCCGACAGCAGGTCAAGCCAGGCAGCGAATCCCTCACCGGTGGGCCCGCTGCGATCGGGTGTGCGACCTGATGTGCGGCCTCGGCTTCGGGACATCTCGGCGAGATAGGCATCGGCGAGGTCGAGCACTCGCGCCAGCACCGGTTCGAGCCGCTCGCCCGGCGCAGCATCGAGCGCGTCAGCGCGCGCGTCCTCGACCGCAGTCGGGAAGCGCTCGCCGGCGGTGCGAAAGCCCTCCAGCAACTGCACGACGGCAGGAAGCTGCAGGAACGGGCTTCGCCGCCCGCCCAGGCGGCAGGGGATGGCGCGAGCATCAAGTGCCGCGGCGATATCGGTGAGCTGGGCGTTCGTGCGGGCGAGGACGCCGAACGAGTCCCAGCGCACCCCGCCGATGTGACGATCGGCAACCCACCGAGCGATGCCCGCAGCCTCGGCCTCGGCATCGTCGAAGGCCGTCACGGTCGGCGCGGGACCGGTCTCGTGCGGCCGCGCCGGGGTCTGCAGGTGGCCGCCTGCATGAGACGCACCGGCATCGCCGGATTCGCCGTCGCCGGACATGACGGCTGTGGCCGAGGCGACCAGCGACGGGTGGCTGCGGTAGTTGAGTTCGAGCCGGACGATCTGCGCCCCCGGGAAATGGCGTTCGAACTCAGCGATGTACCGGCTGTCAGCGCCGTTCCAGCTGTAGATCGCCTGGTCGGCATCGCCGACGGCACAGATGTCGGCAGCCCCGCCGTGCACGGCCTCAGCTCCGCCGAGCCATTCCCACAGCAGATTCCACTGCAGACGGTTGAGGTCCTGGAACTCGTCGACGAAGAAGTGCCGCCCCATCCAGCGCTGCGCCGCGGCGAAGTGCTCGTCGGAGCGCATGAGCTGGGTGCACTCGGCGAGCACGTCGTCGAAGTCCAGCAGTCGGCGACGGCCCTTGGTGCGCTCGAAATGGCGGTACAGCTCGGCTGCGGCCGCGCCGGCGTCGGGTCCGAGTCGGCGCGTCGCGGGACCGTCCCGGTACTCGGCCGCCGACAGGTCGCTGGCCTTGGCCCAGTCGATCTCCCGCAGGGCGGTTGCCACCGTGACCGGCGGCCGGTGCCCGAACGTGCGCTGGAGGTGCTCGGCCAGCGCGCCGCTCAGCGCGGATCGGTTCGGCAGGATCTTGCGCTCGGCGCGACCGTGATCGATGTCGTGCTGGCGAAGCTGCGAGAGCGCGAGCGAGTGAAACGTGCCGACCGGTCCCATGTCGTCCACGTCGAGCTGCCGCAGGCGTGAGCTGAGCTCGGTCGCGGCCCGGCGGGTGAACGTCACTGCCACGGCCCGTCGTGCCTGCATCGAGGCGGTGGCGGCCCGCCAGGCGATGCGCTGGGTGAGCACGCGTGTCTTGCCGCTTCCCGGACCGGCCACCACCAGCAGAGCTGCAGCGGGCGAGCGCACGGCGGCACGCTGCGCGGCGTCGAGCCCGTCGTCTGCCGGCAGCGCCTCACCCCCCAACGGGGCATCGGCCGGAGCCTCCGCCTGATCACTCATCGAGGCGAAACTAGACCTTCGTTAGCCTGCCGTCGTGCGGGTGATCAGCCTGGTTCCGAGCGCCACCGAGACGCTGGCGGCGTGGGGTGTTGACCCGGTGGCGTGCACCCGCTACTGCGAGCGTGAGGACCTGCCTCACGTCGGCGGCACCAAGAACCCCGACATCGCCGCCATCGCGGACCTGGCACCTGACCTCGTCGTCGTGGACCGCGAAGAGAACCGGCGCCCCGACTTCGAGGCTCTGGTGAACGCCGGCATCGAGGTCGAGGTGCTGCACATCGCCTCGCTCGACGACGTCGAGCCGGAATTGACGCGCCTGGCAGAGCGGATCGGTGTCGACTGGCAGCCCGAGCCGCTGCCGGGACGCTCGGACCTGCCGCCGCTGCGCCACCGGGACGGGGCAGACGAGCGGGTGCGTGTGTTCGTGCCGATCTGGCGCCGCCCCCTCATGTCGATCGGCGCCCGGACCTACGGCGCGACCCTGCTGGCCTACTGCGGTCTGGAGGTGGCCTTCGGCGATCGGCCCGACGCGTACCCGACGCTGGACGAAGCCGACCTAGCGAGCGAATCCATCGACGTGGTGCTCGCGCCCACCGAGCCGTACCCGTGGCACCGCCGCCATCTCGACGAGCTCGGCGCGTACGGCCCGGTGCATCTCATCGACGGTCAGGACCTGTTTTGGTGGGGGATCCGCACACCCGCCGCCGTCCGGCGCGTGGCGGACGCCGTCGAGCAGGCGCTGGGGAGCCCGACGCCGCCGGCCGGCACGGCCGGGGAGGCTCGCGCCGGCGCGCAGTAGCGTTGCCAGCGGATCAACCACCGAACAAACCTCGAGATCGGGAGTGACGATGGGCACAGGACCGCTGGCAGGCGTTCGCATCATCGAGTTGCAGGGCATCGGCCCCGGGCCGTTCTGCGGGATGATGCTCTCGGACATGGGAGCCGAGGTCATCCGTATCGACCGCTCGGCCAGGGTGCGCGACCGCGACCCTGACACCCCGCCGATCGACGTGCTCGCCCGCGGACGCTCGTCGATCGGCCTCGACCTCAAGAACCCCGACGGCGTCGAAGCGCTGCTGCGGCTGGTGGAGCACTCCGACGCGCTCATCGAGGGCTTCCGCCCTGGGGTCATGGAGCGACTCGGCATCGGACCCGACGAGTGTCTTGCACGCAACCCGAAGCTGGTCTACGGCCGGATGACCGGCTGGGGCCAGGAGGGGCCGTATGCGATGGGCGCCGGCCACGACATCAACTACATCGCGCTGGCCGGTGCGCTCGATCCCATCGGTCGCAAGGGAGAACCGCCGATCGCGCCGCTGAACCTGGTGGGCGACTTCGGCGGGGGCGGCATGCTGCTGGCGTTCGGCGTGGCGTGCGCCCTGTTCGAGTCGCAGCGCTCGGGCGAGGGCCAGGTGATCGACGCAGCGATGGTCGACGGCGCCGCGACGCTCATGGCCATGTTCCACTCGATGCGGGCGCTCGGCGTCTGGAACGACGAGCGCGGCACGAACCTGCTCGACACCGGCAGCCACTTCTACGACGTGTACCAGTGCGCCGACGGCAACTACATCTCAGTCGGGTCGATCGAGCCGCAGTTCTACGCCGAGCTGCTGCGCCTCACCGGCCTCGACGAGGACCCTGAATTCGCCAATCAGCATTCGCGCAGCGGCTGGCCGCATCAGAAGGAGCGGATCGCGGAGGTCTTCAGGTCGAAGACCCGTGACGAGTGGTGCGAGATCATGGACGCCACCGATGTGTGTTTCGCCCCGGTGCTGACCCTGGCAGAGGCACCCCAGCATCCGCACAATGTCCATCGCGACGTGTTCTGCGAGGTGGCCGGCGTGGTCCAGCCGAGCCCGTCGCCGCGCTTCAGCCGCACCGTCCAATCAGTGCAGGGGCCTCCGGCGCATCCCGGCCAGCACACCGATGAAGTGCTGGCCATCGCCGGTTACGACTCTGACGACATAACGAAGCTGCGCGATACCGGTGCCGTCGCCTGACCCAGGTTCGCAAGCCGTCCCGGCGCCCGAATCGGAGCGCCCTGATCCTTACGGCGCCCCTTCAGGGCGCGCAGAACAGCACGGCGCCCCCTCAGGGCGCGCAGAACAGCACGGCGCCCCCCCAGGGCGCGCAGGACAGCACAGCGACCCGACCGGGCGCGCCGAGCAGCACAGCGCCCCGCCGGGGCTCGACCGCAAGCTCGTCCCGCTGTACGACGAGGCTGCCGCGGTCGCCGACGTGTCGCCGGCGAGTGCCTGCGCGCTGGCACGGCTCTTGCTGCGCAGTCTCATCCAGTCCCAAGGACTGCGCGGCCGACACCTCGTGCGAGACATCAGCGAACTGGTCTCCGCCGGGGCACCCGTCGGGCTCCTGCGAGCCCTCGACGTCATGAAGCTGAGCGAGACCGAAGCGCGCCGGCCCGGCGAGATCAACCTCGCGAACGGCCATGGCGACGCGCAGAACCTCCTGATGTTCATCCACCTGTTCAGCGAGCACGTCTCGCCGCGTGAGCGGTGAGACTGTCAGGCCCAGCCGCTGCGTCAGCGGCGCGACAGTCAGGCCCAGTCGCCGCCCAGTCGACATGAGCGCCGATGTCTGGTCGACGGTCCACACGGCGCTGGGCTGGGCGACGGTGCTGTCGAACGGGGCGGCCGGGCTGTGGGCGCTCGGCGCGATCCGCTGGCACGCGCTGCGGCAGCGCAGCCTGTGGTGGCTGCTGGGCGGCGCGTGGGTGCTGGTGTTCATCCAGCTCACCGCCGGGGTCATCCTCATGCGAGTCGCCGCAGTCGATGCGCCGGCCTTCCACGTGTTCTACGGGGTCTGCTGCGCCGTGGCGGTCGCGTTCGTCATCGGGTACCGCCAGCAGCTCGAACACCGCCGCTACGAGCTGTTCGGCCTCGGCGCACTGTTCATCATGGGCCTCGCCATCCGCGCCATGTTCCTGGGCAACTGACGGGCACGCGTCCTACGGCCGGAACCGCTGCAGGGCCGACCAGGCGGCTCAGAAGCCGAGTCGCTGCTCGAGGCGGTCGAGTTCCTTGCGCATCTCCGCCGGCAGACGCTCGCCCAGTGTCGCGTAGTGCGCTTCGATCATGTCGATCTCGGCCCGCCAGTCGTCTTCATCGACTCTGAGCAGCGTCTCGATCTCGGCGTCGGTGAGGTCGAGTCCGGTGGTGTCGAGCGCTTCGGGCGGGGGCACCAGACCGATCGCCGTCGGCAGCGCCTCTCCGTGGCCTGCGATCCGCTCCGCCACCCACTTGAGCACCCGGGAGTTGTCGCCGAAGCCGGGCCAGATGAAGTTGCCGTCGTCGTCCTTGCGGAACCAGTTGACGTAGTAGAGCTTCGGCAGCTGGGTGCCGGGCTTCGCGCCGATATCCAGCCAGTGCTGGAAGTAGTCGCCGAAGTTGTACCCGCAGAACGGCAGCATCGCGAACGGGTCCCGCCGCACTTCGCCCACCGCCCCGGCCGCTGCAGCGGTCTTCTCCGAGGACATTTGCGAGCCCAGGAACACGCCGTGCTCCCAGTCGAAGGCTTCGACCACGAGGGGGACCGTGGTGGCGCGCCGCCCGCCGAACAGGATTGCGGAGATCGGAACACCGGCGGGGTCCTCCCACTCGGGCGCTATCGAGGGGCATTGCCCCGCGGGCGCCGTGAAGCGGGCATTGGGGTGTGCCGCGGGTGCGCCGCCCGAAGCCGACCATTCGTCGCCGCGCCAGTCGATGATGCCTGCGGGCGGCTCAGGCGTGAGCCCTTCCCACCAGACGTCGCCGTCGGGCGTCTGCGCCACATTGGTGAACATGCAGTTGCCCCACATCGTGCCGAGCGCGTTCGGGTTGGTGTCGTCGCCTGTGCCGGGTGCGACGCCGAAGATGCCGGCCTCGGGATTGATGGCGTGCAGGCGGCCGTCGTCGCCAAACTTCATCCACGCGATGTCGTCGCCGATCGTGCGCACCTTCCAGCCGGGCAGCGTCGGGATCATCATCGCCATGTTCGTCTTGCCGCAGGCCGACGGGAACGCCGCCGCCACGTAGACCGTCTCGCCGTCGGGGGGCGTCACGCCCACGATCAGCATGTGCTCGGCCAGCCAGCCCTCGTCGCGAGCCATCGTGGAGGCGATCCGCAGTGCGAAGCACTTCTTGCCCAGCAGGGCATTGCCGCCGTAACCGGATCCGTACGACCAGATCTCGCGTGTCTCGGGGTAGTGGACGATGTACTTGCGGTCGGCGTCGCACGGCCACGGCACATCTGGCTGATCCGGTTCCAATGGCGCGCCGAGCGAATGGACGCACGGCACGAAGTCGCCGTCGCCGAGCACATCGAGCGCGGGCTGGCCCATGCGAGTCATGATCCGCATCGAGGCCGCGACATACGGCGAATCGGTGAGCTGGACACCGATGTGGGCGATATGGCTGCCGAGCGGCCCCATCGAGAAGGGAACGACGTACATGGTCCTGCCGCGCATGGAGCCCTCGAAGAGCTTCAGCAGCTCCTCGCGCATCTCGTCGGGCTGGCGCCAGTTGTTGTTGGGGCCCGCATCGACCTCGTGCTCGCTGCAGATGAAGGTGCGGTCCTCGACCCGAGCGACGTCGGCCGGATCCGAGCGAGCGAGGTAGCTGTTGGGGCGGGTGCGGGAGTCGAGCGCGATGAGCGTCCCGGACTCGACCATCTGGCTGCAGAGCCGGTCGTACTCGGCTTCGGAGCCGTCGCACCAGTGCACCGCGTCGGGTCGCAGCACGCCGGACCAATGATCGACCCAATCGATCAGTTGGCGGTTCAGAGTCGCAGGCAAGATGTCCTCCGGGTCCGAGTCTCGTACTCGCTCGTGAATCGAGTCGTAGATCTCGCTCTTCGACCGGTGCGTCCGCACCGGCCTCAGATCACGCTGTCTCCCCCCCGGCGGTGATCCAGTCGGGTGTTCCCAGGTCCACCTCAGACCCCAGACGGAGCCGCGTAGCGAGCCCCCGCTCGTCGAGGTCGAAGATCACTCGCTGGCCCTGCCTCACCATCCGGAAGATGGAGCCTTCCAAGGCATCTGGGGCCAGCTCGTGCTCGGCGCGCGTCACGTCGTCGGTGACGACACCGACTCTTGATGCAGGGTCATATGACTTGATGACGCCTTGCATGCGCGCCTCCCGTGGCTGGGAAATCGCGAGCCTGCCGAGGCGGGCTGCGCGACCCACCGAAAGCTAGCAACCGGCGGCGGCGCGCGTTGTAGTTTCGGCAGCCATGGGCGACGGCGACCACTCCACGGCGGCCGGTCCGCTGACCACCCTCGACTCGGATGCGCTGGCCGAGGCCATTCGGGCCTACCGCGCTGCGCTGGACCAGCACCGCGTCACGATCGATCGGCTCAACGTGTACCCGGTGCCCGACGGCGACACGGGCACCAACATGGCGCTCACGCTGGCTGCGGTCAGCGAGGAGCTCCTGAGATCGGGTGCTGGGCGTGCAGACATCTGCCGGGCCATCTCCCACGGCGCGCTCATGGGTGCGCGCGGCAACAGCGGCGTCATCGTGAGTCAGCTCCTGCGGGGTATGGCATCCACGCTGGCCCCGAGCGACGATCGTCCCGAGGCGGAGCCGCCCATCGATGCTGAGCTGCTGGCTCGCGGACTGGCGGCCGCGAGCACGGCGGCGGACAGCGCGGTCATGCGTCCGGTGGAGGGCACGATTCTGAGCGTCGCGCGCGCTTCGGCGCAGGCTGCCGAGCGGGCACTGGACACGCTGGCGGGCGACGAGGCCGGCGCCTTGGCCTTCGTGCTCGAGAGCGCCAAGCAAGCGGGGCAGGCGGCGCTGGAGAAAACTCCGCAACAGCTGCCGGTGCTGGCGGACGCCGGCGTGGTGGACGCGGGCGCTGCGGGGTACCTGCTGCTGCTCGACGCCCTGCTGAGCGTCGTGGACGGGCGCCCGCTGCCCGATGCCGTGGACCTGCCTGCCGAGGTGGCGGCGGTGATCGCGCACGGCAATGCGGGTGCGAGCCTGCAGCGCGCCGCTTCCGATCCCGTGGCAGAGCAGCGTGCCGAGCTGCACAGCCACCTTGACGGCGACAGCGGCCATGACGTGCACGATCCCTCCGGCACTCGCTACGAGGTGATGTTCCTGCTCTCGGCGCCCGACGAGAGCATCGACGGCTTCAAGGCCGCTTGGGATTCGCTGGGTGACTCGATCGTGATGGTCGGCGGGGACGGTCTGTGGAACTGCCACATCCACACCGACGACATCGGCCCCGTCATCGAAGCGGGCATCGACGTCGGCCGCCCGCACCGCATCCAGATCACCGATCTCCACGAGCAGGTGGCCGGCCTCGGCGCGCACGGCGCGCACGCAGGCCAGCACAGTGCGCACGGTGCGCACGCAGGCCAGCACAGTGCGCACGCAGGCCCGCACAGTGCGCACGGCGCGCACGCAGGCCAGCACAGTGCGCACGCAGGCGCCGGGGCCGAGACTGCGGGCGATCCGGCGCAGCAGCCGCTCGTGGGGTGCGCGGTGGTCGCGGTGTCGCCTGCGGCGGGGCTCGACGAGCTGTTCGCCTCGCTGGGCTGCCACGAACTGGTGACCGGCGGCCAGACCATGAATCCCTCAACGGCCGAGCTGCTTGCAGCCATCGAGGCTGCGCCCTCCGAGCAAGTCGTGGTGCTGCCCAACAACTCCAACATCGTCCCGGTGGCGCGCCAGGCCGGCGAGCACGCCGGCAAGACAGTCACGGTGGTTGCCACCACTTCGGTGCCCGCGGGCCTTGCAGCCCTGATCGGCTACAACCCCGACGCAAGCGCTGACGCCAACGCCGCCTCGATGGGTGACACCGCAGGTGCAGTGTCGGCGGGAGAAGTGACTCAGGCAGTGCGCGACACGACCTCACCGGCAGGCCCGGTCGCCGCCGGGCAGTGGATCGGACTTGACGGCGGGGGCATCTCGGCTGCGGGAGACAGCGCTGCGGCGGCGGCCGTCGGCCTGCTTGATGGGATGCTCACGCCCGCCCACGAGATCCTCACGCTGATCGAGGGGGCGGGTGCGAGGGCCGCCGAGACCGCCGAAGTGATGGCGTGGCTCGCCGAGCACTGGCCCGACGTCGAGGTCGAGAGGCACGTCGGCGGCCAAGACCACTACCCGTACCTCTTCGGCATCGAATGAGCCCACCCCGACCCAGCCAGCCCGCTGCGGGCCGGTCCCCGGGGGCAGCTGCGAAAGGCCCGCTGACGCTGCGGGAACTCGACGCGATCGGTGTTGAACGGCTCAACGGCGTCGGCCCTCAACGTCGCAAGGCCCTGGCCGATGTCGGCGTCGAGACGGTCTTCGATCTGCTCACGTATTACCCCCGCCGCTACGTCGACCGCACAGCGCAGGCCCCGGTCAGCGAGGCCGCAGTCGGGTCGGAGATCACCGTGGTGGCCGATGTGCACTCGGTGTCGAGTCGCCGCTTGCGCGCAGGACGGCGATTGGTGAGCGTGGACGTGGCCGATGCCACCGGCGTGCTGAGTGCAGTGTTCTTCAACCAGCCATGGCGTGAGCGTCAGCTCGCCGAGGGGCGGACCGTGGCGCTGTTCGGCAAGGTGGAGAACTACCGGGGCCGCAAGCAGATGACCAATCCCGTCGTCGATGTGCTCAGCGCCGCTGCGGGCGGGGACCGGACCGGCAAGATCGTGGCGATCTACCCGCAATCGGAGAACGCCGGAATCGTGACCTGGGACGTTGCGAACTGGGTCGGCGAAGCGCAGCGACGCTGTGAAGCCCGCGGCATTTCCGACCCGGTGCCGGATTGGCTGCGTGACCGGCTGGGGCTCGCCGGCCGGGCCCGGGCGCTGGCCGCCATCCACGAACCGCCGTCGATGCCCGATCGGTGGGCAGCGCGCAACCGGCTGGTGTTCGACGAGCTGCTGCGGGTGCAGCTCATGTTGCGAAGCCAGCGTCTGGCGCGCGAGGCGCACGAACTCGGCATCGCGCACGACCCTTCCGGCAGTCTCATCGAGGCGTTTCACCGGCGCCTGCCCTACACGTTGACCGGTGCGCAGCGCAATGTGATGGGCGACATCGACGCTGATCTGGCCACGCTGCGGCCGATGCACCGGCTGCTGCAGGGCGATGTCGGGTCCGGCAAGACGCTGGTGGCGCTGCATGCACTGCTGGTGGCGGTCCAGAACGACCACCAGGGCGCGCTCATGGCACCGACCGAGGTACTCGCCGAGCAGCACTACATCGCGCTGCGCGCCTTGCTTGACGGATTCGAGGTGCCTGACGAGGCACGGCTCGGCGGCACGCGGCCGTTGCGCTTGTGCCTGCTCAGCGGTTCGAGCTCGGCCGCGCAGCGACGCGAGGTGCTGGTGGAGATAGCGGACGGGACAGCGGACATCGTCGTGGGCACGCACGCGCTGCTCGAAGAGTCGGTGAGCTTCGCCTCGCTCAGCGTCGTCGTAGTGGACGAGCAGCACCGTTTCGGCGTTTCTCAGCGGGCCCGGCTGCGAGAGAGCGGGCGCGACGACCAGCGCATCCCGCACCTGCTGGTGATGACCGCAACGCCGATTCCCCGCACGGCGGCGATGACGGTGTACGGCGATCTGGATGTCTCGGTGCTCGACGAGCTCCCTCCGGGCCGCACACCTATCGCCACGCAGTGGGTGCAAGGCCCCTTGGCCGCCGAATCGATGTGGGTCGAGGTGCGCCGCGAGATCGAGGCGGGGCGTCAGGCCTATGTGGTGTGCCCGCTCATTGCCGAGAGCGAGAGCCTCGATGCGCGCTCGGCCACCCAGATGCATGCAGAGCTGGCGGCGGGCGCGCTGGCGGGCTTGCGAGTCGGGCTGCTGCACGGGCGTCTGCCGCCGGCAGCCAAGGAAGACACGATGACCCGATTCCGCACCGGTGATCTCGACGCGCTGGTCGCGACGACCGTCATCGAGGTCGGGATCGATGTCCCCAATGCCACGGTCATGGTCGTGCTGTCGGCCGACCGCTTCGGCATCGCGCAGCTGCACCAGCTGCGAGGCCGGGTGGGCCGGGGCAGCCATGCCTCGACGTGCTATTTCGTCAGTGACGAGGACCCGACACCGATCGCGATCGAGCGGCTGAGTGCGCTGGCTGCGACCAACGACGGGTTCGAACTGGCCGAGCGCGACCTCGAGCTGCGCGGCGAGGGAACGCTCTTCGACGAACGCCAGTCGGGCCGCAGCGACCTCAAGCTGGCATCGCTCGCCCGTGACCTGACATGGGTGCAGGCAGCCCGCGACGCCGCGGCGGAGCTCATCGGGACCGACGGCGCCCTCGATGACCATCCGGGACTGGCCGATGAGATCGACTGGTTCGCCAGCCGTCGCGACCCCGACTACCTGCAGCGCTCCTAGCTGCTCACACGAGGGCGAGCCAGGTGACGCAGTAGACGTCGTCGGGTGTGATCTCTGGCAGCGGCGCGGGCGGCTCGTAGGGCTGCAGACCGAGCACGTCGATCACCCTGATGATTTCGACGGCCTGCTCGGCCGGGTTCGCCGAGCTCTTGAGCGCCGCAGCGAGCGTTCGGATCGTTCGCTCCGGGTAGGGAGCAGTGATCGTGTCGACTGTGCGGTCGATGTCGTCCTGTGTCATCTCCGGGGGAGCGTGATCACGCACCACTTGTGCGGCGCGAGCCAGCCGTGGGGAAATCCGTGGCTCGAGGTTCGCCTTGTCGGACATGAAATTCCATTTTCGGACAACGTCGTCCTGGGCGACGTTCCACGCCTCGAATGCGCCTTCGACATCGGTGTCTCCCAATGTGCGCGGTGTCTCGAAGCCGGCGGGCGGGCGGGCGAGGTCGAGGCAGGCCAGCGACTCGTCCACCACCTCGTCAGAAGTTGACCCATCTCGGCCGACGAATCGGAACAGGGGCGCTGGGTGGTCGCCGACGCGGGCACAGAAGACATAGCCGGCTCGCCCGTCGCCTGAGCGGGCTGCCATTCCTGAACCCGAGCCCCAGGGCAGCGAGGCGATGTGCTCTGCGAGATCTGCGTCCTCCATTGCCTGGCGCAGCTCCTGGCGGAACTCCTCACCCGACAGGACGCCCTTCGCGGTGCCGCCCCGCTCGAACATGGTTGAGTCCTCGCGGCGGATGCGTTCTATCTCCTCTCGCGTCTCGGTGAAGTTGAGCTCGTGTTGCTTGCCTTGGTCGGGCAGTATCTCGCCGACACCCACACTGGCCGCTGCCTGGGCGATCTTGCGGTGCAGACGGTCAGAGAGCCCGAGCAGGTCATCCAGCCGGCTGTCGGGAAAGACGCAGCGCAGAAACACCTCAGCGTGACGTGAGCCGATGCGGTCGATGCGCCCGTGACGCTGCACGAGGCGCATCGGATTCCACGGAAGGTCGTAGTTAATGATGTGGCAGGCCTGCTGCAGGTTCACGCCTTCGGCCAGTACGTCGGTTGCCACCACGATGTCGTACCGGTCGTCGTCGTGGCCCTCGGGTGCATCGGTGGTGCGCGGGGCGAATCCCCACAGCACCGATTCCTTGTCGGCTGAGCCGGAGCTGCCCGCCACCGAGGCGATGCGCCCCCGGTAGGCAGCGAGCCGAGCGTCAGTGTGCGACACCGCTTCGAGGTGCTCGACAATCCAGTCGACGGTGTCGGCGTAGTAGCTGAAGATCAGCACCTTGTGCCGATCGCGGGTGTCTTCGGCACCGATGCCATGGGCACGCGCGTCGGCGGCGATAGCGGCCAGCTCGTCGGTGAGGGCAGCCAGATTCGGGTCTGCATCCCGTGTCACGGTGCGTGCCTCGCTGGCAAAGTCGCGCAAGAGGTCACGGTCTCGTTGGGTGTCCTGGCGCAGTCGTTCGACGTCGAATTCGGCAGCGTCGTCGGTGACGTGGACGAGGTGGTCCAAGAAGGCGTCGCGTTGCTTGTCGTCGAGGTCATCGGTGTCGGCGGCGATCCAGTCCGCCAGCACGTCGCCCGTACCTACGCGGCCTCCATCGAGCAGCGACAGGAACGCGTCGTGGCTGTTCGCCATGCGCTTGCACGTCTCCGTGAAGGCGTGAGGCGACGATTCGAAGCGCTTCAACAAGCCCGAGCGCAGCAGCCCGGTGAGCTGCAGCTCGTAGGTGTCGATCTCGTGGTCGAGTCGGTAGCGAGAGGGCGCGTATCGCGCCAATGTGAGGGCGCCTGTGTCGGCGGGCCCCTCATTCGGCGCGCGCTCAGCGTTTGCCACACCGTCGGCCTCGTCAGCGTCAGCTTCTCCGGCGCTGACGACTGGGTCGGCATCGAGCGCAGCGGCGAACCGGTCGAAGAATCCGGGCAGAACTGCGTCGAGGTCGTAGCTCACCTTGCGGACTCGGGGGGTTGGGAAGACGATCGGCGTGTCGTGCCCGCCGATGCGCACGATGTCGTTGGGGTAGAAGCGCTTCACGAACGAGCGGGTGCGGCGCACAGCCACTGCGTCGAGCACGTCGAAGAGATGCTCGGGAGTCAGATCGTCTGGGTTGAGCGCAACGGCGTTGGCGAAGTGATCGCGCAGCGAGCCGATGCCGGCGTCAGCGAACTCCGCGTCGTTGCGCAGGAAGTAGCCCAGCAGGTGGTACAGGTCCCACAGGCTGTTGTTCACCGGCGTCGCGGTCAGCATGACCAGTTGTTTCGGAGGCGATCCGGCGAGCAGCCGTCGCAGAGCCTGTGCCCGCTGCGTGGACGGATTGCGCAGATTGTGCGCCTCGTCAATCACGACCATCGCGTAGTCGTTGACATCGAGCTGTTCGAGCTTGATGCCGGTGGCGTGCTCGGGGTTGAGGCGCGAGTCACCCATCAACTCCTCGAACGACACGAGCTCCATCGGCAGGTTGTGTTCGGCTCGGAACGCACGCCACGGGCCGTCCCGCAGCGTGGCAGGCGTGATCACCAGCACCTTCTGGCGGCGCTCCAGGGCGGCTTCGCGAATCAGCTCACCGGCGAGGAACGTTTTGCCGAGACCAACCTCGTCGGCCACCAACACACCGTGCCGCTCGTTGAGAATGCGGCGTGCCCGCCACAGCCCGTCTGCTTGGAACGAGGTGAGGTGGATCTGCGGGGTGCCCTCGGCATCGGCTTCGGCCTGCAGTTCGTCGCCGTAGCGCTCCCACAGCATCCGCAGGTAGACGAGCTGCGGCGAGTGCGGCTCGAACCTCGCCTCGAACAGGGCGGCCAGATCGTACGGGGCTGCCTGATCCCACAGCTCGTCGAACCACGCCTGCACCTGTGTCACCACGTGCGGTGCGTAGTTGCCGAGGTTCAGCTCCAAGTTGGATGCCAGCCCGGCGTGGGTGAAGTTGGACGATCCGGCCACAACGCCGTGCGACCGGTCGCCCACCACAAAGGCCTTGCCGTGCAGGAATCGGCCCTCGAGCCGTCGCACTTCCACGCTCGGCGATGCCAGCCAATCGGTGAGGCGTCGCGCCGCTGCGTCGGACTGTCGGCTGAATCCCAAGTGGTCGCGTTCGAAACGGAGGAGCTGTTCCTGCTCGGCCAGCGCGTTGCGCATGCGGGCACGAGCTGCCCGCGCCGGGTGAGCTGGTTCGGTCTGCAGTGCTCGTCGGCGGTTCTCCAGTGGCTGCGGCTCGGCACCCAGCAGCAGTCGGACGCCGGAGGCATGGTCGAGTGCGTCGGCCAGCAGGGAATATCCGCCGACATTGAAATAGGCGGTGGCGATGTCCACCGCGGCACCGCCGACGAAGCCGGTAGCGGCGTGGGTGATGAACCCGTTCAGCGCCTGTGCCACGGTTTGGCCGTCACGGTTGACCGCCAGTTCGGGCTTGCTCGGCATTGCAGCCGTTGCGGATTGACCGGAGGCGTCGCTCACAGCATCCCGGCGTGCGAGTCGTCGTCAGGCTCGCCGTCGTGACGTCGGGCGGCATTCTTGCCGTAGAGGGCGAACCAGTTGCGGAGATGGCGTCGGTACGACTCCAAGGTGCTCTCGGCGTAGTCGTTGCCGTCCAGCAGTACCTCGATTTCTGCTTCGTTAGGTATGCCCGGGTCGAGTCCCTTCGACAGCGTGTGGTCGACCCACCACCGTGCGACCATCCGCATTTCGTTGGCGCTCGACTCGGCGTAGCGGTGGCCTTCTCCGGGAAAGTGGTCGGCCTGCAGCCACCATCGCAGGTGTTCGATCGGTCCTTCTTCGCCGACGTGCCAGATAGCCCATCCGTTCTTGGCGATCGCGCCGGTCGCAGCCTTGGCGGCGGCGGAGAACCTGCCGTGGAGCACGCCGTTGTGCTCGATGTCGCCGGTGGCGGTCACCGTCGCGGCGTATTCGTGGCCGCGATATGTCAGCGTGAGCGTCGCGCCCTCGTCGAGATACCCCTCGGCGATGACGTCGCCAACTGACGGATTGGCGCCTGCGCCCATCAGGCGCGACGCGCCCGGAGGCGGCAGGTTCGGCGATTTCGCAGACGGCTGAGCCGGTGCCGGTGCTTCGGGATCCAATGTGGTTGCAAGCAGTGCTGCGCCCGAACGCGACAGCCGGGAGATGCCGCCGTCGAAGTGCAGGTGGATCTCATCACCGTCGGCGACGACGCGCACGAACGTGCCGTCGATGCAGCCGATAATCTCTTCGGTTTGGGGCGCCGTCATGTCAACTTGGGGCGCCGTCATGTCAACCTCCTGAAGTGTTCGATGACCGCAGCGAGCCGATCCAGGTAGCGGTCAGGTCGCTTCTCGTCGAACGTCGTGTAGATGACCTCGAGATCGTCCTCGTCGAGCCCGTACAGGTGAGCCACGCACGCATCGAGCTCGTGGATCAGGTCCTGCTTGGTCGCCTCGTCGTTGGCTGAGCCGACGGGCACTCCGACCTCGGCGGCCCACTCCGCGAACCGGTCATCGACAGCAGCCAGCCGTCCCGCAATCTCCACCACTCGATCCCGCACCAGATTTCCCTCGCCCGCGTCCGGTATCGATATCAGCCCGAATTGCTCGAAGGTCAGGTTCAGTTCGACACAACGACGCACTTGCCAATCGCAAGGCATCGACGAGAGCACCCCGATCAAGAGCGCCTCATCTCTCTCGGTTCCCTCTACGCGGAGCAGGTAGGGGGCGTGATGGGCTATGACGCGTTCGCCGGGCACCAGCACGGAAACGACGGAGCGTGTGTCAGTCGATCTCGTGACGTTCCGGAACACGATCCGTGGGTGCAGGCATGAGACCGTGGCTGGGTCGTCAGTGAGGGGCTTGGGCTGTTCAGCGAATGCTGAGCGTGCTCTCTCTCGCTGAGCCAAGCGCTTGTCGTGGAGGTGCTCGATCATCTCCGACGCGACGGCGCTGTCGTAGTAGGTGCCCGTGTCGGGCTCCCAGATGTTGAACGACGAGCCCTTGTAGACGGGCCAGATGTCAGGCATCTCGAGGCCCACTTGTCCGCCGAGCCGCAGCGCCGTCGTCGTTCATGAACCGCTCCCGGTCCCGGGTGGCGTCGAACTCGCGGACAGGGCGGAAGCGCCATCGTCGTTCATGAAGAGGTACCGGTCGTGCGTCGCGTGGAGCTCCGCGATTGGGCGGAAGCGCCATCGTCGTTGAGGAATAGGTGCCGGTCGGTCGTGGCGTTGAGGTCGCCCTGGACTGGTCGGAACCGCCATTTCCGTCGCCGCTGAAGCTGCGGGGGATTCTGCGGGGGGGGGGGGGGGTCTGCGCGTTCGCGCCATCGAAACGCGGGTGCCTCTTCATGCGCCGCCACACGCGGAAGGCATCGCGCCGGGGAATCTGCGGAAAGGCTGCTGTGTTCGACCAGCTCAGGAATTCTGAGACTGGGATGAGCTCGGGCTTGCCGTCGACCAAGGATTGGAAGTGAGTGAGCGAGCGGGCAGGCCCGGGGTAGATCGCTACATGCGGCCCATCGGCTTCGGCCTCAAAGCCACCCCCATGGCTCGGCGGCCCGGCTGTGCTTGCGGGCTGCGACGATGGCGATGGTGTATCGGCCGTCGACATCGTCGAACGTCCACTGTTTGGCATTGAGGCACGTGACGACGGTGAACTGCGAGTGACTGCTGCCAACACCACCGTGTAGGAGTTGTGGACTCCCTCGAACACCCAGCCCTTGTGATTGATGAGCGTGGACGTGGTGATGCGGCAGTACCCCCCCCCCCCGTTTCGGTGCCGACAATCTCCTGACGCCAGTTCGCCATGCCCGCGTCTGAGACGGCCGAACGCGGCAAGACGACGCCCAGCCTGCCGCCATCGCGGCAGAGCGTGAGGTTCGCCCACGCGAATGCCTTGTACAGATCGGTCTGGCCGGTGCCGAGATGGGGAAATGCCGCTCGCAGAATCAGCTTGAGAAACTCCGCTCTCTCTCGCTCGGACTCGAACTCCTCTGCGAGATCAGGCCGTCGTGCCTCCAGCGTGTCGATGTGTTCTCGGCGACGTGCGACCGGCAGCGAGCGCACGCCGGGCAGGTGCATGCCCCACCAGACCTCGCGATCGACCACCACCTTCTCCCATGGCGGGTTGCCCAGCAGGCAATCGAAACCGCTTCGCCCTGATCGCGCGAACACTTCCGGCCAGGTCGTCGGGTAGTGAACGGGCGACAATCGCTCGATGACGTCGCGCACCACCGGGTCATCGGCCAGCGCCGCGACGCTGGTCGGGGTGAAATCGAAGTCACGCTGAATCTCGATCATTCCGGCGCGGACAGCCGTGGCCACGTCGAACACATCGTCGATCGGTCGGACCAATGAACGAGTGGCGGCGTGAGCCTCCCGTGCCGCTGCCACTTCGGACTTGTCAGCGTCGTTCAGCGCGGCGAGCCGAGCCAGCGGCTCTTGGATCGCTTCGATCATGGTCTCCAACTGGTGTACGAACAGCGAGGGTTGCGACCTATCGCCCTTGGGCCGGACGGCCAGCGCGCCGTCTTCCACCGAAGCGACGCCGGTGAGGCTGTCGCCGTGGACGAGGTTGTGGTCGAGGAAGGACAAGGGGAGGCCGGGCACAAAGGTGTGTACCCAGATCGCGAGACGGGCCAGCTCAACGGCAACGCGGTTCTTGTCGACGCCGTAGACGCAGTGACGGGCGATCTGGCGACGCAGCAGCGAGCCGGTCTCGATCTCGATGCCGTCGCCCAAATCGCCGAGCTCGCCCATGGCGACGCCTCGCAGCCGCTTCAGCTCTGCCGTGATCGCAGGAACTGGGTGCAGCGACAACCACGCCGACAAGCGCGCTTCGATCCGGTCGACTGCCGCTACGAGGAAGTGAGCGGAGCCCATCGCGATGTCGGCACACCGGAAGTCGAAGAACGCCGCTGCCACTCCCGCGTCGTCATCAGCTTCTCGCAGGGCGTCGAGCCGGGCGAGGTGGTCGTCGAGTGCTGGTTCGAGCGCGTGATCCAGCAGGTGCTCTACCGCAAACGGCTTGGTGAAGTACGAACCTGTCGCCTTGCGGGCGCCGGAGCGATTGTGGAAGTACACCTCGCCGGCCTCCACCACCGCCTCGTCCTTCGCGCCAGCAGGTACATACTGCAGGTCGTCCTTGACTTTCTTGACGGTCAGGTCGTCAGGTGCAACTGACAGCTTCGATTCCAGCAGGCCCTCATAGATCGTTCCGAACTCCCGCACTGACAGTGACCGGAAGTCGACCGGACCCAGCCCCTGAGGGCCGTGGTCGACCAGCGCTGCCGCGAGAGCGGGGCCGAACTCGGCGTTGGTGAGGCGCAATTGCGCGATCGCTGCGCCGGTCGGACTGACCGTCGGATCCTCAGAGAACAGACCGCCGTTGTAGGTCGGTACGCCCCAATCGAGGTTGCCTTCGTTGACCGCATCCCACAGGCTGCGCACGTCATCCCACATGTCGGTGGCGCGCTCGTCGAAATGAGTCCGGACGTTGTGCTCGTCGTCGGCGAGCCGTTGAGCCATGCGCGACAGCGAGTGGTCTGCATAGCGGCCATTGCTGCGGTAGGGCAGCAGGTCCTTGTCTTCGGCGTAGGCCACGAACAGCAGCCGGAACAAGATGACCATGACCTGCTCGTAGGCGCTGTCGAGGACGGCTTCGCTGATGCCGCCTGCGGGCGAGTCGTTGCCGAGCCGCGCTGCAACGGCCTGCGCTAGTGCTGGAACCGTCTCGTGGTAGACGCGTTCGCGCAGCCGGACAGCGAGCTCAGCGGCGAAGCGCTCAGAGTCGTCGAGGATCTCATGCAGCGAGCCGCCGTGCGCGATGGCGACGGCCGAGAACAGCAGACTCAGGTAGCCGGCCTGCTCGGCTGCGAGCAGCGACAGGTTCAGCTCTACGTACGTCTCTGCTCGGCCCTTGCGGCCCACGCCGACGCCGGGGCGTGCCGAGTAGAGGCGAATCTCCGAAGCGCGGGTGAGCACCACCCAGTCGACGTTCTCCCGATCAGCCAGCGCCAGTGCTCTCGACACAGGCGACATGCCGTCGAAGCGGTCCGACGGCGCTTCGAACGGTTCGCTGTCGTCGCAGAAGACGGCGATGGCTTCACGCCGACCGGCGATCGTCAGCAACGAGGCGTTTGTGGCGAGCGTCGCAATCTCGTAGCCCAATCCTTCGATGAGCCGGCGGCCTCGCTTGTCGAGCAATGGTGCGGCATCGCCTCTGGCCGATGCCCAGTCGGGGCGCAGCGGGACGCCTGCGGTGAGTTCTTGGGTTGCGAGCAGGCCCGAGTTGTGGAGGCCGGGAAACGGCGAGTCCAGCTCCGGCAGGGCGGCCATCAGCAGGCGGGTGGCCGCGTGATGGTTCGGCTCGCTGAGGGCGACGTCGGCTAGACGCTCAGCTTGGGATACCTCCACATCGAGATGGGGCACCGGGTGGTCGCCGGTCGGCCCGCACAGGGCCACGCGCTCGCCGCCCGAAGTCTCAGGCGACGGGTAGAACGCGACCAGCAGCACCGGTGCAGCCCGCTTGTTCCGTCGGGCCGCCCATGCGGCTCGCAGATCGGCCACTGCCGGCTTGCGAGTGGCTGTCGCGACCGCTACTTCGAGGCCATTCCGTCCCGGTTGGACAAATAGCTGGACGGCCTGAAGGGAGTTCGGAAACCCAGACGGCGCCGTCCACGTCTGGGGCACCCGGTCGATGAGGAACTCCTCCATGAGAGCGCCGAGCGTAGTTCCGCGACAGCGCTTATGTACTCCCGTCGCACCGCTCATGAAATGCCGTGACGTCCTGGGATTGCAGTGCGTCGCTTCGGCGGTGTCTAGGCGAGGTTGGGAGTGAGTGAGGCGAATGGGCGAGGAGGCAACGAGCGCCGCGATGGTCGTCCGGCGATTCCGCGCTGGCTCTTTGATTTTGAGTTGATTGAAACTAGAAGATATTGTGTAAAACTAAATGTAACATACTCGTAATGAACTGATTGGCTTCGAATAGACGTTCGTGTGGCACACCGTGGCTAGTATGAACATATGTTCTCGCAGGTGCAGCAGGCGCTCGAATCCCTCAGCGCAGCTCTCGACCGCGTCGAGTCGGCACCGACTGAGGAGCTGCGCGACGCCCTGGGGCTCGCCAAGTCACTGTGCACCAAGGCCGAGCTGTTGGAGACCCGAGTCGCTTCGCTGGTCGCACAGCGCGAGCGGCACGGCGACGGCGGGGCCGGGCTGTTGAGCCAAGTCGGCGGCCGGTCTCGGTCTGAAGCTGCCCGCAACGTGCGGGTCGCTGCGGAGTTGGCCGCACTGCCCGACGCGCAGTCGGCAGTTGCCGACGGCGAGATCAGCTTCGCGAACGCTGCGAAGTTGGCGCAGGCCGCACGCAAGACCAGCCCTGAGGCCGTCCAAGACGACGCCGGTCTGGTGGAGATGGCCAAGACACTGCCCGCAGATGAGTTCGCGCGGGCCGCCCAGCGATGGACGATCCAGCACCAGAGCGTGTCCGACCTGGAGGAGCAGCATCGACGGAACCGGCGCAATCGCAGCGTGCGGTTCTGGAATGGCGACGACGGCACCGTGCAGATGCACGGCGCGTTCGATGCCGAGATGGGCGCGCGCATTCAGAGCCGCCTTCGGGCCACCGCCGAACAGCTCCGACGCGCTGACCGGCGCAAGCTCCGCGATGACACGCAGGTCGACGCAGGCAGGGGCACACCAAACGGTGGAGCCGCCGCTAGGACCCGTGATCAACGCATGGCCGACGCCCTCGACAGGTTGCTCGCCAGCACCCCATCGATCGCCGCGGCCTCAACAAGCGCTGCCGCTGGCCCTGCTCCCATCCCAACTGCTGACGATGGTGCTGCTCCTGCGACAGGCGTTGGCGCTGCTGCGGGGCCCCTTGAGGGACCTGTGTCGGCGAACCGGCCGTCCGCCGCCGATCAACCTGCTGCGGAGTCCTCTGAGGCCTCGGTATCGCTGAATCGAACGGCGTCGGTGGACGATCTGGTCGGTCTCGAGCAGCGCCGTACCGTCACGGAGATCATTGTGCGAGCCGATCTCAACGCACTGCTGGGCAAGCCCGGCGGCATTGCCGAGATCGCCGGCTCAGGCCCCATCCCGCCGAGCACGCTGGATCGGCTCCTGTGCGGCGCCGACCTGTCGCTGGTGTTGTGCGGCGAAGACTTCACACCGCTGTACGAGGCCGTCGCCAGCCGAGCACCGACCGCAGCCCAGCGCCGCGCCCTGATTGCCCGCGACGGCGCGTGCATCGGCTGCGGCGAACCCCCCGGCGAGTGCGAGGCGCACCACATCGTTCCGTGGGGATGCGGGGGCAAGACACGCGTCGACAACCTCGTGCTGGTGTGCTGGTCGTGCCACGACCTCATCCACGATCACAACTGGCGGGTGATTGTCCGCGACGGCCGGTTTCGGCTGACCCCGCCCGATCCGGCACATCCGCACAACCCCGCCCGATCACGCAAACCGGCACGCAGATCGTCGACCCGTGGCTCGCTGCAGCCTGCGCCGAGCGCCGGTCATGCTGACGGCTGCAACGCTGCTGGCCACGAGGCTGCTGATTGTGCTGCGCTGGCGCGAGATGGCGGAGGCGATGGCTCTCCGGCAGGCGATGACCGATCACCGCCAGGGGCTGACCAACGCGACCTGTTCACCGCCGCATGACACTTGCGGAGCGCCGGCCGCAACGGCCGCGATCGCTCCGTCCGATCCGCTGCCGGAACGGCCAACGAGACCTGAACCCGGACCTTCAGGCTCGGCGGGAGGTGGAAGCCTCGGCTGCTGATGAATCGGTGCTGTCTGGTCGCACCAGGATCGTGATGACCGGTGTGCCGTACTGGCGCACTCTCCACGTGTCCCACGGGTCATCGGGGCCGGGTTCGATCTCGCGGTCCGACTCGCACACGAGCACTGCGGCGTTCAGCGTTCCCAGCAGCTGCGCCCAGCGGTCGAAGCCGTAGGGGGGATCGGCGAAGGCCAGATCCACCGCGTCGGGGTGCGCCGCCAGGTACGACTCGACATCGCTGCGGCTGACCGCGGCTTGCTCGGTCAGCCCGAGTCCGTCGAGGTTCGCGGTGATGATGCGGCAGGCAGCGGGGTCGGAGTCGATGAATGCGGCGTGTGCTGCCCCGCGTGACAGCGCCTCGATGCCCAGAGCGCCCGTGCCGGCAAACAGGTCCATCGCGGTGACGCCGTCGAGCTCTGTGACACTGACGAGCATGTTGAAGATGGCCTCGCGGGCCCGGTCGGATGTCGGCCGGGTGGAATCTGAATCCGCCTCGGGCGCCACTAGGCGACGGCCGCCCAACGCCCCGCCGACGACACGCATGGCATCACCGTAGGCCGGAGGCCTACGGGTGTGATTGCAGGCGGATGCGACACTGTGGGGATGGACGATGTTGCGGTGCCGCCGGAGATCGTGTGCGTCGACTGCGGCGGGCGCTGCGGCCTGCTGAGCGTGCCCGAGCCGGATTGGGGCTTTCAGCCAGGAGACGTCGTCGCCTACCGCTGCGCCGATTGCGGTGATCGCTGGGACCTCATCGTTCCCGACACCGAGATGGAGGCCTGATCGGAGGATTGGGGGGTCCCTCGATTCGAGACTGCTGCGCGGTACCGTCGCCAAGGCGGACACGGCTCGAAGCGGAGGAGCCCTTTTCGGTGGTCATGGCGATGTATCCAGGCTCGTTCGATCCTGTGCACAACGGTCATCTCGACGTCATCTCGGCAGCCTCGCGGCTGTTCGACGCGGTGGTCGTCGCGGCGATGCGCAACCCGGCAAAGTCCACGCCGCTGTTCTCCGACGACGAGCGTGTCTCGATGATCTCGGAGTCGGTCGCTCACCTCGACAACGTCTCTGTGGTGCAGTTCGGCGAACTCGTCGTCGACCTCGCAGATCGGCTTGGTGCCGATGTCATCGTGAAGGGTCTGCGGAGTCAGAGCGATTTCGAGTCTGAGCTGCGCATGGCGCACATGAACCACTCCGTCGCCGGCGTCGAGACGGTGTTCGTGCCGCCCCGTACTGAGCACCTCTTCATCGCGTCCAACTACATCCGCGAGATCACCAAGTTCGGCGGCGACTGTTCTCACCTGGTCCCGCCCCCGGTAGCCGATCGGCTCCGGCAGCGCGCAGCGCCGGAGGCTGGCACGTGAGCATGTCCGAGGGGGGCGTCGACGCTCCGCCGCAGTCCTACGCGCATCCCGGTGTCTCGCAGCCGGAGCCCTCGTTCGATATGCACGCCGCTCCTACCGAGGAGACGGATGTGTCGGCGGCGTCCCGCCAACCAGGAGCATTGGCGCCGCGGCGCCCGTCGGTCACCGCTGAGCAGTTCATCCGCGAGGCCATGGAGATCATCGACGCTGCGCGGCCGATGCCGCTGTCGACCTCGGTCATGATCAATCGCGACGAGGTGATGACGTTGCTCGAGTCGGCGCTGGCGGCAGTGCCCGACGAGACCCGCCAAGCCCGCTGGCTGCTGCGCGAGCGCGATGAGGTGCTGGCCCAGGCGCGCGTCGACGCCAACATGGTCATCGACGAGGCGCGCAGCCGTGTAGCTCAGATGGTGCAGCGCACCGAGGTCGTGCGCAGCGCGGAGCGTCGCGCCCGCCAGCTGCTCGACGACGCGCAGATCCAGACACGCCGTCGCCGCCACGAAGTCGACGAGTACTGCGAGCGGCAGCTTGCGCAATTCGCCAGCGCGGTCGACCAGATCCAGATCGCCGTGCAGGCGGCCCGTCGCAAGCTCGGCAAGCGGGTCGCGACGCCGATCGCGCCGGCCGCGCCGGGTGTCTCACCCGCCGCGACTGCAGAATCCGAGATCGACACGGGCGACTCGCAGTCGGCCCGCAGCGGTCCCGACACCGATCCGGTGGTGTTCGACCAGGACCAGGCGTGAATCGCAGGGACCCTGAGCGGTCCCTGTCGGTGCCTCTCAGACTGCTGGAACGCGGGCCGCTCGCGTGGAGGGCGACGGTCCGGGCGTCCGATCTCGCCGAACCCGGCGACCGCAGCGAGCTGCGCATCGCAGACGTGGAGGTGCCTCTCGACGGCGATGTCGACGTCGAGCTGACGCTCGAGATCATCAGCGGCGGGCTGAGCGCCGCTGGCCGCATCACTGCAGGCTGGCGGGGCCCCTGTGCGCGCTGCTGGACATTGCTGGAGGGCGAAGCCCGTGCGGACGTCCGCGAGGTATTTGCTGCCGCGCCTCGGGAGGGCGAGCAGTACCAGCTGCACCCCGAGCATGCCGACCTCGCGCCCATGGTGCGAGAGGCGATCCTGTTGGAACTGCCGATCGAGGCGATCGGATGCCCTCATCCCGATCCCTGCCCCAACCGCCCGTCCGAACTCGATCCGGCCCACGACGGCCCAGCCCACGACGATCCAGCCGAACCGACCGACCCGCGCTGGGCGCCGCTGGAGGCCCTGCGCCGGGGCGAGGCGGAGTCGCCGTGAGGGCGTTCGCAAGCGTCAGCTTCGGGGCGCTGATGGATAGGCTGCGTGGTCCGCTCGAGGAGTCCAGCAGTGGCAGTCCCCAAGAAGAAGACGTCCAAGAGCAAGACGCGTTCGCGTCGCGCGGCAGCTTGGCGTCTCAAAGAGGCGCCGCGCAGCGTGTGCCCACGCTGCGGTGCCGCGAAGCTGCCTCACCGGGTGTGCGGCCAGTGCGGCTGGTACGGCGGCCGCCAAGCCCTCGATATCGCCTGAGCCAGAATCGTGTGAGGTCGTGCCGGATGGCGAAGGCGGGCCCGGGCTCATGACTCTGCCGGTCGCCGTCGACGCCATGGGTGGCGACCATGCGCCCGACGCAGTCGTCGAGGGCGCCCTTGAGGCAACCGCCGAAGGACTCGAGGTCGTTCTCGTCGGGCGCCGTGACGCCATCGTCGCGGCTGGCGGGGAGTCGCTGCGCATCATCGATGCATCCGAGGTCATCGAGATGTCCGAGGAGCCGAGCCGCGCCGTGCGCACCAAGAAGGACTCGTCGATTTCGCGTGCCGTCAATGCTGTGCGCGACGGCGAGGCCTCGGCGGTGGTGAGCGCAGGCAACACCGGTGCGGTCGCGGCGGCAGCCCTGCTGCGCTTGCGACGGCTGCCGGGAGTTGCCCGGCCGGCGATCGCTACTGCTTTCCCCGTGCCCGGCGGCGGCACCGCACGCGTGCTGCTCGACTCAGGCGCCATGGCCGATTGCAGCGCCGAATGGCTGCATCAGTTCGCCCGCATCGGCTCGGCCTACAGCCGCATCCGCTTCGGCGTGAAGGAGCCGCGTGTGGGGCTGCTCTCGATCGGCGAGGAGCCCGAGAAGGGCAACCTGCTCGTCAAGGAGACGCACAAGTTGCTGGCTGCCGACGCCGAGATCGACTTCTACGGCAACGTCGAGGGGCGCGACATCCTCGACGGCCCCGTAGATGTCGTCGTGACCGACGGGTTCACCGGCAACGTGCTGCTGAAGTCGCTGGAAGGCACCGCATCGTTCTTCATCCGGCTGATTCTCGAGCGATTGTCGCAAGGCGGGGCGGAGGGCGCCGCCGCGCTGCGACTGCTGGCACCGCTGGCCGATGAGGTGAGCCCCGATGCCGTCGGGGGAGCGATGCTGCTCGGCGTGCGCGGCGTCTGCGTCATCGCCCACGGCTCATCGAGCCCCCGGGCCATCACCAACGCCATCACCGTCGCACATCGCATGGTTGAGGCCGACTTGCTGGGCGAGCTGGCGGCGGCCAGCCTTCCAGCATCCTGAAGGCCGACGGTAGGCTCACCCGCGCATCCGCAGCACGGGTGCCCATCCGTCGTACCACAGCGCCCGAACGCCGAAGGCGGCAGGAGTCCTCATGCCCGCTGAAACCCATGTGCGTCAGAATCCCCCCGAGCGTGATGAGGTGTTCGATCTCATCTGCAACCAGCTCGCCGACATCTTGGAGCTGGAGCCGTCACAGGTGGCCGAGTCGTCGTCGTTTGTCGACGACCTCGGAGCCGACTCGCTCGCGCTGATCGAGCTGGTGGAGGCGCTCGAGGAAGAGCTCTCCGACCGCACGGTGGGCTTCAGGATCGAAGACGAGGATCTCGAAGATCTCAAGACAGTGCGCGACGCCATTGACTATGTGATGGAACGCGTCGGCTGACGTGTGCGCAGCCGTCGCCGAACGCGCTGAGCTCCGCAGCCTCGAGGAGCGGGTGGGGCATCGATTCGCCGACTCTGCATTGCTGATCGAGGCGCTCTCGCATCGAAGCTGGTGCCATGAGCACAACAGCTCGCCCGCGGCCGACCGCGTCGCTGTGTCCAACGAACGCTTGGAATTCCTCGGCGATGCGGTCCTCGGTCTCTGCGTCAGCGAGCATGCGACGGTCCGCTGGCCCCACCTGGGTCCCGGCGACCTCAGCGCGGTGCGGTCGGCAGTGGTGAGCGCCGAGGCCCTGGCCGGAGCGGCACGCGAGTGCGACTTGGGGTCCGCCCTGCTGCTGGGCCGCGGCGAGGCCGCGACCGGGGGAGCCGACCGCGAATCGATCTTGGCCGATGCCCTCGAAGCGGTGCTCGCCGCCGTGTATCTCGACGGGGGCATCGACGCAGCACGAGACGTCGTCGGGAGGCTGCTGGGCTCGAGCATCGCCGATGCGGCCTCCGCGCCTGGTGCTCGTGAGGCAAAGAACCGGTTCCAGGAACTCGTCGCCCGGCGATTCGGCGCCGAGCCCACCTACGTCGTGGTGAGCTCGGGACCCGCGCACCGGCGGAGCTTCACAGCCGAGGCCCGCATCGGGGACGACGTCTGGGGCCGCGGCGAGGGTCCCACGAAGCGAGCCGCCGAACGCCATGCTGCCGCAGCCGCGTGCGTGCGGTTCGCCGAGGACTGCAGTGACCGATCGACCGTTTCGAAGGAGACCACTCATGGCTGAACTGCCTGAGCTCGAGATTGCCAAGCGCGATCTGGACAAGGAGGTCTCGAACCGCAAGTTCAAGTCAATCGACGTTCCCGGCACCAAGCGGTCGCTGCCGGCAATGCGCTCCAAGCAGCAATTTGCCGATCTGCTCGAAGGCAAGAAGATCAACTCGGTCGCCCGCGAGGGCTCGCTGATCCACTTCCTGCTTGACACCGACGAGATCATGGTCGCACACCTCGGCGAGACTGGTTCGTTCCGGCGGGCAACCTCGAGAACGCCGATCGAGCCCGATACCAAGGTGATCATGACGTTCACCAAGGGCGGGCAGCTTCGCCTGCTCGACTCGGGAGATGAGGCAACCCTGCGGGTCGTCACTTGGCCCCGCTACCAGAAGCTCTATCCCGACCGGGACGACCTCGGGTTCGACCCCGTCGACATGCCGATGCCCTGGACCGACTTCGCCCTCATGCTGCGAGGACGTACCGAGTCGGTGCGAGACCTGCTTCTCGACCCCACCTTCGTCGTGGGACTCGGGCCGATGTACTCCGATGAAGTGCTGCATGCGGCGCGGTTGGGCCACGCGCGAGTCGCCAGCGCGCTGAACACCCAGGAAGTCCGGCGGCTCTACCGAGCCATCGTCGAGACCGTTCACAACTCGATCAAGTACCGGGGCTCCTCGGTCGGCGGGCACCTCGACATCTTCGGCAAGGCAGGGGGCTTCGATGCCTACCTCGAGGTCTTTGGGCGTGCAGGAGAACGGTGCCGCAACGGCCGAGGCGATGTGCTCACCGCCGTCATCCGGGGCGTGACCCACCACTACTGCGACTATCAGGTGTAGCCCTCCCCGTCTGCAGCCCGAGTCTTTGCCAAACTCGACTCGCTGGCCCTGTATCGACTGACTCGCTCACGCCCTGTATCGACTGACTCGCTCACGCTCCTGTGTTTCTCCGCTCCCTGACGCTGTCCGGCTTCAAGTCGTTCGCCGAGACCACCACGCTGACGTTCGAGCCGGGCGTCACCGTGGTGGTCGGCCCAAATGGAAGCGGCAAGTCGAACGTCGTGGATGCGATCGCCTGGGTGCTGGGCGCCCAGGGGCCCCGCGCGCTGCGAGGACAGCGGATGGACGATGTGGTGTTCGCCGGCACCGATCGCCGTGTGGCGCTGGGCCGGGCAGAGGTCACCTTGGTCATCGACAACGAATCGCAGACGCTTCCTACCCAGACCGCCGAAGTGGCGATCACCAGAACGCTGTACCGCTCGGGCGAGTCGGAGTACGCGCTCAATGGCACGCCCTGCCGCCTGCTCGATCTGCAGGAACTGCTCAACGATGCTGGCGTCGGTCGCCAGCAGCACATCATCGTGGCGCAAGGCCAGATCACCCAGGTGCTCGCAGCCCAGCCCCAAGAACGGCGTGCACTTATCGAGGAGGCCGCGGGGGTTCTGAAGTTCCGCCGGCGTAAAGAGCGGGCAGAGCGGCGCCTCGAGAGCACCGAGGCGAACGTGACCCGCCTCGCCGACCTGCAGCGCGAGCTGCGCCGCCAGCTCCGACCGCTCGAGCGTCAGGCAGAAGCCGCACGCCGTCACGCCGAGATCAGCGCAGAGCTCGCAGATCTGCAGCTCTACAACGCAGGACGGGAGCTGGCGGGCTACCAGCAGGCACAGGCCGCCGCGGATGCGAGACGGGCTGACCTGCAGGCAGAGCAGGGCCGCACGGCGGCCTCGCTGGCTGAGACCGGCGCTGCGATCGAGGCCGCGCAGGTCCAGCTTGCCGAGTTGACCAGCGAGCCGACGGACCGGCTCTCGCGCGTGGCGTCGCTGTCGGAACGGGCTCGTGGCCTCATCGGCCAGACCTACGAGCGGATGCGCTCGGTCGAACGTGAGCGAAACGCCCTGCTCGATTCCGATGTCGTTGCGACGCTCACCGACGAGCACACCCGGCTGACGGCGGAGATAGCCGAGCTGGATACGGCAGCTGCGCAAGGCAGGCAGTCTGCAGTCGGCGCGGGCGAGGTGGACGAGGCAGCGGTCGACGAGACTGCGCTTGTCGAGACTGAGCTTGCCGAGGCCACAACGGCAGCCTCAGAGGCCGAGAAGCGCCTCGGCGACGCGGCTGCAGCCGTGACGCAGGCCGACGAACGCAAGCAAGCCGTGGTCGAGGAGCTCCAGCGTTGGATCGGACGATCCGAGGCATTGGGCTCGGCGGTCAGCTCTGCTCAGGCCGACTCCGGTGTCGATGCGCTCGACGGAATCCCCGGCGTGCTGGGGCTGCTGGGCGATCTCGTGCGCATCGACGAGGGCTTCGAGGCGGCAGCCGAGGCGGCAGCGGACGGCGCTCTGAGCGCCGTCGTCGTGAGCGATGACGCCGCTGCTGCCCGGGCGCTTGACGCGCTCGCCGCCGCGGCGCTGGCCGGGTCGGTGATCTCGCTGAGCGCTGCAGGCGCACGCGGCGAGCCGGACCGGCCCGCCGACCCACCGCCGCTGGGTGCCGAAGACGAATTCGTGCGGCCCCACATCGAGGCAGCTCCCGACGCCCCGGTGGAATCTCGCCACCGCATCGGGGCGTTGCTGGATGCGGTGATCGGTCACGCAGTGTGTGTGCAGGGCGGCTGGTCTGCAGCGCACGAGCGAGCCCTGGCAGATCGCAAGGGTGTCTACGTCACGCCCAGCGGGGATCGGTTCGGGCCCCGCAGCTGGCGGATCGGCGGCACCGGTGCCGCGGCGGCCGCAGCGGCACACCGGGAGGCGCAGGCACGGATCGCTGACCTGAAGGGCCGCTACAGCGGCACCTCCACGGCACTCGATGCAGCGCGACAGGCCCACCGGGTCGCGCTCGACACCCAGCGGCATGCACGGCGCGCCATGGAATCGGTGAGACAACGGATCGCGGCCGCATCCGCCAGGCAGGCCGCGCAGGCCCAGGCAATCGAAGCGGGGGAGGCCGCCCAGCGACAGCGCCGGACTGTCCTCGAGCACCGGCTCCATGCGATCGCCCAGCGCCTCACGGGTCATGAGTCGTCTCGTGCCGCCGCGTCGGCTCGGCTTGAGCGGTCCGAGCAGGTCGTGTCCGTGCTGGACCGGCTCGCGCTGCTGCTCTCCGAGCGGCGCCAGCGCCTCGACGCCGAAGCCAGGCGACTGCAGGCGCGCCACGAGACCCGGACCGGGCTCGTACGTCAGCTCTCGGGGCGTCTCGACGCGTTGCGACGTGAGCGCGACGCCGCCTCGGAGCGCCAGGAGGGCCTGCGTGCCGATCTCGGGGTGCTGGACGTGACCGATGCCGAGCGCCGGACCAAGCGTGACGTGCTCGTCAACACCATTCGGGTGGAATTCGGCGCCGAACCTGAAGCGGCGCTCGCAGCCCTGCCCCCTCCCTTGCCCGAGGGAGTCTCCGCGCGGGCCCATGAACGGTCGCTGCGTGCTGATCTCAGCCGGCTCGGACCGACGAACCCGCTCGCGCTGTCCGAGTACGAAGCGGCATCGGAGCGCCACGAGTTCGTGGCGTCGCAGCTCGCAGACGTGCGCACCAGCAGACGAGAGCTGGGAAAGGTGATCCGAGCCATCGACGCCGAGATCGTGGCCACATTCGCAGAGGCCTTCGAGGATGTCGCTCGAAATTTCGCTGAGCTGTTCGGCACGCTGTTCCCTGGCGGGGCCGGCAAGCTCTCACTGACCGATCCCGACGACCTGCTCACCTGCGGTGTCGAGCTGGACGTGCGACCGGCCGGCAAACGAGTCGGTCGCCTGTCGCTGCTGTCGGGCGGCGAACGCTCGCTGGTTGCGCTGACCTATCTGTTCGCGGTCTTCCGCAGCCGCCCTTCGCCCTTCTACGTCCTCGACGAGGTCGAGGCGGCGCTCGACGACGTGAACCTGCATCGCTTCTTGGATCTCGTGGGCGAATTCCGGCGCGAGTCCCAGCTGGTCATCGTGAGCCATCAGCGGCGCACGATGGAGTCAGCCGACGTGCTCTACGGCGTGTCGATGCCGCCGGGAGGATCCAGCATCGTCGTGTCCGAACGGCCGTCGTCCGCTGCAGCATTGATTGCGGCGGACGGCCCGCTGGCAGCCAACGAGCCCGTCACGGCACCTCGGTAGCCTGCCCGCCAGTGAGCACAAGGGCGGTCGCCGGCGCAGGCGCCATCGTGATCTTCATCGGCGCGATTCTCCTCTTCCTCGGAATCGGCGACCTGCCCGACGCTTGGCGTATCGGCCTCATCCTGATCATCGTGGCGATGGTGGCGCTGATGACAGTGCCGTTCGTGCAGCGAAGCAGGCAGCGTCGCGCTGCTGCGGCGGGTTCCCCGGCCAGATCGGACCCGTCGCCGGTCGCCGACCCGCCCGTCGCCGACCCGCCGGTCGCGCCCGCGGCGGCTCCGGCCCAGGCATCCGTTCCCCCTGTCACCGAACCGGACCGGGCGCCGGCCACGTTCGCTGCGGGCCTGGCCTCATCGCGCCGCACGCTGCGGGATCGACTTGCTTCCATCCGGGGGCGAACACCCGACGCCGAGACGTGGGAGAGCTTCGAAGAGGCGCTGCTCGGCGCCGACGTGGGCGTGTCCACGACGATGGCGACCCTGGATCGCCTGCGCAGAACGGCCGCCGAAGCGGGCATCACCGAGCCGGACGACCTGATGCGCGCGCTGGGCGACCAGATGCGTGAGGTGCTCGATGCGGACCGAGCGCTCGCCACCTCAGCACCCGGCCGGGACGGCGCAACAGCGGTGTGGCTGTTCGTGGGCGTCAACGGCGTGGGCAAGACCACCACGATCGGCAAGGTCGGTCACCGCTTGTCGTCGTCGGGACAGCGCGTCGTCATGGCTGCGGGCGACACGTTCCGCGCCGCGGCTGCCTCGCAGCTGCAGACGTGGGCTGATCGCTGCGGAGCCGAGCTCATCTCGGGCAGCTCAGGTGCGGACCCCAGTTCGGTGGTGCACGACGCCATCTCCGCGGCCGCCGCGCGCAGCGCCGATGTGGTGCTTGCCGATACCGCCGGACGCCTGCAGACCCGCAAGAACCTCATGGACGAGCTCGCCAAGGTACGCAGGGTCGCGGACCGAGAGCCCGGTGCGGTTGCCGAGACGCTGCTCGTGATCGACGCCACGACCGGCCAGAACGGCCTGAGCCAGGCGCGGGCCTTCGCCGAGGCCACTGATGTGACCGGCGTCGTGCTCACCAAGCTGGACGGCTCAGCCAAGGGCGGCATCGTGTTTGCCATCGAGGCCGAGCTCGGGCTCCCGGTGAAGCTCGTGGGCTTGGGCGAGCATGCAGAAGACCTCGTCGATTTCGATCCCGACAGCTACGTCGACGCGCTGCTGGGGGTCGCCGGCGAGCCACAGCCCTCTGGGGGGGAATGATCGATGTTCGACACGTTGACTGACCGCCTCTCCGGCACGCTCCGATCCCTGCGCGGGCGCGGGCGGATGCGGCCCGCCGATGTCGACGAGGCGCTGGCAGAGATCCGGGTGGCGCTGCTCGAAGCCGACGTCCACGTCGGGGTAGTACGACGGTTCACCGAACGGGTCCGCGAGCGCAGCGTCGGCGGCGAGGTCACCGCCAGCCTCACGCCCGGCCAGCAGGTGACCAAGATTGTCAACGACGAGCTCGTTGCCATCCTGGGCGGCGACCCGCTCAACTTCCAGTTCGCGCCGAAGCCGCCCACGGTCGTGCTGCTGGCGGGACTCCAGGGCTCGGGCAAGACGACCGCCGCAGCGAAGCTGGCCCAATGGTGCAAGTCCCAGGGACGCAACCCACTGCTGGTCGGCGCCGACCTGCAGCGCCCTGCTGCGGTGGAGCAGTTGCGCACGCTGGCCCGCAGCATCGACACCGAGGTATGGAGCGCAGCGGGTGTTGCGGGCGCAGCGGGTGTTGCGGGCGCAGCGGGTGTTGCGGGCGCAGCGGGTGTTGCGGGCGCAGCGGGTGATCCCGTGGCCTGCGCTGCTGGTGGGCTCGCCCATGCTCGCGAGACCGGTCGCGATGTGCTCATCGTGGACACCGCCGGCCGGCTGGCGATCGACGCGGAGCTCATGACCGAGGTGGCCCGCATCTCCGACGCAGTGGAGCCTCACTACACGTTTCTCGTTGTGGACTCGATGGTCGGCCAGGACGCGGTGTCGACTGCCGAGGCGTTTCACGCCACGCTCGAAGTCGACGGCATCATCCTGACCAAGCTCGACGGCGACGCGCGTGGCGGCGCCGCTCTGTCGGTCGCCGAGGTGGTCGGCCGCCCTGTGGCGTTCGCGTCGGTCGGCGAGAAGATCGACGACTTCGAGCAATTCCACCCCGACCGCATGGCCAGCCGGATCCTGGGCATGGGCGATGTGCTCACCCTCATCGAGAAGGCCGAACAGGTCTACGAGGAGGCTGAGGCCGAAGCGGCCGCGCAGCGATTGGTCGAGGGGACCTTCACGCTCGACGATTTTGTGGACCAGCTCCGGCAGCTGCGCAAGATGGGCAACCTGCAGAGCATCGTGCAGATGATGCCGGGCATCTCCGATCAGGTTCGCAACGCCGAGATCGATGACGACCGGATCACGACCGCCGAGGCGATCGTGCTGTCCATGACGCCGGCCGAGCGGGTGGCGCCGGAGATCATCGACGCGTCCCGCCGAGCCCGCATCGCCGCGGGCAGCGGCACATCGTCGGCACAGGTCAGCAGCCTGCTCAAGCAGTTCACGCAGATGCGCAAGATGATGGGCGGGATGATGGGGCTGGGCTCCAAACGCCGGCCGGCAGGCCGCAAGGCCGCTCGCAAGCGCGGTCGGGGCGGGGGCCGCACCGGTGGGGGGCGCACCGGAGGAGGGGGACGGGTGTCGCCCAAGGGTTCGGGACCCAAAACTGGCGCCAAACCGCTCAGCGACGCGATCGACTGGGACGCACTGGACCTGAAGCTGCCCGGTCGCTGAGCGCCTCCGGGCGCGGTCGATCCGTGTCGGGGGCGACGGGCTGGCATCCCGTTATCCTCATTCGTCGGCGCGGCGGCCCATCGGTGTGCGACAACCTGCCACACCTCATGAGCCGGCTCGCCCGCCCCCAAGCCCCCAATCGCATTCACCTCACCGGGAGCAACATGGCCGTTCGTCTGCGCCTCAAGCGCACCGGCAAGAAAAAGCAGCCCAGCTACCGCGTCGTCGCTGTCGACAGCCGCAAGCCTCGCGACGGCCGCGTGCTGGAGGTCATCGGCACGTACGATCCGCGCCAGGAACCCTCGGCGATCTCGATCGTCAACGAGCGCGCCGTCCACTGGCTCAGCCACGGGGCGCAGCCGAGCGAGACCGTCTCGAAGCTGCTGACGATCTCCGGTGCGTGGGACGAATTCCGTTCGGCATCCGATCCGAAAGCCGCGTCGGCCGTCGCGGCCGATGCCGAGCTGCCGCCCGATGTCGCCCCGGCGACCCCGGTGCCCGACTTGGTCCTCGATGCACCCGCAGAGGGCGGCGATCCCTCGCCCGCCGACGCAGCGCCGGCCGGCGCGGCGGCAACCGATGATGAGCCGCAGAACGACGGGGAGGACCGGTGACCACAGCAGAGACCGGCGCCGAAGCCGAGACCACCGCCGCGGAAGAGGTGCTGCTGTACCTCATCGCCCAGCTCGTCGAGCATCCCGACCAAGTCGAGGTCGAGATTGCCGAGTCGGGATCAAAGCTGAGCCTGACGGCAACCGTGAGCTCCGAGGACATCGGTCGGGTCATCGGCAAGCGAGGGCGCGTCGCCAACGCCATACGCACGCTGGTGCGCGCTGCCGCCCATCGTGATGGCGTCGGGGTCGAAGTCGACTTCCGGGACTGACTCGGGCGCTCCGGAGGCTGCGCCGGCCGGACTGCTGGAAATCGGCACAGTCGGTCGCGCACACGGAGTACGCGGCGAGGTCGCCGTGTACCCGGTCACCAACCGCCTTGAGAGATTCGACGCCGGTTCGGTGCTCGTCACCGCGGCGGGCCGCCGAGCGGTCGTTCGCGCGCGTCCTGACGGCAATCGTTGGCTGGTCAGATTCGAGGGCATCGACGACCGGGATGCAGCCTCGTCCCTGACCGGCACCACCGTGCTCGCCGAGCCGCTGGAGGACCCTGACGAGCTCTGGGTGCACGAGCTGTGCGGCGCCACGGTCGTCGATCAGCGGGGCATTGCAGCGGGTGTCGTGACCGCCGTGGTGGCGAACCCCGCGGCGGATCTGCTCGAGTTGGACACGGGCCATCTGGTGCCGCTGACCTTCGTGGTGCGCATGGAGTCCGGCACGGTCCACGTGGAGGTGCCCGATGGGCTCTTCGAGCTCGACCAGCGCTGAGGGCAGCCCGCCAGCCGCCGACGGCGGCGGGTTGCGCATCGACCTGTTCTCGATCTTCCCCGCCGAACTCGACGCAATGTGCGGTCTGAGCATTCTCGGACGGGCTCGCCAGCGCGGCCTGCTGGACATCCGCTGCTGGGACTTGCGCCTGGGCGCCACCGATGTCCACCGAACCGTCGACGACGCTCCGTTCGGGGGAGGGCCGGGCATGGTCCTGATGGCAGAACCGGTCTTTGCCGCCGTCGAGGCGGTCTCGCCGCCGCGGCCGTTGCTGCTGTTGGACGCCGGCGGCCGGCGCTTCGATCAGGCCATGGCCGCCGAGCTCGCGGGGACCGGGGGATTCAGCCTGCTGTGCGGTCGCTACGAGGGCGTCGACGAGCGCATCCGGGCCCATCTCGTGGACGGCTCGGTCTCGGTAGGCGATGTGGTGCTCGCCGGCGGTGAATTCGCGGCGATGGTGGTGACCGAGGCCGTCGCGCGGCTGGTGCCGGGTGTGCTCGGCAATGCCGCCTCGGCCGCTGATGAGAGCTTCTCCGGCGGACTGCTGGAGTACCCGCACTGGACGCGCCCCGCGCAGTTCCGGGGCCTCGACGTGCCAGAGGTGCTGCGCAGCGGGGATCACGCACGTGTTGCCCGCTGGCGCCGGGCAATGGCGCTGGTCCGCACCGCCCGCGAACGCCCGGATCTGCTGGCCGAGCGGGGCGTCAGCGACCTCGACCGGGAACTGCTCGCAGAATTCGGCCTCGGGCTTCCCGAGACCGGCTAGTCCCCGACGTCATGGGCGACGCGGACGATGCTGCAATGCGGGGCCAGACCATTAGCCTCCAGAGGCCGCCGCCACGCCGATCTCAGGAGTCGGGCCGCCATGGGAAGCACCGATCTAGTCGACCAGCCTCGTCTGCGCGATGACCATCCGGAATTCGGACCCGGCGACACGGTCCGCGTCCATGTCCGGGTCGTGGAGGGCAACCGCCGGCGCACCCAGGTGTTCGAGGGATACGTGATCGCTCGCCAGTCGTCGGGCATCAGCGAGACCTTCACGGTGCGCAAGCTCAGCTTCGGGGTGGGCGTCGAGCGCACATTCCCGCTGCACGCGCCGACGATCGCCAAGATCGAACGAATCGCGGTCGGCGATGTGCGCCGGGCGAAGCTGTACTACCTGCGCGATCGCGTGGGCAAGGCGGCCCGGGTTCGCGAGAAGCGCTTCTAGCGACATTGTCCGGGCTCGGCGGGGTGCCGGCCTGCGGTGAGTGCTCGGCGTCAAGCGCTGGGTCGCTACGGGGAGCGCTTGGTCGAGCGCTGGTACACCGAACGCGGCTACCGCGTGCTGGAGCGCAACTGGCGCTGCGCCGCGGGTGAGCTGGATCTCATCGTCACCGACGGGCTGCGACTCGTGGTGTGCGAGGTGAAGACGCGTTCGAGCGGTCGCTTCGGCACCGGCTTCGAGGCGATCACTGCGCGCAAGCAGCAACAGGTACGCCGTGTGGCTGCGGCGTACCTGCGCCAGCGGGGAGGCTGGCGCGGGCCGATCCGCTGTGACGCCGCATCCGTCATGGGCCGGACGGTCGAAGTCCTCACCGACGCCTTCTGAGGCGGTCCGTGCCTCGACTCAGCCCACCGGCGGCCGCCGGTCCCGTGCCGACCAGCAGCCCCAATGCCAGTGGCGGCGCAGATCGGGGGCGTCGAGCGGTACCGCCACCACGTGGCCGACGCCGGTGTCGATGGTGTTGGCGCAGCCACCGCAGGTGTAGCGCTTGGCTGCCTCGTACGGCTGCACGCGTCGCACCTCGAAGCCCGGCACCGGTTCCAGTTGTCGCATCCGCCGTCCCCGCCGCTCAGCCGACCAGCGCCCACACCACGAGCCCGGCAGCGACGATCGTCGCAGCGGCAACGAGCAGATAGTCGATGCGCGTCGTGCGGTGCTTCCGGTAGGGGTCGTAACCCACCGCAGCAGTATCGCCGCCCCGCGCGGAGCTTCGTCGGTTGCGAGAAAACCACTGGACCGCATCGGCGCCGCGTGATCTACGGTGGGCGACGAGGTCGCAGTGGCAGCGGGGGCTCTGGCGCCGGCTGCCGCACGACCCGCTGATGTGATCGTGGCCCCCGGCGGGCCTCCTCGAAGATTCCGGACGGTGCTCGTTGCGAGCTGCGTCCGATCTCGGTTGCTGGAGGAGGCTCATGCTGGCTACCGCAACGGCCGCGACGCTCGTCGGCGTGGACGGCCACGTTGTCACCGTCGAAGTGCACGTCACTGACGGTCTGCCCTCATTCACGATCGTCGGCCTGCCCGATGCCGCCTGTCGCGAGGCGCGAGATCGGGTGCGGTCCGCCGTGCTGTCGTCGGGACTCGAATGGCCCCCGCGGCGTGTCACGGTGAACCTGGCGCCGTCGGGGCTGCGCAAAGGCGGCGCGGGTCTGGACCTGGCGATCGCAGTGGCGTACCTGGCCGTCACCGATCAAGTGCCGACCGATTCGCTCGACGGCAAGGCGTTCGTGGGCGAGCTCGGCCTCGACGGGGCGATACGGGCGGTGGTGGGTGTCGTGCCGCTGGTCGACGCGCTGCGCGAACGCACCGTGGTGATCGCGCCGGAGTCCTATCACGTTGCCCGCGCCGCAGATCCCCGCGACGTCTGCACCGCTGCAAACCTGGGCCGGCTCGCGTCGGTGCTGGCTGGCCGGACGCCGTGGCCAGACCCGCCGCCGGATCCGCCCCAGCCGCAATGGGAGGGGGTGCCCGATCTCGGTGATGTCGTCGGGCAGCCGCTGGCGCGCCGGGCGATCGAGGTTGCCGCGGCGGGCGGTCACCACCTGCTGATGCTCGGGCCGCCCGGAGCGGGAAAGACGATGCTGGCGCGCCGCCTGGTCGGCTTGCTGCCTGAGCTCAGCCGCGAGCGCGCCATGGAGGCGACGCGGGTCCAGTCGGCGGCCGGTCTGCCGCTGCCGACTGGCCTCGCGACTCGCCCATTGCTCCGCAGCCCACATCACACCGCGACGATGGCGGCGCTCATCGGCGGAGGTTCGCCGGCTGTCCGCCCCGGGGAGGTCTCCCTGGCGCATCGCGGGGTGCTGTTTCTCGACGAGCTCGGCGAGTTCGCGCCGAGCGTGCTCGACGCGATGCGCCAGCCGCTCGAAGAAGGCGTGGTGCGGGTGAGCAGGGCGGCGGGTTCGTGCGAGTTTCCTGCCCGCTTCTTGCTGGTGGCTGCCATGAACCCCTGCCCGTGCGGGCAGGCGGGCCGGCCCAACGCCTGCCGCTGCTCCGACTACGTCAGGCAGCGGTACCTGCGGCGGCTGTCCGGGCCGCTGCTCGACCGCTTCGACCTCCGCGTGCAGGTGCAGCGCCCTGACCCCGATCAACTGCTCGACGGCACCCGCGGCGAGTCCACTGAGGCGGTCGGTGCGCGGGTGGCTGCGGCGCGGGAACGTTCCGCAGCCCGAGGCGTGGGGTCGAATGCCGAGCTCTCGGGCCTCGAGCTCGAGCATCACGCACCACTCACGGCCGCCAGCCGGGACGAGCTGCGCAGGCGTCTGCGGCAGGGTCTGCTCAGCGGCCGCGGACTCAAGCGCGTCCGATGCGTGGCCCTGACGCTGAGCGACCTCGCCGGCGATGAACCGCCGATCGACGCCGAGCGTCTCCACGAAGCGCTGGCGCTGCGTGCGAGCGTCGGCGACCTGCATGTTCCCGCTGCGGCCAGATGACCGGCCTCGTGGGCGCCGTGCCGATGGACGGCGACGCCGCAGCGGAACTCGGGGCGCTGGCGGAGCTGTGCTCGCTGCCTCGCATCGGTCCGGCGCGCCTGCGTGCCCTGCTGCGTGATCGCAGCGCACTCGACGCGATCGGTGAATTGCGCCGCGGAAACGCGGCGATGCTGTCCGCGCTGAGCGCGTGCCGTGGCGTGGACCGGGCGCTGCTGTCGACGTGGCAGCAGCGTGCATCGGCCGCCATGGCCGCATCAGCTCGCCACGGGCGGCCCGTCGGGGCCGAGCTGCTCGACGCGCATGCATCCGCCGGGGTCTGGGTGCACGTGCCATCGGGGAGTGACGCTGCTGATCTGTGGGAGACCGATCCCGAGCCCCCAGCGGTGCTCTTCGGTCGCGGCGCGCCAGTCGATCTTGCCCTGCGCCGGGTCGCCATCGTGGGGACGCGCCGGTGCAGCGCCTATGGCCGCACCGTCGCGCAGATGCTCGGCGAGGGCCTCGCCGAGCAGGGTGTTGCCGTCGTCTCGGGTCTGGCCACCGGCATCGACGGCATCGCCCAGCGAGCAGCACTCGATGCGGGCGGTCCGGTCATCGGCGTGGTCGGCAGCGGGCTGGATTGTGTCTACCCGGCCGCCAACCGGGCCCTATGGGCCGATGTCGGCGAATACGGCACGCTGCTCAGCGAGTACCCGCTCGGAACGCACCCAGCCGCGTGGCAGTTTCCCGCACGCAATCGCATCGTGGCCGCGCTGTGCGAGCTGGTCGTAGTGGTCGAGTCGGGCCCATCGGGAGGCTCGATGCACACAGTCGAGGCGGCGGCCGAACGCGGCCGCGCCGTGATGGCCGTTCCGGGCCCGATCACCAGCAGCGCCTCGAGCGGCACCAACCGTCTGCTCGCTGAGGGATGCGCCCCGGTGTGCGACCTCGATGACGTGCTGCTGGCGCTGGGCGCGACGGCAGGGGGCGCCGGTGCGGCCCCGGCCGCACGAGTGCCCGACGATCCGCTCGAGCGCCGACTGCTCGACGAGCTCACCGCCGGCGGGCGCTCGGTCGACGAGCTGGCGCTGTGCGTCGAGGCATCGCTTGCCGATCTCGCCACGGCACTCGGGCGGTTGCAGCTGTCGGGATGGGTCTCCGAGACGGGTGGATGGTGGGAGAAGTCCCGATGATGCCGCCGCTCGGACCCGGTGCTCACCGGCATCTGTACTGTGGATCTGGTGGCGGAGGCGCCCCTGGCGTGGCGGATCGGAGAATTCGTGCTGTCGCTCACGGCAGCTTCGGAGGCGACAAAGCGCGCTTACCGCACCGATGTGAGCCAATTCGCCGAATGGGCCTCGCGCGCCGGCCTCGACTCGCCCAGCGACGTCGACCGGCGCTGGCTGCGGCGCTACGTCGCATTCTTGACCGTGCGCGGACTGTCCCGGCGGTCGGCGGCGCGCAAGGCCTCCGCGCTCAGGCGCTACTTCGGCTGGCTCGTACGCGACGGGGCCATCGGTCGCGACCCCTCGATCGGGCTGGCCGCTCCCGCCGGCACCGGACGCCTGCCGCGAGTGCTCGGGGCAGGCGAGGTCTCCGAGATGCTCGGCGACGGCACGGTGCCCGACGACGCGTCCGAGCTGCGCGACCGGCTCGTGCTCGAGCTGCTCTATGGCAGCGGGTTGCGGGTCGCCGAGCTGTGCCAGCTCGACCGGGGCGCCTACCGGCAAGGCGACCAGCACATCGAGGTGATCGGCAAGGGCGGCAAGCATCGGCGAGTCCCGCTCAGCGAACCGTCCTCCGTGATGCTCGCCGCGTGGCGCAACGGCGGCAGCGACGAATTCGACACGCAGCGTCTGGGCCGCCCCGCCGACCGCGATCCGGCGGCACTGATCGTGAACTTGCGCGGCAACCGGCTGGGGCCGCGCGACGTGCAGCGGATACTGGACCGTCGTGGCGCACAGCCGACCCATCCGCACGCACTGCGGCACACCTACGCCACGCACCTGCTCGACGGAGGGGCAGATCTGCGGGTAGTGCAGGAACTGCTCGGCCACCAGCGGCTCGCGACCACCCAGATCTACACCCACCTCAGCAGGGAACGCCTGCGGGAGGTGTACGAGTCGGCACACCCGCGCGCCTGAGCCGCGCGGTCACCCCGGGCCCGCGAGGCGTTCGACGGTCTCGACCCGATCGCGGTGCCAGCGTTGTGGCGACATCGACGGTGCTCGCGGCGGTGTGCGCAGTGGTGCTGGTCGCCGGCACCGCCGAGGCCCCAGCGCAATCCGGACCGTCGCGGTCGTACATCTGGCCTGTGGACGGAACGGTCGTCGATCCGTTCCGACCGCCGTCCCACCGATACGGCCCCGGCAATCGCGGCCTCGAGTTCGCGACGCGGCCCGGAGCGCCGTTCTGGGCGGCCGGTGACGGCGTGGTCAGCTTCGCCGGTCCGGTCGGCGGGCGGCTGCACGTCACGGTCAGCCATCCCGACGGTCTGCGCGTCTCCTATTCGGGAGTCGCGACCATCGGGGTCGACCGGGGCGAAGTGGTGCGGCAGGGTCAACAGCTCGGGACGGTGTCAGACCGGCTCCATGTCGGGGTGCGCAGGGGTGAGGTCTACCTCGACCCGGCCCGACTCTTCGCCCCCGGTCAGAGCGCACGCCCGCGCTCGGCGGTCGGACGCCCGAGGCTCGTGCGGTCCGCAGCCTCCGTGTACCGGCTGCAACTGCGCTGGTTACACTCCGGCGCTGGCATTGCGGTGCTGTGAGGCCCACACCGTCGGAGACACCGTCTCGGAGCGGGCAGGCCCTGATCTCACCGCAGTGCGACGACCCAATGGCTGATCAGCCGGGGCGACCCCACGGTCACCGCTGCCCGCAGCGGTGTCGACCCCGGTGCAGGAACGAGAACCGTGGGGAGGAGCACCTATGTCCGCTGTCGTGACCATGTCCGACTTGCTCACCGCCGGAGTCCACTTCGGCCACCAGACCCGTCGATGGAATCCCAAGATGGAGCGCTTCCTGTGGGGCGAGCGCAACGGGATCTACATCATCGACCTGCGACAGACGCTGTCCCTGCTCGAGGATGCCTACGGCTACGTGCGCGACACGGTGGCCGGCGGCGGGACCATCCTGTTCGTGGGCACCAAGCGTCAGGCGCAGTACCCGATCCAGCGCCACGCCAATGCCTGCGGCATGCCGTACGTCAACCAGCGCTGGCTCGGCGGGATGCTCACCAACTTCCGCACCATCCGTGGCCGGGTCACCAAGATGCTCGAATACGAGCGGATGCGGGCAGCCGGCGACTTCGACAACATGCCGAAGAAGGAAGCCCTGCTGCACATGCGCGAGCTCGCCAAGCTGCAGCGCAACCTCAATGGCATCCGCAACATGGACAAGCTGCCCGATGCGGTATTCGTGCTCGACACGCCGAAGGAGCACATCGCCGTGGCCGAGGCCGTCCGGCTGAAGCTGCCGGTGGTCGCGGTGGCCGACTCAAACTCAGATCCCGACCCGATCAGCTATGTGATCCCGGGCAATGACGACGCCATCCGCTCGACCGAGCTGCTGTGCCGGGTCATGGCGGAAGCTGCGCGTGAAGGCCGCTTCATGGCCGAGCGCAGCGGGGTGACGATGCCGTCCGCGGGGGAGCGCTCGCCCGAGGAAGAGGCGCGGATCGCGGCACAGCAGGCCGAGGCGCAGCGTGCGGCACTGGCCGAGGCAGCCGCTCGAGAGGCTCGCATCGCGGCTGACCAGGCTGCCAAGGCAGCGGCCGCCGCAGCAGTGCCTGACATGAGCTCGCCGGTGGTCTCAGCGACGCCCGCCGATGCCGGCAGCGCCGACGAGACCCTCACGGCGCCGGTCGAATCGACCGAGACGACCGGAGCAGCCGGATCGGAAGGAGCCGCCTGACATGGCAGCGTTCACTGCGAAGGACGTTCAGACCCTGCGCAAGGCCACCGGTGCCGGGATGATGGACGCCAAGGATGCGTTGACCCGCTGCGACGGCGACGCAGAGGCAGCGGCCCAGTGGCTGCGTGAGAACGGCATCGCCTCCTCCGCGGCGCGTGCAGATCGCGACAACAGCGACGGCGTCGTCGTGGCCCGGGTCGTCGAGCAAGGAAGCGGCTCGGTGGGCGCCATCGTCGAGCTGCGCTGCGAGACGGATTTCGTGGCGAAGTCAGACGGATTCCAGGCCATGGCCGATCAGCTCCTCGATGCTGTGCTCAGCGAGGGGCCGAGCGTCGTCGCCGATTCCGCCGGAGCGATCGACGATCTCAAGATCACGCTCAAGGAGAACATCGCTGTCGGGGCCGTCGAGCGCTACGAAGCCCCCGCAGGCTCCTGCCTCGACGCGTATGTCCATCAGCAGAACGGCCGCGGCGTCAACGCCGTGCTCGTCGAGCTTGACGGAGCGACACCGGAGATTGCCCACGACGTGGCGCTGCACATCGCCAGCAGCCGACCTACCTACATCCAGCGCTCCGACGTACCCGCTGACGTGCTGGACCGCGAGCGCGCCACCCTCGAAGCCCTGAGTCGCAACGAAGGCAAGCCCGAAGCGGCCCTGGGCAAGATCGTGGAAGGCCGCCTGGTGGGCTTCTTGCGTGAGCACACCCTGATGGAGCAGAAGTTCGTGAAGGACGAGAAGCGGACAATTGCTGATCTCGTCGGCGGGGCACGCGTCACGCGCTTCGCCCAGATCGAGATCGGACGCTGAGCACACCGATGGCTGCAGCGCTCTCCGACGTGCCGCCCGACATGGAGGCGGCGCCCGCGGAGCCGCTGCGCCCCCGTCACCGCAAGCCGGCGGCGTGGAAGCGTGTGGTGCTGAAGCTGTCGGGTGAAGCACTCGCCGACAAGGGCGGCAACAACGTCAGTTCGTCCGTGGTCGATCAGCTGGCGTCGGAGATCTCCGACGTCTGGGTCTCACTCGAGGTCGACATCGCGGTCGTCGTCGGGGGCGGCAATATCTGGCGCGGCATGGCGGGCTCGATCGGCGGCATGGACCGAGCTCAGTCCGATCACATGGGCATGCTGGCCACCGTCATCAACGCGTTGGCCCTCCAAGACGCCCTCGAACGCCGCGACGTGCCGACCCGGGTCATGACAGCGATCGGGATGGCGCAGATAGCCGAGCCCTACATCCGCCGGCGCGCAGTCCGCCACCTCGAGAAGGGGCGCGTGGTGATCTTTGCGGCGGGCACAGGCAACCCGTTCTTCACGACCGATACTGCTGCGGCACTCCGCGCAGCCGAAGTCGACGCCGATGTCGTGCTGAAGGGCACCCACTCAGGCATCGACGGCGTGTACACGGCCGACCCGCAGATAGATCCAGACGCCAAGCTCCTCAGCGAGGTCACCTTTCTCGAAGTGCTCTCCAAGGAGCTGGCGGTGATGGACTCGGCGGCCATCGCCGTCTGCAAGGACAACGCCACCCCCATCGTCGTCTTCGACCTGATGACGCAAGGCAACTTCCGCAGCGTCGTCGAAGGTGAGGCGCTGGGCACGCTGGTGCGATAGGCACCGCACTCGCACATGCCCGCACAGGGTCACAGTCCCGCCGGCGCGGGCGGGAGTACGATGGTCAGGTGAGCGAATTCGCCGCCGAAATCTGCGCGGACGCTCGCCAGCGAATGGGCAGCGCCGTCGAGCACGCCCGTGCCAGCTTTGCCACCGTCCGCACAGGCAGAGCAACGCCGGCACTCGTCGAGAAGCTCGGGGTCGACTACTACGGCGCCAATGTCCCCTTGCAGCAGCTCGCGGGCTTCTCCGTGCCCGAGGCGCGCATGCTGGTCATCCAGCCGTTCGACCGTGCGGCGTTGGACGCGATCTCCAAGGCGGTCATGGAGTCTGACCTGGGAATCAACCCCTCCAGTGACGGTCATGTCCTGCGACTCGTGTTCCCCCCGCTGACCGAAGACCGGCGCAGGGATCTGGTACGGGTGGTGAAGCAGATGGCCGAAGACGGGCGTGTCGCGGTGCGCAACCTGCGTCGCAGCGCTCGTCACGATCTCGATACGCTCGAAAAGGAGAAGGAGATCTCCGCCGACCAGAAGCGCAGCTTCGAGAGCGAACTCGACGCTGATACCGCCAAGTTTGTGGGCGACATTGACCGGGCGCTGGACGCCAAGGAGCAGGAACTCCTCGAGGTTTGACCGAGCAGGTGTGGAGGTAGATGTCCGAGAGCAGCGAGCATCCGCCGAGAGATCCCGATGATGCTCCCACCGATCCTGCTGCCGCCGACGAATCGATGGACTCCACGCGCCCGCTGGTGAACTTCGAGTCAGCCGGTGCCGATGCGCCGGGACCCCCGGCCGCGGTGCCCGAAGCGCCTCCTGTGTCGGCCGCGGTGCCCGAAGCGCCTCCTGCCGAGCCAGAGCGACGCGGGGGCTCACGCTTGTTCCCCCAGCTTCCCGACGACCCGCGCCTCGCCCCCGAAGCGGCTGAGGCGGCCGACGATCCCGATCCGGCTGGCTACGAGCCGCTGTTCGATGCGCCGGCCGCAGAGGCGGCGCGACAAGATCCGCCGCCGCAGGATCCGCCGCCACCCACCCCTGCTGAGGTCCCCGAGATCGGCGAGACTGAGGCTGCAACGCTGACGGAAGCTCCTGCGGAGACCGGTGCGGCAACATCTGAACCTGATCGCTTCGCTCAATGGGCCCGGCTCGATGCGTCCGCATCGCACTGGCGTGAGGGAAGCCAGGACTACGAGGAGCGTGGAGTCGTGAGCGACGAAGCCCGAACTGTGCTGCACAACGATCCGCAGAATGCACCCCGCAGCGGTCGCAACCTGCCTGCAGCCATCGCCGTCGGCGTTGCCCTGGCAGCGCTGTTCTTCGGCGCGCTCCGGATCGGCGAAGCAGCCATTGTGGCGCTGATCGTCGTCGTGCTGGTGCTCGCCGCGGCGGAGTTCTACCGAGCGGCACGACCCCTCGGTTACCGACCGGCGACCCTGGCTGGCCTGGTCGGCGTCGGCGGTCTCACGGTCGGCGTCCACTTGCGCGGCGCTGAGGCCTACCCGATCGTGCTGGCGATTGCCGCCGTGACGATCTTCTGCTGGTTCCTGCTCGGCATCGAGCGCGATCACCCCACTGCGAATCTCGCTATCACCGCGCTCGGGCTCCTATGGATCGGCGGGCTGGGCTCGTTTGCAGCCCTGATGCTGCGTGAACCAAACGGCGATTCCTTGCTGATCGCTGCGGTGATCGGCACCGTCGTCTATGACGTCGGCGGCTTCGTTGTCGGCCGCACGACGGGTCAGAGCCGTCTTGCGCCGCGCATCAGCCCCAACAAGACCCATGAGGGACTCATCGGGGGCATCGTGCTGTCGGTCGTGGTGACGACGCTGGTGATGAATCGTTTCCCCGGCGTGTTTCCGTGGACCGGGAGCCTGCTCGACGCGCTGTGGCTGAGCCTTGCCGTAGCGCTCGCCGCACCGCTGGGCGACCTCTCCCAGTCGCTCGTCAAGCGCGACGTCAACGTGAAGGACATGGGCAACCTGCTGCCCGGTCACGGCGGCGTCTTCGACCGCTTCGACGCGCTGCTGTTCGCATTGCCGGCGGCGTTCTTCGTCGGCACGTACGTCGTCGGGTAGTCCCGTGGACGCGACGACCGTCGCGGTGCTCGGCTCGACGGGTTCGATCGGCACCCAGACGCTGGAAGTGGTGCGCGCCGAACCGGATCGTTTCAGCGTGGCGGCGCTGGCCGCGCAGAGCTCGGTCGGCGAACTCGCCGCGCAGGCCGCAGAGTTCCGGCCGGCCGTCGTGGGCATTGCAGATCGGGAGCGGGCCGCAGAGCTCGCGTCGGCAGTTCCCGCCGGAATCGACGTGGTGGCGGGCCCTGACGCGTTCGCCAGCTTGGCCCGATGTGCCGATGTCGCCGTCAACGGTGTCGTCGGGTTTGCCGGCTTGGGCGTCACGCTGGAGGCGCTCGGAGCTGGACGGCGATTGGCGCTGGCGAACAAGGAGAGCCTGATCGCCGCAGGGCCGCTGGTGCAGCCGCTGCGGTCGCGCCCAGGCGCGGAGTTGATCCCGGTGGACAGCGAGCACAGCGCCCTGCACCAGTGCCTGGCGGGCGAGCCATCACCGCCGGAGCGGCTGATCCTCACCGGCAGCGGAGGTCCCTTCCGCGGTCGCAGCGCCGCCGAGCTGGGTGAGGTGACGGTCGCAGACGCCTTGGCCCATCCCACGTGGTCGATGGGCCCGAAGATCACCGTCGATTCCTCGACGCTCATGAACAAGGGGCTGGAGGTCATCGAGGCACATGAGCTGTTCGGCGTGGACTACAGCCGCATCGACGTGCTCATCCAGCCCCAGTCGGTGATCCACTCCATGGTCACCTTCGGTGACGGCAGCACCGTCGCGCAGCTCTCGATGCCCGACATGCGCCTGCCGATCGGATATGCCCTGGCCTACCCCGAACGCATCGCCACGCCGTTCGGGGCGGTCGACTGGGCCGAACTCGGCAGCCTCACCTTTGAGCATCCCGACAGGGGCACCTTCCGGTGTCTGGACTTGGCCTACGAGGCAGGCCGGGTCGGCGGCACCGCACCGGCCTGGCTGAACGGGGCCAACGAGTGCGCCGTTGCGGCATTCCTGGACGGCCGTCTGCGGTGGCACGAGATCGCCGGAGTCATCGAGCACGCCATGGAGCACCACGACGGTGCAGCCGCTGACAGCGTCGAAGCTGTGATTGCGGCGGACAGCGGCGGGCGCCGTCGTGCGGCTGACGCGGTGAGACGAGCCTCCTCATGAAGGGCCACTCGACCGACGAGTACCCCTTCGAGAATCCCCAGCAGCCGGCGACGCTGAGTCCTGCGGTGCGCAGGCTCGGATGGACCGCAGCGCTCGTCGTGCTCGGGTACCTGGCGTGGAAGTGGCCCCTCGCCGTCGGGGCAGCAGCGGTCCTCGCCGGCGTGCTGCTGATGCACGAACTGGGCCACTACGTCACCGCCCGCGCCGTCGGCATGAAGGTCACCGACTTCTACCTGGGATTCGGCCCACGGCTGTGGAGCACGCGCAGGGGCGAGACCGCCTACGGTCTGCGGGCCCTGCCACTGGGCGCGTACGTGCGCATCATCGGCATGTCGCGCTCCGATGCGGTCGAGCCGGCCGACGAGCATCGCTCGTTCAGGGCGCAGAGCTACCCGCGCCGGCTGCTGGTGGTGTGCGCGGGGTCGCTCATGCACCTGTGCATGGCGCTCGTCGCCTTCGGAGTGCTGCATTCGTTCGTGGGTGCACCTGACTACGGATCGAACCGCTGGCAGGTCGCCGAAGTCGTGAGCACGCGCGACGGCGTCGCCCTGCCGGCGAGCGCGGCCGGCATCGAAGTCGGTGACCGCGTGGTGGCGGTCAACGGCGTGCCCACTGAGGACTGGAACGTCTTCGTCTCGCAGGTCCAGTCGCGGCCCGGCGAGCAGGTGGTGCTCGAGATCGAGCGGGACGGCGAGACGGCAACCGTCGAGACCACGCTGGCAGAGAACCCCGAGACGGGAACCGGCCTGCTCGGCGTGCGAGCCGAGGCGGCGATCCGCTATGAGACCGCGCCGCTGCCTGCGGCGATCGGACGGTCGTTCGTGGACCTCGGAACGTCGATCGCCAATTCGGTCACCGGCATCTGGGGGTTGATCTCGAACTTCGACGACGTCGTCGATCGCATCGTGTCGCCGCCGGGCGATCCCTCAGCGAACGACGATTTGAGCACTCGCCCGTTGTCGGTCTTCGGCATCGTGCAGGTAGGCGCAGACGCGTCGTGGGGGTGGTCGGAGCGCTTCGCGTTGTTCGCCCTCGTCAACGTCTTCGTGGGCGTCTTCAACATGATCCCGCTGCCGCCATTCGACGGCGGTCATGCAGCAGTGGCCACCTACGAGCGCTGGCGCGAGCGCGGCGGGCGTTCCCGGTACATGATCGATCCACGTGCGCTGGCACCCCTCACGATTGCCGTGGTAGCGCTGCTCTCGTTCTTGGGGGTCGGTTTGCTGTACCTCGACATCGCCAACCCGATCAACCTGTGAGACCATCGCCGCCATGAGCCCGCCCCGCAGCTACGAGCGACGCCCCACCCGCCAGGTGCATGTCGGCGGGGTGGCGGTGGGTGGCGGAGCGCCCATCTCGGTTCAGTCGATGACCACCACCAAGACCTCCGACGTCGACGGCACCCTCGCCCAGATCTATGCACTGGCCGGTGCTGGTGCCGACATTGTCCGCTGTACCGCCAACGACGTCGCGGCCGTCGAAGCCCTCGCGCAGATCGTTCCCCGGTCGCCGGTCCCGCTGGTCGCCGACATTCACTTCCAGTACCGGCTCGCGCTGGCTGCACTCGACGCGGGGGTTTCCTGCCTGCGGCTGAACCCCGGCAACATCCGCAAGCCCGACCAGATTCGTGCGGTGGCCACAGAAGCGGGCGACCGCGGTATCCCGATACGGATCGGCGTCAACGGCGGGTCACTGGATCCCGACATCGAAGCCCGGTTCGGCATGACTCCCATGGCGCTGGTCGAGTCGGCCAAACGCGAACTCGGGCACTTCTCCGAGGTGGGCTTCAGCGATGTCAAGATCTCGGTGAAGGCCAGCGATGTGACGCTGATGGTGGAGTCCTACCGGATGCTTGCCGATGAAGTCGATTTTCCGCTGCATCTCGGCGTGACCGAGGCGGGACCCCCGCCCGCTGGACTGGTCAAGGCCACCGCCGGGATCGCGACCTTGCTGAATGAGGGCATCGGCGACACCATCCGTTACAGCCTGACCGCCGATCCCGTCGCCGAAGCCGTCGCGGGCCGGCAATTGCTTGAGGCGCTGGGACTGCGGGAACGAACCGGCACCGATCTCGTTGCCTGCCCCTCCTGCGGCCGCGCTGAGGTCGACGTGATTGCCGTCGCGCAGGAGGCCCAGGAGGCGTTTGCCGATCTTGACCTGCCCGTGCAGGTAGCGGTGATGGGCTGCGTGGTGAACGGGCCCGGTGAGGCCCGCAGTGCGGACTTGGGCATCGCCGCAGGACGCGGGCGCGGTCACCTGTTCGTCAGGGGACAGGTGGTGGCGGTTGTTCCCGAGGACGAGATGGTCTCTGCACTCGTGACGTGGGCCAAGGTGGTGGCGGCCGACGGCGCTGATGCAGCGCTTGCACAGGCTGAGGCGGGTGCGGCCGACGCGGCCGCAGCCGACCGGGCGGCGCTGATCGACGCCCAGGGCGACGACGTCAACGACGCGGCCGAGCGGGTCGCCCTCATCCGTCGCAGGTAGCGCTCGAATCGTTCGCCGGCGACCGTATCTGAGGTTCGGAACTCACTGGTAGCGTGGGGCGTTCAGGACAGTTTCGGCTGGTCATGGGCTCTGCGCATGCGCTTCGGTTGCAAGCGCTCATTCCGCAGGCACAGCCCCAAGTTGGCCGAGGCGACGCGGACAGGGAGGTTGCGATGACGGACACCGCTGCGGCCTCGCGCGCCCCCAGGACAGGTCAGCCGAGTGCTGGCCACGGTGTTGATCCGCGGCGCGAGGCCGAGTGTGACGGCTCGCGCGCCCCCAGGACAGGCCAGCCGAATGCTGGCCACGGTGTTGATCCGTCAGCCATCGCCGACCTCGCGGGTCCTCTCGCGGAGGAGGTCGGCTGCGCCCTGTACGACGTGCAGTGGCGGGGCGGGACGCTTGTGGTGCTGGCCTCCGCAGCCGTCGGGGGCGCGGTCGGTGTCGACGTGCTCAGCCAGCTCAGTCGCCGGCTGTCGGCCGAGCTGGATGCCGCGGACATGATCGATGGTCGGTACGTGCTCGAGGTTTCCAGCCCCGGACTCGAGCGCAAGCTGGTGCGACCCGAGCACTTTGCGGGTGCCGTCGGCGAGCGCGTGGTGATCCGCACCAGCGAATCGCCCCGGCGCCGCATCGTCGGCGAGATCACTCGCGCCGATGCCAGCGGAATCTGCGTGCGCGTCGAAGAGCTCTCCGGCGACACCGGAGGCTCCCAGCAGCGCCGGCTCGAAACCACCGGCCAGCCGATGACGGTGCCGTACCACGACATCTCCAAGGCGCGCACCACCTTCGAGTGGGGTGCGCGGCCGCCGCGCAAGTCCGGACACGGCGCTGATGCCCACGGCAAGTCCGGCCGCACAGCGAGAGAAAGGCAGCGACGATGAACAGTCCCGAGATCATGGAAGCGCTCCAGGCACTCGCCGCCGAGAAGGGCATGACGACCGAAGTGCTTCTCGAGGCAGTGGCAAACGGCCTCGAATCGGCGTACAAGCGCCGCGAGGGTGCCGCAGAGCAGGCCTACGTCATCATCGACGAGTCGTTCAACATCACCGTGTACGCGCAGGAGGTCGACGAGCTCGGCAACGTGTTGCGCGAATGGGACGACACGCCGCATGACTTGGGTCGCATCGTTGCCCAGACCGTCCGCCAGGTGCTCAACCAGCGCATTCGCGAGGTTGAGCGCGACATGAAGTACGACGAGTACGCCGGGCGGGAGGGCGACATCGTCACCGGCATCATCCAGCAGAACGATGCGCGCTACACCCTGCTGGATCTCGGCCGCGTCGAGGCGCTGCTGCCCCAGTCCGAGCAGGTCCCCTATGAGCGGCCAGAGCCGAACAGCCGCCTCAAGGCGTACATCGTCGAGGTGCGCAAGACCGCCAAGGGCCCCCAGATCGTTGTCTCGCGCACGCACCCGGGCCTGATCCGCGAGCTGTTCAAGCTCGAGGTCCCCGAGATCTCTGATGGCGTCGTGGAGATGAAGGCGTGCGCCCGCGAGCCCGGACACCGCACCAAGATCGCCGTGTGGTCGAACGACCCCAATATCGATCCAGTGGGGGCTTGCGTGGGAGCCCGCGGCAGCCGGGTCCGCCAGGTGGTGAACGAGCTGCGCGGCGAGAAGATCGACATCGTTCCGTTCTCTGACGACTTGCACGATTTTGTGGCCAAGGCGCTGTCGCCGGCACGGGTCCGAGAGGTTCGCTTTCACTCCGACAACGGGGTGGCTGAGGTGATCGTGCCCGATCATCAGCTGTCGCTGGCCATCGGCCGTGAGGGCCAGAACGCACGCTTGGCCGCCCGGCTCACCGGCTGGCGCATCGATATCAAGAGCGAGACGCAGATCGCCGAGGAGGAGGCCGGCTACGGCGGAGAGGACTGGGCCGAAGGCGAGTGGGTGACCGATTCCGAGACAGGCGAGCAGACCTGGGTTCCGGCAGACGGCAGCGAGGCGATCACCGCCGGGCAGTGGTCTGAAGCAGCTACCGAACAGGCTGACGTCGAGCCCTCCGCTGCCGACCCTCCCAACGGCGCCCCCGCGGCTGCTCCTGAGGAAGCATCCGACGCTGCTTCCGAAGCGGCGCCCGCCGCAGTGGTCCCTGCAGAGGCTCTCACCGACCCCAGTACCCTTCGATCGGACCCGGCGACGTCTTGAGGCCGATGGCCCGTTTCGTCGCGTCCCCGTTACATTCCGTCAGTCCCGCTGGGCGACGTACCCCAACCCGACAGAAAGACCGACCGCTTGCCGAAGAAAGTCCGTGTGCACGAGCTCTCCAAAGAGCTGGGCATGACGCTCACCGAGGTGCTCGACGTGTGCGAGTCGCTGGGCATCGGGGTGAAGACGCACTCCTCCAGCATGGAAGACGCTCAAGCGGACCGCGTCCGGCGCAAGGCAGCGCGTGAAGGGCTGATTCGCGACGAACCGCCGCCTGAGGCGGGCAAGACACGCAAGGCACCCGCGAAGTCGTCGGCTCGTCCCGAGCGTTCCGCTCAGCGTGCCCAGACCCCCACCGCTCGGCGCACGGCGCCTGCTGCGGCTGCGGAGAGCGCGGCTGCGGCCCCGGCCCCGGCACCTGAACGGCCGGCCCGCCGACCGGCTGCGCCGAAACCGCCTCCCGCCGACCCCGAGCCGCAGACGCCGGCTGTGGCAGCAGTGGCTCCCCCCGCGAGCGAACCGCCTCCGGCTGCCGCTGACGGCGCTGCTGCGCCCGCCCCGCCGGGGATGCCCCCGCCTGATGTGCCCCCGCCGAGGCGACTCGTCACCTCCAGTGGCCAAGAGTCCGCACGCCCCGTCCTGCCGCCCCAGCGTCCTGCGGCACGTATCGACGAGCCGCCGTCTCGGGGGCCGGCTCCCGCCGATGCGACCGAACCGAGCCTGCCTCCGCCTCCTCCCCGCCTGCCGGCGCCGCCGAGGTCGACCGATGGCCGCCCCATACCGCCACCGCCGGCTGCGCCCCGATCGGGATCCGGCAAGCCGATCCCGCCGCCCCCGGGGCCACCGCGCACGTCCGCACGCTCCGGCGGCCCCTACCGGACTGGGCCGCCCGGCGGTTTCCGTCGACCGGCCTCCGGCGGCGGCGACCGTCCGCGTGGCGGTCCGGCCCCAGCGGCGGGCCGGCCCCATCCTGGCGCCGGCCCAGGCCGTCCCGGCGGACCCCCCGGAGGCCGCCCAGGCGGCCCGCGCGGCGGCCCTCCGAGAGGTCGAGGCCGACCGCGCCGTCGTCGTCGCCGCCAGCGCGAAGAACTGCAGCCTCAGCAGCTCACGGCCTACACCCCAGTCGATGCGCCTGTTCCGGAGGGCGAGATCGTCATCGAGCGCGGCTCCACGGCCCAAGACGTCGCATTGCGGCTGAATCGTTCAGCCGCCGACATCGTGCGGTTCTTGCTGCAGCAAGGCGAGATGGTGACCGCCACCCAATCGCTCAACGACGACATGATCGAGCTCTTCGCTGCGGAGCTGGGCGCGGAGGTTCGCATCACCGAGCCTGGTGCCGAGCAGGAAGAGGAGCTGCTGCGTGCCCTCGAGGTGGACCTCGCCGGCGGTGCCGAGCACACCCGCCCGCCGGTGGTCACCGTCATGGGTCACGTCGATCACGGCAAGACGCTGCTGCTCGACCGCATCCGCTCGGCGAATGTCGTCGAAGGCGAGGCTGGCGGCATCACCCAGCACATCGGTGCCTACCAAACCGTGCGGGACGATCACCCGATCACTTTCATTGACACGCCGGGCCATGAGGCGTTCACCGCCATGCGCGCCCGGGGTGCGCAGGCCACCGACGTGGTGGTGCTGGTCGTGGCAGCAGACGACGGGGTCATGCCGCAGACGGTGGAGGCCATCGATCACGCACGCGCCGCCGATGTGCCGATCATCGTTGCGATCAACAAGATGGACCGTCCCGGCGCCGATCCTGATCGCGTGCGTGCGCAGCTGGCCGAGCGGGGCCTCGTCCCCGAGTCCTACGGCGGCGACGTGATCACCGTTCTCATGTCGGCGATGAGCGGCGAAGGCATCGACGAGCTGCTCGATCAGATCCTGCTGGTCGCGGAGCTCGAGGAGCTCACCGCAGATCCCACGGGCCGGGCGGTGGGCATTGTCCTCGAAGCGCACCTCGACCGTGGCCGCGGGCCGGTTGCCACGGTGGTGGTGCAGCGCGGCACGCTGGCCGTCGGTGAGCCGATGGTCGCGGGCGCAGCCTGGGGCCGGGTGCGTGCGATGACCGACGACCGCGGCAATCCGCTCACCGAGGCGGGTCCGTCCGCGCCGGTGCAGGTGCTCGGTCTGGGCGAGGTGGCCCGCGCCGGCGATCTGTTCGTGGTGGCACCTGACGAGAAGACTGCCGGCAAAGTGGCCGAGACCCGCGAGCACTGGCAGCGTCAGGCCAGCCTGGCCGGCACGGCAGGCGGCAGCGGCGGCGGGGCGAAGCTGGAGGACATCTTCAAGCAGGTGCAGGCCGGCGAGACTGCCACGCTCAATCTCGTGCTGAAGGCTGACGTCCACGGGTCGCTCGAAGCCGTGACCGACAGCCTGCGCAAGCTCGAACGCGACGATGTCAAGCTCACGTTCGTCAGCCGTGGCGTAGGCGGCATCAACGAGAACGACGTGCAGCTTGCGGCGGCATCGGAGGCCACGATCATCGGCTTCAACGTGCGGCCCGATCGCAATGCGCGCCAAGCTGCCGAGGCGGAGGACGTCGAGGTCCGCCTCTACGAGATCATCTACGACCTCATCTCCGACGTGCAGAACGCCATGGTCGGGCTGCTCGAGCCCGAATTCGAGGAGATCGTGGTGGGCGAAGCACAGGTGCGACAGGTCTTCCGCATCTCCGGTGTGGGCCCGGTGGCCGGCTGCGTGGTGGAGCACGGCAACGTGCGCAGCGGCGCCAAAGTCCGGTTCTTGCGAGACGGCACGATCATCTGGAAGGGCTCGGTCTCCTCGCTGCGTCACTTCCAGGACGATGTCGCCGAGGTGAGCGCTGGCATGGAGTGCGGCATCGGTCTCTCTGACTTCTCCGACCTCAAGGAAGGCGACGTGATCGAGACCTACACCGAGCGCGAGATCGCCCGCGTCGCCTGAGAGGACTCACGTCGATGGCTCGTCGCCCCCGCAGCCGGAGGCGCTCGATGTCGACTGCTCACCGGTACGAGCGCACTGACCGCGTCGGGACGCTGGTGCGCAGCGTCGTGGCGTCGGAGATGGAACGGCTCGGCGAAGCCTTCGAGGGCATCGTCATCACCGGCGTGGATGTGGACCGCGAGCTGACTCTGGCAGTCGTTCACTACGACGTGCGCGACGCTGACGACGACAACGAGGCAGCAGCGGCATTCGACGCGCACCACCACCGGCTGCAGCGTGCTCTGGGTGCCCGGACCAGCTTGCGGCGGACGCCGGCGTTGCGCTTTCGGCGCGACTACTCGGCCGTCGAGGCCGAGCGGATCGACGACCTGCTGGCGGGAATCGCCGCCGAGCGCGACGCGACCGACGAGCGCTGATGGCGCGTCGCCGCCCCCCGACCGTCCACGGCACGGTCATTGTCGACAAGGCCGACGGACCGACGTCTCACGACGTGGTCACGATGGCCCGCCGCCGCTTCGGCGAGCGCCGTATCGGGCACGCAGGCACGCTCGATCCTTCGGCCACCGGCGTGCTCGTGATCGGCATCGGCAATGCGACCCGGTTGCTGCGATTCGCCACCGCGGGCCGCAAGACCTACGAGTGCGACATCGTCTTCGGCGTCACCACCAGCACGCTGGACGCAGCCGGCGAGACCGTTGCGACGCACGACATGCGCCTCGACCCCGCCGGGGTTGCCGATGCAGCGGGGGATTTCGTCGGCACGATCTCCCAGCTTCCGCCGATGGTGTCCGCCGTGCGCGTCGGCGGGCGCCGGCTGCACGAGATTGCCCGCGCCGGGCAGTCCGCGGCTCGCGAACCGCGCGAGGTGGAGGTCTACCGTTTCGACACCCAGCCCACCGAGGATCCGCTCGTCTATCGGGCCCATGTCGAGTGCGCTGCGGGCACCTATGTGAGATCGCTCGGTGCCGACCTGGGCGCAGCGCTCGGCGGGGGCGCGCATGTGCGGTCGTTGCGGCGGACACGCAGCGGCACCTTCACCGTGTCCGAGGCAGCGCCGGTCTCCGAGGCGGAGCTGCGCGAGCCCGCAGAGCTCGTACGGGACCTCGGCCGGATACCCCTGAGCTCCGATGAAGCGGCACGGGCTCGCAGCGGTGCGCATCTCGAAGCCCAGCGCTACGACGGCCTGGGGCCGTGGGCGCTCGTCGATCCTGCCGGAGCGCTCATCGGGGTCCACGAGCGAGTCGGCGGCCGGATGCGCGCCACCGTATTGCCGTCTTGAGCTGGTCGACTGGCCGGCACCCGGCGACGTCAGGTCGATCCGGCGACAGTAGCGTTGGACCCATGGAGGTCATCCGCGACTTGGACTGGTGCCCGCTGCTCGACCATGGCAGCGTGGTGACAGTCGGCGAGTACGACGGGGTCCATCGGGGTCACCGCACCGTGATCTCCGAGATGCACCGCTTGGCTGCGGAGCGCGGTTGCGCGACTGCGGTCGTGACCTTCGACCGGCACCCGGCCACCGTCGTCAGGCCCCAATCGGCGCCCAAGCTGCTGTGCGATCTCGATCACAAGCTCGAGCTGCTCGCTGAGACTGGTGTGGACTACACGCTGGTCGTCACTTTCGACGAAGCCCAAGCCGCAGTGCCCGCCGAGGAGTTCGCGCATCGGATACTCGTCAATTGCCTGTCCGCCCGGGCGGTGGTGGTCGGCGCCGACTTTCACTTCGGCAAGGGTCGGCGGGGCAACATCGAGACGCTGCGCCAGGTGGGCGCCAGCTACGGATATGAGGTGGTCGGCCTGCCGCTGGTGAAGCAGATGACCGGCGACGGCGATGTCATCTCCTCCACGTCGATCCGCGAAGCGCTCGCGGCGGGTGATGTGGAGCGGGCGCACCGGCTGCTCGGGCGCCCGTTCGAGGTGCGCGGGAGCGTGACGGCCGGCGACCGGCGCGGTCGCCAGATCGGGGTGCCGACGGCCAACCTGCCCACGACGCCAGACCTGCAGATCCCGGCCGACGGCGTCTACGCGGCTTGGTACGCGCGTCCTGACGGAGCGCAGTATCCCGCGGCGGTCAACATCGGCCGTCGCCCCACCTTCTACGAGTTCGCGGAGCGCTCACTGATCGAGGCGCACCTGATTGGCTTCCGCGGCGATCTCTATGACGAAGCGGCCAAGCTTCGCTTCGTCCGCAGACTGCGGCCCGAACGGCGCTTTGACGGCATCGACGAACTGAGAACCCAGCTTCGCCGCGACATCGAAGATGCCGCGAAGTGCCTGCATACCTGACTCGCTGGTAGCCTGCACGGCTGACAAGAGACAGAAGACGACGGCCGGGTTGTCCGGCCGGTTCGTCGCAGCAGGCCTCCCATTGGCTCTGCGACGGCAACACAGAGGGAATACAGCTACGGCATGAGTGCCAAGAGATCAAGTCCAGCGGCCGCGGCAGTCGACGAGCACCGTCACCACCCGGCCGACACCGGATCGCCAGAAGTGCAGGTGGCGCAGCTGAGCGCTCGCATCGACCACCTCACCGAACACCTCAAGACTCACCACAAGGACCACCACAGCCGCCGAGGGCTGCTCAAGCTCGTCGGCCGGCGGCGCAGGCTGCTCGACTATCTCGGGGCCAACGACGTCGAGCGCTACCGAGCTTTGATCGCGAAGCTCGGTCTGCGGCGCTGACGCCGCGACCGGGAGCGTCCGGCGATCGCGTCGTGCGGCGCGTCGGGCACGTGATGCCCCGCCGGTTCACGGCACGGTTCTGAACTATCGCATGAACATCATCCGACACGCGGGCCGGAATTCGTTACAACAGTCCCGCATTCAATTCAGGAGAAACCATGGCTGAAGCCATTTCGGTCACCGGTCCCATCGCGGGCACCGACAAGACCATCACCTTCGAGACCGGCGTGCTCGCCGGGCTCGCGAACGGGGCGGTCACGTCCCGCATCGGCGACACGCAAGTGCTCGTCACCGCAACCGCATCGAGCCGCCCACGCGACGGCGCATCGTTCTTCCCGCTCACCGTCGACATCGAGGAGCGCATGTACGCCGTGGGCCGGATTCCCGGCTCATTCTTCCGGCGAGAGGGGCGGGCGTCCGACGACGCGATCCTCACGTGCCGGCTGATCGACCGCCCGCTGCGGCCGAACTTTCCGAGCGACTACCGCCACGACACCCACATCGTGGGCACGATCCTCGGCGCCGACCACGTCAATCCCTACGACTTGGTGGCGCTGAACGGGGCGTCGGCCGCCTTGTGGCTGAGCGGCATCCCGTTCGACTGCCCGATCGCCGGCGTGCGGATCGCCTGGTCCACCGACGGCGAGTGGATCCCCTTCGCCACCCACGAAGAGTCCGAGGCCGCCACGTTCGAGATGGTGGTGGCTGGTCGCCAGCTCCCGAGCGGCGACATTGCCGTGATGATGGTGGAGGCCGGCGGCACCGAGAAGGCCTTCGAGTACTACGCCGAGGGCGCGCCCAAGGTCACCGAGGACGTGCTCGCCAGCGGTCTCGAAGCCTCCAAGCAGTGGATCGACGACATCATCGAGATGCAGAAATCGCTGCGCCGACTCGTCGAAGAGCAATCCGGCCCGATTTCGGCGATGGAGTACACGTCCAGCAAGGACTACTCCGACGAGGTGCTCGATCGCGTGCGCGAGGTTGCGACCGACCGCATGCGTGAGGTGATGGCCATCGCCGACAAGGCCGAGCGCGAGGCCGCACAGTCCGAGACCAGCAACGCCGTGATCGACGAAGTCGCTGCCGAATTCGCCGACCTCGACGGCGCCAAGGATCAGATCCGTGAGGCCGTCAGGTCGCTGTCGAAGGAGATCGTGCGCGAGCGCATCGTGGCCGACGGCTTTCGCATTGATGGGCGCGCGACCGATGAGGTCCGGCCGCTTTCGTCGGTGGCGGGCTACCTCGGGCGCACCGCTCACGGATCGGGCCTGTTCCAGCGCGGCGAGACCCAGGTGCTGAACGTCACCACCCTGGCGATGTCCCGGATGGAGCAGATCGTCGACACCTTGAATCCTCAGGACCGGCGCCGGTTCATGCATCACTACAACTTCCCGCCGTTCTCCACCGGCGAGGCCGGTTTCATGCGGGGCCCAAAGCGGCGTGAGATCGGCCACGGTGCACTCGCCGAGCGGGCGATCTTCCCGGTCATCCCGTCCAAGGAGGACTTCCCGTACGCGATCCGGCTGGTGTCCGACGTGCTCAGCTCCAACGGGTCCACCTCGATGGGGTCGGTGTGCGCATCGTCGCTGTCGCTGATGGATGCCGGCGTGCCGATCGTGGACCACGTCGCCGGCGTGGCGATGGGCCTGGTGTACGCCGACGGCAAGTACGTGACGCTCACCGACATCCTGGGTGCCGAAGACGCCTTCGGCGACATGGACTTCAAGGTCGCCGGCACGCAGGACGCCATCACGGCGCTGCAGCTCGACACCAAGATCGACGGCATTCCCGCCGAGGTGCTGGCCCAGGCGCTGCAGCAAGCCCGCCAGGCTCGCCTGCAGATCCTCGAGGTCATGCGCGCTGCGATCGCCGAGCCGAGGCCCGACGTCGGCGAGACGGCACCGAAGATCACCAGCTTCGAGATCCCGATCGACAAGATCGCCGAGGTCATCGGACCGCGGGGCAAGGTCATCAACTCCATCCAGGAGGAGACCGGCGCCGACATCAACGTCGACGACGACGGCACCGTGGGCACTGTCAGCATCGGCGCCACCGACCGCGAGGTGGTGGAAGAGGCCGAGCGGCAGATCCGGCTGATCGTCAACCCGCCGACGCCCGACGTGGGAGCCACCTACGAGGGCCGCGTGGTCAACATCACCAAGTTCGGCGCATTCGTGAACGTGCTGCCCGGCACCGACGGCTTGCTGCACATCTCCAAGCTGGGCGGGCGCCGACGGCTGAATTCGGTCGAGGAAGTGCTCGAGCTCGGCGACGTGGTCAGCGTGATCGTCGAGGAGATCGACCCCAACGGCAAGATCAGCCTCTCGCCGGCTGACCCGACGCAGGTCGGGGGCTCCGAGGGCGATGCCGACGGGGCTGATGACGACGCGCCGCCGCGGCGTGACCGCGGCCGCGACCGGGATAGGGGTGGCAGTGGCAACGGCGCTCGCCGATCCCGCACACCCGTGGCCGCTGGGGTGCCGGCGGGCGGCGGTGCCGATGCAGCGTCTGCCGCTGGCGACGGCGATGACGAGGGCAACGCTGGTTCAGCACCGAGCGCTACTGCCCGCGAGGACGTCTCGTTCGGCGAGCATTTCGAGCAGATCGCGAAGGACGTCTACGGCGACCTCGGTCCCGAGCTCGAGCAATCCGGACGCGGCTCAGGCCGCCGTCGCGGCCGCCGCTGAGAGACACAACCCGGCGGCTCCGCGCGGCGCGAGCCGGCGAGCCTTCGCATCAACTGAATCGTTGCGTTCCGCTCTCGTTCCGCGTGCTCATGAGGATCGGGCACACGGGCTGCTCGGGCCACGTTTCGCCTCACGGCTCAGCTCCCGCGCGCTACTAGCGTGACAGCCGTGAGAGTGCTGGTGTTCGGCGCGGGCGGACGTATGGGCGCAACCGTTTGCGAGGCGGTTGCCGCCGATGCCGACTTGGAGCTGGCGGCCGGGGTCGACCCGGGCGCGTCGGGCGAGCGCGATGTCACCGACAGCTTCGATATCGCAGCGTCGGTCGCCGACATCGACCCAGCAAGTGTCGACGTGGCTGTCGATTTCACCGTCGCCGCAGCAGCACGCGAGAACTTGGCATGGTGCGCGGCGAACGGAGTGCACGCCGTCGTCGGCACCAGCGGTCTCGACCCGGACGATTACGTGCGCTGCCGGGCCGCGTTCACTGCCAGCAATTGCCTCATCGCCCCGAACTTCGCCATCGGGGCGGTGCTCATGATGCGCTTCGCCGAGCTTGCCGCTCCGTTCTTCCCGACGGCCGAGGTCATCGAGCTGCATCACGACAACAAGGTGGATGCACCTTCTGGCACTGCTATGCAGACCGTGCGTGCGATGGCCGAGGCCTCCGACGACTGGGGGCCCGATCCCACCCGCGACGAGGTGGTGCCGGGTGCCCGCGGCGGCAAGGGCCCCGGCAGCATTCCCGTTCACTCTGTCCGGCTGCGAGGGCTGGTGGCGCACCAGCAGGTGCTGCTGGGCACGGCCGGTGAGACGCTCACCATCCGCCACGACAGCCTGGATCGGGTGTCGTTTATGCCGGGCGTGCTGCTCGCGTGCAAGTCAATTGCCGAGTACCCCGGCGTCACGATCGGCCTCGATACGTACCTGCAGCTCTAGTCGGTGCGAGGTCACTGGTGATGGGGGCTGCGCAACCCCGGCCGCTCTGGGAGTTCGCACACGAGCGGGGGATGAGCCGGCGCCGGTTCCTCTGGCTGCTGTCGGCCGGCGGGGCATCGGCCGTGTTGGCCGCATGCACGGGCACTCGGGTTCCGGCTGACATTTCGGCGTCGACGGCCCCGGCCGCTCCGAAGGGCTCAGCGGCGCCGTGGTTCAAGGACCCGGCCCCGTTCATCGTGCGCGACACGTCGGGTCTCGAAGCCCGTCTCGAGAACATGGACGGGCTGATCACGCCGGAACGCTTCTTCTTCGTGCGCAACAACTCCGTCAGCCTCGATGTCGACGCCGACGACTGGTCGCTGGCCATCACCGGCGACGCCGTGCCGTCGGAGATCGCGCTGTCCTATGACGACGTGCTCGCCATGGAGAGCCGCACGCTGGAGGCGTACCTCGAATGTGCCGGCAACCACCGGGCCATGTTCGACCTGGTCAATGGCGAGGCGGCCGAGGGCACGCAATGGGGGACTGGCGCTGTCGGCAATGCCACCTGGACCGGGGTGCCGCTCGCGGACGTGCTGGGCGCAGCGGGCATCAGCGACGACGCCGTCAGCGTGATGCTTGTCGGCATGGACATCGACTCGCCCGAAGCGGGCTTTCGCCGTGTGATCCCGTTGGCCAAGGCGATGGACCCCGACACGCTGCTGGTGCACGGCATGAACGGCGCCACGCTCCCACGTGACCACGGCTACCCGCTCCGGGCGCTCGTTCCGGGCTGGGTGGGCAGCACGAGCATCAAGTGGTTGCGGCGCATCGTGGTCTCGGCAGATCAGCAGTGGGCGCGCAACAACACCTCGTCGTACGTTCTCATCGGCGATGCCTACCCGCCCGAGGGCCGAGCCGAGGGCAAGGTGGCGACCACCCAGACCATCAAGAGCGCTCTCGCGCTGCCATGGCCGGCCGAGCTCGACGCTGGCGAGCACCACCTCGGCGGCTACGCCCATTCGCCCGCAGGCCGGATCGCCGCGGTCGAATGGAGCGACGATTCGGGCAATTCGTGGCGGGAAGCGCGGCTCGTCGGCCCGCAGGCGCGCCTTGGCTGGACCCGATTCGAGTTCACCTGGGAAGCGCCCGCGGGAAGCCACACGGTGATGACCCGGGCCACCGATTCCGCCGGCAACACCCAGCCCGACCAGGTCCCCTTCAACCGCAAGGGCTACCTCTTCAACCAACCAGTGCCCCACCCCATCAACATCGTGTGACCTCGGCGCGACACGCGCCTCCAGTGTCTGCCTGTGATCAGGCGAGGGGGAGCACGGTGGCGGAGATGGCGGGGCGGCGGCGGGTGCGGTTGCCGACGAAGCGACCGGTCGCGCGGCGCGCGACACGCTCAATGCGGTCTGGGTCGGTGCTGGGCTGTGACCCCTTGGTGGCCTGTTCCACTGCTTGGGCAATCTCGCTGGAGAGAGCCTCGACGACGTCCGCGTGCTTGGTCACGTCGAGCCAGCCTCGCGAGGCGATGTCGGGTGCTGCCGCCAGGCGACCCTTGCGGTCGAGCACCACGGTCACGTGCACGAAACCTGCCGTCAGGGCCAGGCGTTCGCCGATGACTTCGGTGTCGAGGTCATCGAGCGCCCCGTCCACGTAGTGATACGGCGCCGCAACGCCGGCGCGGACCTGCAGTTCGTTGCCCCGCAGCGTGATCTGGGCGCCGTCGGTCAGGGTCAGCACCCGCTTGGCCTTCATCCCCATCTCGCGGGCAAGCCCCGCATGACGGGCCAGCATGTGGAATTCGCCCTCGATCGGCACGAACCAGCGCGGGCGGCACGCCTGGTGCAGCTCGCGCAGCTCGTCGCGTTGGGCGTGCCCGGAGGTGTGCACCAGCTCGTGCCCGTCGTGGATCACCTCTGCGCCTTGGCGGGCCAGTCGCGACACCATGCGGAATACAGCGCGCTCGTTGCCGGGGATCGGGTGGCTCGACAGGATCACCGTGTCGTCGGCTCCGGTCGTGATGTCTGAGTGCGCGCCGCTGGCTATCTGCGACAGCGCCGCACCAGGTTCGCCCTGGCTGCCGGTACAGACGATGCAGAGCTCGCTTGGTTCCAGCCTGCCGATGTGCTCGGCCCCGAACAGGACACGCTCTGCGATGTCGAGCACACCGAGCTGGCGGGCGATGCGCACGTTGTTCACCATCGAGCGGCCCACCGGGACGACCACGCGGCCCTCGGTGATGGCGGCGTCGCAGATCTGCTGGACGCGGTGCAGATGACTGGCGAAGCAGCTCACGATCAAGCGCTGATCTGGGCGCTCGCTGAACAGCCGCCGCAGCGTGGCGCCGATCTCGGTCTCCGACGCGCTGCGCCCAGGACGGTCGGCGTTGGTGGAGTCGGCCATCAGCAGGGCGATGCCCTCGTCGCCCAGTGCCCGCAGGCGCCCCAAGTCGGTCAGCCTTCCGTCCACCGGCGCCTCGTCGATCTTGAAGTCGCCGGTGTGCACGAGCGCGCCGGCCGGAGTGTGCAGCACGATGCACAGACTCTGGGGCACCGAGTGGGTGATCGGCAGTGCCTCCACGTCGAACGGGCCGATCTTGCGGCGCTCGCCGTCGCCGATGACGTGGAATGACGTGCGGTCCCCGAGGCGTGCCTCGGTCACCTTGTGTTCGGCGAGCGCCATGGACAGGGCCGACCCGTACAGGGGCACCTCGATGTTGCGCAGGAAGTGGGGCACGCCGCCGAGATGGTCTTCGTGCCCGTGCGTGACCACCAGTCCGACGACGTCGCGGGCTCGTGAGTTGAGCCAGCCCATGTCGGGCAGCACCTGCTGCACGCCCGGCATGATCGCCGGGTCGGGAAACATGACCCCGAAATCGATGACGAGCAGCTTGCCGTCTTGCTCGACGACGGTGCAGTTGCGCCCGACGTCGCCGAGCCCGCCCAAGAACGTGACCGTGACGTCTCGGTTGTTGTTGCTCGTGCCCTGCCCGCCGCCTTTGCGTGCGGGTGCCTCGCGCGTCCGGCGTGTGGCACCGTCGGGCCGTGAGGCCGCATTGCCGGCGGATTGGCCTGGCGCGCCTTCGGCGGGGGCGCGGCGTCGTCGGCGGCTCAAGTCTGCTTCAGACGGGCGTAGACCTCGCGGGCGCGGTCTTCCAGGCCGTCGGGCGTCGGGCCCATGGGCAGGCGGGGTTCGCCCACCGACAGCCCCAGCGTGCGCAGCATGGCTTTGGTCGGCACCGGGTTGGGTGCTTCGTCGCCGGTCTCGAAGTCGTAGCTCTCGAGCAGGGTGGCGTTGATCTCACGGGCCTTGGTGGCGTCGCCTGCGTCCCATGCGTCGAACATGGCGACGTGCTCGGGGATGGACCAGTGCGCTGCGACGCTGATCACGCCCACCGCGCCGACGGCCAGCAGCGGCAGCGTGAAGGTGTCGTCGCCGCTGTACACCTCGAAGCCCTCTGGTGCCTCGGCGATGACCTTCGCCGTCTCGCCGGGATTCCCTGCAGCGTCCTTCACCCCGACGATGTTGGGGATCTGTGCCAGCTCCAGCAGGGTCGGCGTGTTGATCTTGCGCCCCGTGCGGACCGGGATGTCGTACATGATGACCGGCAGGTCGGTGCACTCCGCTACTGCGGCGAAGTGTGCTGCGATGCCCGCCTGCGAGGGCCGGTTGTAGTACGGCGTGACAGCAAGGATGCCGTCGACGCCCAGCTCGGCGGCCTTGCGGGTCTGGCTCACGGAATGCGCGGTGTCGTTGGTGGCGGTGCCGGCCACGACCGGCACCGTGACGGCCTCCGCGACCGCACGCCACAGCTCCCAATCTTCCTCGTCGGTGATGGTGGGTGCCTCACCGGTCGTGCCGGTGATCACGAGACCCTCGGCGCCTTCGCCGACGAGCCAGCGGGCCAGCGTCACCCCAGCGTCCACGTCCAGCGATCCGTCAGCCGCAAAGGGCGTCACCATCGCCGGAACCACTCGTCCGAATCGCGCGCTCATGTCTCCGAGACTACTGCTGCGTCTCGGCCGCGATGGTCTGGATTCTGCTGTGTACCGACGCAGCAACTGCGTCAGACGCTGCCTTCGTCTGCGCGGTTGATGCCGAGAGTGGCCAGCAGGTCCTCGTGCAGCTCGAACCACACCGTGTGATAGCTGGGCATCATCGGCTTGGTGAGATAGTCCAGCTCGCCGGCCTGCAGCCGGCTGAGCGCTTCGGCGAACCGGGGCGCGTAGTTGTCGTAGCGGGCCATCACGCTGCAGAGCTGCTCGAGCACCCCGCTGAGCTCGCCGTGGAGGTCTCCCAGCCGGCTGATGATGGCTGCGTCGTAGTCGGGGTCGCTGTGGTCATTGAGCCGTCCGCCGTCGCCCGGTCCCGCATCGAGGGCAGCCGGATGATCTTCGGGCAGCACCTGCCAGTCGGTGCACAGCTGCAGCATCTTGGGATTGAGCGCAAGGAACTCCCGGTAGGCCGCGGTCACGGCAACTCGGGCGCCGGCAGCATCCAGCTCAGCGGCGAGCGCAGCCTCGCCGTCGTCGCGTCCGGTCGGCGTCAGGATGAACTTCGGCACCCCGCCGACCTCGCGGAACATGCAGTGCCCGGCCTCATCGAGCTCGGCCAGCAGCCATTCGGTGTCGTCGGGCTCGAGACCGTGGATCGCCGCGACGTCGTCGATCTCGCCGAGCCCCTTCAGCCGCAGGGCGAGCCACACCAGCAGGCGAGGCTCGGAGCGGTGTGGACCGCTCACGTCGACGTCACTCCACCACGAGATCGGCGAAGCGGTCCCGCAGCGTCTTCTTGGAGAACTTGCCCGTCGAGGTCTTCGGAACCTCGTCGATGATCCGGGTCGCGCTCGGCAGCCACCACCTCGCCATCCGCGGCGTGAGGTACTCGATCAGCTCGTCGTGGGTGATGGTCTCGCCCTCGACCGGCACGACGCACGCCATCGGCCGTTCCATCCAGCGCTCCGAGGCCACCGCGACCACGGCGGCCTCGGCCACCTTGGGGTGGCCCATGATCTCGTTCTCCACCTCGGCCGAGCTGATCCACTCGCCGCCGGACTTGATGAGGTCCTTGGTTCGGTCCACGAGCCGGATGTAGCCGTTCTGGTCGCAGGTGGCCACGTCGCCGGTACGCAGCCAGCCGTCGTCGGTGAACGAGTCGGCTGCGTCGGGCCGGTTGTAGTACGAGCCGGTCACGTACGGACCACGCACGTGCAGCTCGCCGGAAGACTCGCCGTCGTGCGGCAGCGCGTCGGCGGTGTCGGGTTCGCAGATGCGGAACTCCACCGTTGGCAGCACCGTTCCCACGGTCGTCCGCAGGTCCGCCTTGGCATCGTCGTCCAGGTGCTGCTGGCCCGAGCGGATATGGGCGAGCGAGCACAGCGGGCTGGTCTCGGTCATGCCCCACGCCTGCAGGATGGGCAGCCCCACCGCCTCCCGGTAGCCCTCCGACAGCGCCTTGGGCACTGCCGAGCCGCCGCAGGGAATGGCCCGCAGGCTGGACACGTCGCGCCCCTCCAGCTCGCCGAGCACGCCCATCCAGATCGTCGGCACCCCCGCAGCAACGGTGACCCGCTCAGTCTCGATGAGCTCGGCCAACGGCTTGGGCGCCAGGTTCGGGCCGGGATTGACCAGCTTCGCGCCCGCTGCGACGGCCGCATGGGCAAGGCCCCACGCATTTGCGTGAAACATCGGCACCACCGGCATGATCACGTCGCTCTCGCAGACCCCGGCCGAGTCGACCAGCATCGCTGCCAGCGTGTGCAGGTAGGTGGAGCGGTGGCTGTAGACGACGCCTTTGGGCTCGCCGGTCGTACCGCTCGTGTAGCACATCGACGCCGCCTGGGTCTCGGCGGCCACGCGGAATCCCGACGGCGACGCGGCGGAGATCAGGTCCTCGTAGTCGACGATGCGCGGGTCGTCGGGAATCTCCGGGGCCGCGTCGCTGCCGCCCGAGTCGTCCATGACCACGACATGGCGGACAGTGCTCATGGTGTCGACCAGCGGCCACAGCAGCGGCAGCAGCGACCGGTCGGCGAAGATCACCTCGTCCTCGGCATGGTTGGCGATGTAGGTGACCTGCTCGGCAAACAGCCGGATGTTGAGCGTGTGCAGCACCCGGCCCGAGCAGGGAGCTGCGAAGTACAGCTCAAGATGACGGTCGGTGTTCCACGCGAACGTGGCGACTCGCCCGTCGGCGGAGATGCCGAGATCGTCGAGCGCGCCGCCGAGCAGCCGCGTGCGCTCGGCCCAGCGCCGGTAGTTGGTGCGCTCGATGCCCGTTGCGGTGGCGGTCACCAGCTCCTTGTCCGCGAACAGCGTCTCGGCCCGTTCGAACAGCGGATCGAGGGTGAGCGGCAGATCCATCATCGTCGAATCCATGACGTCGCAGGTTAGAGGCCATCGCACTGAGCTTCGGAGGCGATGCCGGTGGGGAACTGCGCCACTGCGTAGCCTCGACCGAGGTGGCAGACGACGGCCGAGATGACGCAGCGGCGGCCGATGCCGTCGTCGAGCGGGATGGATCCGCCGGCCCGGTCATCAGCGACGCAGATCGGCGGCGGATGCAGCTGCTGGCTGCGGTGCCGGTGGGCTTCGCCCTGGCGGCGTATGCCGGACAGATCTTCTTCGCAGCCCTGATTGCACGGGCACCGCTGTTGTTGCTGTCGCTGAATGCGACCGACCCGATCCTGCTCGGTGTGGCCCATCAGGCGCCGCTGTGGGCGTTCATGGCCATCGGGCTGGCGCGCCTGTTCATCACCGACCCGTTCCTGTACCGGCTCGGCTACGACTACGGCCCCAATGCCAAGGCGTACCTGGCAGCCGAGCTGGGCCCCCGCAGCCGCGTCATCCGCACCATGGACTGGTTGGAGCGCTGGTTTCCCCGTGCGGGCTGGCTCCTGCTGTTCGCGGTGCCCGGCTACCCGATGTGCTTGCTGTCGGGGATAGCGCGCATGCGCCAGCTCCCGTTTGTGGTGGTGAATCTGGCGGGTACGTTCACCCGCCTGGCGCTGGTGTGGTGGGTCGCCGACCTGTTCTCGGGGCCGCTCGGTGCGGTCATCAGGTTCATCAACCGCTACGCGATTCCCTTCACCGTGGCAATGTTCGTGATCGTCGCCATCCAGACCGCCCGCAACCAGCACCGCAATGCGACCGCGGCGCGCGAGAAGGCCCGGCGGAGCCAGACCGTCGATGAGCCGCGTGCGGCCGAGGCCTCGCCAGAGGACTCCTGAGCGCCCAGAGCCGGGGGGGGGGGTCTCGGATAGTCCAGCGGTGCCTCGGTACTCTCGCTGTGGTGAGTCCCAGCAACAACGGGAGCGACGAGGCTTCGAGCGCCCCCGAGCAGGGCGCGCCCAAATCCAAGAAGGCCGACGGGTCCCGCAGCGCGGTCGGGCGTGTCGTGCGCAACGCGCTCGACGGCAGATCCCGAGAGCTTGTTGCGCTGGCACTGTTTGCGCTTGCGATCATCTGCGCACTGGGTCTGCTGGGCGACCGTGCCGGTGTGGTCGGGCGGCTGCTCGATGCCGCGCTGGCCGTTGTGCTCGGCGTCTTCCGCTATGTCGTGCCGGTCCTGCTCATCTGGATCGGCGTGGCACTTGCACGCCTGAGCCGTTCGGAGCACAGCGGTCGCTCCGCGTTCGGGTTGAGCGTGCTGACCGTCGCATTCGCGGCGGTGGCTCACCTGTCCGGCTCCGCCGACGGCTTCGGGTCGCTGGACGACCTGCGCGACAGCGGGGGAGTGCTGGGTGCTGCGGTGGCCGAGCCGCTGCGGCGCTTGATCGACGACCCGGCGACGTGGGCGGTGCTGTTGCTCATCATGCTCTTCGCCGTGATGGTCGTCGCGAACATCGGGCTCGGTCAGCTCTTGCGCTGGATCTGGACCGGCCTGTCGGCGTTGGGCCGCGCTGTAGGCGGGCAGCTGTCACGGGGAGCACGCAGCCTGCAGCGTGTCGGGGATGAGCCCGAACCACCGTCGTTCGGGGAAGAGCAGTACGACCTGGGCGCGGCTGATGGCGCGCCGGCAGCACAAGGCGAACCGGCGGCCGAGGCCGAAGGCCCGATTCCCGGTCTGGATCCGGCTGCCTCGGGTGCCACCGAGACGGCTTCCGACCAAGCCGTATTCGAGCCATCGCCGCCCCAGTTCGTGGAGCCACCCAGCGACGAACCTGTCCCGGCACCTGTGCCGGCGGCCCTCGCGGCCAGCAAGGGCACGGGAACTGGCAGCCAGCGTCCGCGCTGGAAGCTGCCGAAGAAGTCGCTGCTGAAGCGCAGCGGCGCCCAGCAATTCGACCGAGCCCAGCTGTCGGCGGGCGCTGCAGCACTGGTGGCGGCACTGGCCAGTCACGGCGTGGAAACTCAGGTCACTGGCTGGGAGCCCGGCCCGACGGTCACGCGCTACGAGCTGAAGCTGGGCCCGGGCGTGAAGGTGTCGCGGGTCACAGCCCTCCACAAGGACATCGCCTACGCCATGGCCGCAGCCGACGTCCGGATCCTCGCGCCGATCCCGGGCCGGTCGGCGATCGGCATCGAGGTGCCCAACTCCGACCGTCACCTGGTCGCGCTGGGTGACATCCTGTCCTCCAAGGCCGCCACCGAGGCCATGCACCCGCTCGAAGTGGCGATGGGCAAGGACATCTCGGGTCGTGAGGTCATGGTCAATCTGGCCACGATGCCCCACGTGCTCATTGCCGGCGCGACCGGCGCGGGCAAGTCGTCGTGCATCAACTCGATCATCACGTCGCTGCTGATGAGGTCCAGGCCCGATGAGGTGCGGATGATTCTCGTCGATCCCAAGCGGGTCGAGCTCGGCCAGTACGACGGGCTGCCGCACCTGCTGACTGCGGTGGTCACCGACCCGCGGAAAGCGGCCAATGCCCTCGCCTGGGCGGTGAAGGAGATGGAGCGCCGCTACGACGTGCTGTCCGAGGCGGGCTTCCGTGACATCACCGGCTACAACGCGGCCGTGCTCGACGGGGCGCTGCACAGCGACGAGGCCGAGCTGTTGGGCAACGACCAGCCGCACGAATCGATGCCGTTCATCGTGGTGGTGGTCGACGAGCTGAACGACCTCATGATGGTGGCGGCCCGCGATGTCGAGGAGTCCATCACCCGCTTGGCCCAGATGGCCCGGGCCGTCGGCGTCCATCTTGTCGTCGCGACCCAGCGCCCGAGCGTGAACGTCATCACCGGGGTGATCAAGGCCAACATCCCCAGCCGGCTGGCATTTGCCGTGTCGAGCCTGGCAGACAGCCGGGTCATCCTCGACCAGCCCGGCGCCGAACGGCTGGTGGGCCAAGGAGACATGCTGCTGCTGTCCGCGAACTCCAGCACGCCGCGCCGCATCCAAGGTGCGTGGGTGAGCGAGTCGGAGGTCGCCCACGTGGTGGCTCACTGGCGCCGCCAGGCACCTGACGTCGACTACGTGGAAGGCGTCGAGGGCACGGCCGAATCCGACGGCGCCAGCATCCTGCCCGGCGGCACCACCGGCGATGCCGACGACGACGAGCTGCTGCGCCAGGCCATGTCCATCGTGGTGGAAACCCAGCTCGGCTCGACGTCCATGCTGCAGCGCAAGCTGAAAGTGGGCTTTGCCCGGGCCGGTCGACTCATGGACCTGCTCGAGCAGCGTGGCGTGGTGGGCCCCTCGCAGGGCTCCAAGGCCCGCGATGTGCTCATGACACCCGAGGAACTGTCAGACGCCCTGGGGGAGTGACGGCGAGCGGCGCCGCTCGCCGCTGGCTCAGAGGCCGACGCGGATCTGCAGGTTGCGGGGGCCGCGC
>JAJEBN010000048.1 GCA_022822525.1 Acidimicrobiia bacterium | reverse complement strand
GCGATCGTGGCCAGCGGGGAGGTGTTCGCCGATGCATTGGTGGCGGGGCCCTTCGCTGCCCGTGGCGTCCATCCGGTGTTGTTGTCGGCGCCCGATGAGCTGCCAGCAGGCGTGGCGACATACCTGGACACATCGGGGGTTGACCATGTGGTGGTCATGGGCGGCGAAGCGGCGCTCAGCGCCGACGTGGAAACCGCCGTCAAGGGTCTGGGAGTGGCGGTGACCCGGATCGCTGGCGGAACCCGCTATGACACCGCGGTCAAAGCCGCCGAACTGGTCACCAGCCGCTACAGCAGCACCGGCGGCCAGGACTGCTTCGCGACCGGCACGGTTGGTCTCGCGCGGGCGCGGGTGCCGTTCGACTCGTTCAGCGCGGCGCCGTTGCTCGGCCGACTGTGCGCGCCGTTGGTGCTCGCCGATCCCCGCCAGATTCCGGCCGACACAGCGGCATTCCTCGATACAGCACGAACAGCAAACGCCGCGGTCGATCTGCGGATCTTCGGCGGCGACGCCGCAGTGTCCCAAACCGCAATCGACACCTACCTCGCCGACACAGGCGCGTCGGAGCCCGATGAGGACGAAGCCGCGCCCGCCGGACTGCCCGCAGGCACCTGCGGCGGATCCGCCGACGACGAGCCCCGCCAGCTGTTTGATTCGGACAGAGCCGAGGACGCCAGCTGGGCTCCCGATTGCAGCAAGATCGTCTACACCAGGAACGGCTCGCTGTGGACAGCGAACGTCGACGGTTCCGGCAACAAGCAGCTCGTGCAGGCCGACGGCGGCTATCTGGCACAAGCTGCATGGTCGCCCGACGGCACCCGGATCGCCTATGTGCGCGACTACTGGGACGGCATCAACGGGCGGTCGCATCTGTGGATCGTCAATGCCGACGGCAGCGGCAAGACGAAGCTCTCCCGCGGCGATGTGCACGAGCGCTGGCCGGCGTGGTCGCCAGACGGAACCAGAATCGTGTTCGAACACGTGTCGGGTTCGGGACGTGATGCCGACGGCTTCTTCGTCAACGCGGATCGCTACATCGTGACCATGGACGCTGATGGCCGCGACCGAGAAGTGCTGCGCCGTGGCGGCCATTCCGAAGAATCGCCGGCGTGGTCACCCGACGGGGGGTTGCTGGCGTTCACATCGTTCGGGTCGGTACAGGTATCGGAGGTGGACGGGTCGAATCCTCGAACGATCATCGCCGGCGGCTACTGGAACGGCGGCTTGTCATTCTCGCCCGAAGGGCGCCGCATCGCGTTCGTGCGCGGGGATGGCACACGCTCCTCGATCCATGTCGCCAACATCGACGGCACCGATGAGCAGGTGATCTTCGACCGCGAAGTTCAGGCGGTAGCGCCGCGATGGTCGCCCGACGGCCAGCGGATCTTGTTCCACACCATCGACGACGAGAACCGTCGCCGCATCTATGTGGCGGGCGCGCGCGGAGACTCGGTTCGTGACACATCGGCCCAATGCAAGCCCCGCGGTGTGGGGCAATTTGTCACCGTGGGGTTCCCGTTGCCGGCTGGCGCGCTTCCCTCGACCGGGAAGCTGCGCGTCGCAGTCCTGTTCATGGACTTTCCCGATGCACAGGCGACCCATACAACACATGAGGAAGCCGCACTGGGCCTTCCTTACGCAGAGGCGTACATGGAAGCAGTCAGTGACGGCAAGCTCGACGTCGAGTTCGTACCGCACCACGAGTGGCTGCGAGCCGGCCAGCCCTTCAGGCACTATGCGACGCTCACGACGGCCACGAATCGGACGAGCCTCTCCTCTGTCGCCAATCTGGAGGCCGCCGCACTAGCGGACGAGCATCTGGACTTCTCCGACATCGATGTCGCGCTCACGGTGTTCACCGGCACGCACTTCACTGCTGGAATCTCGCTCGGCGAGCTGGGAGAGGCCGACGGCAACACCTTCACTTTGGCGAGCGTCGGCAACGAGATTCGCCCAGCGGCCGGCGAGCCGCTTGATTGGGGTTGGGTAGCTGCCCACGAGCTTGTCCACAAGTTCGGACTCGTCGACTACGGCCCATATGACTCCAGCCTCCACGAGGCAACGGATCCCGTTCCACCCGGAAAGTCGAAGGTCGACGTTTGGTGGGGTCTCATGCAGATGCACTCGTGGTTCTACGCGGACAGTACCGATCCCCGCCTGCGGCACACCTGGCAGCACCGCAACGGGCAGACTGCCACCGGCTACGACACATACCTCGTACCGCACGAGATGCTCGCGTGGAGCCGCTGGCAGCTCGGCTGGCTGGACGAAGCCCAAATGCGGTGCATCAACGACGACGAAGCCACTGTGAGCCTTGCACCGATCGCGCAGCCCGGCGACGGCATAGCAATGGCAGCCGTGCCGCTGAACGCCCGCGAGGTGATCGTCATCGAGAGCCGCCGTAAGCAGGGCTTCGACCACAGCCGCGACTACACCGCGCCCAACGGCTGGAGAACCACCTACCCCCGCCTCATCAGCGAAGGCGTGCTCGTGTACACCGTCGACGCGCTCACCCAATCCGGGGAACTGCCCCTCAAGGTCGCCGGTGACACCGGCAACGGCCAAGTCGACGACTTCCCAGTGCTCCAAGCAGGCGAGTCAGTCGCCGTGAGCGGCTACACCATCACCGTCACGGCCGACAACGGCAACACCCACACGGTCTCCATCTCCAGGAGCAACTGACCTACGGCACCAGCTGAGGCGCTAGCCGCCTTCGCCAGTGCCGGCGTCGGTTCCTCACTCCTAGATTCACTAGCTGGCTAGATTATCTGTCTAGCTTGTAGTGGGATGAACGCAGGGGAGACCGTTGTGGCGGACGCATCGCAGATGTGGCAATTGCAGGACGCCAAGAACCGATTCAGCGCCGTCGTCGAAGCGGCATTGGGCGGCGATCCGCAGCATGTGACCCGGCGAGGCCGGCCCGTGGTCGTGGTGGTGGCGGTGGACGAATTCGAGCGGCTCTGCCGGCTCGACAGCGCTGCCGCGCCCACGTTCGGCCGTCTGCTGGCCGCAATGCCGACCGACGACGGCGAATTCGAGCGGCTCGACGTATCGCCCAGGGACATCGAGCTGTGAGCCTGCTGCTCGACACCGATGTCCTCTCAGCGCTGCGCCGCCGCGACCGCAACCCGTCGGTAGCCAGATGGCTGGCGAGCCAGCGCACCGCCGACCTGCATCTCAGCGTGGTCACCATCGGCGAGATCGAGCGCGGCATCTGTCGGCAGCGCGATCGCAACCCCGCATTCGCCCGGGAACTCGCCGACTGGCTCGACAAGGTGCTCACCTGGTACGGCGACCGCGTGCTCCCCGTCGACACCGGCACGGCCCGTCGGTGGGGCCAGCTCTCCGAGCTGCCCGGGCACGCGAATGCCGACCTGCTGATCGCGGCCACAGCACTCGAGCACGGCCTCACCGTGGTCACCCGCAACGCCCGCCACTTCGAGCCCACCGGAGCGAACGTGCTCAACCCCTTCCCAGCCGCGTAGCCGCCCCCGACGCCGTTCACCACCCGTCGAACCAGACACGAGGCCCCGAGCCGGAACTGCCCGATCACCTCCCGAATCGGCTCACCCCGTGCATCGACGACGACACCGACGGCCCAGGCGGCCATGAGCTTGCGGTCGGCCGCGCGCTGGTCGGCAGCTTCCCGGCAGTCGAGTCGACTGGTCGGCGGAGGCTCAGTCGGCGGCGGCTGCGGCTGTCTCGGTGCCGATGGCCGGTATGCCCATGTCGCTGTAGGTGGCCATCGGGAAGTACGGCACGCCGAGCTCGTCGAATGAGCGCTGGGCGTCATGGCCCCGGTCGGCCAGCGTGACTGCCGCCACCACCTGTGCGCCGGTGTCGCGCACGTTCTCATAGGCCCGCAGGATCGACCCGCCGGTGGTGACCACGTCGTCGATCAGCAGCACCCGGTTGGCGTCGCCGATCCGTGTGCCCTCCACCAGGCGGTTGGTGCCGCGCCCCTTGGCTTCCTTGCGCACGATGAACCAGCTCGAGCCGCTCACCACCGCGATGGCAGCGGCGAGGGCGTCGGCGCCGAGGGTGAGCCCGCCGACCGTGTCGAAGCGGATGCCGGCCGCGGTCACCCGCTCGGTGATCGCTTCGGCGGCCAAGCGCAGATCGTGGCCGGCCCCCAGCGCCACCTTGCCGTCGATGAAGTAGCGCGAGTAGCTGCCCGAGGCGAGCTGGACCGGCTCGGGCAGTTCGGTGAGGCCCTTGGTGCGCAAGATCTCCAGCAGTTGCCGTGACGCCACAGTGCTCATCGGCGCCAATCGTAAAGCCGAGAACGCAAGTGACGAGCCGGGAGTTCAACCAGGCGACCGGCGACGCCAAGACCGGTGCTCAGCGCACCTGATGCAGCCGAGCTCGTCAACGTCAGCAGAGCCGCCGGCGGGGCGGTCAGCGCCGGTGGGCTTCGATGGCGGCGATGGCTTCTTCGAGCGTCTCGACGCCGACGACGGTGACGGACGGCTCGGCGACAGCGGCGGCTTCAGCCGCCTGCGAGGCCGGCACCAGGAACAGATCGGTGCCCGCACGCACCGTGGAGTGAGCTTTCTGCGGCACGCCGCCGATGGGGCCGACGGCGCCGTCGTGATGGATGGTGCCCGTAGCGGTCACGTCGAGGCTGCCGGTGAGCGGCTCGGGCGTGAGCGCATCGATGACCGACAGCGTGAAGGCGAGGCCTGCGGAGGGACCGCCGATGTTCTCGACATTGAGCGTCACGTCGATGGGGGGCTCGGAGAACTCGACATGGGTGGTCACGACGACACCGAGGTGGGTGAGGCCGTCCCGCTCGGCCAGCGTGGCGGTGACAGTGCGGGTGAGCCCATCTGGGTCGAGCACGGTGAGGGTTGCCTCGGCGCCGGGCTCGTAGGCCTTGATGGCCTCGGACAGGGCGGGCGCGGTGAGGATGGGGGTGCCGTCGACGCTCTGGACGAGATCTCCCTCGCTGAGCTCGCTGTCGTCGGCGGGGCTGTCGGCCACGATCCACTCGATGCGGGCGCCGATGGGGGTCATGATGTCGTGGCCCAGGTGCTCGAGTGCGACGGCCACAGCGATCTGGGTGGACTGGTCCATCTGCATGCGGCCGTCCTCACGGTTCTCCGCGATGGTGCGCTCGCCGAGGATGTCGATGATGTCGACCACTTCGAGGGCGCCGTCGAGCCAGCCGCCCGCCACCTCGAACAGCGACGGGGCGAAGCTGGTGCGCACGCTGACGAGGCTGATGGACGCGTCGGAGGCGTAGGCCGGGTGGTCGTGGACTTCGACGAACTCCTCGATGTCGAACGTGCCGCCAGGGGCGACGACGGCTTTGCCCCGCAGTTGGATCTGGAAGCCGGCGGCGATGGCGATCGCGACGAGCGTGACGGCCAGCGCGACCGTGACCGCGGTGGGCGAGTACTGGCTGGGTCGGGGGTGGCCGGTCGGCACTGGGGCGGTCGCGGTTGCCTCGGCCGGGTCGGATCGCTCGGGGTCGATCGCATCGTCCTGCAGAGCGGCAGCGTGCGGATCGTCGGCGGGCGGGTCGGCAGCGTGCGGATCGTCAGCCTGCGGATCGGCCGCCTGCGGATCGGCGGCGGCGGGCGGGAGCGCAACGCCGAGCATGGGATCGTCGAGCGATCCCGCGAGGGCACGCCAGCCGAGGCCCGCCTCGTTCTCGTCGGGGTCGCCGGACGCGTCGCTCACAGGCGCACAGCGTGCCATGCACCCTGTCTCCCCCACGCGCGACGCGGCGGCTGATCGGGCATATTGGGCTGATGGAGTCGGGGCGCTGGCCCTACAAGCCGACGGGGATCTGGCGGCGGCTGGTCGCCGTCGTCGGGCTGACCGCCTTCACGGCCATCTGCACGCTCATGCTGGTGGCGATCGTGCTGGTCGCTGCCGCGCTGGGAGCGCTCCTGCTCGAAGCGCTCGTGGGATGAGCTGAGGCCCCGTGCCCCCGCCACCCGCCGCCCCGGGCCAGGCACGTGCCGGCCACGCTCACGATGCCCACGAGCGCCGGCTGGAAGCGGTGCTGGCCGGCCACCGCGGCGACGGCCGCACAGCAGCGAAGTACCTGGCCGACGAGGACGCCAAGGTGCGCGCCGCCGCGCTCGGCGCCCTGGCCCGCTGCGGCGAGCTCAGCGCCGCCCACGTCCGCTCAGCGCTGGACGACGGGGCGGCCGAGGTCCGCATGCGCGCCGCGGAGCTGGCCCCGCCGGAGATCGATCTCATCGCACTGCTGGGCGACCCCGACGCCTCGGTGGTGGATGCCGCAGCGGCAGCGCTGGGCGAGCGGGACTGGGACCCAGCACCGGTGCCCGAGCTGTGCCGCATCGCGCTCGACCACGACGAACCGCTGTGCCGTGAGAGCGCGGTTGCCGCGCTCGGTGCCATCGCAGCGGGGCTCGGCGAAGCCCCAGCGGTCACCGACGCAGCCCAGGGTGCTCGGGCCCGCGCCGGTCACGACGATGCCCGGGCGCGGTCGCTGGACGTGCTGCTCGCCGCGATGGCGGACCGGCCCCAGATCCGGCGCCGGGCCCTGCTGGGACTGCACCAGTTCGACGACGACCGTGCCGTCGAGGCGGTGCGCGCCTCGCTGGAGGACCGCGACCGCCAGGTGCGCGCCGTCGCCGGCGAGCTGCTCGGCGTGCCGGTGCGCTGACCGCCCCGGCGGCGTCAACCGCCGGCGTCGCTGCCGAGCGCGGCTAGCGGCCCGGAATGGTGTGCGAGGCGTGCAGCGATTCGAAGTTCTCGAGCGCCCGACCCGCGCCCAGCACCACCGTCTCGAGCGGCGACTCGGACCGCAGCACCGGCACACGTGCCTCCGACGCGATGCGCCGGTCGAGACCCTGCAGCAGCGACCCGCCGCCGACCATGAGCGCGCCAGTGTGAATGAGGTCCTGCGCCAGCTCCGGCGGTGCCTCGCTGAGACACTCCAGCACCGACTCGACGATCACCTCCACCGTGTCGGCCAGCGCAGAGCGCACCTCGGTCGGCGTGATGACGAACGTGCGAGGCAGCCCCGTCGTGAGGTCGCGGCCCTTGACCTCCGCGTCGAACTTGTCGTCGGCGGGCCACGCGGACCCGATGCTGATCTTGAGCTCCTCGGCGGTGCGCTCGCCGATGGCGATGCCGTGCGCCCGCCGGGAGTAGTTCATCAACGCGGTGTCGAAGTCGAACGAACCCACGCGCACTGCCTTGAGCGAGACCAAGCCGCCGAGGGAGACCATGGCGATCTCGGCGGTGCCGCCGCCGACGTCGATGACCAGCGATCCCGCAGGCTCGTGGATCGGCAGCCCCGAGCCGATGGCTGCGGCGATCGGCTGCTCGATGAGCCGCACGTCGGAGGCACCGGCGCGCCGGGCCGCCTCGATCACCGCGCGCCGCTCGACGGGGGTGACCAGCGACGGCACGCACACCGCGACCCGGGTCCGGCCGAACCGGCCGACGCCGACGCCCTGGAGGATCAGCCGGATCATGCGTTGGGTGATGTCGAAGTCGGTGATGGCGCCGTTGCGCAGGGGGCGAGCAGCGATGATGTAGCTCGGCGTGCGGCCGATCATCTGCCACGCCTCGCGGCCCACCGACAGGACGTCGCCGGATCGCTCGTTGAGCGCGATGACCGACGGCTCGTTGAACACGATGCCGCGTCCCCGCTCGTACACCAGCGTGTTCGCTGTGCCGAGGTCGATTGCGAGGTCACGTGGCAGAGCGGTTCCCCTGTTCGTGGGCCGGGCGCCGCGGGTGCCTCGGGCGTGACGGTCGCTCATCTCGCTCGGCGCTGAGCGGCGGCAGTCTCGGCAGCGAGAACTCGCGCTCGATCAGGCGGATGCTCTTCGCCGTGCGGGGGCGCGGGCCGGCAGTGCCGGTCTGGGGCCCGTCTGCGGTGGCGCCGCCTCGATTCGACGGCTTGGGCGCTCGGCGGAACAGGCCCACCAGGCCGGGCATGCGCGATGACTGCTGCGGATCACGCGGAGCGATCGAATTCAGCCGCCGGCGGAACGGCTCGGTCTCGTCGTCGGTGACGCGGTTGTGTTTCATCCGGGCGCCCACGCCCAGCACGGCCATTCCCAGCAGCGGCACGACCACCGCGATGGCCAGGAACAGCAGCGGGCTCATGCGCGGGGCACCTCGGCAATCGGCTGGGACTGCAAGCCCCAGTCCGTGCCGCCGTCATGATGTTCTTGCTTCCAGATCGGCACCGTGGCCTTCAACGTATCGATGCCGAAGCGCGCAGCTTCGAATGCTGCATCGCGGTGCGGCGCCGACACCGCGACCACCACCGAGCTCTCGGTGAGGGCCAGCGTGCCCACCCGGTGCAGCAGCGCCGCCTTGCACACGCTGGGCCACCGCCGACGCATCTCGGCGGCGATCTCTGCCAGCCGCGGGGCCACTTCGGCCTCGTAGGCCTCATAGACGAGCTGGGTCACACCGGTGCGGTGCTCGGCATGGTCGCGCACCGTGCCCGAGAACAGCACCACCGCGCCGGCCGCCGGATCCAGCGCCCACTCGTAGATGGCCGCAACCGGCAGCTCGTCGGGCGTCAGCTCGACCCAGGTCGTCATCACCGCAAAGCGTAGGAGCGCCGGAGCCAGGCTGTGGCTGCCCAGCCGCCGGCCACCAGTGCAGCTCCCGCGCCGGCCAGCGTGGCGTACTGGCGCTGGCGCGCATTGAGGTCGTCCCAGGGCATCCCGGCGTCAGCGATCACGTACGCCTGCGCGCTGCTGTAGCGGGGCTCCCAGCCGGCGGCGCGGAGCCGGTCGTTGGCCACCACCCAGCTGTAGCGGGTGTAGGGCAGCAGGCCGTCGGGCGCCGCATGACCCACCCGGCGGGCCACGTACCGGTCGAGCCGCTTGGGCAAGGGCAGCGGCACGCGGATCTTGGGCCGAGCCCCCAGCAGCGCCCGCAGCTCGCCGGGCGCCAGCCAGCCGTCGGGCGCCACGTTGAACGCGCCCTCGAGGCGCCGCTGCACCGCCAGCACCACCGCGGACGCCAGATCGTCGAGGTGCAGGAACTGCACCGGCGGGTCGTCGCTGCCGGTGCGGATCGGCGCAGCGGCCAGCATCGCCTCGCCGATCGGCCCGCCCAGACCGCTCGACACCACCGGCGCCGGCCGCAGGATGGCCACCTGGCGGCCGCGCTCGCCGGGAGCGCCGGACCCAGCATCACGCCACTCCAGCACGGTGCGCTCGGCGTCGGCGTGGTGCACCGCAAACGACGCCTCCAGGTTCGGCCGCACCGCCATGTCCTCAGAGATCGGCGTCGGATGGTTGGGCCACGCCCCGTACACGCTGGCGCTCGACACCAGCGTCAGGTGCGGCACGTCGGCAGCGGCGACCACCCGGCGCAGCCGGTCTGAGGTGATCTCGCGCGTCAGCCGCAGGTGCACCAGCGCGTCGGCGGCCGATATGGCCCGGCGCAGGCGCACCGGCGGGTCGTCGTCCATCAAGGGGCCGACATCGACCACATCGAACGACTGCGCCAGCCACTGCAGCACCCGGGCGCCGATCACGCCGCCGGTGCCCGACACCGCCACCCGGCTGGGTCGCTCACCCGAAGCCATGCTCAACCTTGCCCCGCGCGGGCGCCGCGGGCCACACGCCCCCACCGCAGCCGTACGATTCGGTCGTGGCTGACGACGCCGGGGCCGACGACGGCGGGACCGACCCGTTCAAGGGCATCCCGTTTCTCGGCGACATCGCCTCCATGCTCGGCAACGACGCATCGCTGTGGGAAGGCGCCCGCCAGACGGCCGCCCAGCTCGCCACCGGCGGCAAGCCCGAGCACAACGTCGATCCGGCCATCCGGCACCGCCTCAGCGAGATCAGCCGCGTCGCGGAGCTGCACACGGCCAACGTGACCCATCTCGACATCGTTCCCGCACGCACTGAGCCTGTCACGCGCTCGGGGTGGGCGGCGGCCGCGCTCGACGCCATCCGCCCGCTCATGGACCGGCTGTCCGAACGCCTCACCGCCGAATCGACCGACGATCCCTTCGCCGGGCTGCTGCGCATGATGAGCCCGATGACCGTGGCGATGACCGCGGGCATGATGGCCGGCCATCTCGCCACCAAGGCGTTCGGCAACTCCGACCTCGGCGTGCCGATGGGGCGCGTGCTCATCGTGCCCGCCAACATCACCGACTTCGCCTCCGAATGGAGCCTCGACGTCGACGACGTGACGCTGTGGGTCGCGATCCGCGAGCACGCCATGCATTCGATGCTGGCGGTGCCCCACGTGCGCGCCGAACTCGATGGGCTGCTGCTGCGCTACGTGGAGGGCTTCCAGCGCAGCGACCGCGCGTTCGAGGAGATGCTCGAACTCGACCCCGACATGATGAGCGAGCCCTCCCAGCTCGGCTCGCAGCTCCAGCGCATCTTCGGCAACCCCGAGCTGCTGCTGGGCGTGTCGCGCGACGACAGCCAGAACGACATCGTGCAACGGCTCGAGACGCTGCTGAGCGTCGTGAACGCCTACATCGACGACGTGGTCGCCCAGGCGGGCTCGCGGCTCATCGGCGGCTTCGGCGCGCTCAGCGAGGCGGTGCGGCGCCGCCAGCTCACACAGGGCGCCGACTTTGCGGATCGCCTGCTGGGCGTGCGCCTGAGCGCCGAGGCCCGCGAGCGGGGCGAGGCGTTCATCGTCGGCGTGATCGAGCGTTCGGGGCGGGACGGGCTGGCCCGCCTGTTCGAACCGGGCTCGCTGCCGACGCCCAACGAGCTCGCTGCGCCCGGGCTGTGGCTGGCCCGCCTCGACCTGCCGCTCGACTAGTCGACGGCCATCGCACGACGCCTATATCTCGACGCCTCGTGCTCGACGCCTCGTGCTCGTCGCCTATCGCACGGCAGCTAGTGCTCGACGCCGCGGGCCGGACCCGGCGGGCGGCGGGTCACGCGGGTGCGGCGCTGGACACGGGTCTGGGTGATGCGGGTACGCACCCGCGACACGATGATCTCCGACGGCGGGCGGCGGCCCCGCGCCAGCGCCCACAGCCCCCCGGCATAGAGCACCACCGCGACCAGGGCGGCAATGCCCAGCAGCATCACCCCTGCCCGCAGCGGCAGGATGCCGCTCGGCGCGGCCACCGGCACCAGCCCGCCGATCACCCACATGAGCTGGAAGCGGGTCTCGAAACGGGCGAACGTGCGGCCCTGGTCGGCGGGCACCTCGTCGCGCTGCACGATGGCGTCGAAGCACAGCTTGCCCAGCGCCGACATGAGCCCGATCACCAGTGCCAGCGCCAGCACCGAGCCACGGTCGGGCGACGTCACGACATAGAACGACATCGCCGCGGCCAGCAGCAGGGTGCAGGCAAGCAGGACTTCCTCGCGGACGCGACGCCTCAGCCACGGCGCCCCCACCGCGCCGATGAGCTGACCGACCGCGCTGGCGGTGAACATGAAGCCGAACCACCACGGGGCCGCGTCGTCGGCGCGCAGCCAGAACGCGATCAGGAACAGCGTGAAGCCGGTCATCATCCGCACGACGCCCATGGCCGAGCCGGCGAGCAGCATCGCGCCGCGCCGCCGGGTGGCTGCAGCGGGCACCCGCTGGCGGGGTGCAACCGGCCCGAGGCCGGGCTCGACAGGGCCACCGGCATCGGGGGGCGTGCTGGGGGGCGCGTCGCTCCACTCGATGCCTCCGTCGGCAGGATCAGCCCACGGATCGGCGTAGTTGTCCGACGCGCGTCGCCAGCGCCGGGGCGGCTGGCTCGGCGGCAGCGGGGGACTCAGCGGCACGTTGCGGGGCCGCACCGCAAAACGCGGCAGGCGCGCCGCGGGGAACGTCATCAGCACGAAGGTCACCGACGCCAGCACCAGCACCCAGCGCGACGACGCCAGACTCAGCAGCACACCGGGCCCCGCAGCCAGCGCGCCCCCCAGCCCGCTCAGCAGCATCAGCTTGGAGTTGGCCTCCACCAGGTCGCGCTCTTCGCGCACCAGCCCCGGCACCACCGCGCTCTTGGCCACGTGGTACGTCTTGGCGGCCACCAGCGCGCCGAAGGCCTCGGGAAACAGCAGCAGCGAATCGAGATGGCGCACCATGAGCAGCGCCAGGAGCGCCCGGGCGATGCCCGCCCCGATGATCATCCCCCGCCGGCCGCCGCGGGCGCGGTCCACCAGCGGCCCGATCAGCGGTCCTACCACCGCGAACGGCGCCATCGTCACCAGCAGGTACAGCGCCACCCGGGGCCTCGCAGCCGCCGGGTCGAGGTTGAAGAACAGCGAACCGGCCAGCGCGATCGCGATCAGCGCATCGCCGGCCGCTGACAGCAGGTGCGTGCGGGCAAGCCACGTGAACGGCTGCATCAGCTGCTCAGCGCTCCCATGGCATCACCCCGTCGTCATCCGCCCACGAACCAGTCGTGGAATCCGACGACGAATCAGTTGTCTCAGTCGTCGAATCGTCGTGGACTCATTGTGCGCACCCGGTGATACACCAACGGCGGTCCTGCCGGGGCAACCCCTGTCCGGCGGGATCAAGCCGTCCGCTCGTAGCGGTAGCCCAGGCCCCGGATGGTGGTGATGCGCTGCGGGCTCGACGGGTCGTCCTCAATCTTGGCCCGCAGGCGCTTCACGTGCACGTCGATCGTCTTGGTGTCGCCGACGTAGTTGTAGCCCCACACGTTCTGCATGAGGCTGTCGCGGGTGACCACCCGGCCGGCATGGGACAGCAGATAGGCCAGCAGCTCGAACTCCTTCAGCGCGAGGGAGACCAGCTCGCCGCGCACCCGCAGCTCATGGCGGTCGATGTCGAGCACCACATCGCCCTCGATGAGGCACGTTGCCTCGGGCTCGGACGGCTGCGGGGAGGCTCGCCGCAGCACCGCCCGCATGCGGGCCACCAGCTCACGCATCCGGTACGGCTTGCAGACGTAGTCGTCGGCGCCCACCTCGAGGCCCACCACGGCGTCGATCTCCTCGCCGCGGGCAGTCACCATGATCAGCGGCACCTGCGTCGTCTTGCGGATCTCACGGCACACGTCCAGCCCCGACATGCCCGGCAGCATCACGTCGAGCAGGATCAGATCCGGTTCGGACTCGCTGATCTCCTCCAGCGCGGCGCGGCCGTCGGCGGCGGTGCGCACCTCGAAGCCCTCACGCCGCAAGCCCACCGAGAGCGCCTCGGTGAAGGACGGCTCGTCGTCCACTACCAGTACCGATGTCATGTGTCTGCCTTGTCGAAGATGACGGAGTCGTCAGGAGCCGGGAACCTGAGCGTGAAGGTCGTGCCGACGCCCTCGCGGGTGTGCAGCATCACCTCGCCGCCGTGATTCGCCACCACGTGGCGCACGATGCTGAGGCCCAAGCCGGTGCCGCCGGTGGCGCGGGCGCGGGCCTTGTCCACCCGGTAGAAGCGCTCGAAGACCCGCTCGGTCTCGTCCGCGGGAATGCCGATGCCCTCATCGGCGACAACGATGTCCACCCACGCCGGCTCACCCGCGTCGGATTGCTCAGGGTCGAACAGCGCGGGGCCGCCCGGCGGTGCAGGCGAATCCGATGACCCCGAGGCGTCCCCCGGCCCGATCCGAGCGACAGCCGCGTCGGCATCGGCCAGCACCTCGGTGGGCGGCCGGTCATGTCCCGAGCTCGGCAGCACGCTCAGGTGCACCTCCGCGCCAGGGTCGCTGTACTTGATGGCATTGTCGACCAGGTTCCCGACGGCCCGCAGCAGCTGGCCCCGGTCGGCGTGCAGCTTGATCGCCGACCCGTTCGAGGGCTCGGGTCGCACCAGCTCCACGTCGTGCAAGCGTGCGTGCTCGGAATACTGGTGCGCCACCTCGCCCAGCAGCGGCACGATCGCCACCGGCTCCTGGCGCATCGATCCCTCCAGCTCCACCCGGCTCAGCTCCAGCAGGTCGTCGATGATGAGCCGGACCCGTTCGGTCTCAACGCTGATGCGGTCCACCAGCCGAGCCCGCACGGCCGGGTCGTCCTCGTGCTCCAGCGTCTCGGACAGCAGCGCGATCGCACCCACCGGCGTACGCAGCTCATGGCTCAGGTTGGCCACGAAATCACGCCGCACCTCGTCCACCCGAGCGCCCTCGGTGCGGTCCGCGATCACCGCCACCGCCCCCAGCGCATGGCTGTCGCTGGCGACGGGGTGCGCGCCGATCTCGATCACCCGCGGCGGCGGTCCCGTGAGCTTCACCGTGCGGAAGCGTGCGTGCCCCGCGCCTGCCTGCTCCAGCAGCTCTCGCACGCCTGCGCCCACCAGGGCCATGGCATCTCGCGCCGACATCATCTCGTCGGCCAGTGCGTTGCTGGCGCACACGGTGCCGTCCTCGTCCACCAGCACGACACCGATCGCGAGCTCGTCCATGGCGAGCTGCCAGCGGGCACGGTCACGCTCGACCAAGTTGGCCGTCATCGCCGCCGTGGTGGCCACCGACTCCAGATAGGTGAGCCAGTCGTCGAGCTTGTACCCCTCGATGTCGGCCTCGGCGGGCCGCGGCCGCTCATCGTCATGGGCAACGAACTGGTGCACCACCCTGCCCAGCCGCTCAGCGGCCGAGCGGCGCGCTCGCATCGCCGCCACCACGACGATCACCAGTGCCAGCGCCAGAGCGGACGCAATTGCCACCAGCGCTGCAATCACATCTCGTCCTGCTCCCGCCGGGCCCGAGCCCGGTTGGCACCGAGGTGCTCGGGCAGCTCCCCGGTCACCAAGAACTCGACACGCTCCGCGACGTTGACCGCATGGTCGCCGATGCGCTCGTAGAAGCGACCCACCACGGCGAGCTGCACGGCGTGCTGAATCTCCATCTTGCCGAGCTCATGGGAAGCAAACACCGACACGATGTACTCGTTGTGCAGGTCGTCGAGCACGTCGTCCATGTCGTTGAGCACCGACGCCAGGCCGGCGTCACGCTCGGCGTAGGCATCCATGGCCATCGCCGTCAGCTTCACCGCCTGCTGGCGCATCCGATCGATGAGTCCCCGCACCCGCGGCTCGAGCTCGACGCCGTGCAGCCGCGCCACCGCCTTGGCGATGTTGGTGACCAGGTCGCCGCTGCGCTCGATCTCGGAGATCATCCGCAGATCGGTCAGGATCGTGCGCAGGTCCACCGCCACCGGCTGCTGCAGCGCCAGCAGATGGACGCACTTCTCCTCGGCTTCGAGGCTCAGCAGGTCGAGCTCGTCGTCGGCGGCGATGATCTGGTCGGCCCCGCCGATGTCGCCAGCGAGCAGCGCGGCGGTCACCGCCGAGATGCCCTCGGCCACCATGCCGCCCATCTGCACGAGATCCGCACGAACCTCGTCCATCAGCTGATGGAACTCGGTTCGTACTTCTTCGGTCATGGTTGCAGTTTGGCGTATCCGCGCCGCCCCACTGGTGAGTGCGTCTAGCCGACCCGCCCGGTGATGTACGCCTCGGTTCGGGGATCGTCGGGATTGGTGAAGATCAGGCTGGTGGGTGCGTACTCGACCAGCTCGCCGGTGCGCTGGCCCATCTCGTTGGCCTGCACCGAGAAGAAGGCCGTCATGTCGCTGATGCGAGCGGCCTGCTGCATGTTGTGGGTGACGATGATGATCGTGTACTCGGTCTTCAGCTCGGCGATGAGCTCCTCGATGCGGCCGGTGGCGATCGGGTCGAGCGCCGAGCAGGGCTCGTCCATCAGCACCACGTCGGGCTGCACCGCGATCGCCCGGGCGATGCACAGGCGCTGCTGCTGGCCGCCCGACAGGCCGTAGGCCGATGTCTTGAGCCGGTCGCGCACCTCGTCCCACAGCGCCGCCCGTGTCAGCGAGCGCTCCACGATGTCGTCGAGCTCGGATCGCTTGGCGCCCGCCAGCCTCGGGCCGTAGGCAATGTTGTCGTAGATCGACTTGGGGAACGGGTTCGGCTTCTGGAACACCATGCCCACCCGGCGGCGCACCTCGACAGGGTCGACCTCGTCCTGGTACAGCTCGACGCCGTGGTAGTTGATCGAGCCCTCCACCCGGGCGCCCTCGATGAGGTCGTTCATGCGGTTGAAGCAGCGCAGGAACGTCGTCTTGCCGCAGCCCGAGGGGCCGATGAACGCCGTCACCTCGTGCGCAGCGATGTTGAGCGAGACGTTTCGCAGGGCCAAGAAGTCGGCGTAGTACACGTGGACGCCGTCGCAATGGAACACCGTCTGGGTGTCGGCGCGGTTCGCGGCCATCGGCGCCGCTGCTGCACCGCTGACGTCGATGCGGGTGTGCTGAGAGGCGGCCGTCTCGGCCGTCACCGTCACTTCGGGCACCGTTGCATCGGGCTCTTGGGTCATCAGGGCCTTCTCTGGAGTCACGGAGTCACCACCGAGTTGTCGGGAGGGTTGTCTTGAGATGTCACGGATGCGCTCACCACTGTCGCTCGAAACGGTTGCGCAGGTAGATCGCCAAGCCGTTCACCGCGAGCACCAGCACCAGGATGATGACGCTCGCCGCGGCGGCGTTCACCCCCCAGTCCGCTCCGGGCTGGCGGGCGAAGTTGAAGATCAGCACCGGCAGCGCCGTGTAGGGCCCGGTGAAGGTCTCGAGCATGTTGGCGTCGCCGAAGCTCATGAAGCCGGTCGCAGCCCCCACCAGGATCAGCGGAGCCGCCTCGCCCAGGGCGCGCGCCAACGCCAGCACCGTGCCGGTGAGGATCGTCGACAGTGCTGCGGGCAGAACCTGGCGTGAGAGCACCTCCCACTTGGTGGCCCCCACACCGTAGGCGGCTTCGCGCAGCGAGTCCGGCACGGCCTTGAGCGCCTCCACCGAGGTGATGACCACGATCGGCAGCACCATCGCCGCCAGCGTCATCCCGCCGGCGATGGCGGTGGTGCCGCCGCTGAATCCCCGCAGCGTCTGAGCGAACACCGCGAGGCCCAGCAGCCCGTACACGATCGAGGGCACGCCGGCCAGATTGCGGATGTTCAGCTCGACGATGCGGGCGAAGCGATTGCCCTGTGCGTACTCGACGAGGTAGATGGCCGTGGCCACGCCGGTCGGCACGGCGAACACCCCGGTGACCAGCGCCACCTGCAGGCTGCCGATGATGCCCTGCCAGACGCCGGCCTCGCCGGCGGAGCGCTGGGAGAAGCCGTGGGTGAGGAAGTACCACAGGTTGCCCGACAGCACGTCCCAGCCGTCCACGATCATCACGGCGAGCAGCACGGCCAGGAAGCCGGTGGCGAACACGGTGGCGCCGATGAGCAGCCACTTGAACGTGGCGCCGGCCACGTCGGCGCCTGGGCGTTTGCGCAGAGCGTCGGCTGCGCCGGTGGCGATGCCTGCGGGTGTCGTGAGAATCGTCATGTCAAGGCAGCCGTCAGTACTTGTTCTGCAGTCGGCGGACGATGAGATCGCCCAGCATGTTGAGCACCAGCGTGATGGCGAACAGCAGCGCCCCCAGGAAGTAGAGGCTCTGGAACGCCAGGTTGTTGCCGGCCACCTGGTCGGTGCCGAGGCCGAGCGCCGCCATCGCGGAGGTGAAGGTGCCGCCGGACTCGGTGAGCGCCAGGTTGAACAGCGACGTGTCGCCGCCGCCTGACGCGATCGTGACCACCATCGTCTCGCCGATGGCCCGGCTGAAGCCGACGATGATGGCCGCCATCAGGCCCGACATCGCGGCGGGCAGCACCACCCGGATCGAGGTGGTGACCTTGCGGGCGCCGAGACCCGAGGAGGCTTCCCGCAGCGCCACCGGCACGGCTCGCAGCGCGTCCTCGGCGATGGAGGCGATCAGCGGGATCACCAGCAGGCCGACCGCGATGCCCGCAGCCAGCTTGTTGAAGAAGTTGATGTCGTCGAAGAAGTTGGTGAGGATCGACGGGGTGATGAAGCTGATGGCGAACACGCCGAGCACGACGCTGGGCACGCTGGCCAGCAGCTCGAGGGTGGGCTTCATCACCTTGCGCACCTTGGGATGCGCATATTCGGAGAGGTAGATCGCAGCGCCGAATCCCGACGGCACCGCCACCAGCATCGCAATGACGGAGATCTGCACCGAGTTGACCAGCAGCGTGCTGAGGTCGAACAGGCCCCGCCGTGGGAACCAGCCGATCTCGGTCAGGTTGTCGAAGGCCACCTGGCTGATGAAGGTCCACGCCCCCGACGCGACCGTCCAGATGATGAGCGCGCTCACCAGCACGGTGGCGAGGGCCGCGAGTGCGAATGCCCAGCGTGCCCCGGCTGACCAAGCTCGCCGCCTCACCGAAGTGCGCAGGTCGGTGACTTTGAGGCCTGGGCCGTGGGGTGTGGTGCTCATGGGCGGAGCCATTCTAGAAAACCACCGATGTCCCCCTCAGGAGCTTCCGTGCACCTGAGGGGGACCATCAGCGGGAGGGAGGGGTCCCGGATCTTCGGGCTGGACCTGCGTGCGGCTAGAAGGTCTTGCCGGTGGTCAGGTTGGCCCAGTTGCTGCGCGACTGCTCGAGGTCGGCAGGGTCGAGGTTGACGTAGCCGGCCTCGACCACGTAGGTCTGGCCCTCGTCGCTCAGCATGAAGTCCACGAAGGCCTTGATGGCGGGGTCGGAGGCCTTCGCAGCATCGATGTAGGTGTAGAGGAAGCGGGCGATCGGGAACTCGGCCGATGCGATGGTCTCAGGCGTCGGCGACACGCAGCCGTCGCCGCCGTCGACCTCCAGGAGCTTCACCTTGTCGCGGTTCTCATCGGCGAAGGCGAAGCCCACCCAGCCGAGGCTGTGCTGGTTGCCGGCGATGCCGTCGATGATCACGTTGTCATTGGCCGAAGCGTTGTAGTCGGGGCGCACTGCGAAGTTCTCGTCGGCATGGCCTTCTTCGACACGGTGCTCCCAGACGTCCTCGAGGGCAATCTCGATGAAGCTGTCGAAGGTGCCCGATTCCTCGCCCGGAGCGAAGATCTCCAGCGCGCCGTCATCGAACGGACCAGAGCCGCCCAGATCGGCGTTCAGGCTGTTGGCGTCGGCCCAGCTCTCGAAGCCGGTGGCCTCGATGCCGACCAGGCTGTAGAGGTCTTCGAAGTTGAGGCAGTCGACTGAATCGTTGCTGGCGGCAGTGATCACCGAGATGCCGTCGATGCCGACGCGCAGCTCGATGAACTCGATGCCTGCAGCGTTGATGTCGGTGGCCTCGGAGTCCTTGATCTGGCGGGAGCTGTTCCAGATGGGCACTTCGCCGGCCGCTGCGGCCTTGTGGCCGTCGCCCGACCCGGGGCCTGCGACCGAGAACGCCACGTCTGGGTGCTTCTCGGAGAACGCCTCTGCCAGCAGGTTGGTGACGGGCTCGACCGTCGAGGAGCCGGTCACGTCGATGGAGCCGCGGATCGACTCCATCATCTCGTCCTCGTCGTGATCGTCGTCCTCGGAGGGGTCAGGGTCGTCGTCAGCCGGCGCCGGCGCAGCGGGTGCGGCTGTCGTCGCAGGAGCGCTGGCGGCGCCGTCGTCAGACGAGTCGTCGTCGCTACCGCACGCAGCGGCTATCAGAGCGAACGAGGTGAGCAGTGCCACGAGCAGCTTCGTGCCGCGGCGGGATGAAAAGGGGGTCTTTCGCATGGACGCGCACGCTACGAACGGCCGGTGACATCACTGGTTGTGGCGGGTGAACGGTCGCCACGGATGCCGTGAACAACCGGTGAACTGCTCGACGGGGCAGCTCGGCGAGGGAACTACTCGGCGTGGGAACTACTCGGCGTCTTCCTCGTCCTCGGGCATGCCGAGGTCCCAGTGCAGCTCGTAGTTCTCCCGCTCGGCGTCGCGCACGACCCGCTCGCGGTTGCGGCGGAACTGCGGATCATGCGGCGGCAGCAGCTGCAGGCGTGCGTTGGTGCGGCGGCGGAACTCCTCCACAGCGGCCTGGTCGCCATAGATGCCCTCGATCTCCCAGTGGGGAGCGACGGGTCCCAGATACACGACGCGGATGCCGACCTCAGGCGGGAGCTGCTCTTCTTCGGTGGCGATGTCGGTCACGATTGTCCTCGTTTGTGGTCGCGCAAGGGTACCGATGGTGCCTGCTGCGGAGGCGGCGAGACCCTCTACCTGAGAGCTCTACCTGAGAGTTTGATGAGAAGCGCCGAATGAGGGAACCGGTTGGCTGTCTGGAGCGTTGGTTCTCACGATGTTGCAGGTCAATCCGATATACGAACCGCAGATATGCCCCGCTCCGGGCTCCGAGAGCGTGGCAGCCGAGTGGGTCATGCGACGCAACTGCGCCGACATCGACCCGAATGTCTTCTTCCCCAGCGACGGCGCCGGCGTCATCGCCGCTCAGAAGGTGTGTGCCGAGTGCCCGGTGAAGGACCTCTGCCGGGAGTACGCACTCGCCAACAACATCACCCACGGTGTGTGGGGCGGCACCTCAGAGCGGCAGCGCCGCCGGATCCTGCGAGACCGTCGTCGTGCAGCCAGGGCCGCCTGAGCTCACTCGGGGCGCCGGCAGCCCGAAACGATGCATCGGTCTGCGCCCCGGCGTGTTCACGCTGGGGGTTGCACGGGTGCGCAATCCCCGGCCCCCGGACCGGCCCTACCGGCCCAACGGCGGGCGGGCAAATTTCGCCGCCTGACTCAGGCGTCTTTGGACTTGGAGTCGCTCGATGAGCTGCCGCCGGCTTCCTTCTCGGCGTCGTTGACGCCCTCGCGGAACTCGCGCTGTGCCTGGCCCAGCGAGCGGGCCAGCTTGGGCAGCTTGGCGCCGCCGAAGAGCACCAGCACGATGATGAGAAGGATGAGCAGTTCGGGAGGCCCGAGTGCGATCGCCATCACGCCCGCGAGCGTACCAGTGCCCAGTCAGACGAAGAGCCGGCTGGACTGGCCGGCCTGATACAGCCGGGAGGTCTCAGCCGGCGGCGGCCCGTCTCGTGAGCGCTCGCTGGCGGCGCACCCGGCGGCGCTCACGCTCGCTCATCCCGCCCCAGATGCCGAATTTCTCGCTGTTCTGGAGCGCGTACTCGAGGCAGTCGTCGCTCACGACGCAGCCCCGGCAGACGGCCTTGGCCTCGCGTGTGCTGGCCCCGCGCTCGGGAAAGAACAGGTCGGGATCGACGCCGAGACAGTTGGCCTCGTCCCACCAGTTGCCTTCTGCTGCGTCGATGTCTTCTTCGATTGCGAATGCCATTGCGCCTCCCGGGCAGTCCCTCGACAGGTGACCAGTTGTCGAGATTGCTGACCTGTAATTACAGGTGTGTGACTTGCCATTGAACCCCATGGGTGTGACATGCGCAAGCGGCAATTTCGGCGCATCGAGAGGGCGCCGTTGCCGGGGGGTCATCGGGCTCTCAGAACCCCGCCACAGAGCCGCCAGCACGCCGCCAGAACTCAGCGTTCGACCGGCATCGCAGCGGATTCGGCGAGGCCGACATCGCCGACGAGCGCTCCGACCAGCGGGACCTCTGTCGGGGAGCGGTAGTGCACCGTGACGCGAACGAGCTCGCCGCTCACCTCCCGTTCGACCTCCAGGCGGGCCGGGTCGAGCGGCGACGCCTCCGTCACGGCCCTGCGGATGCCGTCCAGCGATCCCTCGACGCTGGCGATGCGGGCGCCGACGCGCGCGGCGTGGGACACCAGCACCGCATCGCGCGCGACCAGGGCCGTCTGAATGATGCACATCAGCAGCAGCACCAGGAACGGCATGAGCAGGGCCAGCTCGACGGTGGCCTGCCCGCGCTGGTGCTGGCACTGCCCCGTTCTGATCAGGAGATGGCCTTCGTCAGGTAGTTGAAGACGGCATCGAGCAGGCGGCCGATCTTGCCCGTGCTGGTGGCCCAGGCGGTGACCGCCGCGACCAGCAGGGCGATGGCGCCGGTGAGCAGGGCGTACTCGGCGGTGGTCTGGCCGGACTCGTCGGCGTGCGGGGCCAGCGTGATCCGGTGCGTGCGGCGCAGGGGTGCGACGGGCGTTGCGGGTGTGTCAGTCATGAGAGCTCCTGTGAGATTGGCGGTTGACGGGGTCGGCAATGCGTGGGTCACGCGCCGAACGCAGCGACGAGCACGGGCACGATCGCGACCAGCCCGAGCGCCGGCAGCACGCACAGCACGAGGGGAAACAGCAGCAGCACCGGCAGCCGGCGCACCCTGCGCTCGAGACGCCGGCGCGTTTGCTCGCGCAGTTCGCGCCCCAAGCGATCCAGCTCGGGTGCGAGCGGGATGCCCGAGCGCAGCGAGCCCGAGACTGCCTCGGCAAAGGCCCGCGCTCGCGGTCCGCAGGTGCTGCCGAAGTCGTCGAGGGCCTCGTCCAGCGGCCGATGCTGGGATGTGGCGAGCCGGCGTGCGGTGTCGCTTGCGGCGTCGCAGTGGGCCAGCGCGAGCTGCAGCGATGCGGTGATCGACAGGCCCGATTCGAGGGCCACGCTCATCACCTCGACGATCGCGCCCAGCTCCGCCGCCACACGGTCGAGCTGGGGCCCCGGGCGCAGTCGGGCCAGACGCAGCCGGGCACCGGGGCCGGGGCCGGGGCGGGGGCCGGTGCTGAGGGCCAGCCGCCTCGTGCGGCGGCGAGCCGGTTCGGGCCGGACGGCGAAACCGGCCCAGCCGACGGCTCCGGCCGCGAATGCCCCGACGACCACCGGGTTGGTCAGCACGACGCTGGAGAACACGCTCATCGCAGCGCCCGCGCGACCAGCGCGCGCATCCACGTCACGCCTGCCAGCTCGGCCAGCAGCGCCGCGCCGGCACAGAACCAGCCCAGCGGAGTCGAGGTGAGCACCCGTGCCGCGGCGCCCCCCTCGGCCAGCAGCGCCAGCGCTACCGCCCACGGCAGCACCGCGACGACCCAGATGGAGGCGCGCGCTTGGGCGGCCTGCACGCGCGCCTCCGCGGTCATGTCGGCCCGCGCCCGGCTGGTTGCCGCTACCCGGTCGAACAGCTGCGGCTGGGCCCCCACTCGGTCCGACGCCAGGGTGACCGCGGTCGACAGCAGCGCCGCCTCGGAGGTCTGCTCGCGCGCTGCCCAGCGCTGCACGGCACGGCTGAGCGTGACCCCGCGCTCGTGCTCCTCGGTGATCTGGCCGAGCGGCCCTGACATCGGGCCGTCTCGTGAGGCGTTGGCGAGCGCCTGCAGCAGCGTGTCGCCGCCGCCCAGCCGGCGCGAGACCGCGGCACAGAAATCGCCCATGCGTTCGGAGCGGGCGCCGACCGCTGCTTGTTCGAGTCGCCGGTGACGCCGCGCACGGTGCAGTCGACGCGCTGCCGGCGAGGTGATCAGCCCGGCCAAGGCCACCAGCACGACGATCCGCATCACCTTGGACAGCCCTCATCAGGAGGCCACGGCCTGCACGCCCGACGCGGCGCGTCGCAGCCCACCGTCCGCGGCGACCTCGTAGATCGCTGCAACCGTTCTGCGCCCGTCGGCGCAGCGGCTCATGTGGACCAAGCCGTCGAGGACCGACGCGATGTGGCCCGACACATCGCCGACCGCGCCGCCGGCGCGAGCGAGCTGCTCGAGCCGCCACAGCGCATGGGACGGGTCATCCGCGTGCAGGGTGGACACCGAGCCCCGATGGCCCGTGGTCAGCGCCTGCAGCAACGCAGCCGCCTCGGGACCTCGCACCTCGCCGACCACCAGGCGATCGGGCCGCATCCGCAGCGCCGCGACCACCAGATCGGCCAGGGTCACCTCGCCGACCCCGTCGACATTGGGCGGCTGGCCTTCAAGGCGCACGGTGCCGTCGCCCAGTCTCGGCAGCTCCGCGGCTTCCTCCACGACCACCAGTCGCTCGGATCCGGCCACGGCGACGAGCAGGCTCGCCAGCAGCGAGGTCTTGCCGGTGCTGGTGGGCCCGAACACGATCAGGTTGGCCCTCTGAGCGACGAGCCGGCGCAGGCACGCTGCTTCTGGCGGCGCGGCCAGCTCGTCGAGCTGGCGCACGTGGGCCGGGAAGCGCCGCAGGGTGATGTAGGGGCCGTCCACCGCGACCGGCGGCACCGCGATGTGGCAGCGCGTGCGGTCGTCCAGCCGTACGTCCACCATCGGCAGCCGGCGGTCGACACGGCGCCCCGTCGGCCCCAGCAGGTACTCGACCAGGCGATGCACCTCCGCCGCGCTGATCCGGCCGACCGCCGACAGGGCGCCTCGCCGTTCGATCGTGATCGGCCCCGGACCGTTGATCATCACCTCGGTCACCTCGTCGTCGGACCAGATGTCCGCAAGCGGGCCGATGCCGGCGAGGCGGGCCAGCACCTCCGAGACGAGCTCGGCGGCGTGGTTGCGGTCGAGCAGCGGGGCAGCCGTGTCCACCGCGTCGGCGACCTCACGCGGCTCGGGTGCCGGCGCCGGCAGGAACCGTTCGTGGATCTGCTCGACGAACGTCCGGCTTGCGGGGTGATTGCCCACCGCCCGGCTCCTGCGGCTCACAGGAACACGTCCAGCGACCGTGCGGGCTTCGCGCCACGGTCCAGCAGCAGTCCGGCGTCGGCCCAGCGCGAGACCGAGCGGTCGACGGCCAGCACCGCGTCGGCATGACGGCCCAGCGCGGCTTCGATGTCGGCTAAGCCCAGCGCCCGCTGCGTGTCGGTGAGCACGATCACGTCGTCGACCTGCGCCACCAGCTCACGAGCCCGGTGCAGGGCCTGGTAGCAGCACGTCATCGTGAGCAGGCGCCGGACCCGCGGACCCGACACGTGGGTCAGCGCCGTCGGGCCGCGCCCCGCGTCGATGATGTTGACCCGCGGCTTGCCCGCGAGCAGCGACCACAGCGTGGCGAGCCGGGCCGAGTCGATGTCGCCGCTGCCGCGCGGCAGCAGGCTGATGCCCGGCGCGACGTCGACCGCGAGTGCCGACGCCGCTCCCAGCGACAGCTCCGATGCCGCAGTCCATTCGGCGATGCCGGGCAGGTCGGGCGCCGTGCCGAGCACCACGCCGAAATCGCCGGTGAGGTCGGCCAGCACGACGTCGCGGCCCGAACGCTTCGCGCTGACCGCAGCGAGCAGAGCTGTCACGGTGTTGCCGACGCCGCCCTTCGCGCCGAGATAGGCATAGATCATTGGTATCCCCGATAATCATTCAGATTGACTGAAACTGCATTGCAGTGTCACTCTTGCCGATGCGAGGCAGCGCGATCAATCTGTTTTCGCGAGGTGGGCGCGGTGGCGCGACGGCCTGCGGTGGGCAAAGATGACCGACGGAGGTGTCTGAGCGCCTGGTGGGCTCCCCCGCCTTCAAAGCGGGCGGGACGGGTGATCCCCGTCCGGCGGGTTCGATTCCCGTCCACCTCCGCCAATCAACTCACCCGGCGCGCGCGGAGTTTGCGGCTTGTCCGCCTAGCATTCGCTGTGCCGATGCCGTCGGCTCACCCCTCACAGAGGACGAAGCACCATGAAGAAGCTGCTGCTCGCCGTGATCGTCGGCGCACTGATCGTCATCGTCGTTCGCCGCCTGTCCGAGGCATAGGCCGGCGGGCGCGACGTTCAGGCGCTCACGGCCCTTTTCTGCCCCGTCGCGCGGCTGTCCAGCCCGTCGCGCGGTCGTCTAGCCCGTCGCGTGGCTGTCTAGACGGACAGCAGGTCGCGTGCGCCGGTGTCGGTGCTGGGGTGGCGCAGCTTGGACATCGCCCGGGCCTCGATCTGGCGGATGCGCTCGCGGGTGAGCTGGAAGTGCTCGCCGACCTCTTCGAGCGTGCGGGGCTCGCCGCGGTCGAGGCCGTAACGGAGCTTGAGGATCTCGCGTTCGCGCTCGTCGAGCGGCGACAGCAGCCGGGTGATCTCGCTCGGCAGCAGCGTGGTGGCCGCGACCTCGAAGGGCGACTCGGCCGCGCGGTCCTCGACAACGTCGCCCAGCTCGGCGTCGCTGTCCTCGCGCAGAGGTTCGGACAGCGAGAGCGGCTCGGCGGCGAACCGCAGCGCCTCGGTGACCTTCTGCTCGGGCATGTCGACCTCGACCGCCAGCTCGCCGAGCGTGGCGGGACGGCCGTACTTCAGCTCGAGCCGTGAGCGGGCCTTCTGCAAGCGGGCCAGCGTGTCGCCCGCGTGCACCGGCAGCCGGATCGTGCGGCCGGTGTTGGCGATGCCACGGGTGATCGCCTGGCGAATCCACCACGTCGCATAAGTCGAGAACTTGAAGCCCTTGCGCCAGTCGAACTTCTCGACCGCGTGCATCAGGCCCAGGTTGCCTTCCTGGATGAGATCCAGCAGCGGCAGCCCCGAGGCCTGGTACTTCTTCGCGATCGACACCACGAGGCGCAGGTTGGACTGCACGAAGGTGCGCTCGGCGCGGGAGCCCTGCTGCTGCGCTCGAACGAGGCGGCGACGCTGCGCGCTGGAGATGTTGCGGGCCGACTCGAGGGAATCCTTGGCAGCGATGCCCTTCTCGATCAGCTGCGCGAGCCGGACCTCGTCGTCCTTGTTCAGCAGGGGGTACTGGCCGATATCGGTCAGGTACAGGCGGACGAGATCTTCCTCGTCACGTTCGACCCTCTCTTTGGCCACCGCGCCACCTCGCTGGTCGTCCCCCGCTGTACATGTGCCGGGAGTCGCACTTGCTTCCCCCGCTGAGGGGTGAGCGTACCCATGACTCGCCCCGTTGCCTCCGCGCGCTGGTGCTCGCGCTCGCGTGCCCGGGTGATGGGCGGGGCCAGGCACCCGTGCTTCAAACAGATGAGCGGAGACATTCTGCGCACTCGGATCTCGCGGCCGCCTGACCGGACGGTCTACGGCAGCGGGCTGTGGTCGCACATCCTGCGGGACCAGCTCCAGGTGAGCCCTGAGGAGTTCTGGCGATGCGTCAACGACGGCATCGTGCCTCCGCGAAGCCAGCCCGCCCAGGCCCAGCACTCGATCCCCACCGAGGTGCTGTACCTGCTCCGGGAGCGCGTCGGCCTGCGAGACGACCAACTCGCTGAACTGACGACCGAAGCTGCAATCGAGCGCTTGCAGCAGTATTGGACCACCGGGCAGTAGCCCTTCAGCGCCGCTGCGCAGACTCGAAGTCGAGGTGACCATCGCCGCCGCGGGCCCACTCGTCGATAGCGGCCCTGATCTCGGCTTGGGCGACGGCCGGATTCTCACGCCGCAGACGGGCTTCGATCATTCGTTCTGACGCTTCGAAGAGATCAAAGACGCTCAGACTGCGGCCGGAATCAGCCTCCACGCTCCCGAGCCTGGGACGGCAGTTGATGGCCCACGTGCTGGAAGGTCTGCGTAGGGTGAGCCGGTGGCGGTGCTTGTGGGGCTGGCTCAGCTCAATTTGCGTCTTGGTGATCTAGATGGGAACGCTGAGATGGTTCTGGCTGCCTATGAGGAGGCGGTCGCTGGGGGCGCTCAGGTGGTGGTGTTCAGCGAGCTGACGGTTACCGGGTACCCGCCTGAGGATCTGTTGCTGAAGCCGGCGTTTGTGGAGGGGGCGGCTGCGGCGCTGGAGCGGATTGCTTCCCATACGGGCGAGGTGCCTGCGGTGGTTGGCTTTGCTGAGGACGCCGGTCTCAATGGACCGATTCGGCTGTGGAACTCGGCCGCTCTGTGCTGGGACGGGGCGGTGCGCGGGGTGTATCGCAAGCATCTGCTGCCCAACTACGCCGTGTTCGACGAGCAGCGTTACTTCGTGCCTGGCAGCGACGCGGGGCCGCTGCTGACTGTCGACGGCGTGGCGGTGGGCGTCTCGATCTGCGAGGACTTGTGGGGACCGCCTCGGACTGCTGACGCCTCCGCTCCCGACGGCGGGCTGCCGTCGATCGTGGGCGGCGAGGCCGATACGAGCCCGGCACTGGCGCAGGTCGAGATGGGCGCGCAGCTGCTCGTGAACCTGAACGGATCGCCGTACCGGCGGGGCAAGCAGGCGGACCGGGAGGCTGTCGCGCGGACGCGGGCCGCGGCACTGGGAGTGCCGGTGGTCTATGTCAACCAGGTGGGCGGGCAGGACGAGCTGGTCTTTGACGGCAGCTCGTTTGTGACCGATGCGTCCGGGACGGTGATCTGCCGGCTCGAGGCCTTCGCCGACGAAGTTGCCGTGTGCGAGGTTCCCCTGGCGGGTGAGCACGATGCTGGCGGCGGCGTGGTTGCAGCACTGCCCGATCCGCTGGAGGAGGTGTGGCGGGCGCTGGTGGTGGCGACGCGTGACTATGTGCGCAAGAACGGCTTCACCGATGTGGCGGTCGGGCTGTCGGGCGGCATCGATTCGAGCGCGGTGGCGGCCATCGCCGCCGACGCGCTCGGACCCGAACATGTGCATGGCGTCTCGATGCCGTCGCGCTACTCCAGCGACGGGTCGCGCACCGATGCCTCCCAGCTCGCAGCGAATCTCGGCATCGACTTCCGCACAGTGCCGATTGAGCCCGCACACGCCGCGCTGGCCGGGATGCTGGACGAACCCGCTGCTCCGGGCGGCTCCGCGGCCGAGATCGCCGCGGCCGATCTGACCGATCAGAACCTGCAGAGCCGCATCCGGGGCGTGCTGCTGATGGCGCTGTCGAACCGGTTCGGCTGGCTGGTGCTCACCACCGGCAACAAGACCGAGACCTCCGTGGGCTACACCACGCTGTACGGCGACACCGCCGGGGCGTACGCGGTCATCCGGGACGTGCCCAAGCTGCTGGTGTACGAGCTGTGCCGCTGGCGCAACCGCCAGGGCGACGGCGAACGCATCCCGCAGGCATGCATCGACAAGCCGCCCTCAGCCGAGCTGCGGCCCGACCAGCGCGACGACCAGAGCCTGCCGCCCTATGAGCTGCTGGATCCGCTGGTGGAGGCGTATGTGGAAGGCGACCTGAGCGCCGCCGAGGTCGTGGAGGTTGCGCGCCGACACGGCGCCGACCCCGAGCTCGTGCACCGCATCACGCGGCTGGTCGACATCGCCGAATACAAGCGGCGTCAGTCGCCGCCCGGTCCTCGCATCACCGCCAAGAGCTTCGGCAAGGACCGGCGCATGCCGATCACGAACTTCTTCCGCTGAGCTCGTCCGCAGCAGGCGGGGGCGCGGCCAGGGCTTCGCCTTGGCTGGCCGTCAGGCCAGCGCTTCGCCGATGGTCTCGCTGAGCAGGCGGGTCACCACGTAGGGATCGGCGTTGGCGTTCGGCCGGCGATCCTCGATGTAGCCCTTGCCGTCCTGATGAACCTGCCAGGGGATGCGCACCGAGGCGCCGCGGTCTGACACGCCGTAGCTGAAGGTGTCGTACCGCTGGGTCTCATGCTCGCCGGTGAGACGCAGCTCGATGCCGTGGCCGTAGCCGGCGATGTGCTGCTCGGGCTTGCCCGGCGCACCCAGCGACTCAGCAGCCTTCACCACGGCGTCGTAGTTCTCACGCATCGCCCTGGTGGACACGTTGGTGTGCATGCCCGCGCCGTTCCAGTCGCCCTGCATGGGCTTGGCCGCCAGGCTGACCTCGATCTCGTGATCCTCGCCGGCGCGATACAGCAGGTAGCGGGCCAGCCAGATCTCGTCGCCCACGGTCAGCGCGTCGACCGGGCCGATCTGGAACTCCCACTGACCGGGCATGACCTCGGCGTTGGTGCCCGAGATGTTCAGGCCCGCCTCGATGCACCAGGTGGTGTGCTGCTCGACCACGTCACGGCCGTGGATGCGCAGCGCGCCCACGCCGCAGTAATAGGGGCCCTGCGGTCCGGGAAAGCCGTTGGGCGGGAAACCCGAGGGCCACTTGGTGACCGGGTCGAGCATGGTGTACTCCTGCTCGAGACCGAACCAGAAGTCCTGATCGCCGTACTTGTCGAGGATCGCCCGGGTCTTGGCCCGCATGTTGGTGGGGTGCGGCTCCATCGTCTCGGGCACGAAGGTCTCGCACATCACCATGATGTCGTTGCCGCCCCGCAGCGGATCGGGACATTGGTAGACCGGCTTCAGCACGACGTCGGAGTCGCTGCCCTCGGCCTGATTGGTGCTGGAGCCGTCAAATCCCCAGATGCCAGGCTCCTCGCCGTCGGCGAGGATCTTCGTCTTGGAGCGCACTTCGGCTGTGGGCTCTGTGCCGTCGGTCCAGATGTACTCGGCGCGGTAAGTCACTGCATGCTCCTTCGCTGCATTCGGTTGTGGGAAGGGAGAAATGAACAGGAGTAGGTCGCTGTGCCTGCGAGCCCGCGAAGTGCTGGCCCGGTTGGCGGCTGACACCAATGTCCGTGCGCACGATACAAACGAGCCAGAGTTTCCGGGCCATTGCCCAAATGTGAACAGCGCGTGAAGCTGGCTGCGGACTCTGGATCAGACAGCGACGCGCCGCCGACAATGGGGCCTCAGCCACAGGGCACTCGCCACAAGGGAGGTCGCCGTGACGGTCTCAAGCAGGGAACGACCGCAGGACTACGTGCTGCGTCGCGTCACCGAGCGGGGCGTGCGATTCATCCGCCTGTGGTTCACCGATGTCGCCGGGCAGCTCAAGTCGTTCGCCATCTCGCCCGCCGAGCTCGAGACGGCCTTCGAGCAGGGCATGGTGTTCGACGGATCCTCCATCGAGGGTTTCAGCCGCATCGCCGAGGCGGACATGGTGGCACGCCCCGACCCCGAGACGTTCGAGCTGATGGCCTCGCGCAGCGGCCACAACGGCGACGACATCTCGGCGCGCATGTTCTGCGACATCACCGGCGCCGACGGCACCAGATTTGACGGCGATCCCAGAGGCGTGCTTCGCCGGGTCATGGACCGGGCGCACGCCGCCGGCTACACGTTCTACGTGGCGCCCGAGATGGAGTACTTCCTGTTCGAGCCCGAACGGGCCGACGGGCGGCCGGTGCCGCTCGACGGCGGCAGCTACTTCGACCTCACCACCGCGGACATCGCCTCGGACATCCGTCACCGCACGCTGAGCGCGCTGGAGACCATGGGCATCCCCGTCGAGTACTCGTTCCACGAGGACGCCCCCTCCCAGCACGAGATCGACCTGCGCTATTCCGACGCGCTCACCATGGCCGACAGCGTGATGACCTTCCGGCTGCTGGTACGCGAGATCGCCTTCGAGCACGGCGTGCACGCCACCTTCATGCCCAAGCCGCTGGCTGGGGTGCAGGGCTCAGGCATGCACACCCACCTGTCGCTGTTCTGCGAAGGACGCAACGCCTTCAGCGATCCCAGCGCGCCCGACGGACTCTCCGACGTGGCACGCGGATTCGTGGCCGGCCTGCTCACCCACGCACGGGAGATCACCGCCGTCACCAACCAGCTCGTCAACAGCTACAAGCGGCTGATCGCCGGGTACGAGGCACCGGTGGCGATCTCATGGGCACGCAGCAACCGCGCGGCGCTCATCCGGGTGCCGCCGACCCGCCAGGGCCAGAGCGAATCGACACGGGTCGAGTACCGCGCGCCGGATCCCGCCTGCAACCCCTACCTCGCCTTTGCGGTGATCCTGGCGGCTGGGCTGACCGGCATCGAGCAGGGATACGAACTGCCCCCCGAGACTCCCCCCTCGATCACCGGATACAGCGACCACGGCGGCCCGGTCTACGGCCATCACCTGCCCGCCTCGCTCGACGAAGCACTCGACGAGATGGAAGGCAGCGCGCTGGTGGCCGAGACGCTGGGCCAGCACCTGTTCCGGTGGTTCCTGCGCAACAAGCGTCGCGAATGGTCGACCTACCAGACGCAGGTGACTCAATTCGAGTTGGACAATTACTTCGACGCAGTTTGACTTTGGGCATGTACGCCGTCCATCCCGGAACCGTGAGCCCCGAGCTGGCGCAGTTCCTGGACCTCGGCGGCTACGCCTGGAAACCGGTGGGCGACGCCGCTGAGGTGACCGCGGATGCCCCGTCCGAAGGGTGGAGCGGGGCGATCATCCAGCTCGACAGCCCCGCGAGCGACAGCACCGAAGCAGCCTGGGCAGTGGCTCGGGCACTGCGAGAGAGCGTCAGCAGAGGCGTGCTGGTGCTGGTGCGCGGCAACGCGCTCGACGAGCTGACGATGCGTGACGAGCTGTTCGACGACTTCTGCCTCGACCCGTTCCACCCCCGCGAGCTGGAGGCCCGGCTGGCGCACCTGGCCGCAGGCTCGAGCGACGGATCCACCGAGATCATCACCTACGGGCCGCTGCGCATCAACCTCGACACCTACGAGGCCGTCGTGGACGAGCAACCGCTCGACCTCACCTACATGGAGTACGAGCTGCTGCGCTTTCTGGCCTCTCAGCCTGGGCGGGTGTTTACGCGGGAGGCGTTGCTGAACCAGGTGTGGGGATACGAGTACTACGGGGGGGCGCGGACGGTGGATGTTCATATCCGGCGGCTGCGGGCCAAACTTGGTGAGGAAAACGCTGACCTGATCCAGACGGTTCGCTCGGTTGGGTACCGGCTGGGCACGTATCGCTGGCGCTAGTTGTCCTGCGTCCGGGGTGGGCGTGGGCCGTGGCACCCGTGCTTCAAACAGATGAAGCGCCTTCTGCGCTCGCTGGGCGTGGCTTGGGGGCGCTTCATAACTGCGCGCGGGTACCACGGCCCACGCCCACCCCTCGCGCGCCTGTGTTCTAGATGTTCGTCTGTACGAGGGAGCTGCCTTCGTGGCGCTTTTCGGCATCGTCGGTGAGGAGCTTGCCTAAGGCGGCTGCGGCTGCTGCGAGCGAAATCGTGATGATGAAAGGGCTCAGCAGGAGCACGATCACGATGATGATGGCACCGGCCATGTGCCGCAGCGTACTGATGCGCCGAGCGCGGTGTGACTATTCGGGCAGGTAGGCGATCGCCTCGATCTCGACCTCAGCGCCGAGCGGCAGCGCCGCCACGCCGATGGCGCTGCGTGCAGGACGGTGCTCGCCGAAGGCCTCCGCGTAGATCGAGTTGATCAGCGAGAAATTGCCGATGTCGGTCATGAACACGAGGCACTTCACGACATCGTCGAGCGTGCCCCCGGCTTCTTCCAGCGCCTCGACGACGTTGGCGAGCACCGCTCGGGCCTGCGCTTCGACGCCGTCGACGAGTGCGCCGCCGGCCAGGCCGATCTGGCCCGAGACGAAGACGAGATCGCCCGCTCGGTACCACTTCGAATAGTGAGCGACAGGTGCGGCCATCAGGTGCTTCCCTTCTGCGGCAGCGCTCAGGCGATGCTGCCGGTGTTGGAGGTGATGTGATCGAGTGAGACGAAGATCGCCAGGCGACGCTCGGCGGCCATCACCCGGTCGTACTCGTCCCAGTCTTCGTGCGTGCCGCCCGCCGAGCGGAAGACGTCGCGCAGCAGTTCGGGGATGTCAGCATCCGCGATGCCCTCGGCGGGGTCGTCGAGGCCGATGAGCTGCGCGGTGCCGTGGGCCGCCACCCAGTCCCAGCGGTGCCGGAACGCCACGGCGGCGCGCGGGTCGCTGCGCAGCAGGCGTGCCTTGCGGGCGTCGGCGCGCACGACGCAGGCGACGCTGGTGTCCCCGGTCACGGGGTGATCCATGACGCCGGCGTTGATGATTGACACGTGGGGGGCGCCGCTGTTGTTGAGGCAGGCGAAGGTGCAGAGTCCGTTTTCGGCCGCTACCAGGCGGCGGAGCTTGTCTATTGCTGGTTCAGCCATCGCCGGCTGACGCTAGCGCCGTGCAATGCGTGGGGAGGTGGGGTGGGGCTCCTTGGGTGAGCCAGATGGCGGCGGCTGCTGCTGCGAATGCGGCGCTGCCTGCGGGGATGGGGGGATGTTGGGACGGTTCGATCGTGATGTTGATGTGGGGGGTGTCGGCTGAGCGGGCTATTCCGAAGCTGCGGATTGTCAGGTCTTGGACGTGGCCTTCGGGGTCGACCGTGAGTGATTCTGAGGTGACCCAGCTCCAGGCCATGTGGGCGGCTCCTATCGCGTAGCTGCGCAACGTCGTCACATCGAGGGGGTTGCCTGCGTCGATGTGCAGCTCGATGCCGTCCGGGGTGACGGTGGCGCTTGCCGTGGCGCCTTCGGGGGAGGTGACCTTGACGGTGGCGGTGCCTGCTTCGAGCGGTTCGCCGGTTTGCAGGCGGTGCAGGGCGGCGCTCAGCATTTGGGCTTCGGCCCAGACTGCGCCTCGCAGATCCATGGACGTTGTTGGGCCGGCGACGTCGACTTCCTCGACCTTGGCGTGCGGCAGCACTGTTCTCAGCACTTGCGCTGCTCCGGGGGTGCGGGCGATGCGGACGATGCCGGTGCCGTCGGCGTGGAGGCCTGCTGCCAGCGGCGGGCGCTTGGGGCCACGCCGCACGGTGTCTTCCCGTGACCACAGCACTCGGACTGGCCGGCCGAGGTCGTCGGCGAGTCTTCGGGCCTCGATGCGGACCGGCGATGTGGTCTTGGCGCCGAAGGCTCCGCCGTTTGCCAGGGGATCGGAGGGCTCGCCGCCGGGTTCGCACCAGGCGGCGTCGGTCTCGAGGTAGCCGGGCTCGGTCCAGCAGGTGGCGAGCTGAACATCCCATTGGGTCCCCGGCGGAGCATCGGGGATCTCGATGGGCGGGGTGGGCTCGAGGGTGGTGCGGCGGCCTTGCACCTTGCCGGCTTGGCGGCGTGCTTCGGTGAGGCTCTCGGCTGTGTGCCAGTCGCCTGTCGGCCCCCCGATCCCGATGAGGGTGCCTGGCGGTGCGCCGTCGGCCCCGAAATCGAACCCGCCCAGCACGCTGGCCGCCACCGATCGCTGGGGGCCGCCGGTCTCGATCGACGCACGGCGGGCGGCCGCGTCGGGATCGCGTTCGGTTGCGTCCCCCGACGGCGGCGCGGCGACGCTCGTGGCGACATCCGTTGCGAGAGCCCGGGGCGACGGCGCGGCGATGGCAGCGGCTTCGCGGATGGTCTGCCAGCCGGTGCAGCGACACAGATGCGCCGCTAACGCCTTGTCGACCGTGGCGCGATCCGTCAGGTCGGCGCCGCGCCGCTCGTGGCCGACGAACCGGCAGACGATGCCGGGGGTACAGAAGCCGCACTGGGATGCGCCGCAGGCGAGGAACGCGTCGGTCCAGCGTTGCTGCTCTGGGGGCGTGAGACCGGCGGCAGTGGTGACCTGACGTCCGGCCACGCGGCGTGCCGGGGTGACGCAGGCCACGCGGGGTGCGTCGTCGACCAGCACGGTGCAGCATCCGCATTGGCCCTGGGGGCTGCAGCCGTCGAGCACCGCTTCGATGCCGAGGCGGTCGCGCAGCACGCCGAGCAGCGTGTCGCCGTCATCGGAAACCTCGACGGCGCGGCCGTCGACGACGAAGGAAAGCGTGGCGCCGGTGTGCGCCGAACCCGGGGCCGACTCAGGCTCGGCCAGATCCGGTTTGGACTTCGCTTCGCTCAGCTGAACGAGTTGCCGCAGCCGCAGGTGCGCTGCGCGTTGGGGTTGTCGATCGCGAAGCCCGAGCCCATCAGCCCGTCGGTGAAGTCGAGCGTGGCGCCTTCGAGCAGCTGCGCGCTCATCGGGTCGGAGACCACCCGGATCTCGCCGTACGACTTCGACATGTCGTCAGCAGCGACCTCGGAATCGAAGAACATCTCGTAGCTGAAGCCCGAGCAGCCGCCAGGCCGCACGGCGACGCGCAGCGCCAGCTCCGGCTCGCCGCCGGCCTCGGCAACCTCCTGAGTGATGAGTTCCGAGACCTTCTCGGCGGCGGTATCGGTCAGCGTGATCACAACGGCGACTCCTGGATCAGCCCTTGGGGGGGCAAACCTTGTGATGTCGATGCTAGTGCCACGATGCCGGATTGCACAGGTGCGGGCCGCCCGTCGGTCCCGTCTCGGGCACCGCGGCGATCCCCGGCCCATGGGCCCGCGCACCGGGCCATTACCCTGCGCCCTGTGAGCGCGATCACCGATGCTCCCGCTGCTCCCGCGAATGACGAGGCGATGATCGCAATCCTGCGCGGGGTCATGGATCCCGAGCTGGGAGACAACATCGTCGATCTGGGCATGGTGCGCAACGCGTACCGCGAGGGCACCACCGGGCACGTGACCGTGGCGCTGACCACCGCCGGCTGCCCGCTGCGAGCCACCATCAAGCGCGACTGCGAGACGCGAGTCGCCGGGCTGGCAGGCATCGAGAAGGTGCGGCTGCACTGGGACGAGCTCAACGCCTCCGAGAAAGCCCGGGTGATGGAACGGGCCCGACGCACCGCGCGCGACAACGCGCCGCCGACGCAGGTGCCGGCCAGCACCCGTGTGCTCGCCGTGGCCTCGGGCAAGGGCGGCGTCGGCAAGTCGTCGGTGACGGTGAACCTGGCCGCAGCGCTCGCCGCCCGCGGATTCACCGTCGGCGTGATGGACGCCGACATCTGGGGCTTCAGCATCCCCCGGATGCTGGGCATGGACGGCCGGCTCGGCGCTCGCCCCCCCGCCGAGGGCGAGGAACGGGGCAAGATCGTGCCCGACGAGAAGCCCGCCGGCGCCGGGAGGCTGAAGGTGGTCTCGACCGGCCTCATGGTCGAGACCGAGGAGACCGCCCTGATGTGGCGGGGCCTCATGCTCGCGAAGGCCGTCGAGCAGTTCCTGCACGACGTGGACTGGGGCGAGCTGGATTACCTGCTCATCGACATGCCTCCGGGCACCGGCGATGTGCAGATGGCGCTGGCCCGCCTGCTGCCCCAGGCCGAGATGCTGGTGGTGACGACGCCGGCGCTGAGCGCGCAGAAGGTGGCTGTGCGCGTCGCCGACATGGCGCGCCGCAGTCACATGCCGATCGTGGGCGTGGTGGAGAACATGGGAGCGTTCGTGGCCCCCGACGGCCAGCGCTGGGCGATCTTCGGCGAAGGCGGCGGCGAGCGCCTCGCTGCAGACCTGGGCGTGCCGCTGCTGGGCTCGATCCCGCTGGAACCGGCGGTGTCCGCAGGCGGCGACGCCGGAACGCCGGTGACCGGCAAAGGGGCGGGCGGCGCCGCCGCCGAGGTATTCGAGCAGATCACCGAGCGGCTCGTGTCCGAGATCTGCCCGCCGGTGGACATGGGCAGCTGCACGGCTCGCATGGAAGGGCCGATTCCCGTCGCGCTCGGCCCTCGCCGCAACTAGCCGCCGGACCGGCGGGGCGCGCCTAGCGCATCGAGTTCGGCGGCGGCGGGTTGGCCAAGGCTTCTGCGTAGCCCTCGTCTTCTGGCAGCAGGGTGAGGACCTCGCCGTCGGGGCGCACCGCAATCGCAGGCAGGATGGCCGGGACGTCCTCCAGACCGTCAGCCCAGGCCATCAACTCCGCCACGGTGCCGGCCTCGAGCAGCGGTTCGAGGTTCTTGAGGGTGGGGAAGATCATCATGAAGCGGCCCTCGGCGTGCTGGGCGAAGGCGTCGGCGGGCCGGATCCAGGTGCTCTCGACGGTCTCGCTGCCGTCGTGCAGCGGTTCCTGCCCTTCGGGCACATGGGCGATGAAGAATCGGGTGTCGAACCGGCGCGTCGGGCCGACCGGCGTGATCCAGTGGCTCACGTAGCGCAGGTCGTCAAGCTCCAGCGAGAGTCCTTCGTCGAGGCACATCTGGGCGAGGCGGAGCTCGCCGCTGTGGACCCTGCGGCGCAGACCGCTGTACCTGGCGGCTGCCGCGGGCTCATCGAACGACACGTGCTCGTCGCCGTCGCGCGCCAGCAGCACTCCGGCTTCTTCGAAGCACTCGCGCACCGCGGCCACCCAGTAGGCGAGGCCGCCGTGATCGACGCCGATCCGCTCAGAGGCCGTCGCGTCATCGAGACCGACGCAGACAGATTCGAGTCCCGGATCTTCCCGGTCTTCGGCGTCGACGGCTCCGCCGGGGAAGACGAATTGGCCGGGCACGAACTCGCTGCGCGGGTTGCGGCGCAGCATGAACACCTCGAGCCCGTTGCTGCCATCGCGCACCAGCATCACGGTCGCCGCCTGCCGCATCGGCACGTCGGCGGGCACGTCGGCATCACTCACAGGGTCTCCCGTCGTCGGCAAGGCCACAGGGACGCTACCGACCCTCGCCTCGCCGCATCGGCTCGCAGGGGCGCCGGTAGTGTCCCGACGATGAGGCCGCCGTCGGTGAACGACCTGGCGCTGAGCATCGCCGACACCGGCCTTCCGCACCCGCTGCTGGTGATTGCCGCCCGTGCGGCCATCGCCGCCGGCGATCCCGACTCGGCGGCCAGCGAGGCGCAGCGGCTGCGGCGGAGCCTGCTGGGTCCCGCTGTCAACGCCACCGGCGTGCTGCTGCACACGAACCTGGGCCGAGCGCCGCTGGGAAACCAGCACAGCAGATCGGCGCTTGGGCCAGATCTTGACGACCATCCGGTGCGCTTCAGCAATCTGGAGTTCGACCTGGCATCGGGCCGGCGCGGCTCGCGCGCCGCGCATGCCTCGCTGCTGCTGGCAACGCTCACCGGCGCAGAGGCCGCGCTGGTGGTCAACAACTGCGCCGCTGCGGTGACGCTGGTGCTGGCTGCGCTGGCACGCGGCCGCGGCGTGGCGGTGTCACGCGGCGAGCTGGTGGAGATCGGCGGCGGCTTCCGGGTACCCGAGGTGATGGAGCAATCGGGCGCCCGCCTGGTCGAGGTGGGCACCACGAATCGCACCCGGGCGGCCGACTACCTCGCGGCGGCCGAGCGGGACGACATCGCACTGCTGCTCAAGGTGCACCCCTCCAACTACCGCATCACCGGCTTCACCGAAGAAGCCGCGGTGACAGAGCTCGCGAAGATCGGGCCGCCGGTCGTCTCCGACCTCGGCTCGGGCCTGCTGGACGAGCGCTGCCCGTGGCTGGGCGAGCGACCCGGATGGCTGACCGGCGAACCCGGCGCCCGCCAGACGCTCGCGGCGGGCGCGGCGCTCGTCACCTTCTCGGGCGACAAGCTGATGGGCGGCCCCCAAGCCGGGATCATCTGCGGCACGGCCGACCTGGTAGCCGCCTGCGCAGCGCATCCGCTGATGCGGGCATTCCGGCCCGGCTCGCTGGTGCTGGACGCACTGCAGTCGGTGGCGATGGCGTACCTGCGCCGCGACGCCGACGCCATCCCGTTCTGGCGCATGGCCAGGGTGCCGGTCGACGAGCTGGCCGAGCGTGCCGAGGCGCTGGGCGTGGGCCGGCCGTCGCGCACGACGGCGCTGGCGGGTGCCGGGTCGCTGCCCGGCCAGGAAATCCCGTCGGCCGGCATCGAGCTCGACGGCGACTACGCGGCTGCACTGCGAGCGTTCGATCCGCCGGTGATCGCCCGAGTCAACGAGCAGACCACCGTGCTCGACCTGCGCACGGTCGATCCCGCCGACGACACCGTGGTGGCGGCTGCAGTGCGCGACGCGCTCGAGGGTCAGTCCTGAGGCACGGATTCTGACTCGCAGGCCGCCTCGACGCGCTCCTGCGCGAGATCAGAAATCCATGAAAGTCACGTACGTTTCGTCTGCCAGCGTGACAAGAGCCGCACCCCGAAAAGTGCGGCTCTCGTGGGGCTACCGCTGGTGCGCCGAGCCGGCCTGAAATCTGGCCTCGGGCGGTTCGATTCCGCTAGCTCCACCAGCGACCTTGCGGCCGCACCAGCACGCTACACAAGCAGATTCCGCTGCCACGACAACGGCCGGGCGGTTCGACACTGACAGTCCGGGCGGGGCAAGCTGGCAGCGTGCACATCGTCGGCACCGCAGGTCACGTGGACCACGGCAAGTCGACGCTGGTGCGCGCCCTCACGGGCACCGATCCGGACCGGCTCGCCGAAGAGAAGGAACGCGGCCTCACCATCGACCTCGGGTTCGCGTTCTGCACGCTGCCGTCGGGCCGGCAGGTCAGCTTTGTGGATGTGCCCGGCCACATTCGCTTCGTCAAGAACATGCTGGCCGGCGTCGGGGCGGTGGATGCCTCGCTGTTCGTGGTGGCGGCACCCGAAGGCTGGAAGCCGCAATCGGCCGAGCACCTGGCGATCCTGGAGCTGCTCGGCATCTCCCACGGCGTCGTAGTGCTCAGCCAGATCGGCCTGGTCGACGACGAGCTCGCCGAGCTGGCCCGTCTCGACATTGCCGACCACGTCGAGGGCACGTTCTTGGCTGACGCACCGGTGGTCGCAACAGACGCACTCGATGGCACCGGGCTGGACGAGCTGCGTGCTGCGCTCGACGATCTGTGCGCAGCCACCCCCACCGCGGCCGATCGGGACCGGCCGCGCCTGTGGATCGACCGGTCGTTCGCCGCCACCGGAGCGGGGCGGATCGTGACCGGCACGCTGGCAGGCGGTGCCATCGCCGCCGGCGACGAGCTGCGCACAGCGCCCGGCGGCCGCGCAGCCCGGGTGCGGGCGATCCAGACCCAGGGCACGACGGTCGAGCGCATCGGCCCGGGGCACCGGGTGGCGCTCAATCTCACCGGTGTCGACGCCGGCGACCTGGGTCGCGGCATCGCCCTGGTGCGATCCGACCAATGGCATCACACCCGCAGCGTGGACGTGGAGCTGACCGTGCTCAGCAGCCTCGGCAGCGATGTGACCCGGCGGGGCGCCTACGCCCTGTACCTGGGGTCGGGCGAGTGGCCGGTGCGGCTGCGCGTGCTCGGGCCCGAGCGCATCGCCCCCGGGCAGACCGGCTACGCCCGGCTGCACCTGCCGGTCGCGTTGCCGCTCGTGATGGGAGACCGCTTCGTGCTGCGGGACTTCGGCCGGGGACAAACCGTCGGCGGCGGCACCGTGCTCGATCCCGATCCCCAGCTTCGAGCCTCAGTCGCCAAGCCCGACGCCCGCCCCGAGCGCCTGGTGGCCGAGCGCGGCTGGGCGAAGGCGGCACAGCTCGAGCGGCTCACCGGGCAGCGCTTCGAACCCGTGATGGGCGATTGGGTTGCCCCGCCCGAATTGGTGGACGCGCTGCTCAACGACCTGCGAGAACAGGTCGCGGGTGCCGGACCGCTGGGGTTGGACCTGGCCGGGCTGGACGAGCGCCAGCGCCTCGCAATCGAGTCCCTGGACGGGATCGTGATCGATGCGGGACGTGCCCGGCAGGCTGATGCCGCCGATGTCCTGGCCGATCATCCCGTCATCGCGGCGCTCGCGGCGACGCCGTTCGCGCCGCCCGAGCCGAGCGGCGTCACCCAGCAGGAGCTGCTGGCGCTGGCCCGCCGAGGAGACCTGATTCACGCAGACGGCATCTGGTTTGCCGCCGCGGCGATCGACTCCGCCGCAAACCAGGTTGCGGCACTGCTGGCCCGCCAGCCGGACGGCGTCACCGTGGCGGAGATCCGCGAAGCGCTCGGCACGACCCGCAAGTACGCGTTGCCGCTGGTGGGCTATCTGGACCGGACGGGGGTGACGCGCCGGCGGGGGGACCTGCGCATAGGCGGGCCACGGCTGCCGCAGCAGTCACAGCCGCCGCAGCAGTCTGAGTGAACGCTCGTTGAGTGATGGAGGCCAGCGTGAGGCAGCGCACTCGTCAGTGAGCCGCGCCGGCCGGGGCGCAGGGTGTTGCTAGTTGCCGTTTGTGCGCAGGAGCAGCAGGTTGCGGCGCTCGATCTCGTTGCGCCCACCCCAGATGCCGTGGGCTTCGCCGACGTCCAACGCATGCGTCAGACAGTCGGCAACCACTGAGCACTGGTTGCAGATGGACTTCGCACGAGCCTCGCGCTCGGCCTTCTCGTCACGCCGCTCGGTGCGGGGTGGCGGGAAGAAAACCGCCGCCTGAGGTCCTCGACAAGCTGCCTTGTCCTGCCACTCATCGACTAGCAGAGCGCTCATATGTCCCCCTTATCGGGGGGGACACTAGAGGACAAAAAAGCGCTTGACAAGAGTTAAACGAAACCTCATTCGGTTTCGGAAACCGTCGCTTTGCCCCGTTTTTTGCGCAGCTCGCGGTAGTCCACCGCGGCTCCTTCGAGCGGCTCCACCTCCAGCACCACACCGCTCAACCCGCTGACACGCAGCGTCTCGCCGGCCTCCAGCGGGGTCAGGCGGTTGACCCGGGCACGCCATTGGGCGCCGTGCACCTCGACCGTGCCGTCGGGATCGACATCGGTCACGGCGGTTCCGGTGGCGCCGATCATCCAGTCCCGGCCGACGGTGGCGGTTCCGTAGCGAGTGCGCACCAGGGCCGGCAGGCCCGACAGCACGAACACGCCCACTCCGACAAGACCGACGAGCAGCGGGATCCAGCTCATCGAATGCTCGCCGAACAGCCCCAGCGAGCCGACCAGCAGCACGACGCCTCCGACCCCAGTCCAAAAACGCGGCATACCCGCCTGGATGTCGACGGCGAACGCCACGAATGCCGCGACGACCAGCACCAGCGCCCACGGGCGGATGTCGAGCGTCCCGAGTCCGAACGCAGCCAAGAGCCCGGAGCCGGCCCCGACCACCGCCGCGACGCCGATGCCTCCTGTGTAGAAATCGAGCAGCAGCAGCGACAGCGCTGAGAGCAGCAGCAGGTAGGTGATCGCCGGGCTCGCGGCCGTGTGGAACAGGCCGTCAATCAGCGGCAAGCTCACGAACGACACGACGACGTCGGGAGCAGGAGCGCGCCGCACCACACCGTCGTCCCCGGTGACCTCCTGCCCGATCGGCGGCAGGTAGCCGGCGTCGGACAGGGCGAAGATGAACTCGCCGATCGTGGGTGCCGTGCTGTGCGTGAGGCCGGCGCCCATCGCGACCTCGGCATCAAAGAAGCGGACGCTCGAGCCGGAGTGCAGGCCGTCCTCGTCGTGGTGGTGGAATCGCTCGGCATCGGGCCCATGGGCGTGAACGAGGCCCTGCACCGCCGTGAATTCGCCGATGCGGCCGCCCGGCGCGATCGCAGCGAAGTCGGCTGTCGTGACCAGGTGCGCGGCCCCGCCGAGCGCCTGCGCCCCGCTCGGGCCGACCCAGACCCCCACCGGCAGGTGCGCGAGCTGCACGTTGTCGAGCAGGTGCACGAGGGCTTCGTCGTCGAGCGTGGATCCGGCACTGTCCAGGTGCAACACCACGCCGAGCGCGTGGCGTCCCTCAGCGATGGTGATCTGCCGCCGGATATAGGACGCCACGATCGGGTCGATGAGCCCGTTGACCTCCACCACCACGATCAGGCGGGGAGCGCCGTCAGCGGGGGCTCCCGGGGCATCGTTCTCACCGTGGTGACCACCGATCTCGTCGTGCGCCGATGCAGGCCCCGCAACGAGGCCTCCCATTGCCACGAGCAGCAGCACTCCTGCGGCGAGACGTGCCAACAGCCGGCGGCGAGTACGTCGTGCGTTCACTCCAGATCCCTTCGGACGCTCATGGACGGGTGTTCCCGTTCGTCCCATTGCCCCTTGCTTCCCGCTCGTGTTCCCTCATTCGGCTCGATACGGGCTCACGGGCCGCTCGGGCCACGCTTCGCCTGTCGGCTCCGCCTCTGGCGAGACGCTCGGCCCGAACTCTAGAAGCGTCCCCGGGCGGTGCGGTTCGGGCCGGGCGCGCCCGCGGGCCGGTGGCAGTGCTCGCGCTACTACCCTGCGGCCCGTGACCGAGATGCTGCTGGCAACCGACGCCGACTGGGTGGTCGAAGAAGTAGCCGCGGCACTCGCGACCGGCGACGTCACGTTCCGGGTCGTGCGCTCGGGACACGATGTCCGGCCGGCGGTGGAGGCCAGCACGCCCGACCTGGTGATCCTGGACTTCCAGATCGGCAACATGGGCGGCATGGCCACCTGTTTGGATCTGCGGCTGGAATCGGGCATGGGCCGGCTGCCGCGGGTGCCTGTGCTGATGCTGGTCGACCGGGAGGCCGACGAGTTCCTGGCCCGGCGCTCAGAGGCCGACGCGTGGCTGGTCAAGCCGCTGAACCCGCTGCAGCTTCGTCGCACCGCACACGAGCTGCTGCAACGCGACACCGCACAGGCCACCTAGCCCAGCGGCACTCGCCGACCCGCTGCGCAGAATTGCTGTAGCGCAGCAAGGCACAGGACCGGTAGCTTCGGCCGGAGCGATCAGCCACCCGATCGCAAACGGGCAGTGGCGCAGGTTGGTAGCGCGCTTCGTTCGGGACGAAGAGGTCGTGGGTTCAAATCCCGCCTGCCCGACTGGACAGTGCGAGCTCGAAGGGCTTCGCCCCTCGCTCGCAACAACAGAAAGCGCAGGCCTTGCCTGCGCTTTTGGTTACGGGGGGTCGGCTCTGATGGATACCGGCGCGATGGCGAACTCTCGGCGGGTCGGGTTTGTCGGGTTGGGGAATGTCGGCGGCAAGCTGGCGGGGTCGCTGCTGCGCAACGGGTTTGAGCTGGTGGTGCGCGATCTGGACCCGGCTGCGATGGCTCCGTTTGTGGATGCTGGTGCGTCGACAGTCGGGTCGGGCGCGGAGCTGGCCGAGCGCTGTGATGTGGTGATCACTTGCCTGCCCTCTCCTGCTGCCTCTGCGGCAGTGCTCGAAGCTGACGATGGCGTGCTGGCCGGTCTCGCTGCGAGCCGGGCGTCAACCCCGAAAATCTGGGCCGAGATGAGCACCACCGATCATCATGAGGTGCGCCGGCTCGGCGCCCGGGTGGAAGCCGCCGGCGGGACCGCCATCGACTGCCCGGTATCGGGCGGGTGCCACCGGGCCGCCACCGGCAACATCGCCATCTTCGCCGGCGGCGACCGCTCAGCCTTCGAGGCGATGCTGCCGCTGCTCACCACGATGGGACGGCGGATCCTGCACACCGGTCCGCTGGGCTCCGCATCGATCCTCAAGGTCGTGACCAACTACCTGGCCACGGCCAACCTCGTCTCGCTGTGCGAGGCACTGGTCACCTCCGACGCAGCCGGCATGGACCTGGCCACTGCGTACGAGGCCATCCGCATCAGCTCGGGCAATTCGTTCGTGCACGAGACCGAGAGCCAAGTCATCCTGAACGGCTCGCGCGACATCAACTTCACCATGGACCTCGTGTGCAAGGACATCGGCCTGTTCGACGGCATCGCCTCCGAGCACGGCATCCCGCTCGAGCTGTCGCCGGTGCTGGTCGACGTGTTCGCCGACGGCGCCGCCCGCTACGGCGAGCGGGAATGGTCGCCCAACATCATCCGGCGACTCGAGGACGCCACCGGCCGCACGATCACCGCGCCCGGTTTCCCAGCCGAGATCGTCGACGACGAACCCGAGGTGCCAGGTGCCGAGGTGGTGGTGCGCCGCGGCTAGCCGGCCCACAGAACCTCGGCACTGTGTCTCAGGTCGCCGAGAGAACCTCGGCGATCTGGACCGCGTTGAGCGCGGCGCCCTTGCGGAGGTTGTCGCCGACCACGAACAGCGCCAGGCCGTGGGGGACAGTGGGGTCGCGGCGGATGCGGCCCACATAGGACGGGTCGCGGCCCGCCGCCTGCAGCGGCGTCGGCACATCCGCCAGCTCGACGCCCGGCGCATCGGCCAGCAGCTCGGTCGCCCGCTCGGGCGAGATCGGCCGCTCGAAACGCAGGTTCAGCGCCAGCGAGTGCCCCGTGAACACCGGCACGCGCACGCAGGTGCCCGAGACCTCCAATTCGGGAATGCCGAGAATCTTGCGACTCTCGTTGCGAAGCTTCTGCTCCTCGTCAGTCTCGCCGGTGCCATCGTCGAGGAAGCTGCCGGCCTGCGCCAGCACGTTGTGCGCGATCGGGCCCGGGAACTTGTCCGGCGTCGGGTGGGTGGCAGCATCGCCGTCGTACGTCAGCGCCGCAGCACCGGGACTCGTGGCCGCCAACGCCTGATCCAGCTCGTCCACGCCGGCCAGGCCGGCACCGGACACCGCCTGGTAGGTGGCCGCCACCATCGAAGTCAAGACAGCCTCGGCGTGCAGCGGTGCCAGCACCGGCATCGCTGCCATCGTCGTGCAGTTGGGATTGGCGATGATCCCCTTCGGGGCATTGAACACCTCTTTGGCATTCACCTCGGGCACCACGAGCGGGACATCGGGATCCATGCGCCACGCCGAGGAGTTGTCGATGACCGTGGGACCCTGCGAGGCGACACGCTCGGAGATGGCTCGCGAGGTGGTCTTGCCTGCGGAGAAGAGGGCGATGTCGAGACCGCTGAAGTCGGCTTCGGCGGCATCCTCGACGGTGAATTCGGATCCGTTATACCCGAGCTTGCTGCCGGCTGAGCGGGCCGATGCGAACAAGCGCAGCTCGTCGATGGGGAAGCTGCGCTCGGCCAGAATGGCTCGCATCACGCCGCCTACTTGGCCGGTGGCTCCTACGATTCCTACTCGCATGGGGTTGAGGCTATCTAGCTGCCCTTTGCGGGCTTCTGTGGTTTTTGCCCGGTGCTCTCAGTCGAGGCCGAAGGCTGTGTGCAGGGCGACGGTGGCTCGGTCTACGTCTGCTTCGGCAACGACGCAGGAGATGCGGATCGGCGAGGTGGAGATCATCTCGATGTTGATGTTCTGGGACGCCAACGTCTCGAACATCGTGGCCGCCACCCCGGGATGGCTGGCCATGCCGGCGCCGACCAGCGACACCCTCGCAATATCGACATCGGTGTTGGCCGACGAGAAGCCCACCGTGTTCACCATGGACTCGCAGATGGCCCGCACCTGATCCGCACTCTCGGCGGGCACGGTGAACGAGATGTCGGTGCGGTCGTGATCGCCCACGTTCTGCACGATCATGTCCACGACCACCGCTGCATCGGCCAGCGTCCGGAACACCTTGGCGGCGATCCCGGGCTCATCGCGCACGCCGACCAGCGTCACCTTGGCCTGCGACGCGTCCGGCACGATGCCGGTCACGATCGGCTGCTCCATCTCTCTCGCGTCCATGCCTGTCTCCGGGTCGACGACCCACGTTCCTGGTTCCCATGTGAATGCCGAGCGCACGTGCAGGGGAACGCCGTACGTGCGGGCAACCTCGACCGAGCGGGCGGCCGGCTTGGGGCAGCCCATGGCGGTCATCTCGAGCAGCTCGTCAAAACCGATCCGCGCCAGCTTGCGGGCGCGGGTGCATACCCGGGGATCGGTCGTGAACACCCCCGACACATCGGTGTAGAGCTCGCAAGCGTCAGCGCCGAGACCGTGCGCCAAGGCCACCGCGGTCGTGTCCGAACCGCCACGGCCCAGAAAGGTCACGTCGTTGTCGGTGGACACACCCTGCGCGCCGGCCACCACGGCGACACGACCGGCCTCGAGCGACGACATCACGCGCTTGGGGGTGACCGAGAGAATCTTGGCGTTGCGGTGGTTGGTGTCGGTCAGGAACCCTGCCTGGCTGCCGGTGAACGAGTCGGCCGGGACGCCGACGTCGTGCAACGCCATGCACATCAATGCGATCGCCTTGCGCTCGCCCGCGGTGATGAGCATGTCCATCTCGCGGCCGGACGGCTCGTCGCTGATCTGATTCGCGAGGCCGATGAGCTCGTCGGTCTCCGAGCCCATCGCGCTGACCACAAGAACGATCTCATCGCCGCGGCTGCGGCAATGCTTGACGTGGTCGGCCACCTCGCGCATGCGCGCCGCACTGGCGACCGACGTTCCGCCGAACTTCTGCACGACCAGAGGCACGTCGGGCGATGGTACCGGGACGCCTCAGCGCCTCGGTCGGGATTTTCCGGCCATGCCGGCGCAGCCCGCCGGTATGCGCCCGCGCTGCACCCGACCGAGCCGGGGAGTGGGCCTCGGTAGTGTGACCGCCGGCAGGGTTCGCCAGTCCCCTCAGCTACACGGAGAACGCCGCTCATGGGCAGCGAGAAGAGACAACGCCAGCGCGAGAACCGGATGCGTGCGATCGCCGAGGCCGAACGCGCCAAGAAGCGCTCCACCACCGGGCGCAAGGTGTTCCGGGTGGTGCTCGTCGTGGCTGCAGTGCTCATCGCACTGTGGCTGTGGAGCACGTTCAGCGGCGACGGCGACGAGAGCAGCGACGACGCGCCCGTGGCGACCGACGCGCCCCCCGTCACCGTGTTCGAGACCGACGAGCCGAGCGACACCGCAGCCGCGCCGGATCCCGCCGAGACGAGCGACGCCGGCGCCGACACCACCGAGGCCGTGCCGGAGGCGACCGAGGCGGATGTGCCCGACTGCCCGGCCGTCGACGGCAGCTCGGGACCCCGCAATCAGTTCGATGCCCCACCGCTCATCTGCATCGACGCCGAAACGCTGTACGCGGCCGAATTCGAGACGGACATGGGCAACTTCACGATGGTGCTCGACCCCACGCTCGACCTCGACAGCGTCAACAACTTCGTGGTGCTCGCCCGCTGGGGAGCCTTCGACGGCACGCTGTTCCACCGGGTCATCTCCGACTTCGTGATCCAGGGCGGCGATGTGCAGCTCGACTTCGGCAGGGGCGGACCCGGCTACCAGTTCACCGGTGCCTTCCCGCCAGAAGACTGGTACCGGATCGGCTCGGTCGCCATGGCCAACCGGGGCAATCCCGCGACCAACGGCTCGCAGTTCTTCGTGATCACCGGCCCCGACGGTGCCGGCCTGCCGCCGCTGTACTCGCCGCTCGGCCACGTCATCGAAGGCATGGACACGGTCATGGAGATCGACGGCGTCGACACCGAAGCGGGTGACGTGCCCGCCACCGAGGTCGTCGTCAAACACGTGACGGTCACTGAGGCATCCCTGGCGCAAATCGACGCATACGGCGATGCGCGTGGCTGAGTTGCGCCGCCGCGCACATCCGACGGCCCGACGGCAACAGGCGTAGGCTCGCAACGATGCAGCGCCAGTCAGAAGACGGCCCGACGGAACCACCTGCGTCGGGATGGTCATTCCCGCCGGCATCGACGGCGGACGAGAACGGACTGGTGGGCGCAGGTGCCGACCTAGAGCCCGGCACGCTGCTCGGCGCCTACCGGGCCGGGCTGTTCCCGATGCCGCTGGGCGACACCGTCGGCTGGTGGTCGCCGGACCCCCGCGGCATCCTGCCGCTCAGCTACCTGCGTGTCAGCCGCTCACTGCGTCGGGCATGCCGGCGCTTCGACATCCGCATCGACACCTCCTTCGAGCGTGTGCTGGAGTCATGCGCCGATCCCGCCCGGCCCCATGGCTGGATCAGCGACGACATGCACAGCGCCTACCTGGCCTTGCACGAGCATGGCTGGGCCCACAGCGTGGAGGCCTGGCTCGACGACGAGCTGGTGGGCGGTCTCTACGGGGTGGCGGTGGGCGCCTTCTTCGCCGGCGAGTCGATGTTCCACACCGAGAGCGACGCCTCCAAGGTGGCGCTGGTGGCGCTGGTGGACGCACTCAAGGTGACCGGCGGCGCGCTGCTGGATGTGCAGTGGACGACCCCCCACCTGGCCGGGCTGGGTGCCGTGGAGGTCGAACGGGCCGCGTACCTCGAACTGCTGGCCGAGGCCATCACCCGACCGCTGCCGGAAATCTGGCTGCGACCGATGGTCTTCCGCATGCTCGAGGGCTAACGCCCGTGACTGCATCTGATGCGCCGCGGCGCTCGCGGCCATGGCTGAGTCTGATGCGCCACGGCGCTCGCGGCCGTGGCTGAGTCTGATGCGCCACGGCGCTCGCGGCCGTGGCTGATGCGCACGTACTCGGGGCATTCCACGGCCCGGGCGTCCAACGAGCTCTACCGGTCGATGCTGGCCAAGGGCCAGACGGGACTGTCGGTGGCGTTCGATCTGCCGACCCAGACCGGCTACGACCCCGGTCATCCGATGGCGCGCGGCGAGGTCGGCAAGGTCGGCGTGCCGGTGGTGCACCTGGGCCACATGGCCCAGCTCATGGACGGCATCCCGCCCGAGGCCATGAACACCTCGATGACCATCAACGCCACCGCGCCGTGGCTGCTGAGCCTGTACATCGCCAACGCACAGAACGCCGGGGTGGCGCCGGTGGCCCTGCGAGGCACGACCCAGAACGACATCGTCAAGGAGTACCTCAGCCGGGGCACGTACATCTTCCCGCCCGAGGCCAGCCGCCGCCTCACCGTCGACGTGGTGGCCTACTGCTCGGCCCAGGTGCCGCAGTGGAACCCGATCAACGTGTGCAGCTACCACCTGCAGGAAGCGGGCGCCACGCCCACCCAGGAGATCGCCTACGCGCTGGCCACCGCGATCGACGTGCTCGATGCGGTGCGCGACAGCGGCAAGGTGCCCCCCGAGCGCTTCGACGCCACGGTGGGCAGCATCTCGTTCTTCGTGAACGGGGGCATCCGGTTCGTCGAGGAGGTCTGCAAGGTGCGGGCCTTCACCCAGATGTGGGACCGGATCTGCGCCGAGCGCTATGGCGTGGCCGACCCCAAGCTGCGGCGCTTCCGCTACGGCGTGCAGGTGAACTCGCTCGGGCTCACCGAGGCGCAGCCCGAGAACAACGTGGCCCGCATCACGCTCGAAGCCCTCGGCGTGACGCTGTCACAGCGGGCGCGGACCCGGTCGCTGCAGCTGCCGGCTTGGAACGAGGCGCTGGGGTTGCCGCGGCCGTGGGACCAGCAGTGGTCGCTGCGGATCCAGCAGGTGCTCGCCCATGAGACCGACCTGCTGGAGTACGGCGACATCTTCGACGGCTCGGTGGTGGTCGAGGGCCGGACCGCCGAGTTGGCAGAGTCGGCCCAGGCAGAGCTGGACGACGTCATCGAGATGGGCGGCGCCTTCGCCGCGATCGACGAGCTGAAGCGGCGCCTGGTGGCGAGTCACACCGAACGGGTGCGCCAGATCGAAGCCAGCGAGCTGACCGTGGTGGGCGTGAACGAGTTCACCGAGACCGCGCCGTCCCCGCTGGAGGGCGACGAGTCGATCCTGCGGGTGGATCCCGAGACCGAAGCCGAGCTGGTGGCCGACCTCGAGCGCTGGCGCAGCACCCGGGACTCGAACCGGGTCGTCGCCGCGCTGGACGACCTGCGGGTGGCCGCAACCGGCGACGTCAACATCATGGGCCCGAGCATCGAGGCCGCCCATGCGGGTGTGACCACCGGCGAGTGGGCCCAAGCACTGCGCGAGGTGTTCGGCGAGTTCCGCGCACCCACCGGGCTGGGCGGCGCAGGTGCTGCGAGCACGGCATCACGGGGACCGGGTCTGGCCTCTGTCGCACAGAAGTGCGCGGCGATGGCCGGCGGGCCGCCCAGGGTGCTGGTCGCGAAGCCCGGTCTCGACGGTCACTCCAACGGCGCGGAGCAGGTGGCCGTGGCAGCCCGCGATGCCGGCATGGAGGTGGTGTACCAGGGCATACGGCTGACCCCGAGCCACATCGCCGCGACGGCACGCGACGAGGACGTGGACGTGGTGGGCCTGTCGATCCTGTCGGGGTCGCATCTCGAGCTGGTGCCCGAGGTGCTGGCGTGCCTCGACGCCGAAGGCGTGAGCGCTCCGGTCGTCGTCGGCGGCATCATCCCGCCTGCGGACCATGAGGCACTGCGCGACGCGGGCGTGGCCGCGGTCTACACGCCGAAGGACTTCGAGCTGTCCGCGATCATGGCCGACATCGCCGGCTTGGCCGAGCAGTCACGCGCCAATTCGGCCTGACTGGGTTGCCGGGCCGCTGGGTCGTTGGGTTGCGAGGTCCAGGGGTGCGAGTTCTTTGCTGAAGAACCGATTCCGGCTTGCCAGGCTGCTGGTTCCGGCGTTCTTCGTTCTCTACATCGTCATGATCCCGCTCAACGGGGTGCTCGAAGACGACCACACCGAGGTCTTCCCCTTCTTCAAGTGGAAGCTCTTTGCGAACGTCCCCGACTGGGAGACGACTGAGTTCGGCCTGGCCATCGATGCGATCGACGGCGAGCCAGTCGACGGCGACTTCTACCTGATCCCGAGCACCGACATCCGGGACTGGAAGGTGCTGAGCACCACCGCCTGGGCGTGCCGCCGGGGCGATCCCTGCGACCGCACGGTCGAAGATGTGCTGGTTCCGATCGTGCGGCAAGCGCTCGGCGATCGGAGCATCGATTTCAGCATCGTCGAAGCCAAGATCGACCTGCGTGATGTGCGGGACGGCGTCGACGACCTCGCGGACGGCACGGCGCTGAGGACCGACTTCTACCGGCCGGTCGACGTCATCGGCCGGTGGAATACCCAGACCGGCCGCATCGGTCCGTCGGCGGACGCGGAGTAGGCGGCAGTGCACGTCAAGCGGTCGATGCGCTGGATCCGCAGGTCGGTCCTGCAGGCCGGCGAGGCCGAGCGCCGCTCGCCGGCTGAGCTGACCCGAGCGGCGGCCGATGTGGTCATGCTCAGCCGCTTCTACTACCTGTTTCTTGCCTTCAACATCGGCACCTCGGGACTGCAGTTCGCCCGGGCCTATACGGGGCGCCCGCCCACCGCGCCGCTATGGCCGATCGACGCCGTGCAGTGGCTCACCGGATTGGGGTGGTTCGCACACGACCGAGTCATCACGGTGGTCGGACTGTTGTTTGCCATCGCAGCCGCTGGGTTCCCGAGGTTCTTGCTGTGGCGCCTCGGCAGCTTCGGCTACCTGCTGTTGCACGTGTCGCTGGCCAACTCCTACGGCGCCATCAATCACGGCTCGCACGTGATGCTGTTCGTCGGCTTTGCGCTGCTGTTCCTGCCGCGGCGCGACGACGGCCGCCGCATGGCCCGCAAGAACGTGCTGTCGTGCCTCACGGTCTTGTGGTTTGCGCAGGGCCTGATCCTGCTGTCGTACACGCTGTCGGGCTTCTGGAAGCTCTGGCACAGCCGCCTCGAGGTGTTCTCGCCTGACGCGATGTCGAGGATCTTGCTGGATCGGGCACTGCTCGAAGCAGACAACATCCCGGTGCTGCTGCCGTTCGTGGCGCAGCACAACTGGCTGGCGCAGTCGATGTGGTGGCTGACGCTCTACATCGAGGTCTTCGCGCTGCTGGTGGTGTTCCGGCCCCACCTGCACCGGCTGTTCGGTGCAGTGCTGATGGTGTTCCACATCACGAGCGACTGGCTGATGAACATCTCGTTCTCGCTCAACATCGTGATGCTGGGCCTGTTCCTGCTGCTGTCCCCGCTTGCTCCAGACCGGTTCTCGCTGTCGGGGACCGTGCAGTCGCTGCCGCTGGTGGGCATACCGTTCCGCCTTATGAAGCGGCGGCAGCAGTCACAGCAGCCTCGGCAGGTTGACCGGGTCTGGCTGGTGTACGACGGCGAGTGCCTGATGTGCAACAACTACGCCCAGTACCTGCGGCTGCGGGAATCGGTCGGCGAGTTCGTGCTGGTCGATGCGCGCCAGGGCGGGCCCATCGTGGAGGAAGTACGGCGGCTGCCGCACGACCTGAACGACGGGATGGTCGTGAAGATCGGCGACCGGCACTACGTCGGCCACGAGGCGCTGCACGTGCTGGCGCTGCTGGCGGCGGACCGCGGCGCATTCAGCAAGTTCAACCGGCTGGCGTTCAGCTCGCCGTTGATCTCGCGCTTCACCTACCCGCTGATGAAAGCCGGGCGCTGGGTGCTGCTGAAGCTGAAGGGCGTGGAGCCGATCTCGTCCGGAGACTGACGGTTCAGGGAGCGGGCCAGGGGTCGTCGGCGTCGGCGATGTCGGCGAGGCAGTCGTTGTCGGCGCCTTCGTTGCGGCCGATCCAGCGGACTTGGCCGGGCGTAGCGCTCAGGCGGGCGATCACGTTCTGCTGCATGAGCCCGTCGACTTCCACGAACACTTCCCGGGATCGGGCGTGCGGGTCGTCGGCGAGCTGGCTCATGTCGAGGACGGGCGCCGCGGCCGCCTGGGCGTTGTCGAATGCCTCGACTGCTTCGGCGAGCGTGCGCTGGGACACCCAGTCGGCCATGGCCTCGTCCAATTCGGCGCGGTGGGCCATGCGGCCTTCGAAGGTGGTGAATCGCTCGTCGTCGCCGATGCCGATCATCTCCATGACCCTGGCAGCAACCGAGTCGGTGGAACTGCTGACGGCCAGCCAGCCGCCGTCGGACGCCTGGTAGGTGCCGCGGGGGACGCTGTAGGGGATGCCCGATCCGAGGCGGGGCTGCAAGTAGCCCTCGGTGTGCCAGGCGGTCATCAGCGGGCCCATCGCCTGGGACATCGACTCGAGCAGGTTGACATCCACCACCTGGCCGACGCCGCTGCGCAAGGCCACCATCGCCGCGAACGCTCCGGCCAGGCCGGCGATCTCGTCGGTGAGCGCCACCGGCGGCAGCAGCGGGGCGCCATCGGCCTCGCCGTTCATCGAGGCGAAGCCGCTCATGGCTTCGGCGAGCGTGGCGAAGCCCGGCCGGTCGCGGTACGGGCCGTCCTGGCCGAAGCCGGTCAGCCGCACGATCACGAGCTTCGGGTTGGCCGCGATCAGCTCGTCGGGCACCAGGCCGAGCGCTTCGAGCTTGCCCGGCCGGAAGTTCTCCACCAGCACATCGGCGACCGCCAGCAGCCGTCGCAGCACGGCCAGGTCGGCGGCGGCCTTGAGGTCGAGCGTGACGCAGCGCTTGTTGCGGTTGACGAGCCGCCACCACAAGGTCTCGCCTTGGGGGTCACGCCAGCCCATGTTGCGGACGGTGTCGCCGCCGGGGCGCTCCACCTTGATGACGTCGGCACCGAAATCGGCCAGGTAGCGGGCGCAGTGCGGCCCCGCGAACACCGATGACAGGTCCACGACTCTCAGGCCGTCGAGCGGCATGGCCGCAGCGGGATTCGAGGCTGCTGGCACGGCTAGCGGTAGCGGACGGCGGGCCAGGACGTGGGAGCGTGCCAGGGACGGCCGCTGAAACGCCACTTGCTGGACGTCGCCGCATGGGGGGCGACTGGGACTGGCTGGGGCCACAGCAGCTCGAGCGCCGTGACGATGGCGGCAGCCTCTTCCGCTGTCGCTGCGGGGGAGATGGCCATCCGCGAAGCATCGATCACAGGCGCTGTCACCGGTCGCCCGCACGTGCCTTCGTGTCGTACCGCCATCATTTTCCGCTCTTGTTCCCCGTGTCTCATGCGATTGGGCTCACGGGCCGCTCGGGCCACGGCTTCGCCATTCGGCTCAGCCTCCTACAGCGGCACGTTGCCGTGCTTGCGGCGGGGCAGCTCTTCTCGCTTGGCGCCGATCAGCTCGAAAGCGGCGATCACCTTCTGGCGGGTCTCGGCGGGATCGATCACCGCGTCCACGATGCCCCGCTCGGCCGCGATGTAGGGGTTCGCGTACTTGCGGCTGTACTCGTCGACCAGCGCCGCCTTGCGGGCCTCGGGATCGGCCGCCTGCTGCAGCTCGCGCCGGTACAGGATCTCGACGGCGCCCTGCGGGCCCATCACGGCCAGCTCGGCTGTGGGCCACGCGAAGCTGACATCACAGCCCACCGACTTGGAGTCCATGACGACGTAGGCCCCGCCGTAGGCCTTGCGGGTGATGACCTGCACCCGGGGCACGGTCGCCTCGCAGTAGGCGTAGAGCAGCTTGGCGCCGTGGCGGATGATGCCGCCGTGCTCCTGGTCGACGCCGGGCAGGAAGCCGGGCACGTCGACGAACGTCAGCAGCGGGATGTTGAAGGCGTCGCAGAAGCGCACGAAACGGGCGGCTTTCTCTGACGACTCGATGTCGAGCACGCCGGCCATCACCATCGGCTGGTTGCCGACCACGCCCACCGAGCGGCCGCCGAGACGGGCGAAACCGCACACGATCGAGCCGGCCCACGCGGCGTGATACTCGAAGAACTCGCCGTCGTCGACAACCTCGGCGATCACCTGCTTGATGTCGTAGGGCACATTGGGGCTCTGCGGCATGAGGTCGCGCAGCGAGGCGCACCAGCGGTCGGGTTCGTCGGTGGGCTCGACATCGGGCGGCGCGTCGAGGTTGTTGGACGGCAGGAACGACAGCAGGTAGCGCACGTCGTCGAGCACGGCCTTCTCGTCGGCGGCGACGAAGGTGGCCACTCCCGACTTGGTGCTGTGCGATCCGGCGCCGCCGAGCTCTTCGAGCGTCACGTCCTCGCCGGTGACCGTCTTCACCACGTCGGGCCCGGTGATGAACATGTGGCTGGTGTCTCGCACCATGAAGATGAAATCGGTCATGGCGGGCGAGTAGACAGCGCCGCCGGCGCAGGGTCCCATGATCACGCTGATCTGCGGGATGACGCCCGAGGCCAGCACGTTGCGGCGGAAGATGCCGCCGTAGCCCGCCAGCGACACGACGCCTTCCTGGATGCGGGCGCCGGCGCCGTCGTTGAGGCCGATGATCGGCGCGCCGACCGACTCGGCGAGGTCCATGACTTTGTGGGTCTTCTCGGCGAACACCTCGCCGAGGGCGCCGCCGAACACGGTGAAGTCCTGGCTGGCGACGAACACCTTGCGGCCGTCGATGTTGCCCCAGCCGGTGATGATCCCGTCGGTGTAGGGGCGCTCGTCGAGGCCGACGTCGTGGGCCCGGTGGCGGGCCAGCATGTCGAGCTCGTGGAAGGTGCCGTCGTCGAAGAGGTACTCGATGCGCTCGCGGGCGAGCATCTTGCCCTTGTCGTGCTGTCGCTGGACGGCCCGCTCCGGGCCGGCGTTCAGCGCCTCGTCCCGGCGCCGGGCCAGCTCTTCCAAGCGTTCGTCCATAGTCGGCTCAGACATTCAGCAGAGCCTACGAGAGCAGGCCGTCCGGTACCCAGGCCCGGGATTCGCCTCCGGCTCAGCCTCTAAGCTGCACCCATGGAACTGGGGCCTGTGCATCACGTATCGATCAACTGCGCCGATGTGGATGCTGCGGCGCCGTTCTATACCGACGTCCTGGGCATGAAGCAGCTCGACCGGCCCGATTTCGGGTTCAACGGGCGATGGCTGCAGACGCCCGGCGGGGGCGAGGTGCATCTCATCGAAGTGGCCGACTGGGTGCCGCCCAAGGGACAGCACTGGGCCTTCAAGGTCAACGACATCGATGCCACGGTGGCCGAGCTGCGCGACGCCGGCGTGAGGGTCAAGGACCCGGTGGCGCTGCCGGGCACGACCGCCCGCCAGACGTTCTTCTTCGACCCGGCCGGCAACATGATCGAGCTGAATCAGCCCGCCTGAGCCCTGCCTCGCTTGCTCTAGATGTCCGTCCGGTAGGCCGCGAGGTTCATCACCCGGTCGAGCAGGTTCTCGGCGCCGATCCGTTCGCAGAGTTCTTCGAAACCTCGACGCGGGCCGCGCCACGCCAACTCGTCGACGCTGTCTGACACCGGCGCATCGGTGCGCACCGTGGCAATGCGGCGGAACAGCAGGGCAAGCTCACGCTCGCCGGCGAGAGTGGCGGCAAGACCGGCTGCGCCGCGCACCTTCGGCTCCCAGTCATCGTGCGAGTCGGGGATGTTCTCGATGTGGCCGTAGTGCGACAGCATCACCGAGGTCGACTTGGCACCCCAGCCCTTCAGCCCCGGAAACCCATCGGCACTGTCGCCCACCAAGCCCAAGTAGTCGGGAATCGACTCGGGGCTGACGCCGAACTTCGCCTCGACGCCGGCCACGTCGATGATCTCGTCGGCCCGGCGATCCCACTGGACGACCTTGCCGCCCACGCACTGGCCCAGGTCCTTGTCGGGCGTGCAGATCACCACCTGCCGGACGCGGTCGTCATCGGCTGCCATCACGGCGCCTGCCGCCATGGCGTCGTCGGCTTCGAATTCGACCATCGGCCACACGGCCACGCCCAGCAGCTCCAGCGCCTCCTCGGTCGGGTGGAACTGCGACAGCAGGTCAGGGTCGATGCCCGAGCCGTCCTTGTACCCGGGCCACAGATCGTTGCGGAACGACTCCACGACGTGGTCGGTCGCGACGGCAACGTGGGTCGCACCGCCTTCGAGCAGCATCACGATGTTGCCGAGCACACCCCGCAGCGCTCCCACCTCGCTGCCGTCCGGCGCCTTGCGGCTGGGCACCGCGAAGAAGTGGCGGAACAACTCGTAAGTGCCGTCGATCAGATGGACATCGACCTGACCGGCGGCGGGCGGCGCTCCCGCTGATCCCTCCATGACCGCGACCCTAGGAGGCGGCTCAGCCTCTCAGGGCACTGCCGCTGCAGCCCGCTCTAGAGTTGGCGCGGCCGATCCGCCGGGAGACACCTCCGGCGGGGCACCGCACACCGAGGCGACCGCCGCGTACGACAACCCATGACCCTGAGGGGACGCCATGAAGGTTCCGTTTACTGTTTCCGACTTCTTGTACCGGGCCGAGAACGTGTACCCGGACCGGGTTGCGCTGGCCGACGAACCCGAAGCGCCCGGCGGCGGGCTCGGCGAGATCACCTACGCCCGCTTCGGCGACCTCGTCCGGGCTCAGGCAGCCAAGCTGGACCAGCTCGGCATCAACCACGGCGAGCGGGTCGCGATGGTGTCGCAGAATGCCGGCCGGCTGATGACGTCGTTCTACGGCGTGTCGGGCTACGGCCGCATCTTCGTGCCGATCAACTTCCGGCTCAGCCACGACGAGATCAGCTACATCATCGATCACTGCGGCGCCACGATGCTGCTGGTGGACCCCTCCATGGAGGACACCTGCAAGGACATCGACGTCGAGCATTTCGTGGTGATGGGCACCGACGCCGACGACCAGATGTACGCGCCAGGCGTCGAGCCGGCCCCGTGGACGCCGGACGAGGACGTCACCGCCACCATCAACTACACCTCGGGCACCACCGCCCGCCCCAAGGGCGTGCAGCAGACCCACCGGGCGCTGTGGGTGAACGCCACCACGTTCGGCTGGCACTCGGGCGTGAACGACCGTGACGTGTACCTGCACACGCTGCCGATGTTCCACTGCAACGGCTGGGGCATGCCCTACGCGGTGACCGGCATGGGCGGCAAGCACGTGGTGCAGCGCGAGGTGCGCGGCCCCGAGATCCTGAAGCGCATCGATCAGCACGGCGTGACGCTGATGTGCGGCGCTCCCGCTGTGGTGGCCGCCGTGCTGGACGCAGCCGCCGACTGGGACGGACCCATCCCCGGCAGCGGCCGCGTGCGGATGGTGGTGGCGGGCGCCCCGCCGCCCACGCGCACCATCGCCCGCATGGAGACCGAGCTGGGCTGGGAGTTCATCCAGATCTACGGCCTCACCGAGACGGCGCCGCTGCTGACCATGAACCGCTGCCGGCCCGAATGGGACGACTTCGAGCCCGACGAGAAGGCTCGCAAGCTGAGCCGGGCCGGCGCACCGGCCATCGGTGTGAAGATCGACGTCGACAGCCAAGGCGAGATCCTGGCCCGGGCGAACGTCGTGCTCGAGGGCTACTGGGAGCAGCCCGAGGCAACCGCAGAGGCCATCGTTGACGGCTGGTTCCACACCGGCGACGGCGGCACCATGGACGACGAGCACCACGTCACCATCTCGGACCGCAAGAAGGACGTCATCATCTCCGGCGGCGAAAACGTGTCGTCCATCGAGGTGGAGGACGTGCTGTTCAGCCATGCCGCGGTGACCGAGGTGGCCGTGATCGGCGTGCCCCATGAGAAGTGGGGCGAGACCATCAAGGCCCTCGTGGTCGTCGACGCTGCGGCCGATGCGGTGTCCGAGCGTGACCTCATCGACTACTGCCGCGACCGGATGGCGCACTTCAAGTGCCCCACCAGCGTCGAGTTCCGCGAGGAGCTGGCCCGCACGGCCACCGGCAAGCTGCAGAAGTTCAAGCTCCGCGCCCCGTACTGGGAAGGCATGGAGAAGCAGATCAACTAGAGCGCCACCGCTGCGGTGGCGCCATCTAAAGAGGTTCGACGCCGCCTTCTGATCGGCGGCGCTCGACGAAATCGGTGAGCTCGGCGCGGATGGCGTCGTCCATCGGCGGCTCTTCGTAGTCGGCCAGCAGCTGCTTCCAGATGCGGTTCGCCCGCTGGGTGGCATCGAGCGCGCCGTCCTCCTGCCACGTCTCGAAGTTGCGCCAGTCCGACAGCATCGGCTCGTAAAAGGCGGTGTTGTAGCGCTCGAGCGTGTGGGCGGCACCGAAGAAGTGGTTCGCCGGGCCGACTTCGGCGATCGCATCGACGGCAAGCGAAGCCTCGTCGATGACGGCGGGCTGCAGCATCGCCCGGATCATCTGGATCATCTCGGCATCGATGATCACCTTCTCGTACGAAGCGCACAGCCCGCCCTCGATCCAGCCGAGACCGTGCAGCACGTAGTTGATGCCGCCGACGATGCACGCCCACAGCGACATCTGCGACTCATAGGTGGCCTGGGCATCGGGAGCGTTGGAAGCGTTCGCGTTCGAGGCCCGCAAGGGCAAGCCGTAGCGGCGCGCCAGCTGGCCGCTGATGATGGTGGCCTTCACATACTCGGGCGTGCCGAAGGCCGGCGCACCCGATCGCATGTCGACATTGGAGGTGAAGCTGCCGTACACGACCGGCACGCCGGGGTTCACGAGCTGCGCCAGCGTGATGCCCGCAAGCGCCTCGGCGTTCTGCAAGGTGAGCGCGCCCGCGATCGTGACCGGCGCCATCGCCCCCGCCAGGGTGAACGGCGTGTACACCACCGGCTGGCCGTGGCGGGCGAGCTCGATGGCGCCCTCCAGCATCGGCTTGTCGTACACGAGCGGCGAGTTCGCATTCACCACGGTGTGGATGGACGGCTCGCGCAGCAACGTCTCATGGTCGATGCCGCGGGCGATGCGCGCGATCTCGATGGCATCGCTGACCCGTTCGCGTCCCAGCGAGTAGCAGAACCCGGGCTTGGTGGACAGGGTGTACATGGCCGACACGGCGTCGAGGTGACGGGTGCGCACCTCGAGATCGATCGGCTCGACCGAATGGCCGGTGCAGGTGTCCGCTGCGTCAAGCGATTCCTGCAGGCGCAGCATGTTGCAGTAATCCACGTAGTTGCCGGTGACCCGGCCACGGTCGAGATCCGAGACGTTGGGCGGGCTGCCGACCATGCCGAACACGACCCAGTCATGGCCGAAGATCACGCTGTTGGCCGGGTCGCGCGCATGCAGCGTGAACTGCGACGGCGCCAAGGCGACCTGCTCGGTGACCAGGTCGGGCCCGAATCGCACCCGCACACCGTCGTCGGACGTCGCCCCTGCCGCGCACAGGATCTCAACCGCCTCTGGCAGCAGGAAGTTCATGCCGATGTCGGACAGCACCCGCAGCGATGACTCGTGGATGCGCTCCACCTCGTCGGCACTGATGAGCTCGATCGGCTGGAACGTGTTGCGTGCCTGAGGTTGAGGCGGCATCGGCGCTGCCGCAGCTTCCCGACGTTTACGGCCTCGACGCGTCACTGAGACGAACCGTACGGATCTGTATGGAGCACGTCAATATGAACAAAATGCCAGACGCGCAAGAACAGAATGTCAGACGCGCAACCCGGCCCCGATGGCTGCCCGCTCGTCGTCGCTCGGCGCACGGCCGACATAGATCTCGAAGTAGTACGTCAACGCCTCGATGCGGGCATCCATCGGTACATCCACCTCGAGCTCGTACCAGCCCATCTGCAGGAAGTAGATGGTGCGGGCACGGTGCAGCCTCATGGCGGGATCGCTCACCTCGGACGCGAGCATCTCCACGCAGGCATCCACACGCCGCTCATCGGTCGCATGCAGCTTCTGCCACAGCTCGGGTTTGCTGCGGCCCCAATTGCGCACGGCCACTTCGAGACGCGGATCGAAGCGTTCCATCCCCAGCCAGCAGCGCATCAGGGCGACATACCGGTCGATGATGCTGCCCTCGAGCGTGGCGGCCCGGATGATCGAACCCGAGTTGGTTTCCTCCCACACCTCGAGCAGGCGATTGAGCAGGGCTTCATGGTTCTCGAAGTGCCAGTAGAAGCTGCCCCGAGTGACGCCGAGCCGCTTGGCGAGCGGCAGGACCTTGACGGCGCCGATGCCCTCGGTGACCAGCACTTCGAGGGCTGCTGCGACCCAGTCGTCGGCACTCAGGCGATCCCGCTCAGCCATCGGGTCACCCTAGCCACCTGCGTTTCGAGGAGGCGTCGCACGCCCGTCACGATGGGAGCGACAGCTCTAGGAGTAATTGCTCCCACGATCTGCATACGATGTGGCGGTGCGAGTCTTCGAGCTGGCAGCGGCGCACTCGGTAAGCGTCGACACGGTGCGCTACTACCAGAAGATCGGCTTGCTGCACCCGCCCGCACGCCACGGACGGATGGCGCTGTACGACGAGAGCCACGACCGTCGACTGGCTGAGATCCGGCGCCTGTCCGAAGCGGGTTTCTCGCTGGCGCAGATCCGGCAGCTCGGCGACGGCGCTGACGAGCCGATGCTGGTTGCCCTGGGCACACGCAGCGGTGACACCCTGACCTTCGACGAACTCGTGCAGCAGTCCGGGCTCGACCCAGAGCTGGTGCGGCTGGCGACCGACACCGGCCTGGTGCGACCGCTGCGCAGCTCGCCAGCCAGTGCGGGCAGCGCGTCGGCGACGCCATCGGGCGACACCGCGGCCGGTGCGCTGTACAGCACGGGTGCGCTGACGATGCTGCGCGCCGCGACCGAGCTGCTCGCCGCGGAGATGCCGCTGGATGACCTCGTCGGCTTGGCGCTGCGACACGCATCGAACATGGAAGCGGTCGCGGCCGACGCCGTCGAGCTGTTCGCCGACCGCTTCGCCGAGCGGCCCGCAACCGAACGAGCCGACTTGGCCGCGCGCCTGATCCCGCTGGTCACCGATCTGGTGGCGCAGCACTTCCGCGAATCGCTGGTGGAGCGCGCCACCGAGCGCATCCTGTCGGGCGACATCGATGATGAGACAACCGGCGCTGCCCGTGCCGCAACGGCGGCGCCGAGCACATCGGGCGCCTCCGGGGGACTGCGCGCGCGGCGCACCGTGACGCTGGAATGCCGCGAACTGTCCGGTGGGCTGGATCCGCTGGCGGTTTTCGCAGCCTCCGACGCCCACCAGCGGGCGTACTGGACGCACCCCGACGGCGACCTGGAGTTCTGCGCGCTCGGCAGCGCCTTCGACGCCAGCGCTGGGGCCGGCACCGATCGCTTCGCGTCGGTTGCCGAAGCGATGAGCTACCTCGATGTCACCGTCAACGGCGACAGCGGCGATCCGACGGGTCCGCTGCTCGTCGGCGGGTTCTCCTTCAGCGACGAGCCGTCGCCGGCCGGCTCGGCATGGGAAGCGTTCGGCACCGGTCGGCTGACCCTGCCCGAGGTGCTCGTGGTGCGCAAGGGCGGCGGGACCTGGCTGACATCAGTGCCCGGTGCCGACGTGAGCTCGATCATGGCTGCGGCTCGATCCGGCGTCGCATCGGCGTGCGCGACCTGCGGCATCGCGGACGGCAGCGGTGTGTGCGGTCTCGCTCCGGCCGCGTGCGTCGAGGACGATCCCGAGCTGGCGGGCTCGCCCGCGAGCGATCTGAACGCCGCGGCACTGGCGATGCTGGGCGGCAGCTACCGCTCCGACGGCGGCTACACCGAGCTGGTGCGGCGCGCCCTCGGCAGGATCGCCGACGGGGGGCTGGACAAGGTCGTGACCGCACGCGAGGTGCACATCGCGTCGGGCCTCGAGCCCATCGGCGTGCTCAACCGCCTGCGGTCGCGCTACCCGTCCTGTGTCACGTTTGCATTCGGGCGCGGGTCCCAGACGTTCTTCGGCGCCACGCCCGAACAGCTGGTGCACTGCGACGGGCTGCGGCTGCAGACCGATGCCCTGGCCGGCTCGGGGCGCCGGGTCGGCGATCCGGTGCGCGACGCCGAGCTCGCGGCCGAGCTCCAGCGCGACCCCAAGGAGCTGACCGAGCACGCGATGGTGGTCACCGACGTGCGCGACACGCTGCGTGCGTGCGGGGCTGCGCTGGATGCCCCCTCGCCGACCGGCGTCATGGAGCTGCGGCGCATCATGCACCTGCACACGCCGATCAGCGGGCGCGTCCCCGCCGGCACGACGGCGCTGGATCTCGCGGGCGCACTGCACCCCACGGCCGCGGTTGCGGGCCTGCCGCGACGCGTCGCCCGCGACTGGATCGCGGACCACGAGGGTTTCGAACGCGGCTGGTACGCGGCACCGGTCGGCTGGACGACGCTGGACGGCCGGGGCGAGTTCCGCGTCGCGCTGCGCTGCGCGCTCACCGGTCCGTCGCAGACCCGGCTGTTCGCCGGCGGCGGCATCGTGGAGGGCGCCGATCCCGAGGCTGAGCTGACCGAGACCAACATCAAGCTCGAAGCGCTGCTGTACGCACTCGAGGGCGACTGAGCCGGGCGATGCAGATCTCCGCCGACGACGCTGCCTATCTGGCCTGCCGGTCCCTGTGCGAGGGGTTGGTGGCTGCGGGGGTTACCGACGCTGTGGTGTCGCCGGGCTCACGCTCGATGCCGCTGGCGCTCACCGTGGACGCCACCGCGGGACTGCGCACCTGGATCCGGATCGACGAGCGGTCGGCCGGGTACTTCGCGCTCGGGCTGGCCAAAGGCTCGCGTCGGCCGGTGCTGCTGGTGTGCACATCGGGCACCGCGGCGGCCAACTACCTGCCCGCGGTCGTCGAGGCGCACTACTCGGGCGTGCCGCTGGTGGTGCTGACCGCCGATCGCCCGCCGGAGCTGCGTGGCTGGGGCGCGGGCCAGACCATCGACCAGCACGGGCTGTACGGCAGCCACGCTCGCTGGTTCTGCGAGACGCCGGTGCCCTCGGAGCTGCCGGTTGAGGCGGCGTCGCGCTGGTTCGCGATGGCCGCGGCGCGAGCAGTGCAGCAGGCGACGGGCTCGAACCCCGGTCCCGTCCATCTCAACATGCCGTTTCGCGAACCGCTGGAGCCGCTGCCGTGCTGAGCGAGTGGGCGGCGGCGCACGAGCGAGGCGTCGTGGTGGCCGGGCCCATGTGGGACGGGGATCGCTGGGTCGACGCGGTGGCGGAATTCTGCCGGGCTGCTGGATGGCCGCTGCTGGCGGAGCCCTGCTCGCAGCTTCGGCGGACGATGCCAGGTGTCGTCGTGACCGACCATCACGATCTGCTGCTGCGTACGGCATGGGCGGATGCCGAACCGCCCGACGCAGTGCTGCGCATCGGCGGAGCGCCCACCTGCAAGCCGCTGCGGCTGTGGATCGAGCGGCACCGCCCGGCATTCGCGCTGGTCGATCCGGCCGGCACCTGGACCGATGCGAGCTTCAGCGTCTCGTTGCACCTGCCCGTCGGGCCCGATGCGGTGGCCGACGCGGCCCGCACGCTGGTGTCGCCGGAGTCCGGGTGGGCGCAGCGATGGGCCGACGCTGATGCACGCGCGTGCAGAGCAATCGACGGCGTGCTCGACGCTGAGCCCCTGGGGGAAGCCGGTGTCGCACGCCAGCTCGGGCGCAGCCTGCCGGGGGGTCACGCGCTGTACGTGTCGAACTCGATGCCGGTGCGCGACGTCGACACGTTCCTCCGCGCTCGGGCCGAGCCGCTGGCCGTGCACGCCAACCGGGGTGCGAGCGGCATCGACGGCGTCATCTCTGCGGCGAGCGGCGTGGCAGCGTCGGGCATCCCCACGACGGTGCTGATCGGCGATCTGGCGCTCCGCCACGATCTCGGCGGTCTCGTGGGAGCGTTCGACACTGCGCCTGCCACCCATGGCGGCCCTGACGGGCTCGACCTCACCGTGGTGGTCGTCGACAACGGCGGCGGCGCCATCTTCTCGTTCCTGCCTGCCTACGGCGTCATCGACCCCGTGGCGTTCGACCGTCTGCTGACGACGCCGCCCGGACGCAGCAGCGCGGAGCTGGCGGGCGGGCTCTCGGCGGCCATGGGCTTCGAGCACCACCGCGTCGGTTCGTGTGAGGGGCTGCATGGGTTGCTGGCTGCTCCCGGATCGCACCGGGGCGTGCGTGTCATCACCATCGACATCGACGCCGACGCCAACCGCGACCAGCACCGGCGCATCGCTGCTGCCACCGAGGCAGCCCTCGGCGCCGGCGAGACCAGATCGCCGTGACGCCGGGCCCGCGACGCTGGCCACCCTGCGCAGCTTGCGGGATCGCGGGCGACGCTGTGGCGCACCGCGTGCTGGCATGAGCGAGCACCCCAGCGTGCAACTCGCGGCCACCACGACGGGCAGCCACGACCCGGTGATCGTCCTTCACGGGTTCACCGGCAGCGCCGCAGCAATGGCACCGCTGACCGAGCGGCTGAACGGCTGGCGACGCATCGCCGTGGATCTCGTCGGCCACGGCCGCAGCCCTTCCCCCGCTGACCTCGCGCCCTACAGCGTCGAGGCCATGGCAGACGCAGTCGATCGGCTGGCGGCCGGGATTCCCGACGGGCCCTGCCACGTCGTCGGCTACTCGATGGGCGGCCGGGTGGCGCTGGCGCTGGCCTCGGCGCACCCGCAGACCTGCAGGTCGCTGACGCTCATCAGCGCAACCGCCGGAATCGCTGACGCCTCGCAACGGGCGGAGCGCCGCCGGGCCGACGAGGCGCTCGCCGACCGGATCGACGAGCACGGCCTGGCCCGCTTCGTCGACGAGTGGACACACCTGCCGATGTGGGACTCGCTGCGGGCGAGTCTCAGTTCCGACGCGTGGCAGGCGTCCATCGATCAACGCCTGCGGTCCGATCCCACCGGTCTGGCGAACTCGCTGCGTGCCGCCGGAACCGGCTCGATGGTGCCCGTGTGGGACCGGCTGGCCGACGTCGACGTGCCGACGCTGATCGTGTGCGGGGAGCTCGACACCAAGTTCGTCACGATCGGTCACGACATGAACAACCTGCTGCCCGCCAGCGAATTGGTCGTCGTGGCCGGCGCAGGCCACGCTGCGCACCTCGAAGCACCGGACGATTGCGCCGCGGCGATCCGCCGGCACCTCGCCGCGTCGTGAGAGCAGTCAGTCCTTCGGCAGCGGGAATTCGAACGCGCCGGGCAGCAGCTCGGCGACCGTGGTGTGCTCGTTCACCGCGCACTCCGGTCCGCCCGCTTCGAGCAGCAGCTGCCGGCACCGGCCGCACGGCGCAAGCAGCTCGCCGTCGGCATCGGTGACGGTCACCGCCACCAGGCGGCCTCCCCCGCTGCGATGCAGGTCGCACACCATGGCGCACTCGGCGCACAGCGTGAGCCCGTAGGAGGCGTTCTCGACGTTGCAGCCGCTGACGATCCGCCCGTCGTCCACAAGGCCTGCCGCGCCGACATGGAACTTCGAGTACGGCGCATAGGCCATGCGCGACGCCTCGTGCGCCCGAACGCGCAACTCGGCCCAATCGATGGCCTCGTGGCTTGGCGCTGCAGTGCTTGGTGTTCTGCTCGGCGCTGTGCGGCTCGGCGCTGCGTCATCTGGCACTGGGGAGTGCCTCCCGGTCTCGATGGTCGATGAGCGTATGGCTTTGTCGCCGGTCGGCCGAACAGCGCGATCGCGTCCACCGTGGGCCGCCAACGCACATGCCGACTTGGGGCGGCAGCGCAATAGCGTTTGGCTGGTGCAGGCGACGTTGGCGGAATTCGAGCTGCCGCTGGTGCGGCCGCTGCTGACGGCCCATGGCGCCATCACCGTGCGGCGTGGCATCGAGGTGCGGGTGGGCGACGACGCGTGCGTGGGCCGGGGCGAGGCGGCGCCCTTGCCGGGGTTCGGCGTGGAGACCTACGAGGAGGCGCTTGCCGCGCTCGAGCGTTGGGCCGACGACCCAGAGGGCGACCCGCCCCGCGAGCCGTGCGCCGCCGCCGCCGTGGAGTCGGCCCTCACCCAGCTCGACGCCGCGATCGAGGGTGTCACGCTGTCGACGCTGCTGAGCGAGTCCGCACCGACACAACGGCGCATCGCCACCCACGCGCTCATCTCAGATCTCGATCCCGAGGCTGCGGCCCAACGCGCCGCGCACGCCGCCGCAGCGGGTCACCTGGCAGTGAAGCTCAAGGTTGCTGCTCGCGACGCCGCCGACGCACGCGGCGACGGCAGCTCAGCCGCGTCCATCGCCGAACAGTCGGTGCGGATCGCGCACGTGCGGCGCTCCCTGCCCGCCGGCGTGGCGCTGCGTCTCGATGCGAACGGCGGCTGGGATCGTGCCACAGCGGTGAAGGTGCTGCGTCCCGTCGGCCACCTCGACATCGAGTTCATCGAGGAGCCCACACCTCAAGCCGCTGACTGGGCACAGATCAGCCGAACGGTCGGGCTGCCCGTCGCAGCCGATGAGCACCTGCGTGACGCCGATGCGCTCGATCGGCTGATCGAGGTGGGCGCCATCGAAGTTGCCGTGCTCAAGCCGGCGGTGCTGGGCGGTCCGCACGCGGTGTATGACCTGGCTCGCCGGGCGGCAATGCGTGGGGTTCGCTCGGTGGTGTCGTCGTTCATCTGCGGCCCTGCGGGGTTGCGCATCGCCCGCGAGACTGCTGTTGCGGTTGATCCGCATGGGGTGCATGGCATCGGCACCGCCACATTGTTTGCTGAGCCCTTGCCGGAGGATGTGACGCCCGCCGGTGGCTACCTGCCGGTGCCTACCGAGGCT
>JAJEBN010000045.1 GCA_022822525.1 Acidimicrobiia bacterium | reverse complement strand
GCGGCTGGGGCTGTAGGCGATCACCTTGGCGAGCAGCGAATCGAAGCTGGGGTTGGTGCCGTATCCCACGTAGCCGTAGGTGTCGGTGCGGAGTCCCGGACCGGTGGGAGGCTCGAACGCGGCGAGCACACCGCCGCTCGGACGAGAGGTGCCGTCGGGCTGCATCGTCTCGGTGTTGACGCGGCATTGGATGGCGTACCCGCGCGGCGACGGCACGTCCGGCTGGGTCAACCCCACGTCGGCGAGGCGGGCGCCGCCGGCGATCCGCAACTGCGCCGCCACCAGGTCGACGCCGGTGACCTCCTCGGTGACCGTGTGCTCGACCTGGATGCGGGCATTGACCTCGCAGAACGCGATCGTGGCAGGATCGTCGGCGTCGATGAGGAACTCCCAGGTGCCCAGGCTGCGGTAGCCGACAGCTCTGGCCATCTCGGTGGCGGCATCGCACACCGCTTGGCGGGTGCCGGTCGTGAGCGTGGGCGAGGGCGCGATCTCGACGATTTTCTGGTTCTGGCGCTGCAGCGTGCATTCCCGCTCGCCCAGATGGGCGACCGACTCGCCGTCGCCCACGATCTGCACCTCGATGTGGCGGGCACGCTCGATCAGCCGCTCCACGTAGAGATCGCCGTTGCCGAACGCGGCCGCAGCCTCGCTGGCACAGCGCTCATAGGCAGCTTCGAGTTCCTCCGCTGAGCGCACGACACGCATGCCGCGCCCGCCGCCCCCGGCGAGAGCCTTGATCATTATCGGCCCGTGCTCGGCGAAGAAGGCCTGAGCGGCCTCGACCGATGTGGGCTCCGAGGTAGCGGGCAGCAGCGGAACATCGTGCTGCTGGGCGAGTGCCCGCGCAGCCAGCTTGTCGCCGAAGAGCTCGAGTTGGAGCGCACTGGGTCCCACAAACGTGATGTCGGCGGCCTTGCAGGCAAGCGCCAAGGCCGGGTTCTCGGCCAGAAACCCATAGCCGGGATGGACTGCGTCGCAGCCGGCCCCGGTAGCAGCGCCGACCACCTGGTCGACGTCGAGGTAGGGCGCGACACCCCGGCCGTCGAGCGTGACCGACTCATCGGCCACACGGGTGTGCAGCGAGGCAGCGTCGTCGTCGCCTGCGATCGCAACCGTGCCGATGCCGAGCTCGCTGGCTGCCCGCGCCACTCGCACGGCAATCTCGCCGCGGTTCGCAATCAGCAGCTTCTTGAGGCCCATCGATGCTGTCTCCCTGTTCGCGACTCTGCTGGATGTCGGCACAAACGGCTGCGAGCCCGTCGCGGCAGTCACGGTGCGCCATTTCCGCCCCGCGTGTTTACCGCAGAGCGCCCAGTTCGCGTCGATTGAGCGCCAGATCTGTACTAGGGCCATGCGGATTCCGGCACAGGATCGCCAGAAACATGAGCGCTAGTCCATCTGTGCCTTGCATCGGCTTCATACAGGTCCATTACCCTCCGGCGGGCCCTATGGCCACATCCATGACCAGCGACAGGTTGCCGAACCTGCTCATGAGCTACCGCTCCGTGCGAGCGCACACCGATGCGCTCACCGCACCGCTGAGCGATGAAGACCAGTGCATCCAGACGATGCCCGATGTCAGCCCCACCAAATGGCATCGGGCGCACGTCACTTGGTTCTTCGAGACGTTCCTGTGCAAACCGCACCTTGACGGCTACGTCGAGCACGACCCGGCCTTCGGATTCCTGTTCAACTCGTACTACGAGACCATCGGGAAGCGACACCCGCGCCCGGAACGGGGCAACCTGTCGCGCCCGTCCTGCGCCGAGATCACGGCATACCGCCGTCACGTCGACTTGGCGATGGAACGGCTGCTCTGCGGAGGCATCGCCCCCGAGACCGCAGACCTGGTGACGCTGGGCCTGCATCACGAGCAGCAGCATCAAGAACTCATCCTCATGGACATCAAGCACGTGCTGTCGTGCAACCAGGCGCTGTGGCCGGCCTACCAACAGTCCTGCAACACAGCGACGGCCGGCGCCGACGCGCCCTGTGCCCCCGAAGTCCGCTGGGTGAGCTTTGACGGCGGCGAGATCGAGGTCGGTCACGACGGATTCAGCTTCGCGTTCGACAACGAGTGGCCCCGCCACCGGGTGCTGACCGAGCCATTCCGGCTCGCGGACCGCCTGGTGACCTGCGCCCAGTGGCTGGAGTTCATGGCCGACGGCGGCTACGACACACCGACGCTGTGGTTGTCGGACGGCTGGAGCCAGCGCACGGCTCACGGCTGGGACTCGCCGGCGTACTGGCATCTCGCCGACGACGGCTGGCAGCTGTTCACCCTCGAGGGTCTCAAGGCCGTGGCGCCGGGCGAACCGGTGTGCCACCTGTCGTACTACGAGGCCGAAGCGTTTGCTCGCTGGGCCGGTGCCCGGCTCCCGACGGAATTCGAGTGGGAGCATGCCGCCGAAGGCTTGCCCATCGGGGGCAACATCGGCAGCAGCGCGGGGCTGCACCCCGCTCCGGCGCCAGCGGTGCCGCAGGCGAGCGCAGCCGGGCCAGCACCGCTGCGGCAGATGTACGGCGACGTGTGGGAATGGACGTCCAGCCCCTACAGCGCCTACCCGGGCTTCCGCGTGGCTCCCGGTGCCGTGGGCGAGTACAACGGCAAATTCATGATCAACCAGATGGTGCTGCGGGGCGGCTGCTGCGCGACGCCTGAGGGTCACATCCGGCCGACGTACCGCAACTTCTTTCACCCCCACACCCGCTGGCACTTCTCGGGCTTGCGCCTCGCTGCCGACGCCTGATGATGCTCCCCGCGGGGGCGGTGCCTTCCGCCGCCGACCCCGTGATCGACAACTGGCTCGACGCCGGCTGGTCGGATCGGGAGTTACGCGCCGATGTCTCGATGGGCCTCTCGTCGAGCCCCAAGGAGCTGCCCCCGAAGTGGTTCTACGACGACCGCGGCAGCGAGCTGTTCGACGAGATCACCCGACTCGACGAGTACTACCCCACCCGCCGCGAGCGGGAGATTCTCGAACGGGAAGCCGGTGCCATTGCAGCGGCATCCGGAGCTGACTGCATCGCCGAACTGGGATCGGGCACTTCGACGAAGACGCGCATCCTGCTCGATACGTTCGCAGCCGCCGGCCGGCTTCGCCGGTACGTGCCATTCGACAACAGCGAAGCGACGCTGCGCACCGCTGCTGGCGAAGTGGCCGGGGCGTACCCCGGTCTGGCTGTGCACGGCGTCGTCGGCGATTTCGAGCACCACCTCGGGCACCTGCCACTCGACGAAGCCGGCGCACCGTTCGGCGAGCCGTCCCGTGCCCCGGCGATGGTGATGCTGCTCGGCGGCACGATCGGCAATTTCTCACCGGCGCGCCGGCCGGCGTTCCTCGATGCCGTCGCCGGCGCGATGCAGGCCGGCGACACGTTCCTGCTGGGCACCGATCTCGTCAAGGATGTCGATCGATTGGTGGCCGCTTACGACGATGCGGCCGGCGTCACAGCGCGCTTCAACCTCAACGTGCTGTCGGTGCTGAACCGCAGGCTCGGCGCCGACTTCGACCTCGATGCCTTCGCCCACGAGGCGGTGTTCGACGCCGACAACGAGTGGATCGAGATGCGCCTGCGTTCCTTGCGAACGCAGACCGCGCACATCCCAGCCTTGGAGATGACGGTCGACTTCGCGGCGGGCGAGCGGATGCGCACCGAGATCAGCGCCAAGTTCCGGCCAGAGCGTGTGCGCTCAGAACTCGGCGCCGCAGGCCTCGTCGTGCAGCGGATGTGGACCGATGCCGACGGTGACTACGCCCTGACCCTCGCACGGCGAGTGCTGTGACGCGGTCTGCCCATTCCAGCTAGACAGCGGTGCAGCACAAGGAAGGGGACTGTGATGCCTGTCGAAGCCAGAGTTGTCGTCATCCCGCAGGAGGATGGTGCCGGACCTGAAGTGATGGACGTGACGCTGCCCGATCCGCGCGGTCATCAGGTGGTGGTGAAGCAGTACGCGTCGGGGGTCTGCCACAGTCAGCTGCACACCATTCACAACCCGCGGGCGGCGCCGGCGGTGTTGGGTCACGAGTCCACCGGCGAGGTGGTCGCGGTGGGAGACGACGTGACCGGCCTTGCGCCGGGGGACACCGTGATGGTCACGTGGGTGCCGAAGGACCAGGGGAGCGCGCGCCGGCGGGGCGGGCCGTTGCAGCTCGATCTCGACGACGGCCGCACGGCGACCTCCATCAACGTGTTCACGTGGGCCACCCACACCATCGCCGATGAGATGTTTGTGGTGAAGGTGCCCGAAGGCATCGACGTGGCAGCCACCTGCATCATCGGCTGTGCGGTCATTACCGGCGCCGGCGCGGTGCTCCACACCGCCGAGGTGAAAGCCGGCAACAGCGTGGCTGTCTTCGGCGTCGGCGGAGTCGGCCTGTCCGCAGTTGCGGCGGCGAAGTTCGTCGGGGCCGATCCGATCATCGCCGTGGACCTCTCCGACGAGAAGCTGGACTTCGCGAAGCGCTTCGGGGCTACCCACGGCGTCAACGCGTCCAGCGGCGATCCCGTCGAAGAGATCAGGACGCTCACGACCGACGAGCACCGCTTCGACATTCTGCGTCAGCCGCTGCGCGGCGTTGACTTCGCCTTCGACTGCATCGGGCATCAGAGCACGATGGCCCAGATCCACGAGGCCACTCATGCCGGCGAGTTCGGCCAGAGCCGCGGCGGAACAGCAGTGCTCGTCGGCGTGCCGCAGCGCAGCCTCGAACTCGACACCCTGCACCTGTTCATCGGCGAGCGGTCGTTCATATCCAGCCTGGGCGGCAGCTGCGAGCCGGCCGTCGACTTCCCCCGCTTCCTGCAGTGGCACGAAGACGGAGACCTCGACCTCAACTCGCTGGTGACGCAGAGCTACCCGATTGACGACATCGGCCAGGCAGTCGATGACCTCGAGAACGGACGGATCGCAGGCCGTTCGATCCTGAGGTTCGACTGATTCGACTGAGCGGTGGCTACCAGCCGTTGACGTGGACGAACTGGTCGAAGGGCTTGCGGCGGCCCGGCTTGAAGTCGGTGCCGATGGTGTGAGCGACCGGCAGCAGTGCCACCTGCTGCACCTCGTCGAAGGGGATGCCCAAGATCTCGGCGACTTCTTGCTCGCGAGCCAAATGCACCGTGGTCCAGCAGGTTCCCAGACCACGATTGCGGGCAGCGAGGCAGAAGCTCCACGCCGCCTGGATGACCGAACCCCAGCGCAGCGCCTGCAGCCCCGCAGGAGCTCCGTCGAGGCGACCTTCGATGCACGGCACGAAGATGGCGGGCGTGCGGGGGAAGTTCTCTGCCAGGTAGCGCGCCGAGTCCATCATGCGCAGCCAGTCCGCCCGCGCCGCCGGATCGGTCTCGGCCGCCGCAGCCTTGGCCAGGTAGTTGTCGTCGATCCGGCCGAGCCAGACCTCTTGATAGATCGTCCCCACGGCGCGGCACTGTTCCGGATCGGTCGAGACGACGAAGTGCCAGTCTTGCCGCAGAGATCCGGTGGGAGCTTGCAGCGCTAGCTCGAGGCATTCGCGCAAGGTTGCGTCATCGACTGGTCGGTCGAAGTCGAGCCTGCGTCGCACCGCGCGGGTGGTAGCCAGCACCTCGTCGGCACTGAGAGCCAGTGTCATGGCTGCGCTATTCGGCCAGCGCGGCTTCGATGGCAGCGACGCCGTCGGCGAGTGCTTGGCTCTCGGCGCCGTCGAGCACGCCATAGATCGGCGCGATCAGATCGTCGGTGAGTGCCTCGGCGGTCTCCCATTTCGCACGATGCTCGTCGGTGACTTGCGCGTCCTTGGCCCAACCGAACATCTCGACGTCGTCGGGGCGACGCACCCGGTGAGCCATCTCGGTCGACAGGCCCGAAGCAACGATGGCCACGAGGTGCAGGCTGCCACGCAGCTCCCGCAGCACGGCCACGTTCTGGAACGCCCGGGCCGCTGCGTCATCGCTGCGAGGCTCCGACGCGATTGCTGCGAAGAGCGCCTGTGCGGAGCTGTCGGCGAGCCCAGCGTCGATCACCTTGTCGGCGGCGGCATTGAAGGCGTCGAGGCCTGCGACATCGCCGAGCTTGGATGAGCCGAACGCAGCCGCGCACTCCATGTACAGACGGCCGCCGTCACGCGGCGCCATGACGTCCTTGGCCGAATTCCAGATCTTGGCGACCAAGTCCGGGTTGAAGTAGCCGAAAGCGCTGTGCACGACCGTGGCCTCGACATCGCCGAGCACGCCGCCGCGGCCCAGCATGTACAGGCGGAAGCCGTCGAGGCCGGCTTCCTTGCCGCGGGCCAGCGTTGCGGGGTCGAAATAGAAGCGCGAGCCCAGCGCAGCGATCGGCGGGCACACCGTTTGGACAAGTTCACGTGTCTCCATGGGGCGACAGTGTGGCACCGCGCCACCGGACCTGCCTGAGCTGGCGGTCAGCGCCAGCGGTACCGGGTGTCCGGCCAGCAACGCCGGGGCGGGCCGGCGACCTCGCCGCTCAGTGCAGGCGGCGGGCGAACATGTCCAGCAGCAGCTCCCAGTGGCGCTCGGCGGCTGGCTTGTCGTACACGGGCCGCTCCGGGAACACGAAGCCGTGATGGGTGCCGTCCACCCAGTAGGTCTGCGCGTCGGTCCCGGCGTCGGCGAAGGCCTTGCAGAGCCGGTCGTAGTGCGCCCGGTCGACGTAGTCGTCGTGCTCAGCCGACATCACCAGCACCTCGCCGCGGATGTCGGGTGCTCGCAAGTGAGGCGAGTCGCTGGCGTCGACAGCCAGCCGGACGCCGTGGATCGAGGCTGCGGCAGTGATGGTGTCGGGGTAATCCGCGGCGAGCCAGATCGCCATCGGGCCCGTCATGCAGTAACCAGTGGTACCCACCCGTTCGATGCTGGCAGCCGGGTCCGCGTCGGCATATCGCATCAGCGCAGCGGCATCACGCGACACCATCGCATTGGACAGGTTGGTCATCAGCTCGAACATGAACTGCCGGCTGGCCGGGTCGTCACGCTGCACGATGAAGCCGGGAACGTCGCGGTAGTACAGGTTCGGCAGCAGCACGTAGTACCCGACGGTGGCGATCCGCCGGGCCATGTCGTGCAGCTCTTCCCGCTTGCCGGGCGCGTCCATCAAGAACAGCACGGTCGGGAACGGGCCTGGCCGCCGCTCGCTCGGCTCGGGATGCACGACGAACGTGCTCATCTCGCCCTCGCCGGTATCGATTGAGACGTGGTCTTCGAACATGGCTGCCTCCTCGCGCGCAGCCGTCGGGGTCGACGGCTTGGCGCCTGATCGCCGGGTAGCGGTTGTGTGTGCCGCCCCTTGTGTACTGCGTGCGAAGCCGCAACGCTGGCCGAGCGAGCCGATGGTCGCCACACCAGCGGCGCTGCCAACGGATTGTGCTGCGGCCGGTCGCACGGCGGCGGCATACGATCCCGGGCCATGCAGGCACTCGACTTCGAACCGCAGTACTTCGTCTACGAGGAGATTCGGCCGCGTGTGGCCCGCATCACCATCAACCGGCCGGAGGTGCGCAACGCCATCAACACACCGGCGCACAAGGAGTGGTCCGACATCTTGGACCACGCCGCCGCCGATGACGACGTCTGGCTGATGGTCATCACCGGGGCGGGCCGGCAGGCATTCTGTGCAGGGCGAGATCTCAAGCACCTGTCGATGATCCGGCAGTCCGACGAGACCACCCAGGCCGCGGATCGTGAGCTGATGGGCCAGGTGACGCGGCTGATCGAGCGTTTCGACTATCCCAAGCCGCTGATCGCCCAGGTGAACGGCGTGGCGCTCGGCGGCGGGTTCGAGGTGGCGATGGCCTGCGATCTCGTGGTGGCGGCCGATCATGCCCAGTTCGGTCTGACCGAGCCGTTGCGTGGCCTGTATGCAGGCGGCGGGGGAGTGCACCGCTTGCCGCGCCAGATCCCGATGAAGCTGGCCATGGAGTACCTGCTGACGGCTCGCACCATGAGCGCGCAGCGAGCGCTGGAGCTGGGCATCGTCAACGACGTGGTGCCCTATGAGGAACTCGGCGCAGCCACCGACCGCCTGATCGACGACATCATGCGGTGCGCGCCGCTGTCCATCCAGGCCACCAAGCAGGCGGCGATGCGCGGGCTCGACATGCCGCTGGGCGAGGCGTTCCACCACCCCTATCCGGCAGTGGCCCGCCTGATGGCCAGCGAGGACGTGAAGGAAGGCCCCCGAGCCTTCGCCGAGAAGCGCCAGCCCAACTGGCAAGGACGCTGATCAACCGCTGCGCGAGACTGCGCCGTTGACGGCGGGGCCCTGAGCACCGGGGCCGATGGTGACAGGGGTGATGATGAGCGACGCAACAGCGCTGGCTGAGCAGGTACGGGCTGGCGAGACCGACGCCACGACGACCGTCGAAGGTGCGATTGCCCGTTGCGAGCAGGTGAACCCGACGATCAATGCGATCGTCGAGCGAACCTACGACACAGCGCGAGAGCGGGCAGTCGAGCTCGACGCCGACGAAGCGTCGACGGGACTGCTGGCTGGTGTGCCGATTGCGCTCAAAGACCTGTTCTGCCCGGCCGAGGGCGAACCCGGCTATCAGGGCAATCGTCGACTGGCTGAAATCGACTACCGCTACCTCGAAACCGGTGCGGTTGCCCGCCGGCTGGCCGAAGCAGGTGCCATCAGCATCGGGCACACCCACAGTCCCGAGCTCGGCGGCGGGCAGTGCCCCGCTGCGGCCGAGACGGCGCTGTACGGGCCTTGTCGCAACCCGTGGAACACCGACCACACCGTGCTCGGCTCGAGCGGCGGCGCAGCGGCAGCGGTCGCGGCGGGCATCGTGCGCATCGCCCACGCGAGCGACGGCGGCGGGTCGATCCGGATCCCCGCCAGTGCCAATGGCCTCGTGGGCCTCAAGCCCTCCCGAGGCCGCATATCGAGCGCCCCGGCGGGCGAGGGCTGGGGAGGCGGCACTACCGACGGTGCCGTGGCGCTCACCGTGCGCGACGCGGCACTGGCACTCGACGTCCTCGCCGGCCCCGAGCCAGGCGACCCGTACGTGGCGGCCCATCCTGCGCCCGCAGCCGGCTATGTCGCCGAAGTCGGCCAGCACCCCGGCACGCTGCGCATCGGCGTGAGCTCGACCATCCCTTTCGAAGCAACTGACCCGCTGTGCACCCAGGCCGCCGAAGCCGCAGCCGGTTTGCTCGACAGCCTTGGACACCGGGTCGAACAGGCGCTGCCCGAGCCGATGGCCACCAACGACTACATGTACGACTACGTCCGGATCATGCGGGCGAGCGCGACCGCGACCCTGCGGTCCTACGAGGCGGCGCTCGGCCGACCCTGGACCGAAGACGACGTTGAGCCGGTCGCGTGGATCAACTACGAGCGCGGCACCAAGATCAGCGCTCCCGACCTGCTCGCGAGCCGTGAACGCCTGCACCAGTTCACGCGGCAGATCGTGCAGTGGTGGAACGCCGTGCCCGGGCACGGCGACGGCTTCGATCTGCTGCTGACGCCCACGCTCGGCGTCGTCCCGCCCCCGGTCGGCTACCTCGTCGAGGGCGACGAGCGCACGCTGACGAAGCGACTGGCCAAGGTCACGCCCTACCTGCCGCAGTTCAATGTCAGCGGGCAGCCGGCCATCTCGGTGCCGCTGGGCACGCCCGAAGGCATGTCACCCGACGGTCTGCCCATCGGTGTGCAGCTCGTGGCGGCACCGGGCCGCGAGGACCTCTTGCTGCGAGTTGCCGCGCAGATGGAACAGGCAGCTCCGTGGGCACACCGGCGCCCGCCGGTGCACGCAGCCGCCTGATCGGCGGCGCTGACGCCGGCCGGCTCGCCACCCGGTAAGGAAGCGCTAGGTCAGCTTGGTGCGGGACTGGTCGAGCACCACGAGGGAGAGGGCGAACATCACCACGGCCATCCCGATGAACTGCCACAGCGACACCTCATCACCCAGGAACACCCAGGCCATCAGCGTGCTGGTGACGGGGATGGCCAGCGTCATCGTGGATCCCAGCCACGACGGGATGCGCACCAGCGACCAGTTCATCAGCATGTGACTGGCGACGCCGGGGCCGATGGCCATGATGCCCAGCCACAGCCACGCC
>JAJEBN010000070.1 GCA_022822525.1 Acidimicrobiia bacterium | reverse complement strand
ACGGGAAGGTTTGGCACCTCGATGTCGGCTCATCGCATCCTGGGGCTGAAGCAGGTCCCAAGGGTTGGGCTGTTCGCCCATTAAAGCGGTACGCGAGCTGGGTTTAGAACGTCGTGAGACAGTTCGGTCCCTATCCTCTGTGGCTGTAGGAGATTTGAGGAAAGCTGTCCGTAGTACGAGAGGACCCGGATGGACGCAGCTCTCGTGTGCCAGTTGTTCCGCCAGGAGCACGGCTGGTTGGCGACCTGCGGAAGGGATAAGCGCTGAAAGCATCTAAGCGCGAAGCCCGTTCCAAGATGAGATCTCCCACTGGTACAACCAGGTAAGGCCCGTGGCAGATAACCACGTTGATAGGCCGGATGTGTAAGCACAGCAATGTGTTCAGCAGACCGGTACTAATCGGCCGAGGGCTTGGTATCGATACTCAGCCTTGAGGAAGCGCACCTCACGATCGTGCGCTGCTCGTGCATCGCGTGCAGGAGTCTGCACCGACAGATCTCCGGTGGTTATGGCGGCAGGGCCACACCCGTTCCCATTCCGAACACGGAAGTTAAGCCTGCCAGCGCCGATGGTACTTGGGGGCAATTCCCCTGGGAGAGTAGGTCGCCGCCGGAACCCTGAACCCCCGTCGTGTTTGCGACGGGGGTTCTTCGCGTTCTGGCCCTAGCCTCGTGGGGTGACACAGAACCGGCGCCCACCTCGCAAGAGAGCGCATGGGCGCCCTGATCGCGACCGTGACCAACGGCAGGACCGAAGCGGTCGCAGTCGAACTGATCGTGGCGTCCGGGGCCGTTCTGATGGCGATGCTCAACAGCGCCGCAACGGCGGCCGCCAGCCTCCGCGGCGCCGTTCTGACGCTCAGCGCCGGCCCGATCCGCCTGTGGACGAGGTTGCATCGCGGGCGGCTCGTCGGACCGACTGGGGCGGAGTGGCCCGCAAGGGCGCGTCCGTGCTGCGACCGATCCCCGGCGCCGACCGGGGCGCCGCCTATGAGGCGAACGCTCCCGAACGCCAGAGCCCGAGACCGCAACCGCCACCGATGCCCGAGCGCGCCGAGCCTGCTCCGCAGGCCGCGCCGCGAAGCCGTCGCGCCAAAGTGCGACTCGAAGTACCCGAGCTTGACCCTGCCGGCGTGCGAGGCATGCCGTCGAGCGAACGGCAGCGGCTGGCACAGCGGCTGCGGGAGGCCGGAGAGGATTTTCTGGCTGAGCGCTTCGGGGATGCCCTCGTCACGCTGAGGCCGCTGGCCTCTCGCTATGGGGCTGTCGCCGAGGTGCAGGAGCTCTACGGGCTCACGCTGTATCGACTCGGCAGATGGACGGCCGCGTCGCACCGGCTCGAGCAGTACGAGAAGCTCACGGGAGCGGTTGACCAACTGCCCGTGCTGGCAGATTGCTACCGGGCACTCGGACGGCTCAACGACGTGCACGACGTGTGGGATCGGTTGAGGAACGCTGATCCGGACGCTCAGACGATCACCGAAGGGCGCATCGTGGCTGCGGGAGCGCTGGCCGACGAAGGCAGGCCGCGTGATGCCATCCGCCTGCTCGAGGCGGGACCCCTGCGTCCCAAGCGGCCCCAAGAGCACCACCTGCGGCTCTGGTACGCGCTCGCAGACCTCTACGACCGGATGGGCGACCTGCAGAAGGCCCGGCGCGGATTCACTCGGATCGACACGGTCGAACCCGGATTCGTGGACGTGCAGGATCGGCTCGCTGCGCTCGGCTCGAGGGGTGACTAGCACGAGAGGGCCTCGACGAACCTGAGGGCGCTGCGGCAGTGCTCCGATCAGCCACTCGCCACAGGCACGCGGATAGAGTGAGCCGGCGACGCCCGATCGTGCGAAACACACTGCCAACATGACTGCCGAACGTGACTCTTGACACTGTGCGCCTGCTGGGCGATCAGGCTTCCTATCTGCTGGACCACAAGTGCGAAGGCATCGGGCGGGACATGCTGACCCTGCCCGGGCCCGACTTCGTGACCGACGTGATTGCCGGCACCGACCGTTCCCCGCAGGTCATGCGGAGCCTCCAATCGCTGTTCGATCACGGCCGCCTCGGCGGGACCGGATACGTCTCGATCCTGCCCGTGGATCAGGGGATCGAGCATTCGGGTGCGGCCTCGTTCGCTCCGAACCCGATCTACTTCGACCCGGCCTCCATCGTGGACTTGGCCATCGAGGGCGGGTGCAACGCGGTGGCCACCACCTTCGGCGTGCTCGGCGCAGTATCCCGCCGGTATGCCCACCGCATTCCGTTCATCGTCAAGCTCAACCACAACGAGTTGCTGACCTACCCGGCGAAGTACGACCAGATCATGTTCGGGTCAGTTGTTCGGGCTCACGAACTCGGGGCGGCGGGCGTCGGCGCGACGATCTACTTCGCATCGCCCGAGAGCGGTCGCCAGATCACCGAAGTCGCCGCTGCATTCGAAGAGGCGCACCGGTTGGGCATGTTCACGGTGCTGTGGTGCTACCTGCGCAACCCAGGCATCAACGTCGAGGGGGTCGACCACCACGTCGCCGCCGATGCCACAGCTCAGGCCAACCACCTCGGGGTGACGATCGAGGCCGACATCATCAAGCAGAAGCTGCCGGAGAACAACGGTGCATTCGTCTCGGTTCCCGGATTCGGCAAGACCCACGCCGCCGTGTACGACCAGCTCACCAGCGAACACCCCGTCGACCTGTGCCGGTGGCAGGTGGCCAACTGCTACATGGGGCGTGTCGGCTTGATCAACTCCGGGGGCGCCAGCTCGGGCGCAACTGACTTGGCCGAAGCCGTCACCACGGCAGTCGTCAACAAGCGGGCCGGCGGCATCGGACTGATATCGGGCCGCAAGGCATTCCAGAGGCCGATGGCCGAGGGCGTCGAGCTGCTCGGCGCGATCCAGGACGTCTACTTGGACCCGGCGGTGACCATCGCCTGAGGTGATTCTGAACCCGGCCGCATCGTCGCGGCTGCGGCTAGCGTGGTCGCCCGGAGCGGCCGCACACCCCCGTGCCCCATTCCTTTGAGGAGAAACCGTGACCGACACCGCAACGCGCGAACTGCCGCTGCAGGAGATCGATGAGGTCATCATCCGTTTCGCCGGTGACTCCGGCGACGGCATGCAGCTGACGGGCGACCAGTTCACGAGCATCTCGGCGGCACTCGGCAACGACCTGTCGACGCTGCCCGAATTCCCTGCTGAGATCCGCGCGCCGCAGGGGACCCTGGCAGGAGTCTCGGCGTTCCAGGTACGGATCTCCGACTTCGAGATCACCACGCCGGGGGACGCGCCAACCGTGCTGGTGGCCATGAACCCAGCGGCGCTCAAGGCCCAGCTGCACAACCTCGCGCAGGGCGGGGCGTTGATCGTCAATACCGATGCCTTCAACGAGCGCAACCTGGAGAAGGCCGGATACGCCTCCAACCCGCTCGACGACGGCACGCTCGACGACTTCCGGACTTACCCCGTGCCGATGAGCCAGATCACCCGCGACGCGGTGGCCGAGCACGGTGTGAAGCCGCGTGACGCGGAGCGGTCCAAGAACTTCTTTGCTCTCGGATTGATCTCCTGGATGTACACCCGGCCTGTCGAGCCGACGCTCGAGTTCATCAACACCAAGTTCCGGGGCCGCACGCAGGTCATCGATGCCAACACGTCCGCGTTCAAGGCCGGCTACAACTTCGGCGAGACCGCCGAGATCTTCGAGGCGCATTACGAGGTGAAGCCGGCGCCGCTGGCACCTGGCGAGTACACCAACGTGAACGGCAACACCGCCTTGGCGTGGGGCTGCATCGTTGCGGGCCAGCTCGCGCGCCTGCCGGTCTTCTTGGGCTCGTATCCCATCACGCCTGCCTCGGACATCCTGCACGAGATGTCGCTGAAGAAGAACTTCGGCGTTCGGACATTTCAAGCCGAGGACGAGATCGCCGCGGCGGCCTCCGCAGTCGGCGCCGCCTTCGGAGGGGCGCTGGCGTTCACCTCCACCTCAGGACCGGGCTTGGCGCTCAAGGGCGAAACGCTCAGCTTGGCGGTGAGCCTGGAGCTGCCTCTGGTGGTGCTCGACATCCAGCGAGGCGGACCGTCCACGGGCCTGCCCACCAAGCCCGAGCAGGCCGACCTGATGATGGCCATGTACGGGCGGCACTCGGAATCGCCGCTGCCGGTGGTCGCACCGCGCAGCCCGGCGGACTGCTTCGACATCGCGATCGAGGCGTGCCGCATCGCGCTGAAGTACCGGACGCCGGTGATCGTGCTCTCCGACGGCTACCTGGCCAACAGCTCCGAGCCGTGGCTGCTGCCCGAAGTCAGTTCGCTGCCCGACATCGGCGTCGAGTTCGCCACCGAGTTCAACGGCACCAACGAAGACGGTGACGGAATCTTCCTGCCGTACCTGCGCGACCCCGAGACGCTGGCTCGACCGTGGGCGATCCCTGGCACGCCTGAGCTGATGCACCGTGTCGGCGGCATCGAGAAAGAGGACGGCACCGGCAACATCTCCTACGAGCCCGAGAATCACCAGCTGATGATCGACCTGCGGCAAGCCAAAGTCGAAGGCGTCGATGTGCCCGACGTCGAGGTCGCCGGCGACGTCGATGCCGATCTGGCTGTGCTTGGCTGGGGCTCGACGTGGGGCGCCATCGACGCGGCTGCGGGACGGCTGCGCGAGGCCGGCTTCGCAGTGGCACACGTGCACCTGCGCCACCTCCATCCACTGCCTGCAAACCTCGGCGACGTGCTGCAGCGTTACCGGGCGGTGGTCTGCCCCGAAATGAACAAGGGCCAGCTGTGCGACATCGTGCGCGCCAAGTACCTGATCGACGTCGAGCACATCGGCAAGATCGATGGCGTGCCGTTCACCACCGGCGAGGTGACTGATGCCGTTCGCAGCCGGCTCGAAGCACTGTCGACGGTGTGAGTACCCGCACCGCATGACCCCTGTCACGAAACCCGAGAGGCATACAGCACGATGACCGACACGTCCTTCACGCCGACGACACAGCCTGGCGACTGGGCCTCCGACCAGGAGGTGCGGTGGTGCCCGGGCTGCGGCGACTATTCGATCCTCACGGCCTTGAGGATGCTGATGCCGAGCCTCGGCACAGAGCCGCGCAACACGGTGTTCGTCTCCGGCATCGGCTGCGCCGCCCGATTCCCGTACTACATGAACACCTACGGCGTGCACGGGATCCACGGCCGCGCCCCCGCCATCGCGACCGGTCTGGCGATGGCTCGCCCCGATCTCGATGTGTGGGTCATCGGCGGCGACGGCGACATGCTGTCCATCGGCGGCAACCACCTGATCCATGCGCTTCGACGCAACGTCAAGATCAAGCTGTTGCTGTTCAACAACCAGATCTACGGCCTCACCAAGGGCCAATTCAGCCCCACCAGCGAGATCGGCAAGGTCACCAAGAGTTCGCCGATGGGCTCACTGGATGCGCCGTTCAACCCGCTGGCGGTTGCGCTGGGGGCAGAGGCCTCCTTCGTCGCGCGGACGCACGACATGGATCGCCAGCACATGATGGATACGTTCCGTCGGGCACATGCCCACGACGGAGCGGCGTTCGTCGAGGTCTTCCAGAACTGCAACGTCTTCAACGACGGCGCTTTCGAGGGCGTCACCAAGAAGCAGAACCGCGACGCCAACCTCATCCCGCTCAGCGACGGCGAACCGATCCGATTCGGAGCTGATGGCGAATTCGGCGTGATCGATGAGGCGGGCTGTGCCCGGGTCGTCCACACCGCCGACGTGAGCTCCGACGAATTGCTGGTTCACGACGAGTCCAAGCACGACCCCTCCACAGCGTTCATGCTGGCCCGGCTGGCGCGTGGTCCCTTCGAGCCGACGCCGATCGGGGTGTTCCGTGCCGTGCGCCGCAGCGAGTACGCCATGGCCACGACGCGGCAACTGGCAGCGGCCCAGCAGCAGCAGGGTTCTGCGGACATCGCGCAGATGCTGCGCTCACGCGGCACTTGGTTCGTCTGAGGATTTTCCCCCTCCACCCAAAATCCCTGCGGCGACGGCTGGGCGCGCTGGTACTTTCGGCGCTATGACCGCCGTGAGACGACGCCTCGACAGCGAACTCGTGCGTCGAGCCATGGCACCGACCCGGACTGCTGCGCAAGCCCTCATTTCTGGAGGCCGGGTGCAGGTCAGCGGCGCGATCGCGCACAAGCCGTCGCGAATGGTGGCAGCATCCGAACCGGTCCACGTCAGCGGCGAGCGCACTCGTTTCGTGTCGCGCGGCGGCGAGAAGCTCGATGCGGCATTGGATGCCTTCGAGATCGAGGTTCGCGGCCGGCGCGCGCTCGATGCCGGCGCGAGCACCGGAGGATTCACCGATTGCCTGCTGCAGCGCGGCGCAGCCGAAGTCGTGGCGGTCGACGTCGGCCGGGGGCAGCTCGACGGGAGCCTGCGCTCGGATCAGAGGGTCACGGTGCAAGAACGCTGCAACGTGCGGCATCTCCGCGCCGATGACATCGGGGGGACGGCCGACATCGTGACCGCCGATCTGTCGTTCATTTCGCTGCGCACGGTGATGGAGCGGCTGGCCGGCTGCGCCGCACCCGGCGGCGATGTCGTGCTGCTGGTCAAGCCGCAGTTCGAGGCCGGCCGCCGCGAGGCCTCGCGGGGCAAGGGTGTCGTACGCGATCCGGCGATCTGGCGCCGCGTCCTGGCCGAAGTGGCGGCATCGGCGTCTGAGCACGGCCTCGTGCCGGCAGGCGTCGCTCCCTCGCCGCTACGCGGTGCGGCGGGCAATGTCGAGTTCTTCCTGCATTGCCATCGCGCTGCGGAGGGCGCTCCGCCGACCAGCGGCGCGGCTGACGGCACGGCAGCGTTCGTTGTCGAGCCAGCCATAGAGGCCGCGGTACAGCGCGCCGAGAGTCCCCATGCCGCCACCGGGAGCCCGCGATGAGCGAGGTGCTTGTCATCGCTCACGCCGAGCGAGAAGAGGCGCTGGCGGCGTCGAAGGGGCTCGTGGACTGGCTCGAGAACGAGGGCCATGGCGTCGCGATGGGGAGTTCGGAGGCGGCGGCCATCGGCCGCAGCGACCTGGCCGCAGCAGAGCCGATCAGCGCCGTCCCCGACCTGGCCGTGAGCGTCGGGGGTGACGGCACGATGCTGCGCTCATTCGACCTGGTCGCGGCGGCGGGAGTGCCAGTGCTCGGGGTGAACGTCGGTCACCTCGGCTACCTCACCCCTTTCGAGCCTGCGGAGCTTGTCGAGGTCGTCGAGGCTGCGCTGGAGGGATCGCTGGCTACTTCGGAGCGGATGATGGTCAGAGCGTCGGTGCGCAGGGCGCCCCGGGGGGATCCCGACGACATTGATGATCCGACGGTTTGGACAGGCCTGAACGAGGTCGTCCTCGAAAAGCGCGATCCGGGCCACACGGTCAGATTGGAGGTGTGGCTCGACGGCGACATGTTCGCCATTTACGCGGCGGACGGCATCATCGTGTCCACGCCCACCGGGTCCACGGCGTACAGCCTGTCGGCAGGCGGGGCTGTGGTCGCTCCGACACATTCGTCGCTGCAGGTCACTCCGGTCGCGCCCCACATGCTGTTCGACCGATCGCTGCTTCTGCCCCCCGACACTGAGATCGGCATCCGAGTGATCAGCGAGCGGCCGGCACTCGCGGCCGTGGACGGCAGATCGGCCACCATGCTGCAGACCGGTGACAAACTCGTGGTCACGCGGGCTCCCTACATGGCGCGGCTCGTCACCGCCGGCGGGGACAGCTTCCACCACGTGCTGAAGCACAAGTTCGGGCTCAAGGATCGCTGAGCTGCTGATGCTGGCCGAGCTGGCGGTGCGCGATCTCGGCGTGATCTCCTGCGCCCGCCTGGTGCTCGGCGGCGGCATGACGGCGCTGACCGGCGAGACCGGTGCCGGCAAGACGCTCGTCGTCCAGGCGGTGCAGCTGCTCATGGGCGGCCGTGCGGATCCCACGATGGTGCGTTCCGGGGCCGGCGAAGCGGTCGTGGAAGGCAGATTCGTGAACCCCGACGGCAGTGAGCGGGTGCTGCGCCGCGTCATTCCGGCCGCAGGCCGCAGCCGCGCCTACCTCGACGGCGCCATGGCATCAGCACCCGAGCTTGCCGAACTCGGCATCGAGCTCGTCGATCTGCACGGGCAGCACCAGCACCAGTCGCTGCTGCGCCCGAGAACCCAACGCGAGGCGCTCGATCGCTGGGGCGCCATCGACCTGCGCCCGCTGAAAGCCGCACATGAGGAGTTGCGGGCACTGATGGACAACCTGGAGGCGCTCGGAGGGGATGCGCGTGCCAGGGCACAGGAGATGGACCTGCTCGGCTACCAGGTCGACGAGATCGCCGCAGCGCAATTGGACGATCCAGGCGAGCTTGCACAGATCGCGGAGCGGGAAGATGTCCTCGCAGACGCCACAGCCCACCTCGCCGACGGTCACGCTGCACGTCAGGCGCTGTCGGGCGACGACGGCGCGATTGACAAGCTCGGCAGCGCGGCGGCTGCGCTGGCCGGCCGCACGGCGTTCGCGCCCGTGAACGATCGCCTCGCAGCGGCGGCCGCAGAGCTGGACGACACCGTGGCACAGCTTCGAGGCGTGCTCGACGACATCGAAGACGATCCCCAAGCGCTGGCCGAGGTACGGGCGCGGCACCAGCTGCTTCGTGAGCTGACGCGCAAGTACGGCGACACGCTCGCTGAAGTGGCAGCGTTCGGGGCCCGCGCTGCAGAACGTCTCTCACAGCTCCAGCGTCATGCCGAGCTCGCGGCCGAACTGGAGGCAGGCATCGCTGCGGCACAGCGTCGTGTCGACGACGAAGCTGAGGCGGTGGCTGCGGCTCGGCACACAGCAGCTCCCGGGCTGGCCGAATCAGTGACCGGGCACCTGGCATCACTGGCGCTGGCCGGCGGGATCCTGGAGGTCGTTGTCAGCGGCGACCCGCCGTGTGACAGCGTCGAGTTGCGTTTCAGCGCCAACCGGGGCTCGTCGCTGGGGCCGCTGTCCAAGGTCGCCTCTGGCGGTGAGCTGGCGCGAGTGATGCTGGCGCTGCGGCTGGTTCTCACTGCCGGTCCGCCGACACTGGTGTTCGACGAGGTGGACGCCGGCATCGGCGGCGAGGCCGCGCTCGCGGTCGGACAGGCGCTCGCGTCGTTGACCGAGCACCACCAGGTGCTGGTGGTCACGCATCTCCCGCAGGTTGCGGCGTTCGCTCACCACCAAGTCGCCGTGCGCAAGTCCGACGACGGCGTCTCGGTGGCGTCGGACCTGGTTGCGGTGGCCGGGTCCGATCGCGTCACCGAGCTGGCGCGGATGCTCGCCGGCCAGCCGTCGTGGGACAGCGCTCGCCGGCATGCGAGCGATCTGCTCCGCAGCGCCGAGGCCTCCCGGCCGCCCCCGCGAAACGCGCAACCGGCCGCCAGCAGCCCAGTCCCGTGAGCACGACCCGGCGGCGAAAGTACCCAGCCCGTCGCCGCCTGCGCCGCCGCCGAGACAACCCCCGTGCAGGGGTGGCAGGACGGTGCCGCGTGGATCGCCGCACCAAGAATCTGCTGCCGCGCCTCGAACGCGGCGAGATCGCTGTCATTCACCACCTGGATCTGGACCGGGTCGCTGCAGATGGGCTGCTTGCAGCGGGCGCGGCGGCAGTCGTGAACGCCGTGCCGACGATGAGCGGCAGGTATCCGGCGCTGGGCGGGCTCACACTCGCTCAAGCCGGCGTGCCCGTGCTGGACGACATCGGCGAAGATGCGTTTGAGGCACTGCGAGACGGCGACGAGATCGCCGTGGCCGGCGGCGAGGTGCTGCGAGCGGGTGAGCTGATCGGCACCGGCTACGACCGCGATGCCGATCACTTCGAGCGGGTGCTCGAATCGGCGCGCGTGGCAGTGCGCAGCGAGCTCGGGAGCTTCGCCCGCAACACGCTGGAATACCTGGACCGGGAGCCGCAGATACTCACCGACGAGCTGGAGGTGCCCCCCCTGCGACACCAGCTGCGCCGTCGGCACGTGCTGGTGGTGGTGCGCGGCATCGACTACCGCGAGGACCTCGCTGCTCTGCGGCGCTCTGGCTACATGGCTGACATGCGACCCGTGATCATCGGTGTGGACGGGGGGGCTGACGCGCTGCTCGAAGCAGGTCTGGTGCCCCAGATCATCATCGGCGACTTCGACTCGGTCTCGCCCCGGGCATTGGATTGCGGGGCTCAGCTCATCGTGCACGGCTACCCGGAGGGAGGTGCGCCAGGCGCCCGCAGACTCGAGGAAGCAGGCCTCGACTACGACGTCATCGCGGCGCCGGGCACCAGCGAGGATCTCGCGCTGCGGTTGGCCTTCGAGCAGCGAGCCGAGCAGATCGTGGAGGTCGGCTCACATACGTCGATGGTCGATTTCTTCGACAAGGGCCGCAGCGGCATGGCATCGACGTTCCTCACACGAATGCAGGTCTCCTCGGCGCTGGTGGACGCCAAGGGCGTGAGCCGGCTGTACCGCACCCAAGTGCGCAAGCGGGACATGGCGATGCTCATCGTGTCGGCCCTCCTCACGATCGGTGTCATCGCGGCGGTGACCGAGCCAGGCCGGCTGCTGCTGCGCACACTGTGGATCAACATGGGTTTCTGAGTGATCAATCTCCGCTACCACATCGTGTCCATCGCGGCCGTGTTCCTGGCCTTGGCGATCGGCCTGGCGCTCGGTTCGACGTTCGTGGACTCGGTGCTGGTGAGCAATCTGGAATCGCGTGTGGATCAGCTCCAGGCCGATACCCAGGAGGCAATCGACCGATCTTCCGAAGCAGAAGCGGCCCGTGACGAAGCCGTCGCGGCGCGTGACGAAGCACTCGCGAGCGTCGAAGACGCGCGCTCGGAGCGGTTCGAAGTGGAAGATCTCGTGCGGCCCTACCTCGCGCAGGGGCGCCTCAGCGGCACCACGACGCTGATCGTTGCGCCCCAGACCGTCGACGCCGCCGCAGTGGCCGCCGTCCGGGGCCGGATTGCCGAGACCGATGCGCAGTTGGGCGGGGTGCTGTGGCTCAGCGACGACCTGCGCCTCGACGACGAATCGGTGCGCAACGAGATCGCCGACGCGTTCTCGTTGGCCGGCAACAGTCGCGCAGCGGTGCAGCGATCGCTGCGTTTCTTGGTGCCGCAGGCGTTGTTCCGGCCTGACGAGGCGGGATCGGGCGCAGACCACGACACCGATGTCGACGCCATCGCCGACTCTGGCGCCCTCGACGGTTTCTTGCGAGGATTCTCGTCGGTGCCCCGGACGCGCACGGCGCTCACGGTGCTGCGGGACTTGGAGCTGGTCACCCACGACGGCACCGGCGCTGTGGCGCTGCACTTGCTCGGCGGGGAGGGACTGCGGCTCGTGGTGATCACCGATGCCGCGGCCGCGGGTCTGAACCAGGCATTCGTGTTCGATCTGCTGCGCGCCATCGCAGACGACGGGCACGCTGGCAGCGCGGTCATCGTGGAGGTCCCCGCCAGCGGAGCGGCGACTGCTGTGTACGGCTCGGTGGTGGCTGGAGTCCAGGCGGACCCGCTGCTGTGGCAGTCGTTCTCGACCATCGACCGGGTGGACACGTTCTCGGGAGACTTGGCGCTGCTGGTTGCGCTGGAGGAACTGCCTGCGGTCACCCATTACTCGGCCGCGGTCCGCGATCACGGATTGGGCCCGCCGTGACGCACGCGGTGGCGATCGTGCCGGCGTTCAACCGGGCCGACACCGTCGGTGCCACGGTGACTGCGCTGCGCACCGTGCCCGACGTGCTCGAGGTCATCGTCGTGGACGACGGCTCGGCAGATCACACTGCATCGGTCGCGGCGGCCGCAGGAGCCCGGGTTGTCGAGTTCGCCCGCAACCGCGGCAAGGGGGCCGCAGTTGCCGCGGGAGTCGTGGCATCGGGTGCCCCCGCGGCGTACCTGCTCATCGACGCCGACGTGGGCGACAGCGCGGCTCTCGCAGGCGACTTGCTGGCGCCGGTCGCACAGGGCCTGGCGGACATGGCAATCGCAGCGCTGGGCCCTCCGACGGGGCCCAGCGGCTTCGGTCTCGTCAAGGCGTTCGCGACCCAGGTCGTTCGCGCCCAGACCGGTCTGACGCTGGCAGAACCGCTGTCCGGTCAGCGGGCGGTGCGCGGATCGCTGCTGCGCTCCGTGGAGTTTGCCGGACGCTTCGGCCTCGAGATCGGGTTGACACTCGACGCGGCCGCTCGCGGGGCCACCATCTGCGAGATCGAGGTTGCGTTCTCGCACAAGCCGAGCGGTCGCGATGTCAAGGGGATCTCCCATCGGGCCCGGATCGGCCGAGATGTCTACCGGGCGACGAGGTCTCGCATCGGCGCCCCCAGAACGCTCTTGCATCTGGTTGCCTCGCTGGTGAGCCGACTTCGAGTCGGAGGACGACCGACGTCGCGTCAGCCGGCGCGCCCCTCGCGGCAGAAGCGGCGGCTGCGCACTGCACGCGTTGCGTCGATGCGGCATGCCGCATCGTGGTTGTCCCTGGTGCAATGGCGGCGCCGATGTGCGCGGCTCGGTGCCCGGCTGCGGCAGCGGTTGCGCTCCCTGCGGGGGTCCCGACACAGTCCGCTGTCGAGCGGCTCGTGAGTTCCCGGCGCGCCCAGCGAGCACCTTGATGGAGTTGCCACCCGACCCTCTCGCCTCCGGTGCTGACCATCGACTGCAAACCGTCGCATTGCTCGTCGCGGCGTTCGTCATTTCCGCAGGGGCTGCGGCACTGCTCTGGAGCATGCTGGGTGTCCGGATGGAACGGGAACGCTGGATGCGTCCCAACTACCGGGGTCAGCCGATCGTCGCGGTGAGCGGCCTCGTCATCATCGTCGCGAGCGCTGTGACGATGACCGCCGCAACGGCGGCTCTCTACGAGTTGAGACGCACCGAGGTGGAGTGGAGGCTCGTCGTCGGAGGATTGGACTTCGCACTGCGCTCGCCGAGCGCGGCGGCGGCGATGCAGGGCGCTGCGGCACTGGTGCTGCTCGCCGGCTTTGGCTTGCTGGGCTATCGCGACGACACGCTCGGCGTCACCGAGGGCGGAGCATCCGCAGCCGCCGGATTTCGCGGGCACTTGCAGCGCAGCCTGCAGCGTCGGCGGCCCACGACGGGACTCGAGAAGGCCTTTGGGGGCTTGGTGCTCGCGCTGGTGGCGGTGCAGATGGCGGCGTGGGGTGATGCGAGCGGATTCGTCGACTGGGTCAAGAGCGGTCTTGACGGATGGCGTGCAGGCGGAGCGTCGTTGATTGATGTCCTCCTCGGCGATGCAGAGTCGACATGGAATGTGGTGACGCTGCTGCGCAGTGCCTTCGTCGTGGCCCTAGCGGCGAATCTGCTGAACCTGCTGGACCGGGCACCAGGACGTGCCACGAAAGCGGCGCTCGCGTGGTGGATGGCGGTGCTTGTGCCGGCAGGCTTGCTGGCGGCCGACGGAGTCGAGAAGCACGGGCCTGGGCTCGAAGCCGAGCACTGGGTGATCTGGTCTGCCGCTGCTGTCGGTGCAGCGGTCGGGCTGTTGAGGAGCGAGCTCGCCGAACTGCACATGCAGGGCGACACCGGCGTCAACCCGCTCGGTGCCCTGCTCGGCATGGCCACCGTGGCCGCCTGCCCCGCTGCAGTGGAATGGGCGGTGCTCGGACTGCTGACAGCGCTGAACCTGGCCAGCGAGCGCTGGTCGTTCAGCAAGGCGATCGACGCGCTGCCGCCGCTGCGGTGGTTGGATCGGCTCGGCTCGCCATACCGCCATTACTAGAACGAACCGCTATGCCCGCTGCATGGCAGCGGCGCTCAGCCCATTGCCCGCTGCATGGCAGCGGCGCATTGCCGATGGGCCGCCAGGCGCTCGTCGAGGGCGGGATGGACGATCTGCCCGCCTGCCACGACCGAACGGCCGGCCACGATCGTGTCGCGGGCCGACAGCGGGCCGCAGCGCAGCCACCCCTCGATCGGGTCCGACAGCGCGCCGGCGAAGGCCGGTCCGTCAAGCTGCCATATGACCAGATCGCCGCATGCGCCGGGCGACAGCTCGCCGATCTCGCCCTCCCGGCCCAAACACCCCGCACTTCCCCGGGTAGCCATGTCCAAGACGTCACGAGCGGCAAAGTAGACCGAGCTGTCCCCGAGGGAGTCATCGGCGCCGCCGCCATGGTCATCGGCGGTCCGGCCGCTGTCCAGTCCCTTGTCGGCGCTCAAGTGCCGCTGGCCGTCACGCAGCCGGCCTACGAGCAACGCATTGCGCGCCTCGGTCCACATCGACGCCGAATCCGTGCTCGACGAGCCGTCCACGCCGAGGCCCACTGGTACCCCGGCCGCGCGCAGCTCCCGCACCGGGGCCAGCCCCACCCCGAGCAGCAGGTTCGAGCTTGGGCAGTGCGCCACACCGGTGCCCCAAGCACCCAGGCGGGCGATCTCGGCGGGATTCGGCTGGACGCCATGCGCGATCCAGGAGCGATCCGTGCCCCAGCCGCAATGCTCGAAGTAGTCCACCGGCCGCATGCCGAACATCTCGAGGCAGAAACCGTCCTCGCCTGGGTCCTCGCACAGGTGAGTGTGCAGGCGTACGTCGAGCCGCTCGGCCAGCTCGGCCGTTGCGGTCATCAAGTCGGTGGACACCGAGAACGGCGAGCACGGCGCGAGCGCGATCCGCACCATCGCGTCGCGGGCGGTGTCGTGGTGCACACCCACCAGCCGCTCTGAGTCCTCCAGGATCTCCTCGGGCGATTGGCAGACCTCGTCGGGCGGCAGCCCGCCGTCCGAGGTGCCCAGCGACATGGACCCACGAGTCGGGTGGAAGCGCATTCCCAGCTCCGTTGCCGCAGCGATCTCGGCCGCGATCAGGTCACCCGCACCGCGGGGGTGCACGTAGAGATGATCGGTGCTGGTGGTGCAGCCGCCCAGCGCCAGCTCGGCGAGGCCGACCCAGGCCGACAGGTACGCACCTTCGGCGTCGAGGCGCGCCCACAGCGGGTAGAGCGTGGTGAGCCAGTCGAACAAGCCGCCCCGCAGCGCCGGCGCGTACGACCGGGTGAGGTTCTGGTACATGTGATGGTGGGTGTTGACGAGCCCCGGCGTCACGAGGCACCCGCTGGCATCGATGCGCCGGCTTGCCTGTGGCGGCGTCTCGGAGGTCCCGCCGACGGCGCTGATCAGCCCGCCGGTGATGGCGATCCAGCCGCCGGCGATCTCGCGTCGCTGCTCATCGCACGTCGCCAGCAGGTCCGCGCTATGCACGACCAAGTCGGCAGGCGCGCGGTCACCGCCGGCGTGGCGGGCGTCCTCACCGGTATCGCTCACGGTTTCCCTCCGGCATCAGCCAACCCTGTATCAGCCGACCCTGTATCAGCCAACACTGCCCGAAGCGACGGTAGCTTGATGACACATGCCCCAGAGCCCACCGAAGACGCCGCGTGGCTAAGCACATTTTCGTCACCGGCGGTGTAGCCAGCTCCCTCGGCAAGGGACTCACCGCAGCGTCCCTCGGGCGCCTGCTTGTGGCACGGGGCCTGCGGGTCACCATGCAGAAGCTGGACCCGTACATCAACGTCGACCCGGGCACGCTCAATCCCTACGAGCACGGCGAGGTGTTCGTCACCGACGACGGCGGCGAGACCGACCTCGACCTCGGCCATTACGAGCGGTTCATCGACGTGTCGCTGACGCGCGACTCCAACGCCACGACCGGCTCGATCTACCAGAAGGTGCTCGCGGACGAGCGACGCGGCGAATATCTCGGCCGGACTGTGCAGGTCATCCCGCACATCACCGACGAGATCAAAGAGCGCATCCGCAAGCTGGCGACCAGTGACGTCGACGTGGTGATCACCGAGGTCGGCGGCACCGTCGGCGACATCGAGATCCTGCCGTTCCTCGAAGCGATCCGCCAGATGCGTCTCGAGGTCGGTCGGCAGAACATCTGCTATGTGCACGTGACGCTCGTGCCTTTCATCGGGCCCTCGGGCGAGCAGAAGACCAAGCCCACTCAGCACTCGGTCACCGAGCTGCGCAGCCGCGGCGTGCAGCCCGATGCGATCGTGCTGCGCAGCGAGGGCCCCATCGAGGACGGCCTGCGCAACAAGATCTCCAACCTCAGCGACGTCGAGCTGGCCGGGGTGGTCAACGCCCCCGACTCGTCGGTCCTGTACGAGATCCCGATGGTGCTGCGGTCTGAAGGGCTCGACAGCTTCCTGTTGGGCATCTTGGGATTGGAAGACGTCGAGCCCGACCTTGCCGACTGGGAAGCGATGCTCGCACGCATCAAGGCGCCCCAGGCGACGGTGCGCATCGGCATCATCGGCAAGTACGTTGCGCTGCCCGACGCCTACCTGTCGGTGGTCGAGGCGCTGCGTCACGCCGCCTCCTACCACGGTGTCGAGGTCGACATCGAGTGGATCCATTCCGAGGAGATCGAGGGCCTGCTGGCCGCCGGACGGCTGCGGCACCTCGACGGCATGGTGATTCCCGGCGGGTTCGGTTCACGCGGCATCGAGGGCAAGATCGCCGCCGCGGCCTACTCCCGCCAGAACGACATCCCGTGCCTGGGCCTGTGCCTGGGCCTGCAGGTCATGGTCATCGAGTTCTGCCGCAACGAGTTGGGCTTGCTGGGCGCCAACTCCACCGAATTCGACCCCAACACGCTGCACCCGGTCATCGATCTCATGCACGCCCAGCGCGGCATCCAGGACAAGGGCGGCACTATGCGGCTGGGCGCCTATGTCGCACGGCTCGCGTCGCGCAGCCGGGTCGCAGCGATGTACGGCGACACCCTCGTCAATGAGCGGCACCGCCACCGCTACGAGGTCAACAGCGCCTACCGCGAGCGGATGGAAGAGGCGGGCCTGCAGTGCAGCGGGCTCTCGCCCGACGGCCGCTTGGCAGAGTTCATCGAGCTCGACGGGCACTCGTTCTGGGTGGGCACCCAGGCGCACCCGGAATTCAAGAGTCGGCCGAATCGGCCGGCGCCGTTGTTCTGCGGCCTGGTGGGCGCCGCGCTGGCCCGGGCCGAAGGACGCAACCCGCAGCTGCTGCCGGCATCGACGGGAACCGGGCCGTTGGGCTGAGCCGCACGGGCAGTTGCGCCCGCTGCGGAGGCGGCAAGATCCTCTGCGCTCGTGATTCGCCGAGTCCCAGCGTTGCCTGCGGACTCCACAGCTCTGGCAGATATTCCTTGCCGCTGTCTGCCACCCTGATGGGTGTGCTGGCGGTCGAAGCCGAGGACTACTTGGGCTGGCTGTCCAATGAGCGCGGACGGTCGGCGCGCACCATCGCGTCGTACCGGGCGGATCTCAGCGGGTTTGCGGCATGGCTCGAGGAGCGAGGCACCGATCTGCTGGGTGCCAGCTCCGCTGACATCGCCGCTTACCTGGCGCACCTGCGCGACGATCTCGGACGGGCAGCTTCTACTGCGGCCCGGGCCGCAGTCAGCCTGCGCGGCCTCTACCGGTTCTTGGTCTCCGAGGACATGGCCTCGACGGATCCCGCCGGTGCGCTCGACGTGCCTCGCGCACCTGCCGGGCTGCCCCGGGCGTTGCGGCGCGACCAGGTCGAGCAGCTCCTGGCGTCCCCGGTGGGCGATAGCCCGCTGGTGCGGCGAGACCGGGCGATGCTCGAAGTGCTGTACGGCATGGGCCTGCGCGCCAGCGAGTTGGTGGCGCTGTCGCTCGGCGACGTGGACCTCGACGAGCGGTTGATGCGGGTCTGGGGCAAGGGCAGCAAGGAACGGGTCGTGCCGGTGGGGCGGTACGCCGCGAATGCTGTGGGGGAGTGGCTGAGCGGCGCCGGCAGAGGAGCGCTCGAGCCCGCCGCATGGCGTTCGCGCGACGATGCCGCAGCGCTGTTTCTCAATGCCCGGGGACGTCGCATCACCCGCCAGGGTGTGTGGCTGATCGTGCGGCGCCACGGCGACCGTGTCGGTCTGGGCCCCGATCAGCTCACGACGCACGTGCTGCGCCACTCGTGCGCCACCCACCTGCTCGACGGCGGGGCAGACATCCGCAGCGTGCAGGAGCTGCTGGGACACGCCTCCATCACCAGCACTCAGCGCTACACCGCGGTCTCACAAGAACGCCTGACCGAGGTCTACCGCCAAGCCCACCCCCGCGCCCGCTACTGACAGGAGAGACTCGAA
>JAJEBN010000065.1 GCA_022822525.1 Acidimicrobiia bacterium | reverse complement strand
CCTGCACCACAACGGCACCAACTGGGCCACCGCCTGACCCCCCCACGCCGCCGACTCCCGCACCAGCCGTCAAACCCGCCAACCGCGTCACAACACCAAACCGACGCCCACAGCACTCAATTGCTCAGCAGTCTCCTAGGTGAATCACATTCGTCGGCGACTGCGCGTTGCGGCTAGCGGCTGACAGACACAGAATCGGAATCGAGTTGCTGGCGTTGCCTCGGTCGCGGCAGATTAACGCGCAGCAGCTGGCCTAACGTCTTGCCCTATCGAGCGCGCCATTTGATTCTTGGCAACCATCATATGAAGCAGCAGCCCTGGGAGCCAAGCTAGTGGTCGTGGCCGTCAGATTTCGTGTAGGGCTTCGAGAATTGTGCGAGAGGCGGTCGGGTCAGACGTGACGAGATGAGTTTCTGCGACAACGGACGGTGTGACCGAGTAGCGGATTTCGCTTACTCCGGCTGGAGGCTGATGCCCGTTGAAGCTTGTGCGGACGAGGCGCGGGAACTGGTCGTCGACGCGATATAGCTGTTGAGATGTCATTCGGAAGCGGCGCGAGTACAGCTCCGTGTGCGGGGGCCGCCAGCCAGCCGCATGGATGCGCTCGCGCCACGCATCCAAGTGCGGTGTGCCCTGGCAAAGCGCCTCAGCTTCGGCCACGAGTCCTGGCAGCGTCGTGTCGCCGTCGGCATCTCGCGCCATGCCGAGGCTGAAGAGCATCAGTGACCCGTTGACGGGGTCGGCTAGCTGGTCGAGGTGGGCGATCGGGTGAGCGGGCATCTCTCCCCCGCGGATGCTGGCTGCTTTCACCTCTACCGAGACGCTCGTCGTAACGAAGTCATGACGGTCACCTAGGGGACCCGTCCAATGACGCACAGACGCTGCAGCCCCCAACCATCGCAGCAAGAACCAGAGTTCCCCAATCAGGCCCATTTCCGCTGCAGCATCCAGCATGCCCGGAGGTGCGGCTTCGAGCCAGAATCGCCGCCAGCGTTCGAGTACCTGGCAGATGATGGTCACAGCATCGTCCTGCTGAGCCTCCAGATGATCGTCGAGCTCGCGACCGAGCGCGGCGAACGCATCGGCTGACCCGCCGTCGAGACAGCCGATGTCTGCCCAGATGCCGTCCGGCCCCTCGTCGAGATGCAGCTGACGAATGGTTGCGATCAGGCCGCGGGTCTCGAAGTCCACGGTTGTGGTGTTGTCACTGGACACCGGCAGCAACAAGTGCCGACGCCCTTGGTCGTCCCAGCCGTACCAAACTCCACCGGGTCTCGAGGGCTCGCGGGCGCGCAGTAGACCTGCCGCCGGCCGAGGAACCGTCGACCAAGGGTCCTCTCTCATCGCCCTAGGCCTCCGCGGGGCCCACCGATGCGCACGCCTTCACGAGCGGCTTTCGAAGGAGGGAATAGAACAGCGAGCCCGATGACAGGCGGGTGCGTGCCACTATCTCGGAACAGGTCTTCACGATTCTTGGCGCGATTCCCCGCCTTGCTGTTCGCCGACACGGGATATATGCACAGCAGTCCTTCTTCGGGATCGCGGCGCGAGCGCAAGACGGTCGAGAACCTTGTGTTGTCCTGACTGGAGCTATTGCGGAAGTCCTCTCGAACGCTGTCGACGACATTTTGATCAAGGCCGATGACCTCGTCCCCTGTGCCGCCCTCGACGGTCACCGGGTTGGCGAGGGCACCGAGGCTGCCACGGTCATGCATCAGGCGTGAACGCGAGATGGCGTTCACGTACCCCGCTTGACCATCAAGGTCGACGACTCCTAAGGAGTGGAGCATCGTCTGCCTAGCTCGGATCGATACCCACCATCGCACAAGTTCGTTGTGGTCGTTCGCCATACGGTTGATATAGGCAATCAGTCCGAACGTATCGAATCTCTCACCCGCTGTCTCGAATGAACTCAAGTAGCGGGTGACAAGCTCGAAGGGCACATCGCACCAAGTAGGTGACTCCCCTTCTATCAAGTGCGACGGCGGCTCTTCGAGGCGGCGGACAAACTGACGAGTCTCGATGAGGTTCGCCTCCAGCAATTGGTCGTTGTCGAGTGGCAGCCGGACGGACTGCAGAAAATGTCCAGAGTAATCGGCGTCATACACTTGGGCTGAGCCAGACTTGTTGGCCGCAGTTACCTTCAGTTCCGGATGCGACAAGATAAGTGGGCTTCTCTCACTCGGGCGTTTTCTGGTGAGTGAGTACAGGTCGATTTGGCGAAAGAGATCATCCTCCACCTTGGCCAAGTGCCGAAATCGAGAATAGTTTTCGTCGGTCAGCCATATGCGGGTCAGGTCATGGTACCCATCGCGGTACCCGAACCATCTTGCAGCCTGCATGACGGTGTCATATGTGCCGCTCTGTCGAGTGAAATAGGACACGAGCAAACCTTCGAGCGTGAGGCCACGTGCCAAACGATTACCGCCAACCAAAATGATCTTGCGCTCAGGATGGTCATCGAAGTCCAGTTGCGCATCGGTTTCGGAGTTGAAGACGAGAACAGAAGGCGCATTCTCAGTCCGCAGCAGGGAATCAATCGACGGATAGAGCTCATCAAATGTGGGATAGACCTGACCATCGGAGCCAGTGCGTTTATCGAACTCTGATTCCCACCGCTGCCGCAACTCGTCGCGGTAGTCGCCGTCATACTTCCATCCGCTGCGAAGGTTCACCAGCTCCTCGCCCAGCAGGCCACCAAGTGCGATCTGGGGAACGATGCGGTATGTGGTATGCACGAGCATTGTCGCAGCGCTCATGCCGATTCGGTGGTCCTTGGCTGCAGCAGCGAGTAGGAAATCGATCAGCGCCGTGCGTAGCGATTCGACCATCTGCACTTCGTCGTCAACGGACTTCGCCGATACGAGAATCGCATCGCTCTCGGGTATCGAGGAAACCACATCAATCGGGTCGCTCTCGGGGTCGGTTCCAAAGAGTTGCTCTGCACCGACATAGTTGGCAGGCGTCGGCAAAGAGATGATGAAGTCCCGTGGGTACAAGCCTTCGCCCACGTCAAGATCGACCGCTGATGGATCGATGAGGATGTTGGCAAAAGGGGTGGCCGTATACGCTACGTATGCTGCTTGGTTGAAGCCTTTCAGGATTTGACGAATGAGGCCGTTTATTGCGGACGGCTCCGCAACCTGTTGGAACGATGATGCGTCTGCGCCGGGCTCTACATCGTCGTCCAACAGGTCATAACGCTCGCGTAGGGACACGTCCTCGTCGTCGTCGATTCGCTCGCCACCTGTATTGATCGATGCCTGGTCAGCTTCGTCGTCAATGAGGAGCAATGGCATGCGTGCATCTCTTGGTCTGCGTTGCAGCCAATCCCTCAGGCGTCGTAGGACAACTGCGTTCTTCTTGACTACAGCGATAACCGTGGTGTGTCCTTGCAGGAATTCTGGACCGATCGTGCCTTCGCGAAAGTCGCCGTCATAGTCAGGGGCAGTGACCGGCACTACGCTGCGTCCAGCGATTGCGCGCCCGATGCCACCGTCGGACTCATCGAAGCCCAATTCCCGACCGAGCCTCAGCTGTGTCTGCCAGCGAAGTTGGTTGTGCAGGCCGGTCATCACGATGATGAGGCGGTAGCCAGCGTCAACCGCTTTAGCGATAAGTGCCGTGTAGTTGGCAGTCTTGCCTGACTGAACACGACCGACGACCAGACCCGTTACCCGGAACGCCGACGGTCCCGACGTCCGCGGGTCTTCGAGATGTGAGAGCACCGAGTCGCTTGATCGGTCGAGACTGTCAAGCATCGACAACGACCAGCTGCGATCGTCGCGAAGCCAATTGCGGAGCCGAGGCCAGTGGTAGCCGTTCGCAGGGTCGTAGTCTCTGAACCAAGCTCGGGGGCCGGCAGGAGCGAGAACGCTTTCGTGGCCGACAGGTCGAAGTTCGTGCAGGCCCGACTGTTCGGAGGCCAACTCCCTCCAAGCTGCAGTGAGCCGCTCGCGCAGCTGCTCAGGTGCTGCGCTGATGGCTATCTCGGCATCACCACCGGACTCAGCGATCGCCCGAACGCTGCGCAGGAATCGTTCGAGCAGGCTCTGGTCATCGCCAGCCGAGGTCACTGGCACTCCTGTCGTCGATGCGGCGCACCTCGGACTTGATGGACTCAAGCGCTTCGACGGTGTCGGTGTTGTTGGCGGCTTCCTCGAGCGCGACCGCTATGCGCGCTGCTGTCCGCCGTCCGGCCTTGCCAGTTTGCGTTGAAGCTCCACCACTTCGTCCACCTGTCCGCTTACCAGTCTTCCCGGATCGGCGACGCGCTTTCGACGCATCTGACTCGCCGGCGCGATAGCGGTCTTCGGCGTGGCGGACCCACTGACTGACGAATGCCTTCAGGTCGTTCCGCAATTCGTCGGGCAAGGTCACGCGCATCTTGCCCAAGTCGATCCGAAACGCAGCATCCATGGCCGGCTCGAAGTCGATCGCAGCCCGCGCCAGCTTTATGTGCTCGTCGCGTTTACGAATGTTGCACCAGCCACCGTCCTGAATGAGGCGGTGAGCTCGATAGATCCAGAAGCCTTGCGACTCGTTCCAGCCGCGTCGGCCCCCAGCGGCAGAATGAGACTCGCTCGTCTCGAATTCATGGCTGGTCGGAAGGACATACGGCGTCAGCAGCGCCGCGCCACGGAGATCGCCCGCGTGCACCTCATACAGCTGCTCCGGCCAAGTCTCAGTTTGAGGGGCATCGCCGCAGAACGGGTCCCATGCTCTCACAGCTTGATTCTCGATCGAGATCTTGAGGCGAGGCCGCTTCGGAACGCTGCCGTTGAGGAAGCGGTGGAACACCATTCCCAAGTACTCGTTCAGTTCGTCGAGGCGACGATTGAAACCATCGCGTGCGTGCCTGCCTGCTGGCGCCGCGTAGTTGCGAAGACGGTCGAGGTTCTCCCAGAGAACTACCGTCCCGACACGATCCCTAGACAGAGGCTCGCTGGCTCGCACCGGCACTGCATCTGCCGGGACCACTTCGATCTCCCAGCGGTTCGATGCTCCGAGATGGTCCAAGTCATGCACGCGGCAGTGAATCGGACTGTTCTTGCGAGGTCGGGTAGCGACGATGAGACGTCTGCACTGCGAATGAGACGCCGTTTTGAGCCCAATACCGAATTTTCCTAGGTCATTGGACGCGTAATGCTCCACCTCGGACCCGAATCGCAACGCCTCGTTCAATACCTCGGGGCTCATTCCGCCGCCGTTGTCCGCGATGCGAATCCACGGGTCTCCTTCATTGAAGCGAGCAGTGATCTTCACTTCGGTCGCACCTGCGGAAATGCAGTTGTCAATGAGATCGGCCACCGCCGTGTTGAAGTCGTGTCCGGTGTCCCGCAGCGTCTCAGAGAGTCGGCGCGCCGACGGCACGACCTTCTGGAATTCGCCGTCGGTCTGCGAACTCATGCCGCCACGCGAGGCTGTATCAGCGACACGTTCGTCTCAGACGCCTCACATAGATCGTTTACGGGACAATCGCCGCACTTCGGCGACCGCGGTCGGCAGACTGTCCGGGCGAGAACGGCGAGAGCGACGCTGACGGCGAGCGGTTCTGCGGCACTGGTCACCACCTTGGCGAGGTTTAGGCGCGATTCAGACCGAGTCCTAGATTCTGCGCCGAGCAACCTGTCAGCAACGCGCAGCGCGCCTGTAGTGGGAACAAGATTGCGCTCCTGAAGCCCTACCGCGGCCAGCCAATCCGCTTCGGTCGCACCGATCTCAGCCGCCCGAGCCACGTCCGCGACAGACCAATCGTGCAGCTGGACCGCCCTTGCCGCATCCTTGATGCGCCGGGCGATCTCACGTGCGCGGCTGTTGTTGCCGAGGCTGTGGGCCAGCGTTCGCCTGCTTGTGCCATCAATTGCCTCTGGACCGGGCCATTGCATGAGCGCCGTCGCCGCCAAGTCGTCTCTCGATCCCTGCCGGCCACACAGGATTGACACCAAGACCGCCCAAGGCTCGCCCTGCTGGCTCCATGGGCCCGATCGCCGCTCCTGCCATTCGAGTAGCCGTCGATGCAGCTGTCTACGTACTTGGAGCGTGCGGTGGGACTTGGGGAGCAAGGCTTCGTCTCGGCCCTCAAGTGCGGCTACCAAGGCCTTCCCCACAGCTTCCATCAACGCGGGTGGCGCCGCGTTACCAATCTGCCGGAATGCGTGGCTGCGGGTGCCCTCGAAGCGGAACCGGTCCGGGAAGGTCTGAATTCGTGCAGCCTCCCGCACCGAAAGAGTGCGATTCTCTGTGGGGTGTATGTACCAGTAGCCGTCCTTAGCGAGATGCGCTGTGATCGTTCGCGATAGCCCGCCACTGTCGAGCTTCTTGTACTTGTCGCAGAATATGTCGGAGCGGTATCGGCGCAGCCGTTCCGGCAAGGCGCCGTAGTCGGTGTCGGAAGTCATGAGGCCAAAGGCCTCGCGGTCGTCGTCACGCACGGGACGCGTTATGTGGTCCCACACCTTGCCGCTGTCATCGGCACCTAAGCCGACGCGCGCCTCACGCTGAAAGTCGCTTTCGGAACCGCCATAAGCCTGACAGCGCTCGCCGAGCGCCGTGCCCAGCGAGGGCAGGTCTCCGATGGCGTCATTCACGGTGACTTGGCTTGCGCTCGCGGCGGGCCAAACAAACCCGTTGCCATGCCGAAGCGCGACGAATATCAGCCGTTGCCGCTTCTGGGGAACGCCGTAATCGCTCGCGTTGACAATTTTGTAGTCGACGAAGTAGCCAACGTCCTCAAGACGGGCTGCCATCGTCCGCACGATCTCCGACTCATCACCCAGCGCCATTCCCGGGACGTTCTCCATAAGCACAGCCTTCGGCTGTATGCGCTCAGCAATCTCCAACATCGCGGCCCAAAGGTCGCGCCGTTCGTCCTCGTCGGGCCGAACCCCTTGCTCCACGAGCGATCGGAGTTTGGGTTGGCCCGCCAGCGAGAATGGCTGGCAAGGCGGTCCACCAGCGAGCACATCGACATCCAACCCCTCAAGCAGACCCGAGACCTGGTGGATGGCTGCGGTGTCAGACAGATCCGCATCCACGGCAAGCCCGGGAAAGTTCGCGCGATGTGTCTCCAGTGAGTGCTTGTCGTGATCGACAGCCAAGATCACTTGGATGCCCGCGTTTTCGAGCCCGAGGGACAACCCTCCAGCACCGCTGAAGAGGTCTACGCCGACTGGGCCATCGAGTCCTCGGACCCAGTCGCGCCAGACTTCTGGATCGGGAGCATCAGGATGCCGCGTCAGGCGCAGAGAGTCGGACGGCGCGTGGACGGCACGATTGTTTGTCCCGCCATCAGACCCTGATGCGCATTGCGGCGAGACTTGCTGTGACACGGCAGCGAAAGTACCAGCGGGGTGCCACACGCAGCAGGTATCTCGACTGGAGAGAGTCGTGCCCGCTCATGCACTCATCGGGCTGAGCGATCGGGAGCATCGGGGCCTGCGCCGGGGATCCTGCTAGCCCAGATTCGGTGCAAAGTCACCAGGCGTCGCACTCGAGCGAGTCGTGGTGGCTGCCTCTCAGCGTGTCGTTGCACTGAGGCAGGACGCATGCGTGCTTCGCTGACGAGGTATCGCCGGTCGAACGGCTGCCCTCTCATACGATCAGCTTGACCGCAATGAGGGGAAGGGAGGGTCGCCACATGAGACCTTTGGAGGACTTCACCGATGAGCGGCTGAAGCAGCACTGCATCCATTGCGGCGTGTTTCTCGCCGCCTGCGAGACCAACGAGGATCATGTCCCCTCGAAGTGCCTGCTTGATCGCCCACTTCCAGACCACCCTCCCAAAGTGACGGTGTGCGCAGAGTGCAACCTGAAATTCGCCAGCGATGAGGAGTACTTGAGCGTGTTCCTCGCTGCGATGCTCACAGGCGACGCAATGCCGGACGCTGGCAGGTTCCCCAGAGCCGCAGCAGCGGTCAGACGCAATCCGAAGCTGCATGCCCGCATCGCCTGGGCGAGGCAGGAGCAGCTCACGCTGTTCGGAGAACCCGACATCCTCTGGGCGCCGGAGATCGGACGAGTGGAGCGTGTGATCGTCAAGAACGCACGCGGCCACGTGCTCCACGAACTAGGCGAACCCATGACTGACCCGCCCAAATCGGTCGCGTTCTTTCCTGCGACCCGCCTGTCGCAGAGCCAGAGAAGCGAGTTCGAATACGTCGATTACGGATCGCATTGGCCCGAGGTCAACAGCAGACTGCTGCAACGCATTTTGGGCATCGAGCCGCTCAAGGACGGTTGGGTCGAAGTTCAGCCTGACGTCTACCGCTACGCCGTCATGCACGAGGGCGACGCGGTGACCGTTCGCACGCTGATTCGCAGCTACCTTGCAACCGAAGTCACGTGGGCACTGGATTGAACCAGCGCTAGCCCGGGGTGGGCGATACAGGAGTCGAACCTGTGACCTCTTGCGTGTCATGCAAGCGCGCTAACCAACTGCGCCAATCGCCCGGAGGGCGACTCACGCTAGCACCCTGCCCACGCCGCTCGGCCGACGCCTCAGGCCCGGTTCGGGCCCGGCCGGCCGGCGAGGCGGAGACCGGATTCGAACCGGCGTACACGGCTTTGCAGGCCGCTGCCTAACCACTCGGCCACTCCGCCCGGGACATCGCAGGGTAGTGGCCTGCTCCCCCAATGACGGCGGCATTTCGGGCGGCGGCAGCGGCGGCACCTCACCAGCCGATCGGGACCCATCACGCCCAACGCCGCCATCGGGCACCTCTGCTCCCATACACTCGGCAGCCAAGGCAGTTCGCCGTGTGGCCCCACTGCCCAGCGTTGCCGCAGCTCACGTCGCTGGCAACGCCACCCTCTGGGCCACGACCCTCGAAGAGACCCACGTGACAACATTCAGTGAACTAGGCGTACCCGAACCCCTCTGCGACACCCTGGCTGACCAAGGAATCACCGAACCGTTCGCCATCCAGGAATTGACCATCGGCGAAGCACTCGCCGGGCGGGATGTCTGCGGCAAGGCCAAGACCGGCTCCGGCAAGACCCTGGCATTCGGCCTGCCGATGCTGGCGCTCACCCCCCGAGCCAAGGACGGGCATCCCACAACCCTGATGCTCACCCCCACCCGCGAGCTGGCAAACCAGATCGCCACGGTCGTCGAGCCGCTCGCCAAAGCAGCCGACCTGCGCTCGATCGCCACCTACGGCGGCACCAACATCGAGCGCCAGATCGAGCTGATCGCCGGCGGCATGGACGTGGTGATCGCCACGCCCGGACGGCTCATCGACCTCATCGAACGCGGCGCCATCGACGTGTCCGGCATCCAGCGCGTCGTGGTCGACGAGGCCGACCGCATGGCCGACATGGGCTTCTTGCCCCAGGTCGAATGGGTGCTGCGCCACATCGACGGCCAGCATCAGACGCTGCTGTTCTCGGCCACGCTCGACGGCGTCGTCGACACGCTCGTCAAGCGCTACCTGCATGACCCCGTCTTCCACGAAGTCGCCGAGCGTGAGGTGACCGTGGCAGAGATGGGGCACCTCTTCCTGTCAGTGCACAAGATGGACCGGGTGCGGGTAGCGGCGCGCATCATCGACGCCAACGGCCGCACGCTGCTGTTCACCCGCACCAAGCGAGGCGCCGACCAGCTCACCCGGGAGCTGCGCGAGGCCGGCGTGCAAGCGGGCGCCATCCACGGCGACCTGCCGCAGATCAAGCGCGAACGGGCGCTCGCAAACTTCTCCAAAGGCAAGCTGGCCGCCCTCGTCGCCACCGACGTCGCAGCCCGGGGCCTGCACATCGACGACGTCGACGTGGTGGTGCACTACAACGTCCCGCCCGAGCACAAGACCTACCTCCACCGCTCGGGCCGAACGGCGCGGGCGGGGCGCAGCGGCACCGCAGTGACGATGTTCCTGTGGGACGAGGAGCTCGAGGTCCGCCAGCTCCAGCGGCGGCTCGGGCTGCGCCTGCCCCTGCACGACGTGTTCTCCAACGACGAACGCCTCGGCGACCTCGTGGCGTTCTCCACCAGCCCGGACAACCTCGGCACAGACAGCATCCGCGCATCCAGCGCCAGGCGCTGAAATCCGCTTCAGCCCTGCAGGGGTCGACAGGTACCCTTGACGGTCCACAGGACGGGATATCCCACGGCACGAAGGCGCAGTTGTGGACGGTGCGAGGCGCGCAGGCGCCCCCAGCGACGAACCGGCGGCATGGCGGCTGCCAGCGTCGGGTGCATGGCACCCGGGCCTCGGCGCGGCCGAACGGCAGTTCTTCGAGCTGTCCCCGGACCGGCCGTTCACCCTCGAAGGCGGCGGCCTGCTGCACAAGCCGGTGCTCGCGTACGAGACCTGGGGCGCACTCGACGCTGACGCGTCCAACGCCGTGCTGGTCTGCCATGCACTGACCGGCGACGCGCACGCCCACGGCGCCGCGCACCCCCCTGCCCAGCTCACCGAGGGCTGGTGGAACGACTTCATCGGCCCCGGCCGCCCGCTCGACACCAACCGCTACTTCATCGTGTGCGCCAACGTGCTCGGCGGCTGCCAAGGCAGCACCGGCCCGTCGTCGCTGAACCCCTCCACCGGCGAGCGCTACGGGCCCGACTTTCCCGTCGTCACCAACCGCGACGTCGTCCGTTCGCAGTGGGCGCTCGGCCGGCATCTCGGCATCGAGCGCTGGCTCAGCGTCGTCGGCGGCTCGATGGGCGGCATGGCCGTGCTGGAGTGGGGCATCACCTACCCCCAGCGGGTCGGCTCGCTGGTCGTGATCGCAGCGTCAGCGGAAGCCTCCGCGCAGCAGATCGCCTGGAGCAAGGTCGGGCGGCAGGCCATCTACGACGATCCCAACTTCGTGGGCGGCCGCTACTACGACGCGCCCGACGGGGAGGGCCCCCATCGCGGCCTCGCCAATGCGCGGCGGATCGCGATGATCCACTACCGCTCCGGCGACGAGTTCGACCGCCGGTTCGCCCGCCACAGCGAAGACCCGGTGCTCCCCCTGCGGCTCGAGCAGCGCTTCGACGTCGAGAGCTACCTCGACTACCAGGGGGCGAAGTTCGTGCCCCGCTTCGACGCCAACACCTACCTGGTGCTCAACAAGATGATGGACCTGCACGATGTCGGGCGGGGCCGCGGCGGCACCGATGCCGCGCTCGCACGCATCGTCGCGCCGACCATGGTGATGAGCGTGCGCACCGACTTCCTCTACCCGCGTCCCCAGCAGCTCAGGATCGTGGAAGCGCTGCGGAGCCGGGACGCCATACGGGTCGAGCACGTCGACATCGACAGCGACAACGGCCATGACGGCTTCCTCACCGAGCCCGACCAGACCGGCCCGCCGATGGGCGAGTTCATCGACGACATCTACAAGAGCGCTGCGGTTCCCCCTGGAGCGGCCCGTTGAGCGGCTGGGCCGCGGCGATCCTGGCTGACAGCCACGCCAATGTGCCCTCCGAGGCGGTCGGCTCGGGCCTGGCGGTGTGGTGGCTGCTCGTCGCGCTGTGCGCCCTGCTCACCGCCGCGTGCGGCGTGGGCTTCGTGAGGTATCTGCGGCGAACGGCCCCCGATCAGTGGCAAGGTGAGGACAGCACCCCAGGGGAGGCTCCATGAGCGACACCTTCGACCCACAGGAGATGATCAACCGATTCGCCGAGCGAGCTCAGGCCGTTCGCAAGCGGAATCTGCCCGCCATCGGCGGCGAGGAACGACGCCATTTCATCCGGCAGGCAGAGCTGGACTTCATGGACTTCGCCATGATCGGCGACGCCGAAGCCACGCTGGACGACGGCATCCTGACGCTGCGCATCGACTTGCGCACCCCAGCCGAGTAGCGCTGCTGCGGCGGCGCTGCACAGCCGCCGAGGAAGCCAGATCTCACGCGTCGCTCCGGCAGGTGCTTGCTACAGTGATCGGCCCACGCGGATGTAGCTCAGTTGGTTAGAGCGCAACCTTGCCAAGGTTGAGGTCGCCGGTTCGACCCCGGTCATCCGCTCCACGCTGTCTCGATGGCGGCGAGCCGCCTCGACGGTTGCCGCACCAGTTGCCGAGATGTGCCAACCTTGTGCGGCTTTGCGGGCTCCGCCGCAGCCAAAGATGAAACCAGGGCGGCTCGCGCAGCGCGTCCGGAAATCACCGAGAACGGGAGAACAACATGGGTGCACTCGACGGGCGCGTCGTGCTGATTACCGGCGCAGGCCGCGGCATCGGCCGTGAGCATGCGCTGCTGATGGCGTCGGAGGGGGCAAAGATCGTCGTCAACGACCTCGGCGGCTCTGCCGACGGCACGGGCGCAGACCAGGGACCTGCACAAGAGGTGGTGTCCGAGATCGAGGCCATGGGCGGCGAGGCCGTTGCCAACGGCGACAGCGTCACCGACTGGGAGGGCGCCCAGCGCATGGTGAATCAGGCCGTCGAGTCCTTCGGCGACCTGCACGTGCTGGTCAACAACGCCGGGATCCTGCGCGACCGTGTCGTGGTCAACATGACCGAGCCGGAGTGGGACGCCGTCGTCGAAGTGCACATGAAGGGCCACTTCTGCCCGACGCGCTGGGCGGCTGCGTACTGGCGCGAGCAGTCCAAGGCGGGCAAGGAAGTCAACGGCTCGATCATCAACACGGCATCGGGCGCGATGCTCGGCAACCTCGGCCAGTTCAACTACACCGGAGCCAAGGCGGGCATTGCTGCGATGACGCTCGTGGCTGCCGGCGAGCTCGCCCGCTACAACGTGCGCGTCAACTGCCTGGCGCCGGTGGCACGCACTCGCCTGACGCTGCAGACGCCCGGGCTGGGCGACGTGGTGAAGGCCCCCGACGACCCCGCGCAGTTCGATGTGTACGACCCGGCCAACGTCAGCCCGCTGGTGGCGTACCTGTCGACCGCAGACTGCCCGTTCACCGGCGGGGTATTCCATGTGGGCGCCAACGAGGTCGGCCTGTACCAGGGCTGGTCGCTGGCGGACGACGACATCATCGTCACCGAGGGTCGCTGGACCGTCGAAGGTCTGGCCGCGATGGCGCCACGGCTGAATGAGGGCCGTTCGAAGCTGGCCTCGGTTGCCACCTCGATCGGCGACACCTTCAAGAACTACGGCCAGCGCGAGCCCACGAAATAGCCGGGGCGGCTGCCCTTGGCTCCCCTGAGGTCGCAGGAGGCGTCTGGAGGAGGCGTCTGGACTGTCAGCCCGCATCAGTCGGCCGGGAGGTAGTGGAATCCTCGTCCGTTGCGGTTGTGACGGGAGGGGCGCAGGTCTCCGCGGTCGGCGAGGTCGGCGAGCCGTCGCTTGGCGTATCCGGGGCTGACGCCGGCGAGGTCGGCGGCTTCGGTGGACGATATGCGTCCACGGGCTTCGGCCCATGCGACGAAGAGGGCGTCGCGGCCGGCAGGCGTTTGCAGGTGCGATTGCCGCGCGGTGAGGCGCTCGGCTGCCTCGTCGGAGAGGCGGACGACGACGGGGTCGCCGGGGGGCACGCCCGCCACCTCGGCAACGACAGAGCTGTCGCCGAGACGGGCGCCGAGCAGGCGGTTGATGGCCTCTTCGGCCTCGGCGGGTTCCCGTTGCAGATGGGGCGCGGCGCTCGCTGCGTCGGTCCATCCGAATCGGCACAGCTGCTCGAGCAGCAGCAGCGTGTCGACGCTGGCGATGGTCGCAAGCTCGAGCGCATGCACGAACTCCACGAAGGTGGGGTCCGGCGGGCCGCCGAGCAGCGTGACACGGACATAGGGGCCGGCGACTTCTGAGATGACCGGGGCGGGTCGACCGATCGCCAGCATCGCTGCGACCATGCGGTCGATGCCGGTTCCTTGGCGCTCGGCGAGACGCAGTTTGGCCACGGCCTGGGCCAAGTGGCGGTAGCGGGGCATTGCGGGATGGGTGATCGCATTGTCGGGCGTGACGCCGCCGACGAATCCGCCAGGCGAGGTGACGACAAGCTCGTCGCCGATGTGTTCGACCACGGTGGGCGCCGGCGCCATCCAGTCACGATGGGTCACGCCATTGACGATCGCTTCGCGGAATGCCAGTTCGGGAATGGCCCGTACCTGTCGATGCACAAATCCGACAGCGACGTGGGTGGTGCGGTTCGCTGCCAGGCCGGCTCGTTCCGTCTCCCAGATCTGCTCCAGCAGCGGCAGCGTGCTCTCGATGCGCTGCGTGCTGTCGCCGCCGGCCATGTCCCGGCGGATGTAGTCGATGCCGACGAACGGCGTCTCCACGAACAGCAGCGAGCCGGCGTTGGTCAGCTGGCCTTGCACGTCGAGCACGTCGAGGCGAGTCAACAGGTCGCGGTCGCTGGCGTCGGCAAGCTCGATGTCCGCGGGTGATGCCCGCTCGCGCAGGTATCGGCGAGCGAGTTCGAGCGCTGTGGGCCGCGCGTCGCCGAGCGAATGGGCCGAGGCTTCCGCCGACCAGTCGTAGCCAAGCCGCTGCAGCGCCTGCGCCTGCCATGCCACCGGGTCGATCTCGACGCAGTGCGCCCCTACACGCCACCGCAGCCTGCCGCGGAAGCTGACCGGGGCGTGAGCGCCTGGGACGGTCAGCACCAGCAAGCGCTCGCCCGCCGGTACGGCCTCGCGTGCGGCCACGGTGAGTTGACGCTCGGTGAGCTGCCAGATGCGATGGCGTAGCCATTCCTCGTCGAGTTCGGTGCCGATGTGAGTGCCGTCGTCGGCCACGCCCACCACCACAGCACCGCCGCCGGGCGTGTTCGCCATGCACGCCATCTCGCCCGCCAAGTACACCGCCGCTTCCTCGTTGTGCTGCTCGCCGGGGGCGACCGAGCCGTCGCCAGCCCTGCGACCGGGTTCTTCCTTGATGTCGATGCGGGCCCGCTCGATCTGCGGAGGTGCTGTACCGGAAGCGAGCTGACTCAGCGCGTCAGCGATGATCTGCTCGAGCGGGTCTCCACCAAGGCGGTTGGGTGTCATCGCGGGTTCCTGCTTTCTGGCACTGCAGCCGTTCGACCCGGTGCTCGCCGCGAGTACCGGTTTAGCGGCATCGAGGCCACTAAACCGGACCTCATGATAGCAAATCGGCCGAACAGTGTCGGTTTCGGCGACATCTAGCTAGGCTGGCGACACAAACCGACACTTCAATACCGATTCCCTGCATCATGTGCCGGTTTATGGGACCCAGCACACGCAAACCGCCACACATTCCCGGCGCAAGGGCGTTCGAATCAGCCCCGAAGAAGCGCCCAGAGCCGCCAAAACTGCAAAACACGCATTGGAGCCGTTGCAAGAGGCGCATTGGGTCGTTGCAAAACACTCATTGGCAAGTTGCACAGCGAGCATCACGCAGTATTTCGCTCGCGGATTTCGCAGGCGAGGTGTGACAATAGGGCTGTGGACGCACTGACGCTCGTCCGATACGAGGCCCAAGGCAACGACTTCCTGATCGCGCTGCTGACCGAGCGCAAACTGCTTGACCTTGACGCGTCATTGGCCGCCCGCGATCTGGCGCGCCACGATGTGGCGCGGGCTGTTTGTGATCGGCTTCTCGGAGTCGGCACTCGCCAGGGCTATGTGCATGCTCGAGGTGCCGACGGGTTCATCATCGGCGTGCATGACGCTGTCAATGGCCGACCGGCGGACCGCGTTCGCATGCACTTGCTCAACGCCGACGGTTCGTTCGCCGAAACGAGCGGCAACGGACTGGCGTGCCTGGCCATGGCATCGTTCGACGCGCGCATCATCGGCGCGGGGCCGCTGATCCCGTTCGAGACGGACGCTGGCGAACAGCGATGCACCGTCCACCACGATGGCTCCGCCAGCTTGGCTGGGCCGAGAACGCCCATAGCGGGTGACGATTCTGTCGAGCGACGATCAGTGGAAGTCGCAATGAACCCGGTTCGGCAGGGTCCCGCGATTCCCAAGGAGCTGGAGGAGAGAATCCGCGGCACCTTCGGCGGCGACCTGAGACACCTTCGCACGGGAGATGTGGGCAACCCGCACTTGGTGATTGCGCTGGCAGGACCGCCGATCGAAGGACCCAGCAGTGAACTGGGCGACCGTGCCGACGAACTGGGTGCCTCTGTAGCGAAGCTGGGCCGCATCTACGAGACGTATTTTGCCGATGGAATCAACGTCGAGTTCATCTGGCCGCTCCCATCTTCTGTCCCATCCAATGGCGGATTGCCACGGACGCTGGTGATGTCGGTGTGGGAACGTGGCGCCGGGTTGACCGTCTCGTGCGGCAGCGGCTCCATCGTGGCGGCGACTCTTGCTCGCAGGTGGGGATTCGTACGCGACCTCGATCTGGTCGACATGCAAACGGCACCCTTTCCCGGCGGCGACGGCTCAGGCTTCCCGTACTGGGTCCGGACCGTATCGGCGAATCTCGAAGCCTTCGACAGGCCACAGCTCTGCGTCGAGGCGGAACGGATCGAAGCAGGCATCGATGTTCGCCTCGATGACATCGGCGTTCTACTCGCAGACCACGCGGATCACTTCAGCTAATGGCCGAATCGCAGCAGGAATCCGACGGCCGTCAGGCTGACGACGAGAGTCATCGGGGTGGGTTTGGGGAGTTTGGGGGGGCCGAGTCTGGGCTGATCGACCGGGCCTTTCGGGAGCAGATCGTGCTGGTGGGGGTGCAGCTGGCGGAACGGACTGCTGACGAGGTGGATGCCAATCTCGACGAGCTGGAGCGGTTGGTGGACACCGCTGGGGCCGATTCGGTGGAGCGGATTGTTCAGCGGCGGGATGCGCCTGACCCTGCGACGTTTGTCGGGCGGGGCAAGGCTGACGAGATCCTGGATGCTTCGCTCGAGCATGACGCCGACACCGTGGTCTTCGACGACGAGCTGTCGCCGGCGCAGCAGTTCAACCTGGAGCGGATCCTCAAGCGCACAGCGCTCGACCGCACTGCGGTGATCCTCGACATCTTCGCCCAGAACGCCACGACGCTGGAAGGCAAGGCGCAGGTGGAGCTGGCACAGCTTCGCTACCGGCTCCCCCGCCTGCGCGGCCGCGGACGGCAGCTGTCCCAGCAGGCGGGCGGCATCGGCACACGGGGGCCGGGCGAGACGCAGCTCGAGGTGGATCGTCGGCGCATCCAGCGTCGGCTGGCGCGGCTCGAGAAGGATCTGCGCGGTTTGCGGCGGACCCGGCTGAACCAGCGCAAGTCTCGGCGTCGATCTCGCTACCACACGGTCGCGATCGTGGGCTACACCAACGCCGGCAAGTCGACCCTGCTGCAGCGCCTCACCGGAGCCAACGTGCTGGTGGAGGACCGGCTGTTCGCGACGCTGGACGCCACCACCCGGCGGCTGCAGCTGCCCGGCGGCGAGACAGTGCTGGTGACCGACACGGTCGGGTTCATCAAGAAGCTGCCCACCTCGCTGGTGGAAGCCTTCATGTCGACGCTGGAGGAGGTGGCCGAGGCCGACCTGCTGGTGCACCTGGTCGACGCCTCAGCGGCGGAGCCGGAGATGCACATCGATGTGGTGCGCTCAGTGCTGCGCGAGATCGGTGCCGGCGACGTCGAAGAGCTGATCGCATTCAACAAGTGCGATGTTGCCGACGACGGCACCGTGAGGCAGTTGCTGGAACGCTACGAAGGCTCCCGTGCGATCTCAGCCAGCAGCGGCGACGGTGTCGAGGACCTCCTGCTCGCTGTCGGCGACCGGCTGCGTCATCTCACCGAAGTCACCGAGTTGCGCATTCCCTACAGCCGCGGCGACGCCCTCGCAGCCGTCCACCGCGAAGGCGAGGTCCTCTCGGAGACTCACGACGACGACGGGACCGTCGTACGCGCGCGGCTGGACGACGTCGCCCGCAGCCTGTTCGCCGAGTTCGTCATCGACGTTGACGCTTGGGAATGAGAACCTCGCGCCGGTGCCATTTTGTACAATTCGTACATGATGGAAGTCGCAGTGAGCGAAGCACGAAACCGGCTCGCCGAGGTGATCGACGACACTCGCCGGTCGGGCGAGCCGGTTTCGGTGACGAAGCGCGGCCGACGTGTGGCAGTGATACTGAGCTCGGAGGCCTTCGATCAGCTCGTTGACCGCGCCGACGAGCTTGATGACCGCCGTGAGCTTGAGGCAGCTCGAGCTGAGGACGACTACGTGCCCTGGGATGAGGTGAAGGCGGCGCTGGGACTCGGGTGAGCCGATACCGCGTTCACCTCGCACGCCGCGCCGTCAAGTCGATTGCCCGGCTGCCGCGCACAGAACAGCAGCGCATTCGAGCGGCGATCGACTTGCTGGCAGATGAGCCGAGACCTCCCGGCTGCGTGGCACTCACCGGCGAGGCGGGCGTGTATCGGGTGCGGGTGGGCGACTATCGCATTCTCTACGAGGTCGTCGACGAGCGCCTGCTCATCCTGGTGGTCCGCGTCGGCCACCGCCGCGATGTCTATCGGCGCTGATGCGGCTTGCGACGGCGACGCCCGCTACGCGGATCGACGTCGCCTGCACGTCAACGGGACTGTCTGGACGCAAATCAGTGCACACTGATGCGGTGAACGCACGCGCCGGGTATGTGCCGCCGCCATATCCCTATGACCGGCTGGACGAGCTGAAGCCGCTCGCTGAGCGGCATGACGGCGGGCTGGTGGACCTCTCCATCGGCACGCCGGTAGACCCGCCGACGCCAGCCGTCCTGGCAGCTCTCGGTGGGTCGGATTCAGAGCGCGGCTACCCGCCGTCGATCGGCACACCCGAGCTTCGGGCCGCGGCTGCGCGCTGGTGCACCGAACGGCTCGGCGTGCAGGTCGAGGCCGCCACAGAAGTGGCGGCGACCATCGGCTCGAAGGAGTTCGTGGCCGGGCTGCCGCACTGGCTGCGACTGGGCACTCCCGAGCGGGACACCGTGCTGTTCCCGGAGATCAGCTACCCCAGTTATGCCATGGGAGCTGAGCTGGCCGGCTGCCGGGCAGTGCCTGTGCCGGCTGACGAACACTGGTCGATCCAGCTCGACGCCATCTCCGATGCCGACGCCGAGCGGGCCCTGGTGCTCTGGGTGAACACGCCAGGCAACCCTGCTGGCGGCCTTGATGATCTCGATGCCGCTGCTCGCTGGGGGCGTGAGCGGGGCGTGCCGGTGTTCAGCGACGAGTGCTATGCGGAATTCACCTGGGACGGACCGCCCCGAACGATTCTGACGCCCGCTTCGGCGGCCACGAGTCGCGGCGCAGAGCAGGGCGGCAGTGTGCGTGCCGAGGTGGACGGTGTTGTCGCAGTTCATTCGCTGTCGAAGCGGTCCAACTTGGCAGGAGTGCGGGTGGGCTTCTATGCCGGCGATCCCGAGCTGGTGCACTACCTGCGAGAGGTTCGCAAGCACGCTGGGTTCATGGTGCCGGGCCCTGCGCAGGCGGCGGCGGTCGCAGCGCTGGCCGACCAGGCCCATGTTGCCCAACAGCGAGAGCGGTACCGGAGCCGCCTGGAGCGCCTCGCGCGCATCGTGGGCCGTTTCGGTCCCGAGCCGGCGCTGCCTCGCGGCGGGTTCTACCTGTGGGCCGTGGCTCCCGACGGCGATGCGTGGGCGTTCACTCGCACGTTGCTCAGCGAGGCAGGCATTCTCGTTTCGCCGGGCGAGTTCTACGGACCGACCGCAGCCGATCGCGTGCGGGTAGCGGCCGTGCTGACCGACGACGCTCTCGACATGGTCGAATCCCGCCTCAACTGAACCTTCGACTGAAACTTGAGACTTGTCACGGCCGCAGGCCTTCAGGGTTCAAGTTGCTCTATCCGGTCGGCCATTTCGGCCGGGCTGCCGTGCGGGATCCAGGTGATGCGGGGATCGCGGGCGAACCAGCGCTGCTGGCGGCGAGCGAATCGCCGGGTGCGCGCGATGGCGATGTCGAGTGCCTCGGCCAGCGTGCACTCCCCTGCCAGATGCGCCCGCAGCTCCTTGTAGCCAAGGGCTTGAGCGGCCGTACGCGACAGTGACGCAGCGGGCAGGGGCGCCGCACCGGCCGCCGACTCCGACTCGTGCAGCGCGTGGTCGTACATGAGTCGGCGAACTTCTTCCACGAAACCTGCCTCGATCTGTTGCCGGTAGCGCTCTGCGATGTGCCGGTCGAGCGTGTCTCGGTCGATCTCGATGCCGACGATCCGGTACGGCACCGATGGATAGCTCGTCAGCCCTGGCCCGAACGATGAGAACGGTCGGCCGGTACCCAAGCAGACGGACAGCGCCCGGATGGTCCGCCGCAGGTTCGTCGGCTCCATGCGCGAGGCGGCCAGGGGGTCCAGCTCGGCGAGGCGGCGGTGCAGCACGGCGGCACCGGGAGCGCGACCCTCCGCTGCCCTCTCAACCGCTGCCGAGTCCGCCGTTGGGCCGCCGCCTTGCCCGACGCCGGCCGTATCCCCGGCCTGTGCCGTCGTCTCAGAGATGGCGGCGGCTTCGGCCTCAAGTTCAGCGGCAATGTCGGCGAACTCGGGGGGCGGCGTGAGACCGTCGACGACGGCACGCAGGTACAGGCCGGTGCCGCCGACCAGCAGCGGGGCAGCGCCCCTGCCGGTGATGTCGGCCATGGCCGCTTCGAACGCCGTGGCGTAGTCGACCACGGTGAACCGCTCTGCGGGATCGACAAGGTCGATGAGGTGGTGCGGCACGTCGGCCTGCTCGGCGGCGGTGGGCTTGGCGGTGCCGATGTCCATGCCCCGGTACACCTGCATCGAGTCGATCGACACCAGCTCGACATCGGCCGGCTGCGGGGATGCCGAGCGGCCGCGCCGCGCCAGTTCGAGAGCCACCGCCGACTTGCCGCTTGCCGTCGGGCCCACGATGACCAGCGGTTCGGATGCGGTGCTGGGCACTGTCATGCCGCCTTGGCCCGGACGGTTCGCTGGCCACGCGGCGTGCCCCGCGACGACGCCTCGGTCGCATCACTGGGCGGCAGGGAATCCACGCCGCCGATCATGGCGAGGGCCTCAGCGGGCGGCAACCGGGATGCGCGTGCGGTGCCGCGCTGGGGCGGTGACCTCGATGAACTCGCCGCTGAGGTGGAACGTGGCGGCCTCTGTCACCTGCACGCGGGCGTAGGTGCCGGTTCGCAGCGGCTCGACGGCAGCGAAGTGCACGAGACGGTTCTGGCGCGTGCGACCTGTGAGCGTGCCCGGGTCTCGCTTGGACGGTCCCTCGACCAGCACCTCTTCGACACGACCCACCCGCGACTCGTTGCCCAGGCGAGCGGAGCGCTCGATCACGGTTCGCAGCCGCTCCATGCGCCCCGCTGCGACATCGGGGGCCACGAACCCGTCCACCAGCTCTGCGGCCTCGGTGCCGGGCCGCGGCGAGAACACGAACGTGAACGCGCTGTCGAATTGGGCCGCTGCGGCAAGTTCGAGCGTGTCGGCGAAGTCGCGCTCGGACTCGCCGGGGAAGCCCACGATGATGTCGGTGCTGACGGCGAGATCATCGACGGCGGCGCGGGCGGCCTCCAACCGCTCTAGGTAGCGCTGGGCGGTGTAGCCGCGGTGCATTGCCCTCAGCACTTCATCGCTGCCGGATTGCAGCGGCAGGTGCAGGTGCTCGCACACTGCGTGCGTCTCGGCCATGGCTGCGATGACATCGGCGCGCAGGTCCTTCGGGTGCGGGCTCGTGAATCGCACCCGCTCGATGCCGTCGACTGCGCCGACTGCCCGCAGCAAGTCGCCGAACAGCGGGCGGGCCGTGCGCCGTCCGTCGGCCCAGCGGCTGCCTGCCTGCCACCTTGAGTCCACGGCATCACTGCCCAGCGTCCGGCCTGCGTGGTGCGGCGCTCCCATGCCGGCCGGTGCCGCCGAACCCGGCGGTCTCGGCACGGTCGTGCCTGACGACGTGGCGCTGGCGCCGTTCGTGCGGCGCAGCGCGAGGGTCAGGTCGCGGCCGTAGCTGTTGACGTTCTGGCCCAGGAGGGTTACCTCGCTGACTCCGTCGGCGGCCAGGCGGCGCACCTCTTCGATGAGCTCGCCGAACGGCCGGGAGATCTCCCGGCCCCGCACCGAGGGCACGATGCAGAACGCGCACGAGTTGTCGCAGCCGATCTGGATCGTGACCCAGGCAGCGTGCTGGGCATCGCGTCGCACGGGCAGCGCCGAGGGGAACTCGTCGGACTCGGCCAGGATCTCCGTTACCGGGCCCGACACGCGAGCCTCGCTCAGCAGGTCGACCGCCCGGGCCACATTGTGCGTGCCGAACACCACGTCAACGTGGGGCGCCCGCTGACGCACGAGATCCTGGTCCTTCTGCGCCAGGCAGCCGGCGACGGCGATCTGCACCTCGGGTCGCTCCTCCTTGAGGCGCTTGAGGTGCCCGAGCTGCCCGTAGAGCTTGTTGTCGGCGTTCTCGCGGATGCAGCAGGTGTTGAGCACAATGACGTCCGCATCGGCCATCGTGGGTGCAGCCACCAGATCATCGGCTTCCAGCAGACCGGCGATCCGCTCGGAGTCGTGCTCGTTCATCTGGCACCCGTAGGTGCGCACGAAATAGCTGCGCCGGCCCTCGTTCTCGCCCGCCCGCTCGCCCGCAGCCACGGCGTCAAGGCTAGGGGCGCGCCCAGAGGCGCAAGCCGAGTCGAACTCCGCCAGTTCGAACCCGCTCAGATCAGGCCGCTGTCAGCGCTGGGTGAATGCGAAGTTCTCCGACATGTTCTCGCGGGCGTGGGCCATGAAGCCCAGGTACTGCTTGATGTTGCCGTTGAAGTTGCCGTCCTGGCGGCGATTCTCGGCGCCTTCGAAGTTGTAGTAGCCGGGAGTGCAGTCGCGGTTGCGGGTGGTCTTGCCGCGGTTGGCGATGACTTGCTGCACCCACCATTCCTCGGCCTCGGGCAGGCAGTCCATCGACTGCAGGCCGCCGCGGCGGACAAAATCGATGCACTCCGCGATGTGCTCGCCCTGGCTGTTGAGCACATCGGTCAGGTTGAACGCGAAGAATGCCTGGTAGCCGCCCATGATGAACAGGTTCGGGTAGCCCGCGGTGTGGATGCCCAGCAGCGTCCGGATGCCGTCCGCGTATTTGTCGTTCAGCTCCAGTTCGTTCTCGCCGACGATGCGGTTGTAGATGCCGGTTTGCTGCACCTCGAACCCGGTGGCGTAGATCAGCAGGTCGAGCTCGTACTGGGTGCCGTCGAACAGCGGGCCCTGCTCGGTGATCTGGGTGATGCCCTTGCCCTGGGTGTCGACCAAGTGCACATTCGGCCGGTTGAACGTGGGCAGGTAGTCGTTGTGAAAGCACGGCCGCTTGCACATCAGCATGTACCAGGGCTTGAGCGCCTCTGCCGTCGCCGTGTCCTCCACGACCTCGTCGATGCGCCGGTGGATGCGCATCATGGCGTCGATGTTGGCGTTCTCCTGACGGCGGATCTTCTCCTCGCGCGACATCGCTGCGCGGCGTGCCTTCTGCTCCTCGCTGAGGCGAGGCCCTGCCATCGCCCGCTCGCGCCGGCGCGCCTGCCAGCCCGGCTGCAGCTTGGCCGCCCACTCCGGGTCGGTCTCCCAGTCGTCACGGATGTCGATCGAGGACGGCGTCCGCTGGAAGACATACAGCTCCTTGGACATCTCGCCCAGCTGCGGGATGGCTTGCACCGCAGTGGCGCCGGTGCCGATGATGCCCACCCGCTTGTCGGTCAGGTTCTCGAGGTCGGCGCCGGTGTAGTCGTAGTCCCACCGCGACGTGTGGAAAGAGTGTCCGGTAAACCGCTCCATGCCGTCGATGACCGCCAGCTTCGGTTTCGCAAGGGTCCCATTGGCGCAGATGACGAACTGGGCGGTGATCTCATCGCCACGGTCGGTGCCGATGCGCCACACCTCCGCCTCGCCGTCCCAGACGGTCGACGTCACCGTGGTCTGGAACATCGCCAGGTCGTAGAGCTCGTACTTGCGGGCGATCATCCGGCAGTACTCGTAGATCTCATCGCCGGTGGCGTAGTGCCGCGACGGCACATAGCCGGTCTCGTCCAGCAGGGGGAGGTAGTCGTAGGAGACGACGTCGCAGGCCACTCCCGGATACCGGTTCCAGTACCAGGTGCCGCCGACATCGGCGCCGCGCTCGACGATGCGGATGCTCTCGACGCCCTTCTGACGCAGCCGGGCCGAGGTCAGCAGAGCCGAGAACCCGCCCCCGATGAACAGCACCTCAACCTCGTCGTGGGTGGGCGGGCGCTCGATGCGCTCGCTCGCATACGGGTCTTCCTCGTAGCGGGCGAAGTCGCCGACGAACTCGGATGTGTAGATCTGCGTGCCCGGAGGCCGATAGCTCAGCCGCAGGTCACGCTCGGCGGCGAATCGCGCCTTGATGTCGTCGTAGTACTCCTGCGGCGGGCGCCCGTCGACGTCACGGGAATAGTCGAAGTTGAAGACGTTCTGCGGCTTGTCGGTCTTCGATTTCTCGGTCTGCTGCGTCACCGGTCTCTCCTCGTACCGGGACCCAATCGTCCCGCCGAACTACGACCGGATCAGGCTAGAGGAACACCGCTGGGGGATGCCGGTTCGGCGGGGCCGCCGACGTGGTCAGTCGACGCTGGCGCCCTCGGCTCGTGCGGCCTGCGCGTCGTCGAGGCGGTCGAGCACGTCGGCCTCGCCGTCTGCCTCGCCATCGGCCCCGATGCCGAGCGCCGTGCGGATCCGGCCGTCGATCTCGACGGTGACCTCGGGATTCGCGATCAGGAACTTCTTGGCGTTCTCGCGGCCCTGGCCGAGCTGCTCGCCCTCGTAGGTGTACCAAGCACCCGACTTCTTCACGATGCCGTGCTCGACACCCACGTCGAGCAGCGAGCCCTCACGGCTGATGCCCTGGCCGTACATGATGTCGAACTCGGCCTGACGGAAGGGAGGCGCCACCTTGTTCTTGACGATCTTGACGCGGGTGCGCCCGCCCACGACCTCGCCCTCGACCTTGATGGCCTCGATGCGGCGGATGTCGATCCGCACGGACGAATAGAACTTCAGCGCCCGGCCGCCCGAGGTGGTCTCGGGACTGCCGAACATCACGCCGATCTTCTCGCGCAGCTGGTTGATGAACACGCAGATCGTCTTGGTCTTGTTCAGGTTGGCGGTGAGCTTGCGCAGTGCCTGGGACATGAGGCGCGCCTGCAGGCCGACGTGGGTGTCGCCCATCTCGCCCTCGATCTCGGCGCGCGGCGTGAGCGCCGCCACCGAGTCGACGACCACGACGTCGATGGCGCCCGAGCGGATGAGCATGTCGGTGATCTCGAGCGCCTGCTCGCCGGTGTCGGGCTGGGAGATCAGCAGCTCGTCGACATCGACGCCAATGTTCTTCGCATACACCGGATCCATCGCATGCTCGGCGTCGACATAGGCGCACACGCCGCCGGTGCGCTGCGCCTCGGCCACCAGGTGCATGGCGAGCGTGGACTTGCCCGATGCTTCAGGGCCGTACACCTCCACCACGCGGCCACGGGGAAAGCCCCCGATGCCGAGCGCCAAGTCGATCGCAAGGCTGCCCGAGGAGATCGCCTCGACCGCCATGTGGTGCTTCTCGCCCATCTTCATCACGGATCCGTCGCCGAACTGGCGGCGGATCTGCGTGAGCGTCATATCCAGCGCTCGGTCTCGTTCTGTGCTCTGCTGGCTCATGTCGTCCTCCTCGGACTCCCGTTCGGCTGCACCCGATGTGCGATGCCGTCTGAGGGCACCGTAGAAGCGGGGTGTGACAACCCACGAGTGATTTTTTGCCGTGCGCTAATGACAGCAATGTAGTTCCGAACATCAGTTCGTGTCAAGGCAGGACAGTTGCACGAATACAAGTCACAGCTATGTGGCACGCTGCGCCCCATGAACTCCCCTGCTGAGAAATCCACCGCCATGACCGACAGCGACTTCGAGCTGCTGAGAATCGAGCGCGACGCGGGAGTCGCGTTCGCAACCATCGATGCCCCGCCGATCAACGTGATGACGCCGGCACTGTTCCGCGAGCTCGCGAAGTTCAGCGTTCACGTCGCCGACGACGACTCGGTTCGCGTCGTCGTCTTGCGAAGCGACAACCCGGACTTCTTCATCGCCCACTTCGACGTGACGGCCATCCTGGGCTACCCGACCGACGGTCCCGCGGAGCGGCCCACCGAGCACGTCGGGTTCCACGCCATGTGCGAGACGTACCGCACGATGGCCAAAGCCACCATCGTCGAGATCGGCGGGCGGGTCGGCGGCGGCGGCAGCGAGCTGTCGATGTCGTGCGACATGCGCTTCGGCGCGCTCGACCGCACGGTCATCAACCAGATGGAGGTGCCGATCGGCATCCTGCCCGGCGGCACCGGCACCCAGCGGCTCCCCCGCCTGGTCGGGCGCGGCCGCGCCATGGAGGTGATCCTCGGCGGTGTCGACATCGATGCGCGCACCGCCGAGCAGTGGGGCTACCTCAACCGGGCGCTGCCCGCCGCTGAGCTGCGGCCGTTCGTGACCGAGCTGGCGCACCGCATCGCGAAGTTCCCGCCCCAGGCCGTCGCGCTGGCCAAGCAAGCCGTCAATGCGGCCGACGAGCTTCCCCTCAACGAGGGATTGTTCGAGGAGCGGTACCTCTTCCAGCGGCTCTTGCGCACGCCGGAAGCGCAGCCCGCCATGGAGCAGTTCATCGAACTGGGCGGCCAGACGCGCGACGGCGAGATGCGGGTAGGCGATCTCGTGGCCGAGATTCGCAGCAACGGCTGAATGCTGCTCTGATGCCGACCCTCTGATGCCTACTCTCTGATGCCCACTGTGTGATGTCGACCGTCTGATGGCAGCCACCTCCGCACCGCGCACGAGCCGGCCCGAGCTCATCGACTCGTGGCGCGCCTGGCTGGTGGCAGTCGGCGCCGGCCTGTCGTGCGGCGTGGCCTTCGGCACCATCTACACCTTCGGCGCGTTCATCGAGTCGATGTCGGCCGAATTCGGGGCGGGCCAGGGCGGCACCTCGGTGATGATCGGGATCGCCACACTCCTGTTCTTCAGCACCGGGATCATCTCGGGCCCGCTGCTGCATCGGCTGGGGCCGCGGCCGCTGTTGGCGGTGGGCGGCGCGATGTTCGTGGCCGGCTTGGTCCTGACCTCGTCGGTGTCGCAGATCTGGCACGGCTACGTCGTCTACGGCATCGGCTGCGGTTTCGGAGCGGGCCTGTTCGTCTCGCCGCTGTTCGCGACCGCTGCATCGTGGTTCGTGCGGCACCGGGCAGTGTCCCAAGGGCTGGTCGCGACCGGGCCCGGCCTGGGCACCATGTTCCTGGTACCGCTCGCTGAGCGCATGATCGAGATCCTGGGCTGGCGCGAGGCCTTCCGGTGGCTGGCCGTCATCGCAGCGACCACCTTCGTCGTGTGCTTCCTGCTGGTGCGGCGCACGCCGATCGTCGCGACTGCTCATCCGCGCGAGCACGTCCGTCGCGTCAGCCGGACCAAGGCGTTCTGGCTGCTGACGATCGGCTCCGCGCTGTTCGCGGTGCCGGTGATCGGCTCGCTCGCTGCCATCATCCCCTTCGCCCGCTCGGTCGGCATCAGCGCCAGCGCGGCTGCGTGGTTGCTCTCGGTCGTCGGCGGCGCGAGCATCGTCGGGCGCCTGCTGCTGACCAGCTTCGCCCGTGCCCTCGGGTCGGTGCGCTTGCTGACGATCTCGTTCGGGATGCTGCCGGTCGCGTACGTGATCTGGTTCTTCGCATCCGACCGCTACTGGCAGATCGTGGTGTTCGCCGTGCTGCTCGGCGTCGGCTACGGCGGCTTCGTCGCCCTGCAGGGCGATGTCACGCCGCACCTGTTCGGCGTGGCAGGCATCGGGTCGGTGCTGGGCCGCCTGTTCTTCTGCTACGGCATCGGCAGCATGGTGGGCCCGATCCTGATGCTCACCATGCACGAGCAAACCGGCGGGACGCTCGTGCCCATCGCCGTCGTGGCGGTGTTCGCCTTGGCCGGAACGCTGGTCATCTCGAGGCTGACCCGCGACCCGGTGCCGCTCGAGCCTCCCGACGGTGCACCGGCATCCCGTCTGCCCTCGCAGCTGTCCCCGCCCAGCATCTGGATGCCGGTGCCAGCGGGCAGCGGCATCGGCCGCTGAGAGCGGGCAGCAGCATCGGCGGCTGAACGCGGGCAGCGGGCGCTGCGCGGCTCTATCGTCGTGCGCCGTGGAACGACCGCTCGACGACATCCTCGTGCTGGATCTGACCCGCGCCGTGGCGGGGCCGATCACTGGTCGCCTGCTGGCCGATCTGGGCGCCCGCGTGGTGAAGATCGAGCCTCCTGACGCCGACCTCACCAGGTTCATCGTCCCCAACGTCGACGGGTTCTCGCCGTACTTCGCCCAGTTCAACGTCGGCAAGGAATGCGTCTCGCTCGACCTGACCCAGCCCGCCGGCCGCGACGTGCTGCTGTCGATGGTCCCCAAGGCCGACATCGTGCTGGAGAACTACCGACCGGGTGTGCTCGACAAGCTGGGGCTGGGCTACGACGTGCTCAGCGAGATCAACCCCGGCATCATCGTGGCGTCGGTGTCGGGCTGGGGCCACGGCAACAGTCGCAGCGACCGGGGAGCGTTCGCGTCGGTGCTGCACGCCGAAGCCGGCGTGACCGAGATGGTCTCGCGGCGGCGGGGCGGGGACGCCTACCGCAACGACCCGATGTCCCACGCCGACACCTACACGGGGCTGCACGCCTTGGGCGCCGTCCTGGCGGCGCTGCACATGCGCATGCGGACCGGGCGCGGCCAGACCGTCGAGGTGTCCATGGCCGAGAGCACGCTGATGTGCAACGACCAAGCCGCGACCGACCTGACCGGCGAGGACCCGCTGGTCGGTTTCAAGGGCGGGCAGAACTGGGCGGCGGTGTACCCGCTGTCGAACGGCCGCCACGTCACCGTGACGCTCGATCTGACCGCCAACTTCGGCTTCAAGGTCATCGTTGCAGCCATGAATCGGCCAGACCTGCGCGACGACCCGCGATTCGCACGCATCGAGGACCGGGTGCTGCACCGAGACGAGATCGAAGCCATCTTCGGCGAGTGGGTGAGCCGATTCGACAGCGCTGAAGCGGTCGAGACGGCGATCGGCGTGAAGTCGGTGATGGCAGCAGAAGTTCGCACCGTGGCTGAGCTCGCCGAGACCGACTGGGCGGCCGAGCGCGGCGCATTCGTCGACATCGTGGGAGGCGAGGCCGCCGCGCCGATGACCGTTCCGCAGTCGCCCTGGCGCTTCAGGGAGGCCGATTCCGGCGTGGCATCCGGTGCCATCGCCGGCGACCGGGGTCAGCACAACCGCGAGGTGCTGCGCGACCTCGCAGGCCTCGACGACGGTGCCATCGATGCACTCGAAGACCAAGGCGTCGTGTCAGCCGGCGACGCAGTCCGCCGGCCGGGTGCTGCGGGGCGCCGGTAGTCGCGCCGTCACGCCCGATCTCGGCTTCGCCAGGATCGGCGTTCAGCTCAGAATCGTCGAGCCGATGTGGTCGACGAAGGCGGCGATCTCGTCGACGGTCTGGCCGTTGGGCAGCAGCACCAGCCGGTCCACGCCCATCTCGGCGAAGCGCTCGACCATCTCCGGCGTCGGGCGCACCCGCGGCGTCACGGTGATCTCGAGCCGTCCGAGCTCGGCGGGCCGGTCGTAGCGGGCGCCTGCCTCGGACAGCCCGTCGATGCAGTTCTGCGTGGCGTCGTAGTCGAGCGCGAAGCCGTACCAGCCCTCG
>JAJEBN010000054.1 GCA_022822525.1 Acidimicrobiia bacterium | reverse complement strand
GCAAGGCCCGGCGAACACGGTCTTCGCCAAGGGCGGTCAGCTCAACGACAGCTCCGCCGTCGCCGGGGTCAGCACTGCGCCCAACGGCGACGTGCTCACGTTCGCCATGATCGCCAACGAGCCGCTGATCATCCGAATCGGAAGCTGCAACGCACTGCGCCAGCTCACCCTCGACGCCATAGGCCGCTACACCTACGGCCCCGCGAGCTGAAATTAGGCCGAGCGCTAGTGCTCGCGGCGTTGAGTCCAGGCGTCGATGGAGACCGCTCCGAGGATCACCGCTCCTTGGATGACCCTCTGCCAGATCGGGTCGACTTGGTGCAGGTTGAAGCCGTTGATCATCAAGGCAATGAAGAATGCGCCGGCGATGGTGCGCCACACCGCGCCTTCCCCACCGGCGATTGACGTCCCGCCCACCACGACGGCGGCGATGACGCCGAAGACGAAGCTGAAGTCGTCTGAGGGCAGCGCCGACAGCGATCGAGACGACGACACCACCCCGGCCAGTCCCGCGGCAGCTCCCGAGAGTGCGAAACAGATCGTCTTGACCCGAGCGACCGGCACACCGGCGAGGCGCGCCGCTTCGGCATTGCCCCCGCTGGCATAGACATGGCGACCGAAGCGGGTCCGGCTCAACAGCAACCAGGCTGCGGCCACGACGCCGGCTGCTATCCACGCACCAGTGGTGATGCCTAGCCACCGGGTCCGTGCAATGGCTGGGTAGGCATCGGTTGCAGCGCGCAAGACACTGCGATCGCTCACCAGGAAGCCGATGCCGAACACCATGAATGACGTGGCCAGCGTGGCGATGAACGAATTGACCTTCAGGGCGGTCACCACCAAGCCGTTCGCGATGCCGACGACGAGACCGACAACCACACCCACGACGGCCGCCAGAGCGGCATTGCCGGTGGCGTTCTCGACCTGCAGGGCAAACAGGGGCGCTACGACGAACACCGATGCAGCCGAGATGTCGAACCCGCCCGCGATCATGGTGATCGTGGCGAACGAGGCAGCAATGAGCAGCGCAGATTGCTGATCGAGGATGTTGCGGAAGTTCGCCTGACTCAAGAAGCCGTCGGTTGTCGCAGCCAGCAAGACGAAGAGGGCGACCGTGACCGCTGCGATTCCGTAGTGCCGGATCGCTGGAAGCGCGCGCGAAGTCACTCTTGGTCGCCCGCTTCGCTGGTCGAGCGTGCCGCCTTGCCGAAGGCGGCGGCGAGGAGGTCGGCCTCGACAATTTCGTCACCAGCAAACTCGGCCACGATCCGGCCTCGGCGCATCACCAGCACTCGGTGGCAGGTACCGATCACCTCCTCGAGCTCGGAGGAGACCATGAGCACCGCACAACCTGTATCGGCCATCTCGTTGACCGTCTCGTAGATCGAACGCTTCGATCCGACGTCCACACCCCGCGTGGGCTCATCGGCAATCAGCAGCCTCGGCTGTCCCATCACGGCCCGGGCGAACAGCACCTTCTGCTGGTTGCCGCCCGACAGCGTCGCCACCGGCGCAGTCAGGTTCGGCCTGCGCACCCCGACGCGGTCACATGCAGCGGCAGCGGCTCTGTCTTCGGGACGCGTCCGGATGCCGAGCCGACCCGCGAAGTCGGCGAGATGCGGCAACGTCGTGTTGTCGCGTACGGATCGCTGCGCGATCAAGCCCTGCTGACGCCGCGACTCTGGAATCAGTGACACGCCTGCAGACAGCGCATCCGTGATCGATCCGGCCAAGTGATCCCCATGCAGATGAACGGAGCCCGCATCTGCACGCGCGGCCCCATAGACCGTGTGGGCAACCTCACTTCTTCCTGCACCGACGAGCCCCACCAGACCGACGATCTCGCCTGCCCGGATGCTGAAGGACACGTCAGAAAAATCGATGACACGTGCGTCGACGCGAGCCGAACACAGTCCGTCGACCCGCAGTACCACCGGTGCGTCGGGCGCCGGCGCAGGAGGTTTGGCAGGGAACACATCCCCGATGCTGCGTCCGGTCATGCCCTCCACCAGCGACTCGTGAGTCTCGGCGCTGGCCGGGCCGGTACGAACGACGCGACCGTCGCGCATGACCGTCACCGTGTCGGAGACCGACAGCACTTCGTCGAGAAAGTGCGACACGTACACCACGGCCACGCCGCGTGCAGCCAGCTCGCGCACGGTGCGCCGCAGTTCGAGAGCTTCATGGCTGGCCAGCCGAGCCGTGGGTTCGTCGAGCACCATCAGACGGGACCGGCGCCCCAAGGCCCGCAGTATTTCCACCTTTTGCTGATCGGCGACGGGCAGGGAGCCGACTCGGGCGTCGATGGGCACTTCCAGACCGTGCTCAGCAATCAACGCCTCGACCCTGGCTCGGTTGGCCCGCCGCTTCACAAACGGCCCGATGTGCTCCTCGGTGCCGAGCACCACATTGTCCGCCACGCTCATCGCGGGCAGCAGCGAGAGCTCTTGGGCGACACCCACGAGGCCATGAGCTGCACCGTCGGCGGGGCTGTCGAGGCGCAGCGGCGATCCGTCGAGACAGACTTCACCCGAGTCGGGTGCATGAATCCCGAGCACGACACCGGCCAGCGTGGACTTGCCCGCACCGTTCTCGCCGACGAGGCCGTGGACGAGACCTGCGTGAAACTCCACGCTGACATCGGAAAGGGCGTCGGTCGCGCCGAAGCGCTTGCTCGCGCTGCGCACGCTCACAAGCGCTTCGGCGGACGTCATCGTTGAGCCGCTCCAGACGCCGCCCCGGGAGGGAAGGGCGCGGCAGGCAGGCTCAGCCGTCCCACTGCGCGGTGAATTGATCCACGTTGTCGGCAGTCACCAGTCCGTCGTCGGGCAAGGCAGCCAAGGGATCCACTCCCCCGAAGTCAGGACCGCCGGTGAGGGCGGAGACCATGGCCTCCATCGCGATGCGGCCCTCGTCGCCCGGAGCGCCGAACACGCCACCGAACCACCGGCCCGCAGCGATGCCATCAAGCGCCGGCGTCGAGCCTCCCCAGCCCACGAGTCGCACATGGTCCAGCTTGCCCTCTTCGGCGAGCACGATCTCGGCACCTTGCACCGATTGGTCTGCACCGACGAGCACATCGAAGTCGGGTGCCACTTGGAGGATGTCCTGCGTGGCGTTGATGCCGCCCTCTGGGCCCAGGTACTGACCCTCGCCCTCGGCCACGATCGAGATGGACGGATGGTCCGCGATGACCTCGTCGAGGCCGGCACGAGCAGCATCGTCGATCGGCAGGCCCTTGATCCCGTAGATATAGACGACTTCGCACGGATCGCGATCGGCGCAGGCCTGCACGGTGAGCTGGCCGAGACGCTTGCCGTTGACAAACGGCGCGGCCATCACGTTGGCACTGACACCGGGCACTTGCGGCTCGGAGGTGGAGAAGTCCTCACCGACCACCTGGTTCAAGATGACCACTTCCATGCCTGCGTCGATTGCCGCCGCAATGTCGGGAGCAGAGGCGATCCCGTTGATCGAGACCAAGATGACACCGTCATAGGCGCCCGACGCGATCACATCCTGAAACTGCGTTGTCTGCAGCCCCGGATCGAACTGGGCGTCGAATTCGGTGACCTCCACGTTGCTGGCCGCCGCCACTGCCTCCATCTCATTGCGCGATGACAGCAGCCACGTGTTCGCCGAACTCGCCGACAGATATGCGACTTGGAACGGCTCAGCGGGCTCAGTCGGTTCCGGTTCGCTCTCGGCATCGCCGTCATCGGACGTTGTCGCAGCGGTCGCCTCCGTCTCGTCGGTGGCTTCGGGCTCCGTCGTCTGAGCGGCTTCGGTGTCGTCATCGGCTGCAGCTGCGGGCGCCGTCGGGCTCGCAGTCGCGCCGCCGTCGTCGCTGTCGCCATCACCGCACGACACGGTGGCCAACGCAAATGCTGCAACGAAAGCCAGCCAGATGAAGGAGCGTCTCCTTCGCGAGATTGTCGCCATAAGGCGTCACCCCCCAATTGGTGTGTCACTCGACTGGTGTCGAGTGAGGCTCACGCTAAGACGCGGCCCAATTCGGAGATCTATGCCTTTTGACCAACTGAATTGCTAATGAAGTGCGTCTTGCACAATCGAGTTCGGCTGCCGATGAACCCGGAGCATCCGGCAAGCCAGCTGGAGCGAGAGCCTGTTCTCGGCATCGTCAAGGGTGATGCCCAGAAGGTCGGCGATGCGACGCATCCGGTTCGCGACCGTGTTGCGATGGAGTCCCAGTACCTGCGCCGCCTCGGTCGTAGAGCAACTGGCGTCGAGGTACACCTCAAGAGTTCGCAGGAGTTCGTGGTCGGTGTCGACGTCGAGGACCGGCTGCAGGATGAAGCGCGCGTGGCGGGCGAAGTCGTCGGAGCCGAACCAGCCCATGAGCACCCGCTGAACGCCGAGTTGGTCGATGTGGGCAGCGCCGGACCGGCCGCCGAACCGTGCGTTGGCGATGAGTGCCGCCTCGTGAGCTTCCGTGAGCGACTGACGCAGCCCGTTCAAGTCGAGATAGGGGCGGCCAATGCCAGCGTGGACCTGCAGACCCGAGTGAGCGTTCACGAAGGCTTCCAACGCGTCGCCCAGCTGCCGCACCATTGCCGAGTAGCTCTCGGCTGCTGGCTCCGCCGCGTCGGTGACCCATCCGCTCCATCCGTCGTTGCGCTCGACCAGGGGACCGTCCAGGCCGGCATCGCGCAACCGTTCGCGCACCTCGGCATGCAAGTCGATGATCCTGGACGTGTCGGCACCTCGCAGCGTCAGGTGCAGACCGGTATTCCATCCCGCCGCGCTCCACCCCAGCGCCAGCATCTGATTGCGGATGTCGCGCTCGTGAAGATCGCTGGTTGCCAAGAGCTCGTTGAGCACGGCGATCCGCCGGCGCGCGTCGCTCTCCGTTCGGGCTCGCGCCGACGACAGCAATGCCGCCAAGTGCCAGGAACCGATCAGCATCAGGGATCGCAGCAACCGCTGCGTGCCCCGGGAACCGCCGCACTCCGCGACGAGCCAGTAGTCGGCCTCCTCGGCGCGCTCGCCGAAGGTCAGCACGATCGGCGTGCTGTGCAGGGCAGCGGCGTGCGAGTTGTCCACGAGATGGGCCGCGTCGGAGGCGAGCCGGCGGTCGCCGATGTCGACCGGCTCGCCCGCCACCACGCTGCGGTCCTGGCCGAGCAAGCAGACTCTCGAGGCGCTGAGGTCGGCAATGACCTCGAGCACCCGGTCGACGCTGGCATTGTGCGATTGGCTGAGCGTGGTCAGCAGCGAGTTCACTGCGGCGGCCTGCTCGACGTCGGAGGCCCACAACTGGGATCTGAGACGGTGCGTCAAGTGCAGCGCGTCGGCATCGGGCACGACGATCAGGGGGACGCCGAAGCGGTTGGCGAGCCGGCGCATGCCTACCCCCAGCTCGAACCCAGGATTCGTGACGGCAAGGCTCACCGCCCTGGCATCGGCGATGATGCGGATGGCCATGTCGACTTGGTAGGTGTGCTCCCCGATTCCGGACGCATCGAGTACGACGAACTCGCCGCGGCCTGGCGGCGAGTCGTCTCTCAACCGCATGTGCAGGGCGACTTCTGAGACCGTCGCCTGCAGACCGGTCTCGCCGGCGAGGAGCTCAGCTTCGGTGAGTGCCGGCGACGCCAGCATCTGCTCCACCGTGACCGGGCGCTCATTGCCCATGGCTCAAACCTAGAGGCAGAGCGGAGAGAGGAATCTTCGCATCAGATCACCGCAGATCGAAAGAAGTCCACCATGTTCGCGCTGGCGAACTGGCTCGCCCGCTGCACTCCGAATCGCTCGACCAGCCGGCTCGACAGGCGCGCGAAATCGGCCGGCGCCTTCAAGGTGTCAATGAGCGAGAGCTCGTCGGGGTCGACCAAGAGCTGACGGCCGAGTATCGGGTCGACGGTGCGCACGAGATCGTCGATGAAGTCGGCTCCGATGGCGACGTGACGGTCACCCGCGATGGCTGCCGCATGCTCGATGTGATCGATGAAGCCGTCGAGCGTGGGTGCCGATTCCGATATGAACGGTCCGAAGGCATTGATCCCGACGAATCCGCCCGAGGCCGTCACCAAACGGATCTGCGCATCGGTGAGATTTCGTGCATGGCCGCACAGCGCTCGGCACGACGAATGCGTTGCTACGAACGGCGCTGTCGTCAGCTCAGCGACGTGCCCCACACCGGCGTCGGAGAGGTGGCTGACATCGAGCACCATCTGCAGACGGTCCATCTCGGCGATGGCTTCTATGCCGAGCGAAGAGAGCCGACCGCCGGTGCCTCGTTCCGCTGTGCCATCAGCGAGCATGGTGCGCCGATTCCACGTCAGCGATGCGAGACGCACCCCCAGACGGAACATGGTCTCGAACATGGAGAGCGACGAGCCGATGGGTTCGGCGCCCTCTAATGCCAGCAGCAGAGCTATCCGGCCGCTGTCGATGACCGAGTCGATGTCGGAACCGTGCTCGACAATGGCCACGTCTGCCCGATGCAGCTCCGCTATCTCACGGGTGAGGGCGATGATCTCCAGCGTGCGCCTCAGGGCAGCTTCGCCGACGAACTGTTCTTCGGTGAAGATCGGAAGCACTTGGAACACGACGCCGCCTGCTCGCAGGCCCGGCAGCCAATCGTCGCCGAAGGGATCAGCGACACCGCGTTCCCTGCGGTGCATGCACGCCAGCAACAGGTCGTTGTGAGCGTCGGCGACCGGCAGTTGCATCTCAGGCGAGCGGTCCGACAGCCTTCACCAAGACCCGGCAACCGCCGCCGGGCACGTAGGTCATCGGCACCTCGGTGATCGCGGTGATCCGGATGCGGTCCGGGTGGGCGCCAGACCGGACGGCAGCATTCGCCGCCAGCTCCTTCGCATCGTCAAGACACTCCTCGCGGCTCGTGCGGTCATAGCTGTAGACGCGGTCGACGGTCCCCGACGCCTCGGCGATGCCGGCTCCGTAGGCGTTTGCCACCGAGTAGTGCTGGGGCCTCAGAACCTGCGAGGTCCCGGGCACGCGTTCGGCGATGAGGTGCGCGCCGCCGCCGACCGCCAGCAAGGTGATCTCGTCCCGGCTCGACTTCATCCGATCGCTCATGATCGACACTTGGTCATCGACCCAGGCCAGGCTGTCGCGGACGAGGCCGGCGTCGATGTGGGAGACCAGCTCCGGGCTGCCGAAGCCGTCCAGGCGCCCGGATGCCAACGACACGTCCGAGAGGGTCATCGTGTCGCCCCCGACGCAGAGAGCCTCGGTAGCCACGGCGTAACCGACGGAATCGGGGCCGATGGCCAAGTCCGAACCGTTGCCGGCACGCGCGTCGCGCACGATGGTGCCGCCGCCGAGTCCGATGGAGATCAGATCCGGCATGCGGAAGTTGGTTCGCACACCGCCTACTTCGATGGCAGCAGTCGACTCGCGCGGGAAGCCGTCCACCAGGATTCCGGCGTCCGCCGATGTGCCGCCCACATCGATGACGACCGCGTCGTTCACCCCGGCCAGCGCGCACGCGCCCCGCATCGAGTTCGTGGGTCCTGATCCCAGTGTGAGCACCGGAAAGCGCCCGGCTTCAGCCGCGGTCAGCAGCGTTCCGTCGTTCTGTGTGAGGTAGGCGTCAACGGTGAGGTCATGGGCGGCGAGGGCCTCCCCGAACCCGTCCACGACGCTGGACGCAACACTCAGCAGTGCTGCGTTGAGGATCGTCGCGTTCTCGCGTTCGAGCAGTCCGAGTGAACCCACCTGATGGCTCAGCGACACCGGAAAGTCCGAACCGAGCTCAGCGGCCAGGATGTCGCCCGCGCGCAGCTCATGGTCGCTCGTAGCCGGGCTGAAGGCAGCCGATACGGCAATTGCAGCGCATCCCGCAGTCGTGGCTTCAGCCGCGAAACGCCGGATGGCATCGGTGTCCAGCGGTGCAATCTCCGCGCCGGTGTATTCGTTTCCGCCCTCGATGATCGCCGAGGCGCCGATCACGATGTCCCGGATGTCAGCAGGCCACGCTGCGCCCGGACGCACGCCGAGCGACGAGGGGGCCGCCAAGCGCAGCACACCCACGGTGTCGAGCCCTTGACGCTGGATGATTGCGTTGGTCGGGTGGGTCGTGCCGAGCATCGCCTTGGCGACCAGCGACTTGTCCACGTCCGAGAGCAGTTGGTCGATCGACTGCCGGATGCCCTCAATGGGTTCGGGAGTGGTGGCGACTTTGACCGCCCGTACGACATTGCCTGCGCTGTCGATGACGACTGCGTCGGTGTTGGTGCCCCCGACGTCGATGCCGATGCGGAACTCGTCACCCGTGCTCATGCTGGAAGCTCCACAAAGTCGATGTCGTAACCGAATGCACGGGGCCCGACGAGGTCGAGCATCCCGTCTTGATGCCATTCAGGCGCACACGGCATCCCGATCACGATTACCCGGTTCCCGTAGGCCAACGCCTCGGTGGTGATGGGCTCGAAGGTCTCGCAGTCAAGCAAGCAGATGAGGTTGGGAGTGGTGATTGCGGGCTCGCCGTCGACAAAGGCGATGAGATTCTCGTTCTGCACCTCGATACGCATCGTTGCGTCGAGACCGTCGAGATCCTCGAGGATCACCGTGGAGCGGGCGAAGCCGTCGGTGGTTCGCCGGTCGAGGTCCATCACCTTGCCGGTGAAGAACTTCTTCGACCCGGACTCGCTCACAAACCGCTCCCAGGCCCCCTCGTCACCGTCCTTCACGGCTTGGAGCAGGCGGCCCACTTCGGTGCAGTACGTGAGCGAGCCCTGTATCGCGTGCTCCGCGACCTGCGCGGCGGTGAGGGGATAGCAGCTGATGGAGTTGGCGAGTCCCAGCTGGATGACCGCGGTGCGGGCGAGTGTCTCGGCGACGTGATTCGTGGTTGTCTCGAAGACTGCCTGATTGCCCTTCTCGTCCGCGACAGACAGCGGCCCGGCCGGCAGACCGGCGAGTGTGAAGACGGTCATCTCGATCTGCGGGAACGCACGACGCATCGAGTCGGCGTTGACGATCGGCAGGCCCATCTCGGCGGCCGTGGCGATGGGCAGCAGGGTGTTGCACCCACCGACCTCGATGGGCATGATCGCGGCCGGCTCCTTGCCGAGGTAGGAAGCAAGCGCCCGTACCCCGCCGACATACTCGGTCCCCGCAGGAATCTTCTCGAGTATCACCGTGGGAGCGCCGATCACCGCCGTGGTGAGCACCAGTGCATCGGGCGGCAGGTCGGCGGCATCCACCACCTGGACCGGGCCGTAGGTCTCCAGCGCTTGGTGGGCCACGAGCTTGGCGATGTAGGGGTCTCCGCCTCCCCCAGTGCCGAGAAGCGTCGCGCCGAGGCAGAGCGCCTCGATGTCATCGGCTGTCAGCGTTTCCATTGCCTCTCCGTCACATGGTCGGTGATTCGAACTCCGGCGGCGGGTCGCTGTGCAGGCTCACAGTGCCGGTGGCGGACCGATGGCCGGGCTTGCGTGTCAGGGTCGGAGGTCGATGTCGATCACTGGCTCCACGATCGGAATCCACTCTCGCTCTCGAGCCGGCACCGAGTCGTAACCGCCGACTCGACTCGTGCGCCAGCCGTGGTCAATACCCAGCCCGGCGAGGAACTCGGCGTAGCGCAGCGGTGCGGTGATGGCATCGATGACCGGTGCGCCGATCTTCTCTTGCACCTCGCGGTAGAAGCCGAACTCGATGGTGCAGCCCAACACGACTGCGTCAGCGCCGTCGTCGCGGACAGCGCGCTCTGCTTCGTCCAGTATCCGCTGCTGCGTCGCTGACGGATCGGCTTGAAACTCGTCGACGCTCATGTCCAGCACCCGGAACGACGCCAGGTGTCCGCCGTACCCGTACTTGACGACGTTCTCGTGCATCTCGGGTATCCACTTGCGGCGTCCGACAAGGATCGATATGCGCTCTGCGACCGTGGCCGCGACGTGCAGGCATGCCTCGGCTGGAGCGGTGACCGCCATGGCGCCTGCCAGCTCGCGAGCGCCGCGCAGGAAAGGGTCGTAGAAGCAACCGATGACGGAGGCGTCGTAGCCGCCTTGCTCGGCAGCCCAGCGAACGACACCCATCGTCGGTCCCGCGACGACTGCTTCGAGGGCATTCCATTCGAGGTGCTGCGGGCCGACACCAGGCAGCGAGCACACGTCGACGCGTGTGGTTGCTGCAGCTTCGCGACGCAGCTCCTCACCGATCGGTGCGTCGTATGCGTTCGTGCCGACCGGGTTGATCCAGAGAATCCGGGCCATCTGCCGTCTCGCCTCCCCGTGCGCGGACGTCAGAATGCACCCTATGTGCGCACCTGATCGCCAGATCTTGTGCAATCAGCTCGGCACGATCTCCGCAATTGTGCAGAAGGCACTGGTTATGCGAAGAATCGCCCCGGATCGAGTTCGCGTTCAAGCCGTGCGGCGTCGCCCGTGAGCCCGTGGCCGCAGATCACGTCTGCCGTCAGCGACGCTATTGCCGGGGATGTCTGGATGCCGGTGCCGCCTTGGCCAGCACACCAGACGAAACCGTCGATGTGAGGATCGAAACCAACGACGGGAATGCGGTCGGGCGCGAACGTGCGCAGCCCGGCCCAAGTGGACCGGACCGAGCGGATCTCGAAGCGGGTCGCTTGGTTGACCGCCTCGATCCCCTTGGCTACGTCGATCTCACGCGGCCGGGCATCGCAGGGGCCGTCGAGATGCTCGTCGGCGGGTGATCCCAGCAGCTGACCCGGTCCTTCCGGCTTGAAATAGAAGCTCTCGTCGGCGGAGATCACCAGCGGCCAGCCCTCGGCGTCCAAGCCCGACGAGAACGTGAAGATCGTCCGGCGGAGGGGCCGTATGCCCACAGCCTGCGCATCGGCCATCACCGCAACCTCGTCTGCCCACGCGCCTGCAGCGTTGACGACGACATCGCAGCTCAGTGCGCCTGCAGCGGTTTCGACCTGCCATTCGTTGCCCTGCCTGACGAGTTCACGGACCCCGTGTTCTCGAAAGATCGTGACGCCGTGCGCGCGGGCACCCCTCACGTATGCCTGGTGCAGCCCGGCGACGTCGATATCGAAGCCGCCGTACTCGATCACCGCTCCAGCCAGCCACTCGGGGTCGAGCGCGTCGCAGATCTCGATGGCGCGAGCAGCGTCGATCGACTCGCACTCGGTGCCCGTGACCTGGTTGGCTTCGACCCGTTCACTCAAGTGGCCTTCGAAGCCGGCCGCTGCCACCCACAGGACGTTGCGTGGCACGAGCACCGGGTCGTCCGCGAGCCCGTTCGCATCCGAATCGAGGAAAGCCCGGGACGCAGCGCTCAAGAGCCGATTTGCCGGCTCGCCGTACGAGGCCAGGAACTGCGCGGCGGAACGACCAGTGCTGTGAGCGGTCAATGTCGCCTCGCGCTCGACCACGGCAACCTGACGGCCGCGCTCCGCCAAGGCGAACGCAGCAGATATTCCGGCGATGCCGCCGCCGACGATGACCGCATCGAATGAGCGGGACATGTCACCGTCCATGGTTCACGCCGCGCCTGCGTTGCGGGGTGTCGAGCGCATCTTCGAGGACGTTGCCGTAACGGTGTGCAGTCTGGCTGATGGCTTGCTCCCGGAGCCAGTGAAGCAATTCAATGCGGCCTTCCGCCGTCACCCTGTCAGCGCAGACGTAGATGCCGTGGCGGTTCGCGGCGTCTCTCACATCTGCGACGCAGGTCCCCAGCAGCCGCACACGCTCCACGCCAAGCAAGTCGAGCCGGGACGCGAACTCGGAAGCTGATTCGCGGGACGCGTGCGACTCGATGAGGCGGACGCCACATCGATCGGCTGCTGTTCGTGCGCGCTCGACGTCTCGCGGGGCAGCGTCAGACTCGACTCGGAGCGCCATGGAGGGAAGCGGCCGGTAGCGGAACACATTGGTCTCGCAGAACAAGCCTGAGGGGTCGTGCTCGATCCCGAACTCGTTGTGCCACATCTCCGTGTCGCTCTGACTCGCTGCTTCAAGCCACTCATCGTCGCTGAGGCTGGTTTCGACGGGGAGCCATGTGCCGAGTTGGGACACGTAGTTCGGGCCGCCGGCCTTTGCGCCAGGACCCACTGACGAGCGTTTCCAGCCTCCGAAGGGCTGTCGGCGAACTATGGCGCCCGTCGTGACCCGGTTGACGTAGGCGTTCCCGACTTCGACCTTCTCGAGCCAGCGATGCTGCTCTCCGGGGTCGAGCGTGTGGAGACCGCCGGTCAGCCCGTACGCGCTCGAATTCTGAATGTCTATGGCATGGTCGAGCGATTCGGCCTGCATGAGACCCAGCACAGGGCCGAAGCACTCGGTTTCGGCGAACCACGAGCCGGGTCGGACGCCGAGACGCACTCCTGGTGTCCACAGCTGATCATCGATTCGACTCGGCTCGACCAGCCACTCTTCGCCGGCGTCGAGCTGTGTCAGGGCACGCAGCAGACGGCGATCGGGAGGCCGAATGACCGGTCCCATGGCGGTCGCGAGGTCGCTGGCTTGGCCGACGGCGAGGCTCGTCACAGCGTCGACGAGCTGACGCCGGAGCCGGGGCGACGAGTACACATCTCCCACGCAGATCGCCAGGCTGGCCGCGGAGCACTTCTGGCCGGAATGCCCGAACGCGGACGACACGAGGTCGCTGACGGCCAAGTCGATGTCTGCGTTCGGCGTGATGACCATGGCGTTCTTGCCCGACGTCTCGGCGAACAGGCACAGGTCGGGTTTCCACGACAGGAACATCTGCGCCGTGTCGTATGCGCCGGTGAGGATGACCGCGTCGATGCCTGCATGGGTCACCAGGTGGCGGCCGAGCTCATCATCAGGCGTCCGGATGAATCCCACCAGACCGGAAGGCAGCCCAGCAGCCCGGCAGCACTGCGCCACCAGCTCGGCGCAGCCCGGCGTCTCGGGCGCCGGCTTCAGGATGGCCGCATTGCCGGCTGCCAACGCGGCGAAAACGCCACCGGACGGGATGGCGACCGGGAAGTTCCACGGCGGCACGACCAACACCGTGCCCAATGGCCGGAATCGGGCGTGCTGGTATCGGGTCAGGTCGCGCCCGCGCTCGGCGTACCAGCGGGCAAAGTCGATCGCCTCGGACACCTCCGGGTCCGCTTCGGCGACGGTCTTGTGGCCCTCGCGCATCATCATCGCCACCAAGTCGCCTCGCCTGCGGCCCAGTTCGTCAGCCACCCTCCACAGCGCCTCGCGGCGTTCGTCGGCCGGTGTGGCCGCCCACTCCCGCTGCGCCGCGGCGGCCGCGTTCACGACCGAGTCCACCTCCGCCCGCTCGCGAGCGACGGGTGCGATCGGACCGATCGGATCATCGGACATGGCCTGGGTCACGACAGTGCGCGACCAATCCCGATTGGCGGGCAGCACTGGATCGGTGTCGGCTTCATTGAAGAATCCGATGCTCGGACGAGCGCCTTCGGGGCGGCGGCGGTCCTGGCAACGACGCGGGGAACGGCTGGTCGCCCAGCGTTCCGCAACTGCTGCACGGAACTTGCCGGCTTCGGTATCGAAGACACTGCTGCGAGGCCGCAAGCCGAACAGGTGATGGATGAAATTCTCGTCCGAAGCGTTTTCCTCCAAGCGCCGGAAGAGATAGCTGATGGCGACATCGAAGTCTTCTTCGGCAACCGCCGGGGTGTAGAGCAGCACGTCTCGTCCTTCATCGCGAAGCAACGCCGCCTGGGTAGGCGCCATCCCTTCGAGCATCTCGAACTCCACGCGGCGGCGCACACCGCGCTGGCCGGCGAGCAAATCAGCCCACGCAACATCGAAGAGGTTGTGGCTGGCAAGTCCGATCCGGACTGATTCGGTCCGCTCTGCGGTCAGCACCCAGTCGAGGCACCGCTTGTAGTTGGCATCGGTCTCGGCCTTCGTCGCATACGGCGCTTGAACCCAACCGTGCATCGCCGCCTCGACGCGCTCCATGGCGAGGTTCGCACCCTTCACCAAGCGGATCTTGATCGTGCCTCGACGGTTGCCCGAAGCAGTCTTCTCGTTGTGCCATTCGACAAGATCTCTCAACACGTCGAAGGAGTCCGGGAGGTAGGCCTGCAGGGCAATCCCGGCGTCGATGTCCGCGAATTCCGGTTCTTCGAGGAGCGACTTGAACGCACTGGTGGTGAGTTCAAGGTCGCGATATTCCTCCATGTCGAGATTGACGAATGTCGCTGGCTGTGTGCCGACTGCGGCCCGCAAAAGCGGACGAAGCGCGTCGAGCACCCGGGTGAGCGATCCGTCGAAATCCCAGGGGTTGAGCTGCGACACGACCGATGACACCTTGACCGACACATAGTCAACGTCGGGCAGCATCAGCGTGTCGAGCACTTCACGGTGCCGTCGTCTTGCTTCCGTGTCGCCGAGCACTGCTTCGCCGAGCATGTTCACATTGAGCGCGAAACCATCCAGAGCCCTGTCGCGCAGATGACCAGCGAGCCGATCCGGCTGTGCGTCGACGACCAGATGCCCCACGAGCGAACGCATCCGGCGCAGCGCGATGGGCATGACGAGGTGAGGCAGCCAGCGGCCCAGTCGCGCCCCCGCTCGAAGCAAGGCCCGGTCGAGAGTCGAAAGGAATACGGGCAACGGCGCTTCATTGACCAGCGATGCAAGCTGATTCGCTGCCACAGCGCGACTCTCCGGCCGAATGACGCGATCGACAAACCGCATCGCGAAGATCGTGGCCGCTTCATCGGTCACGATTCCAGCCAGACGCCGGGACGCGGCGCGTTCTCGTCGAGCAGTTTTCTGGCCCGCGGCATCCAGCCACCGGACGACACGCGCAACGGCCTCGTCCGTGAGCAGATCGGCGTCGCCAGTCATCAATTGACAGCTTCCTCCACCTGCAATTGGGCCCAGACCACACGTAGGCGAGCGGATCGAGTGCCTGAAGGGCGAATGTAGGTAGCTGCCGCGCGTGCCTGCGATGGGCACATCGCCACCCCAAGCTCACCCAACAGCGCACTCTGCCCTTTCAAAACGACTTCAGCTGTTTCGGGTTCAACCGCTACCTTGTCGCCCGTATGCCAGTCCCCGACCCCGATGAACATGCGCCGGAGTGGCCCGAGGAGCTCAGCTGGGAACAGTGGCACGAGCGTTGGGAATCGCTCCCGAGTATCGATATCGGGATCAGCGCCGCGGAAGTTGTCGCTGAGGTGCGTCGTGAACGCGACGAAGAGCTGGCCCGTCGTACTTCCCTGGGATCAATCCTGAGAACACAGCTGGGTTGCCGACATGGGGGAACGCGGCCGGATGACACCGCCGGCTGGGACACACCGCCGCTGGAGAATCGCTGACGGCGGCACAGTCGAGATCGCAGATCTCGGCACGGTGCTGATTGCGGTGCCCGCAGGCCGTGGCGCATTGAGGGCGATGCTCAGCGAAGCCATCGAGGAAGCCGGCGGCTACCAGTCGCTCGCGCGCCGGGTCGCTGCCAGCGAGCCCGATCTCGCATGACCCCGTGTCTTCCGTGAGCCAGTGTCGCCTATGAGCTCACGCGTCAATGGGCGTGAGGGTGATTTCCATCTGGTACCCGAGGCCGGCGAAGTAGCGAGTCAAAGTGCTGAGCTTGGCCTCGAGCATGCCGCGAGCTTCAAGCTGGGAAACGGCGGACTTGGTGACGTCCATGGCCCGTGCCACATCTGTCTGGCGGATTCCGGCGGCGACCCGGAGGCTCTTGAGGCAGGCGTCCAACGCGAGCAAGCCGGCTGTCCTGTCCTCAATCTGCGATCGTTCCGCGTGCGTGAGGTCGAGTCCGTCGAGGATGTCGGCGACCTCTTCGAAGTCGTCCGAATTGCTGGTGTCGGTGGTCTTCATATGCGGCCTCCAGCACTCGGCGCCATCGCAAGCGAGTTTATGTATAACTAAACTACTGGCGCATCGTCGACATCGCGACGTCCCGTGATCCAAGGCGGCGGTCGGGTCAGCCGAGGAGGCCCATTCCTCCGACGGTGTCGCGCTCGTCGACGAGTTCGGCCCAGGATGCTTCGATGCGGGCGCGACTGAAATCGTCGAGCTCGAGGCCGGTCACGACGTGGTACTGGCCGCCGGAGACGGTGACGGGGTACGAGGTGATGATGCCCTCGGGCGCGCCGTAGTCGCCCGTGGACGGGATGCCCATCGACACCCAGTCGCCGCCGGGCGTGTCCGAAGACCAATCCCGCATGTGATCCACGGCGGCCGACGCTGCCGAGGCCGCCGAGGAGGCGCCGCGGGCGTTGATGATCGCTGCGCCGCGCTGCTGCACGGTGGGGATGAAGTCGTCCTCCAGCCACGCCTGGTCATCCACCAGGGCCGCGGCGTTGTGGCCGCCCACCTCGGCGTGGAAGATGTCGGGGTACTGCGTGGCGGAGTGGTTCCCCCAGATGGTCATGCGGGTCACGTCGTTCACCGACACGCCGGCCTTGGCGGCGAGCTGGGCGACGGCCCGGTTGTGGTCGAGCCGGGTCATGGCGGTGAACTGCCCGTCGGAGATGCTCGGCGCATTGCGCATGGCGATGAGACAGTTGGTGTTGGCCGGGTTGCCCACCACCAGCGCCCGCACCGACGGGTTGGCCGAATCGCTGAGCGCCTTGCCCTGGGTCGTGAAGATGCCGCCGTTGGCCTCGAGCAGGTCGCTGCGCTCCATGCCGGCCTTGCGGGGCATCGAGCCCACCAGCAGCGCGTAGTCGGCACCCTCGAAGGCTTCGTTGGGGTCGGACGTGCCGGTGCGCGACGCCAGCAGCGGGAAGGCGCAGTCGTCGAGCTCCATCATCACGCCGTCGAGTGCGCCCATCGCCGGGGGGATCTCCAGCATCCGCAGCTCGACGGGCTGGTCGGGGCCGAGCATGGCCCCCGAGGCGATCCGGAACAGCAGGCTGTAGCCGATCTGGCCCGCTGCACCGGTCACAGCTACTCGTACTGGATCGTTCACTGCGGTCTCCTGGTTCGATGCGCCGGGCACCCGCCCCGGCCGCGTGCGTTTCTAGCGCAGCATCCTTCCCTCTGCACCCTGCTGGAGCAGTCAGTCTCGTCGCGTCCCGCCGGTAGCGGCCGGAGGAAGCCTGGACCGGTAGGCATCGAGGAATCTGGGCCACCAGCGCTGCCAGAACTGCTCGGAGGTCTCGTCGAGCGACCGGAGGATCTCGGCGACGAATGACGACATCGCGTGCGAATTGCGGTAGAGCTCGCTGTGAGCGCTCGCTGCCCCATGGGCAGCCATGAACGCCTGCCGCGCCCGGCGTCCCGCCCAGTCGTCTGGCAGTGCTTGGGCGGGCAACAGCGGGTCGTCGCGATGGACTGCCTCCGTTTCCGCAGCAGCCGCGAACATGACAGCGGCGAGCTGTTCGCCGCCGAGGCGGTGGGCATCGGCTTCGATCGATGCGAGCCTGCGTTCGAGAGCGCCGTAGCGATCGGCAAGCTCATCAAGGGGCCAGATGCGTCTCGCGAACTCCGCCGGATCGTCATCTGTGGGCTCGCCACTGCCGGTCGTCGGGAGTCCCGTGCGGATCGACGGAGTGACGAAGCTCCGCACCGCATCGGGCACCTCGAGATGCTCAGCGAGCTGAGACACCAGATCGAAGAGATCGTGCGGATGCACGTACAGCCCCGACTGGATCGGTGCAGCACCGAGCTCGATGAGCAGGCGACGCAGGGCATCGCGCGCAGCTCGGCGCCGCTCAGGCACCTCGAAGGCCGTGAGATACCACCATCCATCCCAGGGTTCGAGACCCGCGTCGACGCGGTGCGCGTACGCGGCCCAGCCGATGTCGCTCTCGATGGCCGCACGGCCCGCAGCAGTCACCCGGTAGCTGGCGCCGCGGCCCCGCCCTGTATCGCGAACGAGCAGCCCCTCGTTGGCAAGCCGAGCGAGGCAATCGCGCACGGCCTTGTCGCTGTGGCCGAGCAAGGCCGACATGACGAAGATCGGCTTGGCATGCAGTGCGCCGTCGGTACCGACCGTCGACAGCACCAGCGCGCGCGTCGGCAGCGAGTGATGCGGCTCCGCTGTGCGATCGGTCAACGCTGGCTCCTGAAAACGTGCGCGGACTGGCGGAACTTGCCCTCGCGTCACCTCTTGATACCCGCTCATGTTCGCGGCGCCCACGGGCCGCTCGGGCCACGGCTTCGCCCTGTACTTCCCGCTCTAGCTCGCTTCGCTCGCGGGCCGCTCGGGCCCGGGGCTCAGCCTCCTGCCGTTATGCCGTAAATTATAAACGGCCGTTGATGATTTACGTCATTTCGCCTATGCTGCTCGCATGAGCTCCGGCCAGATGGTGTTCGACCCCGATTCGGCACTGCCGAATGTCGCCTTTCGTGACCCGACGATCTTTGCCGCGGAGCTGGACGCGATCTGGCACGGCGACTGGGTGTTCGTCACGACCGCCGACGCCGTGCCGAACCCCGGCGACCAGCTGCCGGTGATCGTCGGCCGGCAGCCGGTGCTGCTCATCCGCCAGCAGAACGGCGATCTCGCTGCGCTGTCGAACCTGTGCGCCCATCGAGGCACGCTGCTGGTCGACCGGCCGGCCAACACCAAGCGGATCCAGTGTCCGTACCACGCGTGGACCTACGACGACGGCGGGCGGCTGCTGTCGGTGCCGCACGCTCCGCGAGATGCTGTCGACAAGACGGCGCACTGCCTGCCGAGCTACCGCGTGGAGTCGTGGCTTGGCCTGATCTTCGTCAGCCTGAACCCCGATGCCGAGCCACTCGCCGAGCGCTTCGCCGCGGTGGCGCCGCACGTCGCCGAACACGGCCTCGACGCCATGGCACACCGGTCAGAACAGCAAGAAGCGCAGGAATGGGCCTGCAACTGGAAGCTCGCGATCCTCAACGCGATGGAGAGCTACCACCTGTTCCGGGTGCATCCCGAGACGCTCGAGCCGTTCTCGCCCACCAAGGGCGCCTACTACATCGCCGGTTCGGCTCGGGCGACCGCCACGGGCGGCTCGACCTCCTCCGGCGACGACTACCTGCTGATCAGCCTGCCGCCCGGCTTTGTCGGCGCGTTCAACTCGGGCGTCTTCTTCTGGCAGGCCGTCCACCCCATCGATGCCGAACGGTGCGCCGTGAGAACCGGCGCTGCGTGGGGCACGGCATCAAGCAACCGTTCTCGCAGCCGGATCGCGAACTGGTTCAGCCGCCAGGTGAGCAGCGCCGCATACGGACTGCCCGACTTCCTGCCGGAGGACAAAGCGATCTGCGAGCGAGGGCAGCGCGGCGCCATCGGCGACTTCGCTCCCGGCCCGCTCGTTCCCATCGAACGGGTCGTCGCCGACTTCGGGCACTACCTCAATTGGCGTCTCAACGGCGTCGAGCCGCCGGCTGTGCACACGGCCCCCGACACAGGAGAGAACCGATGATCCAGAGCTGGGACGATCCGCCAGCGACCCGCCTTCGGCGTCCCTGGATGACGTGGGTCGGGCTGGCCGCTCTGTGGGTACTGACGTTTTCCGGGCAGTACTGGATGTGGTCGGCGCTGTTCCTGGGCTGGGCCGCCTATGACATCTTCACGGGCGAGAGCAGCTTCATACAGCGCGTCACCCGGCGAGGCGACCCGGTCACCTATTGGCTGATCATCACGTCCTGGGTGGCGCTGTCACTGCTGTGGCTGCTCTATCCCAACGGATAGAGAGCGCGTCACGACACGGATGTCGCAGGCCGTCGCCCCCTGCAAGGCTGAATCGAAGCGCTGACTCAGGCGGCTGCGGCGGCGTCGACGGTGTTGGCCAGCAGCATGGCCCGGGTCATCGGGCCGACGCCGCCGAGGCGGGGGGTCACCCAGCCGGCCACCTCACCCACTGATTCGTCCACGTCGGACAGGATCCTGCGGCCCTCGCGGGTGATGCCGCCGCCGACCACCGCCGCGCCGGGCTTCACCATGTCGGGCGTGATGAGGCCGGGCACGCCGGCCGCGGCGATGACGATGTCGGCCTCGCGGGTGTAGGCGCCCAGATCCGCCACGCCGGTGTGCACGACGGTCACCGCCGCGTTCGCCACCGGCCGCTTCAGCGCCATCAGCAGCGCCATCGGGCGGCCGATCGTGAGGCCACGGCCCACCACCACCACGTGGCGCCCTTCCACCGGCACGCCGTAGTGCTCGAGCATCACCTGGATGCCCCGGGGTGTGCACGGCAGCGGGCCGTCTACTCCCATCACGAGGCGGCCCAGGTTCACCGGGTGCAGGCCGTCGGCGTCCTTGTCGGGATCGATGGCCAGCAGCGCCGCTTCCTCGTCGAGCTGGCGGGGCAGCGGCAGCTGGACGATGTAGGCATGCACCGCGGGATCGGCATTGAAACGCTGGATGACCGCGTCCAATTCGGCCTGGGAGATGTCGGCGGGCAACTCCTCGTGAATCGACGAGATGCCCACCTCGCCGCAGTCGCGGATCTTCGCCCCGACGTAGCTGTGCGATGCCGGGTCGTCGCCGACGAGGATCGTGCCGAGTCCCGGTTGCAGACCCTCGGCTTCGATCCGTTCTCGCAGGTTGTCCTTGATCTGTTCGGCCAGCGCTTGGCCGTCCAATAGCACCGCAGTCACGGGCTGCCACCGTAGTGGCGCTGCACCGGGACGCTTGCCCTCTGCCGAACGCGCTGAGGGACCGGCACACGGCAGCGGACGGCCGCCTGTCTGAGTCAGCCAGCGACGGCGGACGACTCCTGCCGGTGACTTGCCAACAGCTGCCCTACGGCGTGACGCAGTTCGTCGAGTGTCCAGTCGGCTGAGGTGGCCTCGGCGACTATTCGCAGGGCTTCAAGTGCAAGCTTCGACGGATCCTCAACAGCGTCAAGCAAATCCAACAGGCTGTTTTGCAGAACAGCCGCCTGTGCTTGATCCGCAGCGAGCCAGTCCTCGAGCATGCCGACGGTGGAGCGAGCAGGGTGCGTCGCTTCTGCCGTCGCGCGGACCATGAGCGCGACTGTACACAGCGGTTCGCACAGGTCCTGATCGAATTCGTTTCTCGCCCGCGAGTCCGCGCTGGCAATCTGCGGCTGATGGAATCCAGGCGATTGACCTCGGCCAGAGAGCTGCGCGCAGTCTTCAACGCGTTCGTCTGGCCGCGGATCGAACACGGCGAACTGGATGAGCTCGTGCTGATGAGCGGGCGAGCCGCGGTCGCGTCAGGTCAACCGCACGGAACGATGAGTGAACTCGTCGGCTACTACGACTCTGGACGGCGAATCGCCGTAGCGCATCGCTTTGTGATGCCGGACGGCGGGTTAGGGGGATCGGGAAGACCCGACCCGAAAGAGGTTCGACACGACGGCGAGCTTCTGCGCCTGCGGCGCTGATGCAGCTTGCGCAGCGTGGGTGATGCGGCGGCGAGGGCGCGGTCGGCGGCGGCGAGAACTCGGCCGGGCGTGCCGGGGGTCTCATTGTCGATGAGGTTGCCCATCACTTGCAGGGTGAGGCGGGCGATGGCGTCGGTGCCGACCGCCAGCCGCAGGCCGGCTCGCAGGATGCGGGGGTGGCCGATGAGGAACGAGAACCGGCGGCCCGTCCGCAGGAACGCGTCGAACTTCTCGGCGACGATGCGGTCGTAGGTGTCGGCAACCGCGGGCGGATCCTCGGCGAACAGGTCGGCCACCAGAATCCCGGTTTCGAGGCCGTAGTCGATGCCTTCGCCGTTCATCGGGTTGATCAGCCCCGCTGCGTCGCCGATGGCCACCCAGCCGGGACCGTGCCGCTTGGTGGCGCTCATGGGCAGGCGCCACGCCCGGGGCCGCTCCAGGTACGGGCCGAGCTGCCAGCTCTCGGCTACCAGGTCGCGGTAGCTGTCGCAGAGCCGGTTGAGGTTCAGGTTGGCGAAGCCCTTCATGGTGTTGAGGGCCCCGACGCCGATGTTGACCGTGCCGTCGCCGGCGGGGAACAGCCAGCCGTAACCGGGCACCGCGGTGCCCTCGGCATCGCGCAGCGTCAGGCAGGCCTCAAGGTATTCCTCGGCGTGGCGGGGCGTCTCGGCATAGGTGCGGATGGCCAGGCCGAACGGCTCGTCGGGATCTCGCAGGGCGCCCAGCATCCGGGCGGCCTGGCCCTGGGCACCGGCGGCCAGCACCACCAAGTCGGCGGTCCAGCGTTCGCCCCCGGCAGTCACGCCTACTGCCCGGCCGTCTTCGATGATCGGCAGCGCCTCGGTGCCGAAGCACAGCTCGGCCCCGGCGTCAGCCGCGCCGTCGCACAGCGCGCTGTCCAGGCGGCGGCGGGGCCACACCGCTCCGTAGGGGCCGAACTGCCCGTTGGCCGGCCAGTCCAGCTCGCGCACGCGCCGTCCGGCGATCATCCGCAGCCCCGCGATGCGGTGCGCCTCCTCCAGCGACACGCCCAGCTCGTCCAGCGCTGCGACTGCCCGCGGCGTCAGACCGTCCCCGCAGACCTTGTCGCGCCCCGCAGGAGCCTTCTCGAACGCCGTCACCTTGATGCCGGCGCCTGCAGCACGCATGGCCGCCGCCGCACCGGCGGGACCGGCCCCGATCACGATCATGTCCCGGTGCGGCACCGCTACAGCCTGCCGCCGCCGACTGCGGATCGCTCACGCAGCGCGCCGGCGCCCCGCTTCGCCCGATGCTCACCGCTCGTGCCCCACCGTTGTGCGACGTACTCGCCGACCGCCCTGCGCCACGGCTTCCCCCGGCGGCGCAGCATCTAGCTTGCACCCATGACCGAAACGCTGACGGGCACCGGCCGCTCGGCTGGGATCAGCTACGACGAGCTGTTCGACAACGACACGCACCCAGTGTCGGAGGTGCTGCGGCGAGTCGGCGAGCACACGCCGGGCAACACACGCGTGCCGGCCCGCGTGTACTACGCGCAGGACGTCCATGACCTCGAAGTCGAGCGGCTGTGGAGCCGCGTGTGGCAGCTCGCCTGCCTCGCCGAGGAGATCCCCGAGGTCGGCGACTACCACGTCTACGACATCGCGCACCTGTCGTTCCTGATCGTGCGCACCGCCCCCGACGAGATCAAGGCCTACCGCAACGCCTGCCTGCACCGTGGCCGCAAGCTGCGCGAGCACCACGGGCGGGGCGCATCCAGCCTCCGCTGCCCGTTCCATGGCTGGTGCTGGGAGCTCAACGGCTCGCTGCGGGAGATCCCCTGCCAGTGGGACTTCCCCGATGTGGACATGGCCGACTACGGGCTGGCCGAAGCCCTCGTCGGCACCTGGCACGGGTTCGTGTTCATCAACCCTGACCGCAACGCCGCGCCGTTGACCGATTACCTGGGCGACCTGGCCGACCACTTCGAGTTCGTGCCGTTCGAGCGCCGGTACAAGGCGGCGCATGTCTCCAAGCTCATGGGAATGAACTGGAAGACCTGCCAAGAAGCCTTCATGGAGAGCTACCACGTGGTGGCGACCCATCCCACGCTGATGGAATCGCTCGGCGACGCCAACAGCCGCTACGACACCTTCGGCAACTACAGCCGGGCGATGACCGCCACCGGCGTGCCCAGCCCGCATCTCGACGGCCTGCCCCGCTGGGAGCGCATCGACGACGGCAAGGAGTACGGCCGCTGGCGGCATCCGCTGAGCGGGCACATCTACGAGCGCAACGACGACGGGCTGGTCGCGGTCACCGACCTCGACGGCAACGTCAGCATTTTCGACGAGCACGGCAACCACCTCGACGGTGCACAGACCCAGGCCGACCCGCACCTGTGCACGTGGATCGGCGGCCCGCTGCCGCCGGGCTTGGAAGAGATGCCGCTGATGACACCCCATCCCCCGCCGGAGGTGGACAATGTGCGGGGATGGCTGGCAGACCGCAAACGGTCACAGGTACGACGGCAAGTGGGCGACGCCATCGACGTCGAGGCCGTCAGCGACGCCGAAATGATCGACTCGATCTTCTTCTCGGTGTTCCCGAACTGGTCGCCGTGGGGCTGCTTCAACCCGATCATGTACCGGTTCCGGCCGAACGGCGACAATCCCCAGGAGTGCATCTTCGAGGTGATGCTGTTCCCCCTGGCTCCGCCCGATCCCGCTGATCGGCCGGCACCGGCGAAGATGCGTCACCTCGGCTTCGACGACGACTGGACACTGGCGCCCGAGCTGGGGCCACTGTCCAAGATCTTCCAGCAGGACTCGCTCAACCTGCCCCTGGTTCAGCAGGGCCTGCGAGCACAGGAGCAGCAGGAGGTGATCTTCGCCTCCTACCAGGAGACCAAGATCCGGCACTTCTATGAGCTGTACTTCGACCGGTTGGGGCCGCGCATCGACCGCTCGACGGGTGCGGTGGCTGCTGCGTCAGAAACGGCTGTGGGCGTGGCCGCGCGCGACAACGGAAGTGCCGACTGAGCTGTCAGTCGCGCTCGCTGCCGAGCCTGCCGCCTGACCACCACGACGCAAAGCGGGGCGCGATCGCCGACCAGACCAGCTCGACGATCGGGCCGCTCGGGGGCACGACGTAGGTGAACACGCCGTAGCCGTCGTCGGGCGGCGCGGACGCTGCGGCAACGTGCCAGCCTGCCTGCAGGCAGCGCTCCGTCTCCGCAGCCACGTCGTCGACCCACACGCCCACGTGATGAACCCCTGGATCGTCCGAGCCGTCCCAGATGGTGCCCGGTTGGCCAGCCAGCAACTCGAGATGCTGCGGCCCTTCGCATGAATAGGTAAAGGTCAACTCGACTGACTGCAGACCGTGCTGCGGCGTCCACACCTGCTGCGCTTCGTTGTGCTGCACCGATGCCCAGCTCACGCCGAGCGTCTCGCCCATCTCGGCCATCGCCGCGTCGAGGTCTGGAACCCGGATGCCCGTGTGGAAGAGCCGCTGGTAGTCGATCATCGAACTGACCTCCCTGTGGCGGCCATACTCGCGCGGGCGATGTCGCCAATCACCGGGAGAAGTGGCCGGGCAGGCTCGGTTGGGCTGCTTCGGCCAGCTCAGAATCGGTAGGGGTGTCCGGATGAGCCGCGAGACGCTTGTGGAACTCACTCGCAGGACGCTCGGGCACGCCCGTGCAGGCACGGTGCCGCTCGCCGGCGACATCGGCCGGGTGCCGGCGGCGAACTACTACGACCCTGATCGCTGGCAACTGGAGATGGAGCGGGTGTTCAAGCGCACTCCCCTGGCGCTGGGCTTCACCTGCGAACTGCCCGAACCCCACGACTACAAGGCACTGGAGGTCGCGGGGGTTCCCGTGTTGCTGTCACGGGGCGCCGACGGCCAGATGCGCTCGTTCGTGAACATGTGCAGCCACCGCGGCTCGATCGTCGTCAACGAGGGAACCGGCACGGCGCGCCGCTTCACGTGCCCGTACCACGCGTGGAGCTACGACGGCGAGGGCCGGCTGGTCGGCATCCTCGACCGAGACGAATTCGGCGACCTCGACCCAGACGGTCATGGCCTCACGCCGCTGCCCGTCGCCGAGCGAGCCGGCATCGTCTTCGGCGCCGTGACGCCGGGCGCGCCATTCGACATCGACGCCTACCTCTGCGGCTACGGCGAGATGCTGGCGCATCACGACTTCGCCGGCTGTGCCTACGTGGGCAGCCAGAGCGTCGACGGCCCGAACTGGAAGGTGGCCTACGACGGCTATCTCGACTTCTACCACCTGCCGATCCTGCACCGGGAGTCGTTCGGACCCGGCTACTCCAACAAGGCCATCTACGACGCGTGGGGTCCGCACCAGCGGGTGACCTCGCCCGACCGCCGGTTCCTGGCGCTCGACCATCTTCCCGAAGACGACTGGCCCGCCGAGCTGCTGACCGACGGCGTGTGGACGATCTTCCCGCACACCTCGATTGCCGCGTTTGACGTGAGCGCCGATGGCGTGCCGGGCGGCGGTCGCATGTACATGATCTCGACGCTGTTCCCCGGCGACTCGCCCGACACGTCTCGCACGGTCCAGCATTTCCTGGCCACATTCGAGCTCTCCGCGCAGCTCGAAGGGCTGATCGAGGCTCAGCAGGCGTTCCTGCTGCACGTGGTGCGCGACGAGGACTACTACACCGGCAACCGGATCCAGCGAGCGGTGAAGACCGGCGCCAAGACCGAGTTCTTCTTCGGTCGCAACGAGGCCGGCGGTCAGCGCTTCCACGGCTGGGTCGATCGCCTGGTGGCCGCCGAGACCGACGACGACTTCGCCAACCTCTTCGCTGGTGCTGAGGTGTCCTTCCAGCGTTAGCTGGAAGCGAAAGCACAGTCAGAGGTAGCCGGCGCGTGGCTCAGTCGCTGCGCGTGGCGAGCCAGCGCGCCGTGGCCTTGGCCATCTTCGAGCCGTCGTAGCCGATGCGCTGGGTCGGTTCAACCTCGAGGATCACCCGCCGGGGCGAGTCCAGGAACGAGACGAACGCGGCCTGGCCCGCTTCGTTGCCAGGCCAGAGCGCTTCGGCGAGGGCCGGGTAGTACCACGCCTTGGTCTCGTCGTCGTCGTGGACTGTGCACGTGCCCTTCCACGTGATCGCCTTGTTGCGCGGCATCGGTGAGCCGGTGCTGGTGACCACGATGCACACACGCGGATCACGACGCACCGCGCTGATGCGCGCCCGCTGGCTCGACGCGGTCAGCCAGAAGCGGCCGTCCCGCCAGACGTACGACATGATCACGCCGACGGGCCAGCCCTCACGGTTCGCCCAGATGAAGGTGCACTCGTTGTGCGCGAGCAGCAGCTGTTCCTCGACGTCGGCGTCGAGGTCGAACACCGTGACGTCTTCGTAGTTCTCCTCGGGGTGGGCCTCCGGCGACTGCTCGGCCATGGCATGACTCCGATCCGCAGCGGCATCGACGGCCGGCGTTGGCGCCAGTCGGCTCGTATGGGTGCCGCTTCCGTGCACCGTAGTGACACCCGGCGACGGACGGCATGGCCTGCTAGACCGGGCGGATGCCTGCGTATCTCATTGCGAACTACGACGTCGTCGATCCGGACAAGTACAAGGAGTACCAGCGTGGCGCCGCGCCCATCATGGCCGGCGGCGGCAAGCTCCTCGTGCTCGACCCGGCGTCAGTCGTCAAAGAGGGCGATGCCGGAGCACAGACGGTCGTCATCGAATACCCCACCATGGAGGCCGCCCGGGCGGCGTACGAGTCAGACGACTACCAAGCTGTCGTCGGCATCCGTCTCGGCGCGACCACGAACGGCCGGGCGGTGCTCGCCAACGGCATGGGCTGAGGCGGCCCGAGTCCCTCGGGGGCACCGGCGCCGCGCGTTGCTACGCGGCCCCAGAGCAACTGCCGATAGCTGAGAGCGTTGCCGTTAGGCGGCCGACAAGCGCACGTCGAGCCGCTTGAGCCCTGCCAGGGCGGTCCCGACGCAGGAGTGGATGCCTGGGGCGCTGGGGGCGTCAGCGGTTGGCGCTGGCGTCGGCTCGGATGACCTCCGCTCCGGTGGGGTCCACCAGCATGCCGTGCACCCACTGGTTGTGTGCGTGGCCGACGTGCTGCAAGCCGAATGCCTGCTGGAGGGCCTGCGGGAAACCCATCGCATCCACCGACTGGTTCACCGACATCTTGGCCAGCTTGAGCCCCATGCTCGGCCTTGACGCGATGCGCTGCGCCAGGTCGAGCGTGGCCTGCTCCAATTCGTCGCGGGGCACCACCCGGTTCACCATCCCGATGTCTTTCGCCTCGGCCGCCGACATGGCCTCGCCGGTGAACAGCAACTCCTTGGCACGGCGGGCGCCCAACTCGAACGCGTGCGCGAAGTACTCGACACCGTTCACGCCGAACGCCACGACGGGGTCGGAGAACGTGGCGTCGCTGCTTGCCACCACGAGATCGCACGGCCACACCAGCATGAGCCCGCCGGCGATCACCTTGCCCTGCACCTGCGCGATCGTGGGTTTGGGGATGTCGCGCCACCGTGCGCAGAAGCCCATGTAGATCTCCTGCTCGGTCGACATCCAGCCCTCAGCGCCCGGCTTGGAAAAGCCCGCCACCGGCCCGACGGTGTCGAAACCCTCGAACGACGATCGGTCGCGCAGGTCGTGCCCGGAGGAGAAGTGCTTGCCGTTGGCCCCCAAGATGATGACCTTCACCTCGTCATCGGCAGCGGCGGTATCGAAGGCCTGGGTCAGCTCGTACAGCATCAGCTTGTCCTGCGCGTTCGCCGCCTCAGGACGATTCAGCATGATGCGAGCCACACCGGTCGCCGGCACCTCATAGGTGATCCGCTGGTAGCCGGCTTCGGCGGCCGGATCTTCGATGTCGTCGCTCGTCTCGCGATCAGATGTCTCGCTCATGGGATGCACGGTAGCCATGCCCCGCAGCACGGCGCGGGGCTCGGCGGACAGGTCGGATGCCGCACACGTCCGAGCGATCCACGACGTCGAAGCTCAATCGGCGGCCGCCGAATTCGCACAACCGGCGCGCCGCCGGCGCCACCATCCCGAGGTCGCTCAGTCGGCGGCGGCTGATGTCGCTCGGCCGGCTGCCGTGGCGAGCGGGAGCATCACCAGTTCGTGGGCGAACTCCAGCACCCGCACCGCGATCGCGAACGCCGCAGCAGCGCCGACCCCGAAGCGCTCGGCCAGCAGGGCCGCAACCACGACCTCGCGCACGCCGAGCCCAGCCGGCGTGATGCCGACCATGCCCACGACGATGCCAGCGGCGGTAGCACCGGCGATCAGCCAGATGTCATCGACGCCGGCGGCAAGCAGTGCGGCAGCCAGCAGTACCGCGGCCATGAGACGCTGGGCCACTGCCAGTCCGTAGATGAAGACCGCTCGCCAGACGGCTGGCCGCTCGGCACTGAGCGCGTCGGGAGGAACCCGTCCCGAGAGCCGTCGCAGCACTGCCGCTCGCTGCATCAGCTTGTCGATGCGGCGCCACCACCCCCCGGCGCCCGCAAGTGTCCACGGCAGTGTCACCAGGCCGGCGGCTGCGCCCACGCCGATCACGATGCGGGCGAGCCAGCCCCCTGCCGTGCCCAGCCAGTCGGCTGGCGCCCACAACGCGGCGAACACCGCCGACCAGCCGACCAGCGTGGCGGTCTCGACGATCACCGACGCCCCGGCGGCGGCCCGGTTCACACCGAGCGGGGCAGCCAGGCCGGCCCGGGCGACGACCGGTGCCAGCCCGGTCGGCAGGTAGCGCGTGGCCTGGGACAGCATCCAGATGCGCAGCGCCGGGCCTTGCGCCAGCGGCCTGCCATAACCGCCGACGAGCTCCCGCCAGCCGAGCGCCAGGCACCACGTGGCGGTCATCGACACGACAACGGCGGCCAGCAGCCCGACGGCATCCACGTGGAGGTCGATCTGGCGCAGGTCGTCCCAGTACCGGACGGCGAGCCAGACGATCATCGCCGCGGTTGCCAAGCCGAGCGCCCACCTCACCGCAGTGCCGGATCGCTGCCGTACGCCGATGCTGCCGTTCGATCCGGTCACGACTGCGCTCCCGCGCTGCTGAGCGTATGGCAAGTCCGGCGCTTCTGGCACACAGCCAGCATCCCGCCGAGCGTACTGAGCCTGTCGAGAGCCACCCGGAAACTCGGTGAGCCTGCGACCAGCACGCTCACCGCCACACTGTTCGAGTGAATCGCCCTCGCCACAGGACCCATCGAGTTCGGCCGGTACCGGCAGCGCCTCCTGAGAACGTGCCGTCGCCGGTCGTCAGCGGTTGGACGAAGCTCAACGCCTCCTTCGCGTGGACGACTTTCGCCGCTGGCGTGTGGTTCTTCGCGGTGTGCGTCGTCTGGCTGAGCCTCATCGGAGACTGGGACGATCCGCATCCGCCGAACCCAATCGCAGCTTGGTCGGTTGCGCTGGCTTCCATGGCAGCGATTCTTCTGATCGCGAGGCGCCTGCGCTTCCGTGTGGTGCGCTATGTCGCGCTGGCGTCGCTGCCTCTGCAGTTCGCTTGGTGGCTGTTCATGATTCCCAAGGCCGGAATCCCAAACTAGGAATCTTGCCGAGCGGGATCAACGCGACGTGGTTGCAATCGCGCGCGGCGAAGTGCTGCGCGACGGCGAGACTGGGCACGTGCGAGTGGTGCTGGTGGCTCCGGGGTTTCCGACGTCGCTGGACGATCATCACAAGCCATTCCTGGCTGATCACGCACGGGCGCTGGCCGGTGCGGGTGCCGAGGTGACGGTGGTGTGCCCCGCTCATCCGGATGCGCCGCGCCGCCACGATGTGGGCGGCGTCGAAGTGCACCGGGTGCGGTTCGCTCCGGCGAGCGTGGAGGCGCGGGTGGCGCTCGGTGAGAGCTACCGAGTGTTCTCCGGATTGTCGGCGCTGTGGGTCATCCCGATGATCGCCAGGCTCACCTTGGCCGCAGCCCGCCAGGCACGCCGCCGTTCGGCTGACGGCGCAGTGATTCACGGTCACTGGTGGTTCCCGTGCGGGCTGGTCGCCGTGGCCGCTGCAGCCCTTGCGGGACGGCGGACGGCCAGCGTGGTGCACATCCACGGTTCGGATGCCGCCGTCACCACGAACGCTGTCCACCGGTGGCTCGCACGCCGGGTGCTGCGCCGTGCGGGTGCCGTGATCACGGTGTCCGAGGACCTGCAGGACTGGGCGTCGTCGCTGGTGCAGCGACGCAGTGGACGGCGTCCGCGGTCTCGCGTCGGCGACACCGGCGCGGGGCGATCCCGAGAGCGATCGCGGGCGTTGCAGCCGCTGCCCGGCATCGAGCGAGCAGGGCGGCGGTTCGGCCCAGTGCTGCAGGTGGTGTCCATGCCGATAGGCGTCGAACGGCTCGGCGCGTTGACGCCGACACCGGCCGACGGACCTGTCGTTGCGCTCGGCCGACTCATGGCTGAGAAGGGCTTCGATGTGCTGATCGAGGCAGTGGCGCTCATGCCGTCAACCGAGCGGCCCGAAGTAGCCATCGTCGGCGACGGTCCCGACCGAGTGCTGCTCGAGGCGCTGGCGCTGCGTCGCGGCGTGAATGCCGAGTTCGCCGGAGCCGTGTCCCCCAGCAAGGTCGGCGAGTGGTACCGGCGGGCCCGTCTGGTGTGCGTGCCGAGCCGGAGGGAAGGCTTCGGCATGATCACCGTCGAGGCGCTCACAGCAGGGCGTCCCGTGGTCGCGACCGCCGTCGGCGCGGCACCCCAGCTCATCAACGACGGCGTCAACGGCTTCTTGGCACCCGCCGGCAACGCTGACGCCCTGGCGGAGGCACTCACCAAAGCCCTGCAATCAGACCTCGCTGCCTCGGCCGCAGCGAGCGCCGCTGCCTTGGCGCCGTTCAGCCCTGAGGGCCACGCCGCAGCACTGCTGGAGATCTACGCCGGCCTGGCCGCACCCATCGGCAAGGACACGGACAAGTAGGCACAGACGTCGCGGCGGGAAGCGTGGCAGAAGGCCCGGCGACGTTGCGACCAGCGGGATCAGACGAGCCCGCCGCAGCCTTCAAGCAGGCGTGGCTAGAGCTCGGCGACGATTTCGGCCATCAGCTCGCCGGCCTCGGTGGGATTCAGCCCCACCCGCACGCCGGCATCGCGCAGCGCATCCATCTTGGCCGCAGCGGTGCCCTTGCCGCCCGAGACGATGGCACCGGCGTGGCCCATTTTCTTGCCCGGGGGGGCAGTCACGCCGGCGATGTAGCTCGACACCGGCTTGGACATGTGGTGCTTGATGAACTCGGCCGCCTCTTCCTCGGCCGAGCCGCCGATCTCGCCGATCATCATCACGGCCTTGGTGTCGGGATCGGCCTCGAACGCTTCGAGGCAGTCGATGAACGACGTGCCCGGCACCGGATCGCCGCCGATGCCCACACAGGTCGTGACGCCGATGTCCTTCTGCTGCAGTTCGTACAGCGCCTGGTAGGTCAGCGTGCCCGACCGGCTGACAATGCCCACCGGGCCGCCCGGCTTGGCGATGTGCCCCGCCGTGATGCCGATATTGCACTCCCCTGGCGTGATGATGCCCGGGCAGTTCGGGCCCAGCAGCCGCACCCCGGGGTAGTCGCGCTTCAACATGTTGAAGAAGCGGGCCTCGTCGTGGGCCGGCACGCCCTCGGTGATGCAGGCCACGAACTCGATGCCCGCCTCGGCGGCGTCCATGACGGCGTCGAACACACCGGGCGCGGGGATGAAGATGCAGGAAGCATTGGCGCCCGTGGCAGCGACCGCCTCGGTGCAGTTGGCGAACACCGGCACACCTTCCACGTCGGTGCCGGCCTTGCGAGGATTGGTGCCCGCCACCACGTCGGTGCCGTAGTCGCGGTTCAGCATGCCGTAGTACCGGCCTTGGGAGCCGGTGAGGCCCTGGTAGACGACCTTGGTGTCCTTGTTGACGAAAATGCTCATCTGAAGCTCCCCTGATCAGGCCGCGGCCATCGCGACGGCTCGACGGGCAGCGTCGAGCATGGTCGGTTCCATCACCAGCTTCTCGTTGAGGTGCGGTGCGAGGATCTCGCGCCCCTCCGCGGCGTTCGTGCCGTCGAGGCGCAGCACGATCGGCGCCTCGATGTCGACCGCGTCGAGCGCACCGATGATGCCGTTGGCCACTTCCTCGCCGCGGGTGATCCCGCCGAAGATGTTGATGAAGATGGCCCGCACGTCGGGATCGTTGTTGATGACCTCCAGCGCATTGGCCATCACCTGGGCGTTGGCGCCGCCGCCGATGTCGAGGAAGTTGGCGGGCTTGCCGCCCACCTGGTTCACCACGTCCACGGTGCTCATCGCCAGCCCGGCGCCGTTGGCGATCACGCCGACGCTGCCGGCAAGGCCTACGTACTGCAGGCCCTTGGCGTGGGCAGCCTCCTCACGTTCGTCACGGGGCTGGGTCTCGTCGTACTGCGCGTAGTCCTCATGGCGGAACACGGCGTTGGCGTCCAGCGTCACCTTGGCGTCGAGCACGTGAACCCGATTGTCGGGCGTCAGGATCAGCGGGTTGATCTCGACCAGGTCGGCGTCGCCCTCGACATAGGCCACATAGAGCTTGCGCAGGATGTCGACGGCCTGATCGGTGGCGACAGGATTGAGGTTGGCGCCCTCCACCCACGCCCGGGCGGCCGCTTCGGTGAGGCCCTCAGCGGGGTCGACGAGCACCTTGCTGATCGCGTCGGGATTCTCGGCCGCCACCGTCTCGATCTCGACGCCGCCCTCAGCGGACAGCATCCCCAGATGCTTCTTGGCTGAACGGTCGAGCGTGAAGCTGGCGTAGTACTCCTCGGCGATGTCCGACGCCTTCTCGATCCACAGCCGCCGCACGACGTGTCCGTTGATGTCGAGACCCAGGATGTTGGACGCATGGGTTCGCACGTCATCGACGGAGGCGGCGAACTTCACGCCCCCTGCCTTGCCGCGCCCGCCGGTGTGCACCTGCGCCTTCACCATCACCGGCGTGCCCAAGCGCTCTGCGGCAGCTACTGCTTCGTCGACGCTGAAGGCGACGTCGCCGTCGGATACCGGCATGCCGTAGCTGCGGAAGAACTGCTTGCCCTGATACTCGAAGAGATCCACGGCGGGGAGCATAGGAGCGAAGCCCTGCCGCCCGCTGCGAATCCGGCAGGGATTCTGGCCCCCTATGAGCGGAGGCGGCGAAGGTTGGCGAAGCTGGCGACGAGCGTCTTGGGGCCGAGATCGGCGAAGTGGACCGTGACCTCCCAGTCGTCGCCGTCGGGCCGCACGTCCTGGACGACACCGGCCCCGAATCGGTCATGCAGCACGTCGTCGCCCACGCCGTATCCGAGGTCAGCCGAGGGGGCCGGTTTCGGCTCGCCCTTGCGCGCCGCCACCCGGCGGCGGGCCTCCTCCCGGCGAGACTCACGTCCTTTCGCGGCGCTGTCATCGTGGCGAGCGGGGTCGCTGCGCTTCTGGCGCCGCTCGGCCTGCTCGGCCTCGCCCAACTGGCTGTACTCGCTGCCGCCCCGGTTGGCACCCCAGTCGCTGGTGGCCGGTCGCCACGATGAGCCAGAGCGGCCGTGGTCGGGCGAGCGGTCGTCGAGCAGCTGCTCGGGAATCTCGCCGATGAACCGGCTCGGCGGGTTGTAGCTGGTCTGGCCGTGCAGCAGCCGGCTCCACGCGTGGGTCAGGTACAGCTGCTTGCGTGCCCGGGTGATGCCCACATAGGCCAGCCGGCGTTCCTCTTCCAGTTCAAGCGGATCGGTGAAGGTGCGGTGGTGGGGGAACACTCCCTCTTCGAGGCCGGTCACGAACACCACGTCGTACTCGAGGCCCTTCGCTGCATGCAGCGTCATCAGCGACACCTGCGAGGCATCGGTCATCTCGTCGACGTCGCTCACCAGCGACACCTGCTCCAGGAACTCGTCGCACGACTCGAAGTCCGCAGCGCTGCCAACCAGATCCTCGAGATTCTCCAGACGGCCCTCCGCCTCGATGCTGCGCTCTTCCCGGAGCTCCTGCACATAACCGGAGCCTTCCAGCGCGGCTTGCAGCACCGCGGCCGGACCCGCTTCCACCTGTGCCGCGCAGCGGCTCAGCAGTTCGCGGAACTGCAGCAGGCCGCCGCGGGCCTTGCCCCGTACATCAAGAGCCTCGAGCTGATCGATGACCTCGGCGAGGGTCAACCCGTCACGCGCCGCCACGTCATCGAGCTTCGCGATGGTGCGGTCGCCGACGCCGCGGGCCGGCAGGTTCACCACTCGCTTGAGCGACACCTCATCAGACGGGTTCACTGCGGCCCGCAGAAACGCCAGTGCGTCCTTGATCTCGCGCCGGTCGTAGAAGCGGGTGCCGCCGATGATCTGGTACGGCACGTCGTTGGCGACCAGCTCCTCCTCGATCACCCGCGACTGGGCGTTGGACCGGTAGAAGACCGCTGCGTCGCTCCAGTCGATCCGGCCGTCGCCGTGCAGGCGCCGCAGCTCGGCACACACGTAGCGGGCCTCGTCATCGGCATCGGTGCCGCGGTAGCTGATCGGCTTCGCCCCGCCGGAACGGTCGGTCCACAGGTTCTTGGACGGGCGCCCCAGGTTGTTGCGGATCACCGAATTGGCTGCGTCGAGGATGGCCTGGCTGGAGCGGTAGTTCTGGTCGAGCACGTAGGTCGAGCTGTCGTCGAAGGTGGCGCCGAACTCCAGGATGTTGGTGATGTCCGCACCGCGGAAGGCGTAGATCGACTGGTCGGAATCGCCCACCACGAACACGTTGCGTGCAGGGCCGGCAAGCAGGCCGATCAAGCGAACTTGGGCCAGGTTCGTGTCCTGGTACTCGTCGACGAGGATGTGCTCGAACCGCTGCCGGTAGTGCTCGGCCACGTCGTCATGAGCGCCGAGCAGCTCCACGCCCAGCATCAGCAGATCGTCGAAGTCCATGGCGCCGGCGCGCCGCAGACGCTTCTGGTATTCGGAATAGACGCGGGCCACATCGCGGGAGAACGGCCCGCCGCCGTCGGGGGCCAAGGAGAGATCGGCGGCCTGGGTCGGCGTGACCAGACGGTTCTTCATCGTCGAGATCGCAGCGTGCACCGTGCGGTCCGCGAACTTCTTGGGATCGAGGTCGAGGTCGCGCACCACGTAGCGGGTGAGGCGTCGGGCGTCGGCCTGGTCGTAGATGCTGAACGCCGACGGGTAGCCGAGCACATCGGCGTGACTGCGCAGGATGCGGGCACATGCGCTGTGGAATGTGGAGATCCACATCCGGTTCGCGACGGGACCGACAAGGCTGCCGATGCGCTCGCGCATCTCCCCTGCCGCCTTGTTGGTGAAGGTGATCGCCAGCAAGCCGAACGGGCTCACCTGCCGGTGCGCGAGCAGGTAGGCGATGCGGTGGCTGAGCACGCGGGTCTTGCCCGAGCCGGCCCCGGCCACCACCAGCGCCGGGCCGTCGCCGTGCAGCACGGCGGCCCGCTGACCGGCGTTCAGCGGCTCCAGGATCGGGTCGTCATTCACGTCGTGTAGTCGGCGTTGATGCGGACGTACTCATCGGTGAGGTCGCAGCCGTACACGGTGAACGAGCCGGCTGTGCCGTCGGAACGAATGCCCAGATCCACCGAGATCAGCACCTCGTCAGATGCCAGGTACTCCTCGAGCTCGGCAAGGGCTGCGGCCGTTGCCGGCGTCGGGTACACCTCTTGATTGCCGAAGCGGATCTTGACGCGATCAGCGTCGATGTCGGTCTCGTCGCTGCACTTGCCGATCGCCATCGCGACCCGGCCCCAGTTGGGGTCGCGGCCGTGCACGGCGGTCTTGACGAGCGGCGAGTTCACGATGGCCTTGGCGACGCGCTTGGCCTGCGCGTCGTCACGAGCGCCGTTCGCCGTCACCACGATCAGGGTCTCGGCACCCTCGCCGTCGAAGGCGAGCTGGCGTGTCAGATCCAGGCTGACCGCGCCGAGCGCGGCCTCCAGATCAGCCTCATCGACCGGACCGGCTGCGCCGTTCGCCAGCATCACCACCATGTCGCTGGTGGAGGTGTCGGTGTCGACGCTGAGCGCGTTGAACGTCACATCGCAGACCCGGCGCAGCATGGCGTCGAGCCGGTCGGGAGCAATGTCGGCGTCGGTGGTGATCACTGAGATCATCGTGGCCATGTCGGGCTCGATCATCCCCGAGCCTTTCGCAATGCCCACCACGGTGGCGGCGCCGGCTGATGCGCTTGCCGTCTTGGGATGCGTGTCGGTGGTCATGATCGCCGTCGCAGCGGCCTCGGCATCGTTGCTGTCGAGCGCAGGCCCGGGTTCGGCGATCAGCCGATCGAAATACGCGTCCACCTTGCCTTCGGGATAGGGCACGCCGATCACGCCAGTGGAGCCCACGAGCACCTGATCGGGCTCGCAGCCCACCAGTTCCGCGACCCGACTGGCGAGGTTCGCTGCGTCCCGCTCACCCTGCTCGCCGGTTGCCACGTTGGAGTTCTTCGACACGACCACCACGGCCTGCACTCGTCCGTCGGCAACGTTGGCCTGACTGCGGCGCACGCTGGCCCCCGAGAACAGGCTCTTGGTGAATACGCCGGCTGCGGCCGACACCCGATCAGCCGCCAAGACCATCACATCGTCGGTGTCGTCCTTCATGCCGATGTTGCCCACATGGCAAGCAAAGCCCGCCGGCAAGTCCACCGATGCAGCCGAGTTCTCGGCCCCTGCTGAAGTCATGATCAGCCCTTGTCGCACGCTTCCCGCGGCCCGGCCGCGGCTGTGGGGCCAAGGTAGTTGCGGCTGTGCACAATCACCCTGCCAATTCAACGAGGCGTTGGTCGGAACGAATGCGTTCAGCGTCGGCCCCTTCCGGGATCCGTTGTCACGCCAAACCGACATCTTGTATCGAACCAAAACGACGGTCTCTGATGTACCAAACCGACGGCTGCTATCGAACCAGCTCGCATGCGCTCTAGGGGACGACGTCGAAGGCCCTGCGCCGGCCGGGGCCGTAGCGGTACACCCGGAAATCGCGGTCCAGCGACACGGCCTCGGTGATGCCCAACCGCTCCATCACCGCCCAGCTCGTCCGATCCGCTAACGAGAAGTCCTGATCGGCGAAGGCCGCCCCGATGGTCGCTGCCGCCTCGAGGTCACCCAGCAGTGACACTTCCACACGCGCCGTGCCCCTGCGGATCGCGTTCACCAGACTCTCCGCCGCGAACCGGTCGTGGCGGTGCTTCATCACCATCCACGTCTCCTGCAGCACATGATCCGCTGTCAGCAGCCGGCCGCGCCGCTCACGCAGCGCCTCTGCCACCTGAACATGGGACGACTCCGCGCCGTCGGCCATCGACACCCACGCGGAGGTGTCGACGAAGCTGAGCTGCACAGCTCAGCCCAGACGCTGCGCTTGCTGTGCTGCCGCCGCCTCGGCCACGATGGCCTTGCCGTCGGCGGCCATGTCGAACGCTTCGCCGTTCACCATTGCACAGATCGCGTCGAGGTCGCCCTGCGGAACCGCTGAGTCGAGCTCGCGGTCGAACAGCCGCCGCGCGAACTCCGCGAAACTGATGCCCTGCTCCGCCGCGCGCTGCTTCGCCAGCGCATGAACATGATCCGGCAGCGTGATGACCGTCCTCACAGTGACATCATAGCATCACATCACGTTTCCCGGCCGGGCCAGTCGGTTTCGGGGTGAGCCATCGGAACCGACCGGCGGATGCGACCGGGTCTGGACAGTCGCCGCAACGCAGTCGCCATGACGATGGCCGCGGGATCTGACCAGCAGTCATGCGCCGAACGGCGCGCGGCGGGAGCGTCTTGGTCGGGGGGAACGTGTTGCCAGTTTGCTGATTCGTAGAACGCCGTTCTGTTGATTGGAGAGACGCCATTTTGTAGATTGCAGACGAGCCAAAGTGCTGATTAGGACTGTCATGCAGCATCGACCGCGTTGAGCAAGGGCGACATGAGCACTGTTGCGCCAACACCCGGGTATCGAAGCAGGCTCGCTGAGGCATCCATCGCGTCGGCGCTGAGTGCTGTTGGGGCGGTCGTGGTCGAAGGGCCGCGGGCCTGCGGCAAGACATGGACAGCGCGGCAGTTCGCGAACAGCGAGGTGCTCTTCGACGGCAGCGACGAACAGCGCCTGGCGTTCTCGGTGGACCCGGCGCGCATCCTCGACGGGCCGACGCCACGGCTCCTCGACGAGTGGCACCTGGTGCCCGGCACGTGGAACGCCATGCGGCGAGCGTGCGACGACCGGCCCGACAAGGGGATCTTCCTGCTCACCGGCTCCGCCGTGCCGCCTGACGACATGACCCGCCACTCCGGCGCCGGCCGGGTGCGCCGGGTCCGGATGCGGGCCATGACGCTGGCCGAGTCAGGCCACTCGACCGGCGACGTGTCGCTCGGCTCAGTCTTGGCAGGCGAGCCGGTTTCGGCAGCGAAGCCCGAGGCCGGCTTCGACGACGTCGTGGAATGCGCCGTGCGCGGCGGGTGGCCCGGTCTCGCCGATGTCCCTCCAGCGGCCGCACAGGAGAATCTGAGCGCGTACCTCAACGAGATCGCACGCACCGACGTTTCCCGAGTGGACAGCGTGCGCCGCGACCCTGCAGGCGTGTCGGCGCTCATCCGATCTCTGGCGCGCAACGTCTCCAGCGAGGCCGGGTATTCCACGCTGGCCGACGATGCCGACCTCAACCGAGCGAGCGTGAAGGCGTACCTCGAGGCGCTGGAGCGCCTGTTCGTCACCGAACGCGCCCCAGCATGGCAACCTCGCCTGATGTCGCGGGTGCCGCTGCGACAAGCGCCCAAACGCTTCTTCGCCGACCCGTCGCTGGCCGTCGCGGCACTGGAGATCGGCATCGACCGTCTGCGCAGCGAGCTCAGCTACTACGGACTGATCTTCGAGAACTTGGTGATGCGTGACCTTCTCGTCTACGCGGACATCAACGGCTGCGGCGTGCATCACTACCGGGACAAGAGCGGACTCGAAGCCGACGCCATCGTCCAGCGCCGGTCCGACGGCACCTGGATCGGCATCGAGGTGAAACTCGGGGGCGCCGAAGCGGTCGACCGCGCGGCCGGCTCGCTGCTGCGCCTGCAGTCCACCGTCGACACCAGCCGCATCGGGCCTCCCGCAAAGCTGCTCGTGATCACCTCCACGGGCTACGGCTACGAACGTCCCGACGGCGTCGCCGTCGCACCCATCACCGCTCTCAGCCCCTGAGAGTGCAAGCGTTCGACTCGGCAGGCGCTCCGCTGGATTCCGAATCGGCAGCCTCGTCGGCTGCAGGCGCTGCAGCCATCTTCGGTGGAACTGGTGTCGGGCTGCGCATGTGCTGCACAACGTTGCGGTAGAAGTCGTCGATGGCATCGACCACCGAGTCGGCAAAACCGAGCTTGCGGGCGTTACGGGTGCGCCGGCCTTGCCGAGCAGCCCGTCACGCGCCTTGTCCCGCACAGTGACCCAGTGGTCGCCCATATCGCTGGCCTGGGCGATGCCACTGTTGGGGTGCTCCAGGTAGCGGATGAGCTCTGCGGCGATCCAAGCCTGTTCCTCGTCGTCGACTCCGTGATGGGCGACCTGCTGCACTGCCTCTGCGAGAATTCGCGTCCACGAGAGGTGATAGAGCTTGACCGAGCCGACGCGCAGGGAATCCGCCCGTGGCGTCGGATGCGCTCCGTCGAAGGGGGCGACCTCGCCGGAGATCGTGATCAGGCAGTCGTAGCCTTCGGCCCGGGCAAGTTTCAGATACTTCTCGATCTGGTCGAGCTCCTGCGGGCTGTCGCCGGTCTTCACCTCGACCAGCGCCGTGAACGTGTGCTTGCCAGAACTGACGACGTCGACCACGAGCGGGGGCGCAGCACAGCTATGTCCCATTCGCCTATTCCCATTCGATGGTGCCGGGGGGTTTGGAGGTGATGTCGTAGACGACCCGGTTCACGCCGGGTACCTCGGCGATGACCCGGCTGCTCATGGCCTCGAGCACGTCGTGGGGCAGGCGGGCCCAGTCGGCGGTCATGGCGTCGGCGCTGGTGACGGCCCGTATCACCACCGGGCGCCCGTAGGTGCGCTCGTCGC
>JAJEBN010000012.1 GCA_022822525.1 Acidimicrobiia bacterium | reverse complement strand
GGGTTGCGCATCGCCCGCGAGACTGCTGTTGCGGTTGATCCGCATGGGGTGCATGGCATCGGCACCGCCACATTGTTTGCTGAGCCCTTGCCGGAGGATGTGACGCCCGCCGGTGGCTACCTGCCGGTGCCTACCGAGGCTCCATCTGTCACTGATTGAGTTTGGTGCGTGACCGGGGTCGAGACCGGGCAGCGCGTGGACGGGGATTCCTGTGCTCGCGTGCACCAATTTGCATAACTCAATTTCGGTGAAATCGAATTGTGCAAATTGCACACACCGGCACACAGCTCGACGAGACCCGAGATCCGCCTGCCTCGACCGGGGCGAACGCCGTACCGCGCGGTGCGGCCGCCCCAGCACGGGCATCGGCAGCAGAAGCAGCTAGTCCAAGTCGGCTACCCAGTTCAGCTCGCAGCGGTACGGACCGCTGGCCCCTCCACCGTAAGTGGCAAGTTGGACCGTGTCGCCATGTTCGAGCCGAATGCGAGTGGCGGAGTCGACTTCGGCGCCATTGCCATTGACTCCAATCCAACCGCTCCCGCGACGTGTTGGCAGACGCCAATCCTCAAGGTCGCGGTCGTAGTACAGGCACAACGAGTCGGCTGTGATTTGCCAGTAACCGGGCTTGAGCGAGCCTTCTATTGCTTCCTCGCCCGCGCGATGCGCGCGTGCCGACACCGAAGCCGCGTTGTCTTCTTCATCGGCGTCAACCGAGAAGTGGGCGGCCAGGGTCGTCAGACGTTCCTCCGTGAGGGATGCGCAACGCTGGATGACAAAGCTCCAGGAGCAATTCGGCGTCTGGCCGTCGATGCCGATGATCTCGGTCGGGGTTCCCCAGGTCTCGCTGCCGGAGTCGTATTGCGAGATGTCGGAACCTTCTATCGGGTACGCATCCGAGTTACCACTGAGCGTGAAGCGAATGCCGTCGAGGTACATCGGATGGTCGATGTCGAGGCTGCGCACGGCGAGGATGAGGTTGGTGCGGGTGATCCCGTCGGGCAGTTCCGCGGCTATGCGCAGGGCCTCGACGTAGGGGTACGCGAACAGATAGCCGGTTCCGTGCAGGGAGTCCTCGGGGTCGAGATCAGCATCCTCGAGGTTCTCATTGACAAACTCGTTGAACGGCTCGTCGGCGTAATGCTCGTCGGTGCTGTCCTTCGCTCCGCCGCCAACAATCAGCCAGCCATCGGCCGCATTTCCTGCGGGCCGCAAGAACTGGTCGATGCCCTTGCACACCGAGGCAGTGAACATCGCGCCGCTGTTCGCCGTGATGGATGCAGTCAGCCCGCTCGAAGCCGCTTCCTGGATCGCGAGCAAGCACGGGGAGCCGGCAGTCATCGAGATATAGACGTCGGGATTCGCGCCGGCCACGGCCCGCATCTCGGCCGCAAGCGATGGTGCCGCCGGGTCGTGGCGCACAGCGGTGAAACTGGACACCACTTCAGGGTGGGCTTCAACCCACTTCTCGAACGCCGTCTCATAGGCAAGCCCGAAGTCGTTGTCCATCACGATGGCAGCGACGCTTACCGGCAGCTTCCCGGTCAGGTTCTTCTCGATCCAGGTACCCCACAGAATCGCCTCGGTGTTGTACGCCATCTGCAAGCCGGTGGTCCACGGATGGGCGACAGGGTCGCCCCACGCTGGATGGCCGCTCTGCGCGAACGGATGAGGGATGCACTCGTCGTTGATCCGGTCGTAGGTCGCCAGCGTGTTGGGCGTGCCAAGCGTGGTGATCGACAGCACGTTCTCCGACTTGATGAGCGCATCCACGTTGTCAATCGTGCGTTGAGCGATGTACGCGTCATCCTTGGAGATGAGCACGATCTGGCGGCTCGCGACCGGGTCGTTGGCGTTCACCCACTCGAAGTAGTTCGCCATGCCGGTGCCGATCAGCCCGTAGTCGCTCAAGAAACCCGACTGAGCCAACGAATAGCCGATCCGGATCTCGGCGTCAGTGATGCCTGTCGTGTCGGACCAGCCGCTGGGGCAGTCGTCGAGATTGATCCGGAATCCCGCCGGACCGCGCAGCACGTTGTCCTCGCCGATGCCGTAGTTGCCTGCCCTGATCTGCCGCGTCAGCTCGTCGACGATCTCAGCGCGTTGAGCAGCTGCTTCGGCGAACAACTCCTCAATCGCTTCTTGGTCTGTCGGCGTGCCGACAGTGGTGTCACCAGCAGCACGTTGGCCCACCAGTCGCGCGGTGGCCCACCGGTCGGCACCGGACAGACGCCTCATCGAGCGGCCGGCGATCTTCACAGGCGGCACCGCCGCCGTTCCGCCCACAACAAACCCGCCGGCATTCGCAGCCGCCAGACGCGCCTGCTGATCGGCAGGCATCGGCTCGTCACGCGGGCCGGCCAACACGATGCAATCACTGCCGATCACCCCTGCGAGCATCGCCGCGGCGTAGATGTCCGACTGCGCCCCCGCATCCGAACCGACCACAATCGGATCCTCACCCGCACACGACCCCTGCGACTGAGGCGGTACCGCAACACCGTTGATCCTGGGAGGGACATCCTGAGTTGCTGAGGCGTCAGGCGTGACACCGGCCGCATGCTGACCCACGCGACGGGCCGTGGCCCACCGATCGGGCCCAGACAGGGATGTCATCGTGCGACCCGCGAACTTCTCGGGCGGCACCGCCGCTGCTCCGCCCACAACAAACCCGCCCGCATTCGCAGCCGCCAGACGCGCCTGCTGATCGGCAGGCATCGGCTCGTCACGCGGGCCGGCGAGCACAATGCAGTCGCTGCCAATCACCCCTGCGAGCATCGCCGCGGCGTAGATGTCCGACTGCGCCCCCGCATCCGAACCGACCACAATCGGATCCTCACCCGCACACGACCCCTGCGATTGCGGCGGCAGCGCCACTCCAGAGGATTGCGCCGACACGGCCCCTGCGGGAACCAACGCGGCCAGCGCGCCTACCAGGCACACCGCCACTGCGGCGACGCTGATGCGCCGCAGCGAAATGACAAATCTAGGGGGGGCAGCAAACATGGCCGGGGAAGCTAATACAGTGCCCGGCCGCTGACGCGGGTGCTCCATGCACGAGCAGGAAACGGAGCTGGACCGGCTTCGTGCTAGAGACGCCAGCGTTGGGTCTTGCCGAGGGGTGTCTGGGGCAGCTCGTTGACGAGTTCGAGATTGCGGGGGGCGCAGTAGGCGGGGAGTTCCGCTTTCACGGCGTCTCGGAGTGCTTCACGACTTGGGGGCTGGGCGGGATCGGCGGGGACTACTACGGCTGTTACTGCTTGGCCCCATTCGGGGTCGGGGCGGCCGACTACTGCTACTTCGGCGATATCGGGCAGGTCGGCGAGGATTCGCTCTATTGCTACTGGCCAGACTTTCTCGGCACCGGTGGTGATCATGTCGTCGACTCTTCCGAAGACGGAGAGCTGGCCTTCTTGTGAGAGGGCGCCGGCGTCTCCTGTGGGGAACCAGCCGTCGGCAGTTCGGGGATCGGTTCCGTCGCGGTAGCAGCGCAGCAGCATCGGACAGCGGAGCTGTACTTCGCCTTCGGCGATGCGCAGCTGTACTCCCTCGAGCGGCCAGCCTTCGTAGATCACGCCGCTGAAGGTCTCGGTCAAGCCGTAGGTGGCGACTGTGTTCGGCGGACGTTGGGCGGGCATGGCGGAGCCGCCGAGCAGGATTGCCCGGAACGCTGCTGGGTCGATGCGTGCGAGCGCGGTGGGCACCAGCGAGGTGAGCGTTGCGCCTTGGCGGGCTGCGGCTTCGACTGCTTCTGCGTCGAAGCCGTCGTGGACTCCGAGGGGTGTGTCGGTGAGCAGTGCGCGGATGACGACTGCCAGGCCGCCGACGTGTGCGAGCGGCAGGCATGCCAGCCAGCGGTCGGTGCTGGGATCGACGGCGAGCGCGGAGCTGGTTGCCATGGCGTTGGCTTCGATGGCCGCGTGGGTGAGGACCGCGCCCTTCGGATCGCCGGTGCTGCCGCTGGTGGCCATGACGAGTGCGTCGCCGTCCTCGACTGCCCAGCCGCCGCGGCGGCGGTGGCGGCCGGCGGCATCGACGACGACGCCCGCGCCCATGCGCTCGACGAGCGACTCCTGCGCAACGGCCGGCAGACGCTGGTCGACGGGCAGCACCGCGTCACCGGCATCCCAGGCCCGCTGCAGCTCCGCGACGAAGCGATCACCGCCACCGAGCGCCAGCGCTACCAGTTGTCGCACGGCGCGGACACTACCGATGCAGTCGCTGGCGCCCGCCGGAATTTACGCTCGACTCGCCCGACGCTTCGAGGGCACCCGCCGGGCAGCTGCCGGCATCGTTCGTTCGAAATTGATGAGACGTTGGCGGAGTTGTCGCATCCGGGCGCGAGACTGTCGGCTGCATGGATACGGCAGCCATGACGCCGACGCTGCGCTGGACGGGCGACAGCATCGAGATCATCGACCAGACGCGGCTGCCCGCCGAGTTGGTGCTGCTCGATGTGCGTGATGTGGCCAGTGCCGTCGATGCCATCGAGCGGCTTGCCATCCGGGGGGCGCCCGCGCTCGGTGCGTTCGGAGCGCTTGCGCTGGTCGTCGGCCTCGACGAGGCGCAACCCGGCTCGCTGGACGCGGCACGCGAGTTGCTGGAACGGTTGCGGCACGACATCGGCGACGCCCGGCCGACTGCGGTGAACCTGCGATGGGCGGTGGACCGCACGATCGACGCCGCGCTCGCTGCCGCCGATTCACTCAGCCCGAGCAGCACCGCGAACGCCAGCGACCCAGATGGCCACAGCGACGACAGCAGCAGCGCAGGCGGCGTGGCTGAGCTGCGGCAGCGGCTGCTGGACGAAGCGCTGGCTATCGGCGAGGAAGATGCTCGGGCGTGCGCCGAGATCGGACGGTTCGGCCGCGAGCTGCTCGCCGACGCCACCGTCATTGCGACGCACTGCAATGCAGGACGGCTCGCCACCGCCGGTACGGGCACGGCACTGGGCGTCGTGTACGCGAAGGCCGCTGCGGGCGAGCCGGTGCGAGTGCTGGCGGCCGAGACCCGTCCGCTGCTGCAGGGCGCTCGGCTCACCGCCTGGGAACTGGCCGACGCGGGCATCGACGTGTCGGTGGTCGCCGATGCAGCGATGGCGTCGCTGATCGCCGGCGGCGAAGTCGACGCTGTGATCGTGGGCGCGGACCGCATCGCGGCGAACGGCGACACGGCCAACAAGGTCGGCACGCTGGCACATGCCCTCGCTGCCGCCGACGCTGGCATCGAGTTCTATATCGCCGCGCCGACCACCACGATCGACGCAGCACTTCCGTCGGGCGAGTGCATTGCCATCGAGCAGCGGAATCCCGACGAAGTGCACCACGCCGGGGGAACGCGCCTGACCCCTACGGACGCCGTCGCCGTCAATCCCGCATTCGACGTGACGCCTGCCCGCCTCATCACCGCGATCATCACCGACGCCGGCGTCTTGCGGCCGCCGTACGACCAGTCCATTGCCCGCGCCCTGGCGGCAGCCGGAGGCGTCAGACGAGGCTTGAGCGAATGCTGAGCACACACGGGCATGCGCGTCCGGTGGTCGTGCCATCACGCCGTGGCGGGAAGGGATGCGCGTCATGCTGAGCCGTTGCGAAGCTGCCGGGCCAGCAGGGCCGGGGGCACGCGGATGCTGAATCGCTGGGACGACGCTGAAGCGGCGCGGTGGGCTGCGCTGGGCGATCTGGGCGAGATCACCTACGGGTCGCGCCTAGTGGGCGCCGACCCGGCACTCGTGCTGCACGGCGGCGGCAACACGTCGGTCAAGGGCCACAGCACCGACGCCTGGGGCGAACCGGTGGCGACGCTGTGGGTGAAGGGCAGCGGCTGGGATCTGGCCACCATCGAGCCGCCGGGCTTCGCGCCGCTGCGACTCGAGCCCGTCCGGCGGCTGGCAGAGCTGGCGGAACTGAGCGACACCGAGATGGTGAACCAGCTGCGGATCCACCTGCTCGACGCCAGCGCCCCGAACCCGTCGGTGGAAGCGATCCTGCACGCCCTGCTGCCCCACCGGGCGGTGCTGCACAGCCACGCCGATGCCGTGCTGGCACTCACGAATACGGCCGACGGTGACAAGCGGGTGCGTGACCTGTGGGGCGACCGGGCTGTCGTGGTGCCCTACGTGATGCCCGGCTTCGACCTGGCCCGTCGCTGCGCGGACCAATGGCAGGCACAGGCCCATGACGGCACCGAAGCGATGGTGTTGCTGAACCACGGCATCTTCACGTTCGGCGAGACCACACGTCAGGCGTACGACTCGATGATCGATCGGATCAGCGAGGCCGAGCAGTGCCTTGCGAAGGCCGGTGTGACGTCGTTCGGCGAGACCGGCGACGACAGCCTGCTGCAAGAACTGTGGGGCAGCACCGACGCTGGGGCATTGCCGGCAGACGAGGTCGAGACGGTGGCCGAGCTGCGGGCTGCGATCTCGGCTGCGGCAGGCACGCCGATGTTGCTGCGCGCCGTGCACGACGAGCAGGCCGAGGCGTTCTGCACCCGCGACGACGTGGCGTCGGTGGCATGCCGCGGACCGGCGACGCCCGATCACATCATCCGCACCAAACAGTTCCCGATGGTGGGCCGCGACGTAGACGCCTTCGTCGACGGGTATCGCGCGTACTTCGAGCGCAATGCCGCCCGGCACACCGACGGTGGTTCACCGTCCAGTCACGGATCGCACGAGTAC
>JAJEBN010000035.1 GCA_022822525.1 Acidimicrobiia bacterium | reverse complement strand
CTGGTTGGCCCCGAAGTCGAAGGCGGTCAGCGCCATGGTCGGCTACGCGGCCCAGCGCACCGCGCTGTACCTGTCGCTGCGTGTGTCAGAGAAGCTGTCCCATTGCGGCGGTCGGGCCGCTCGGGGACCTGCTCGCTGCCGACCCCGACCCGGCGACGGTCATCCGGCTCGGCAACGGCGAGACGGTGTCATTCGACGACCGTGACCTCATGGCGGCGATCAACTCGGTCGATCAGGACCAGATCGCCGAAGTGGTGGTGGAGCGGCCCTCGGTCCGAAGGCTGTACGAGCGGGTCATCGACAGCGACGAAACAAACGGCGCCAGCGCGGGCAAGGGCAGCACGGGCAAGGGCAACGCCAGCACCGAAGCCGACAGCGATACCGGCGACGAAACGAGCAGCGCCGATGACTAGCACCCTCCTCATCGCCCGCAACGAGCTGCGCCTGCTGCAGCGCGACCCGTTCCCGTTGTTCGTGCTGATCGGCATGCCGGGCGTGCTGCTGTTCTTCGTGACCGACGCACTCATCGGCGGACCGGCTCACTCGGTGCCCGCCCTGGCTTCGCTGTTCGCCCTCATGGGCACCGGGTCGATGGGGTTCTCGTTCTTCCGAGAGCACGGCTGGGGCACCTGGGACCGGCTGCGCGTCGCCCCGATGCGCACCATCGAGCTCGTCGCCGGCAAGGCCATCCCGATGCTGGCCGTGACCGCCGCCCAGCAGCTCATCATGGTGGCCATCGGCATCGCCGTGTTCAGCCTCGACGTGCCCGGCGGTGCGGCCCAGCTCGTCATCACGGCGCTGGTCTGCGCGGCGATGTATGTCGCCCTGGCGATCGCATTGACGTCGCTGTGCCGGACCATGTCACAGCTCAACGCCGCCTCGATGCTCGGCACCATGGCGATCGCAGGCGCCGGCGGGGCCATCGCCAAGATCGCAGCGCTGCCGGGCTGGGTGCAGGCCGTCGCCCCGGCCAGCCCCGTGTACTGGGTGATCGACGCCTACCGCAGCGTGCTCAACGGCGAGCACGGCTTCGGCCGCGCCATCGCCATGCTGGCCGCGTTCGCAGCGCTGTTCACCGCCATCACCCTGTGGCAATTCCGAGCCCACAAGCCAAAGGAGAGCTTCCTCGGCGAGTGATCGCCGGCGCCAGGACGACGGATTCCCAGAAGCCAGCCGCGGCGTGCTCGCAGGGCTCATTCGGCTAGGCGACGCAGAGCCAGTCGCGGTCGACTTCACGACGTTCGCCGACTTGCAGATTGTCCCGCCTGATCGGCCGCAAACTAGTCTGTCTAGTGTGGTTGACACGTGACGGGAGACGAGCTGTTGCGCACGTTGCGCCGGCTTGGATGCGAAGTGCTGCGACAGCGAGGCTCACACGTGCGACTGCGCTGTGGCGAATGCTTGGCGACCGTGCCGGTGCATGCAGGGCGCGACATTGCAGTGGGCACCCTGCGCTCCATCGAGCGCCAGCTTGAGCCGTGCCTCGGGAAAGGATGGTTGAGGCGATGAGCAGTTACAAGGTGACCTACCGGCGAGATCCGGGCGACGATGCCTGGCTCGTGGACATCGAGGCCATGACCGACGTCCACACCTTCGGCCGGAACCTCGATGAAGCGGCGACGAACGCCCGCGAGGCCATCGCCGTCACGGCGGACATCCCCGAGTCCGCTGTGGAGCTCGACGAGCGCATCGAAGTTGCCGACGTCGATGTCGACGAACTCGCACGCTTGCACGACCAGGCGCTGGAGGCGCACGAGATCTATCTGGCTCGCCAGCGGGCCGCCGCGCTGCGACTCACCGAGGCCGGCGTCTCAAGGCGGGATGCGGCCCGGCTCCTCGGTGTGTCGCACCAGCGGGTCCAGCAACTCGTCGCCGGCTGACGTGAGTGGCACGAGCCCCCGCGGCGTCGCTCGCCGGCGGACGCAGCCAGCAGCTCGCCACCCGGAGGCCGAGGAGCAGCCGCAGGAGTTGCAAGCGGTTATCGATCTCGCCCGCACGGTCATCAGTGATGACGCCGTCAGGCCGTGGCTGCGAACTCCCAACCCGGGCCTCGGCGACCGAACACCGCGAGACGTCATCGCCGCTGGCGAGCACCAACGCGTGGTCGATCTGCTGCACGCGCTGGCGGAAGGCGTCACATCCTGACCAGGACGCTAAACAGCCCCGACCGAAGTCGGGGCCGTCGGACCGGGGTTACGAGCCCCGGTGGGGTGCGCTCATCGTACCGGAGGCATCCCTCGCTGAAGTGGCACCGCATGTCGCCTGATACGCAACTACGGCCGCCCGAAGACGGCCGTAGGACGTGGCGTTCGGCCTAGGACCTAGGCGCCGGTGCGGTGAGCACTTCGCAGCTAGGTCAGTTGTCCGTGCTCGATGAGCCAAGCACGCCACCGCTCCCGCACGTGGGGTGCCAAGTAGATCTCGTCCCACATGTCGACGAGAGCGTCGACGTCGACGAAGTACCGCACGTCGGCTTCGAGACCCTCGGTCATGACCCTGGCGTAGGCCCGGCAGCGCTGTTGACGATCTTCCAAGTCATAGACATGCGGCGGGCTCCATGCGACATGATCTGGGAGCCTCACCGTGCCCATTGCCTTCGGCAGCGACCGATCGCCTACGTCTGCGGGGATCGCGACTGGCATCCGCCCGAGCGGACGGCGCTTCGCTTCGCGCGTATCGCTCTCGAGACGGCCAGTCATGAACTCATTGCATTTGCGGGTCCAAATCTCACGATCTGCACTGGTTCCCGCGGTCGCTACGACCGGCAGCTCATCGCGCAGCCGGAACGCCAACTAGCCGAGCCGACCTCTACGGCGAGTCTCTCGGGCCTGCTGCCGCGTGCCGCAGACCGGTCAGCATCGCTGCGGTGCCGATGTCGGTGAGTGCGAGCCGCGGCTCGCTCCAGCCGCCGTGCCGGTCGGCCAGACCGCACAAACGCCACATCCTCAGCGACCCGTGCAGCGACCATGAGACGTCGTCGGTCTCGGGTGCCTGCCGTTGCGGTCCGAATGTGGCCGCCCAGCCGGCGTCTGCCGCCGCTGATGCGACCAACTCCAGCAGGTCATCGAACGGCATTTCGTCGCCCAGCTCCAGCAGCGCCAAGATCGCGGTCTCGGCAACGAAACCGTCCCAGCCCGGCAGCACCAGACGCCGGGTGAGCCGGTCCCAGGCCGCACCAGGGTCGTCGGCCATGGCAGTGCCGACGGGAGTGCGCAGCATCTCGCACGGCCTCGATGATCGGCTCCAAGATCGTGAGCGGCTGCGGGCCTATAAGGCGTGCCGCGGCCAGCAGCTCATTCGACATCAGCGGGTCCTCATCGCGCTCGCCCAGCGGCGGAAAAACGGACTCGACTTCCGCGAC
>JAJEBN010000036.1 GCA_022822525.1 Acidimicrobiia bacterium | reverse complement strand
CATCTACGAGCTGACCGACGCCGCCTGAGCTGTGCGCCTGGTCATCGCACGCTGCACGGTCGACTACTCAGGACGGCTCGACGCGCACCTGCCCCCCGCCGTCCGCCTGATCATGGTCAAGGCCGACGGCTGCGTGGCGATACACGCCGACGGCGGCGCCTACAAGCCGCTGAACTGGATGAACGCGCCCAACCGACTCGTCTGCGAACCCGACCTGTGGCGGGTCACCAACGACAAGGGCGAGCGCCTCGAGATACGCCTCGACGAGGTGATCAGTGACACCGCGCATGACATGGGCATCGATCCCGGCCTCGAGCGCGACGGCGTGGAAGCGCACCTGCAGGAGCTCGTGGCCGCACACCCTGAGACGCTGGCTGAGGGCACCGTCTTGGTGCGCCGCGAGTACCCCACTGACATCGGCCCGGTCGACCTGCTGTGCCGCGACGTCGAGGGAGCCACGCTGGCGGTGGAGATCAAGCGGCGGGGCGAGATCGACGGCGTCGAGCAGCTCTGCCGCTATCTCGAATACCTGAACCGCGATGCCCGCCTGGCGCCGGTGAACGGTGTCTTCGCCGCTCAGGAGATCAAGCCCCAAGCGCGGGTGTTCGCCGCGGACCGCGGCATCCGCTGCGTCGTGCTCGACTACGACGAGCTACGCGGCATCACCAGCGATGCCCTCAAGCTGTTCTAGATCAGGCGTAGATGCACAGTCCGTTGTCGATGACGACGCGTGCCTCGTCGGTGTCCTTCTGAGCGATCGTGCGGTAGATCGCACGACCTTCGCCGTCGTCCCACACCTGGACGGTCAGCGCATCGCCGGGGAAGACCGGCGACGAGAACCGGGAGTCCATCGAGCGGAAACGTGACGGGTCGCCCTCACACAGGGTGTGCAGCAGCGCCCGGCCGGTGAACCCGTAGGTGCACAGCCCGTGCAGGATCGGCTTGGGGAAGCCGGCGAGCTCGGTGGCGAACCACGGGTCGCTGTGGAGCGGGTTGTAGTCGCCGCTCAGGCGGTAGGTCAGGGCTTGGTCGGACCGGGTCTGGTAGGTGACCTCGTAGTCGGGGTCGCGATCGGGGGCGCTCACCAGCGGGGCGGTGCTGCCCGGTTCGCCGCCGAAACCGCCCGAGCCGCGGATCACGACAGAGCTGCGCAGCTCGAACAGGACATCCCCGCTGTCTGGATCGACTGCCGAGGCCTCGGTATCGATGATGGCGTTTCGGCCCTCGCCCTTGTCCCACATGCCCGCGATGCGGTCGGTGATCTCGACGGTTCCCTCGGTCGGGAGCGGCCGGTGCACGGTGATCCCCTGACTGCCGTGCAGCAGCTTGCCCCAGTCCAGATCACCGGCATTGGCCATGGCACCGCCGGCACCGAAGCCGATCACGACACCCTGGGTCGGGAACGCCTTGTGATCGATGTTCTTGGAGTTGTGCGTCGTGAACTCCAGCTCGGACCCGAACGGATCCTCCGCCCCGGCACCGATGCCGACGGCGTAGAGCAGCGAGTCTCGAAATGTCCACGACCGCGTCGTCGGTTTGCCTGTGGCACCGACTGCATCCGGATTGAGTCCCATGGGTGTTGTCCTCTCTGATCGCTTGGAGTTGGTTGAAGTCCTGCCGAAATGCGGCGCTGATGGGCAGGGCTGGCTCAGCCGTCCACGCCGCCGTCGGCGGGCGCGCCGTTCATGCCGCTGTTGAGTCGGGAGTCGCGCACGAGCTGCCTGGCCGCCTCGCCGATCCTCGTCGGGTCGTCGATGGCGTCGATCGTCGGCCCGCGCTCCCAGCCCTCGGCGACGGCGAGCATCCGTCCCGAGGCCTCGAACACCCGGCCGCTCACGCTGGCTGCTTCGGCGGAGCACAGCCAAGTGACGATCGGCGCGATGTAGCGGGGGTGCATCATGGCCTGATCTTCCTCTGAGGCCTCTCCCATGCCCAAGTCCTCAGTCATGCGAGTCAGCGCGCCCGGCGCCACTGCGTTGACCCGTACGCCGTAGCGCGCCAATTCACGTGCCGCGATGATGGTGAACGCCGCGATGCCCATCTTGGCGGCCCCGTAGTTGGTCTGGCCCGGATTGCCGTAGATGCCCGAGACCGAAGTCGTATTGACGATCGAGGCGTTGACCTGCTCCCCGGCTTTCGATTTCTCCCGCCAGTAGGAGCTGGCCCAGCGTGCGGGCGCAAACGTGCCCTTGAGGTGCACCTTGATCACCGCGTCCCATTCGGCCTCGGTCATGTTCACCAGCATCCGGTCACGCAGGATGCCGGCATTGTTCACGACGCCATGCAGGTCCCCGAAGGTCTCGATGGCTTGGTTCACCAGCCGCTGAGCACCCTCCCAGTCAGAGACATCATCGCCGTTCGCAACGGCTTCCCCGCCCATTGCGATGATCTCGTTGACCACGTCGTCCGCGGGTCCGGTGTCGGCACCGGTGCCGTCGCGGGCACCGCCGAGGTCGTTGCAAACCACCTTCGCCCCATGGGAGGCAAGCATCAGACAGTGCTCGCGCCCGATGCCCCGGGCACCCCCAGTCACGATGACGACCCGACCTTCGCACAGCTTGCTCATGGTGTTCTGAGTCCCTTCCCTGTCGCCTGCTGCAGTCCTCGTACGCCACCGCGGCACAGTCGCACCTGCGGTGACAACGGCTCGGAGTATCGCACGAGTACCCGATCTTCGCAGCATTCACGCCTCAGCGCGCACCCCCCAAAGGCTGACGCTTCGCGGCACCATGGGACCCGTACGCTCAACCCTCGTGCGATGGCCGTCGTGGGCGCCCAAGTGGTCGATCATCAGCGCGGCGGCGATATTGGCGGCGGCGATCATTGCGACAGTCGTCCTGTCGGCGAGGGAGGGGGCCGAAGGCCCTGCGCCGGCGGCTGCGGTGACGACCGGCGGACCGGTCACGTCGGTGGGGCCGGCGGTCGTTGCGACATCTGAGGCCGGTGCACCCACCCAGGTGAGTCCCGAGGCACTGCAGCTCCGCATCGCCACGCTGGCGGCTGAGCTGGCCGCCACACCAGTCGTGGTGCGTACCGATGCCGGCGAGGTACGCCTGACGGTGGCCGACCTCGGCATCACGCTGGAGAGCAACGCCACCTTCGACGCCGTGAGACAGCGGCGATCCGCCGGCAGCGGGTCGGACGACGACGCATCGGCCGTGCCGTGGTCGGCCCTGTCGACCGATCCGCAGTTCTCCGAGCGCCGCTACCGCGTTGAACGGCCCGTGGCCCGAGCCGCGCTCGCAAGTGCCGCCGAACTCGGCGTGACGGCCACGCCGCCGTCGATCATCGTCGTGAACGACAGCTTGGCGGTCGACTTGGGCGAGCCTGGCCAAGTCGTCGACGCCGACGCGATCATCGACGAGGTCCTCGAGGGCATCGCACGCGCATACGCGCGGATCGAGATTGCTGCACAGCTGCAGCAGAGCCTGCCGCTGGCATACACCCCGGAGCTGCAGCAGGCCGTCAACGAGGCGCACGAGCGATACGGGCGCAGTCTGGTCGTGACCTACCAGGACGCATCTCTCGAGCTGACGCTCGAGACGATCGCCGGCTGGCTCGTGCTGGACCCGCACACGTCGCCTCCGGAGATCAGCCTCGACTCCGACGGCATCAGCCCCTACCTCGAGGAGGCCTTCGCCGCGCAGTCCGCGCCGTTCACCACCGCGGCCATGACGGTTCTTGACGGCGTGCCGACCGTTGTGGCCAGCGACGGCGGCGTGGCGTGCTGCGCGGACGACGTGGGCGCCTTGGTGAGCGAGTCGTTGCTGGCACGGATCGAGGTTCCGGTCGCGTTGGGGTCGCGCCCGGCGGTCAGCCGCGAGGAGCAGGCCTACCTGGAATCGCTCGGCATCGTCGAGCTCGTCGGCACCTTCACCACCAAGCACGCGTGCTGCCAGTCGCGTGTGACCAACATCCAGCGCTTCGCCGAGCTCATGCGTGGCGTGGTGGTGGAGCCCGGCGAGAGCCTGTCGCTGAACGGGCACGTGGGCCGGCGCACCGAGGAGAAGGGCTTCGTCGAGGGCGGCTTCATCGAGAAGGGCGTCCTCGTCGATGACATCGGCGGCGGCGTCTCGCAGTTCGCCACCACGATCTTCAACGCGCTGATGCACGCCGGCATGGACATCGACGAGTACCAGACGCACTCGCTCTATCTCAGCCGCTACCCCTACGGGCTGGACCCGACCATTTCCTATCCCAAGCCCGATCTGCGGTTCAGCAATCCGACGCCCTATGGCGTGTTGATCTGGCCGCGCTATACCGACACGTCCATCACGGTGGACATCTACTCGACCCGCAACGTCGTGGTGACGATCGGGGAGCCCCAAGAGGAGATGCGGGAGTTCTGCCGCCGCGTGCGCACCGATCGCATCCGGGTGTTCTCCGACGGCATCACCGACACCGACACGTTCCACGCGCGCTACCGGCCCGAGGAGGGCCGCAACTGCGACGGCACCCGCTCGGTGCCTCGAATGTGCGTCGACCCGCTGCTCGGTCCGCCCGGTTCGGGACAGGACGCCCAGGCACCCGCCGGCGACAGCGAATCGGATCCCGACGCCGGGATGGTGGAAGACGGAAGCGAGCGCGAAGACGGGACCATCGTGGAGTGCCCGCCGCTCACGTGCGTCGAGAAACCGGGCGAGCGTGACTCCGATCAGGAGCGCTACCCCGATGATCCGTGCCTCGACGTCGACCTCGAAGCACTCGCCCAAGAACGCGAGGAAAGCGAATCAGGCGGCGGCGAGGACAGCGGCGACGAGGACACCGACGACGAGTACACCGACAGCGAAGGCGACGGCGAGACCGAGCCCGACGACGGCACCGGTGACGCAGCAGAGCCATCGGGCGACGAGACCGACGTCGGCGAGACCACCGAGCCAGAGCGCTCCTGAGGCGATGTCCACGGTCGATGTCCTGATCGTGGGAGCGGGTCCGGCGGGCGCCTCGGCCGCCGTATGGGCTCGTCGCGCTGGTCTCGAGGCGGTGCTCGTCGACCGTGCGGCACACGGACGGGACAAGTGCTGCGGCGACGGGCTCACCACGCTCGCGCTGCGCGAACTCTCCGATCTCGGGGTGCAACCCGGGCAGCTCGACTCGTGGATGCAGGTCAGCACAGCCTGGGTCCGCTCGCCTCACGGACGCGTCATCGGACTTCCGCTGCCGGACGGTCGCGGGCAGTTCGCCGCCGTGTGCCGCCGCGCGCAGCTCGACGCAGCGCTCGTCGACCGCGCGGTAGCGGCGGGCGCGGATGTGCGGCTCGGCGTTGCCTTCGACGGGTTTGCCGATGCCGGCGAGCGTGCAAGCATCGCGTCGATCCGTCTCAGCGACGGGAGCCGCATCGGGGCGCGGTTCGTCGTGGCCGCGGACGGCGTCTATTCCGCTGTGCGCAAGGCACTCGGCATCGGCCCGCCGCGCTACCGGGGCGATTGGCACGCCTTCCGCGGCTACCTGCGCGCCAGTGGCCGCGCCGCAGCCGACATGTGGGTGTGGTTCGAGCCGGATCTGCTGCCGGGCTACGCCTGGTCATTCCCACTCGGCGACGGGCGGGTCAACATCGGCTTCGGCGTGCCGCGCGACACCGTCGGGCACAGCTCGTCCAACAGCACCGGCACGCTTGCCGGCAGCCAGGTCGCGGCGGTCTGGGCAAGCCTCACCGAGCGTTCCCACATCGCCAATGTGCTCGGCAGCCACGAAGCAGACGGTCCCACGCGAGCGTGGCCGATCCCGGCGCGTCTCGGAGAGCTGTCGCTGGCTCATGGGCGGGTGCTGATTTGCGGCGATGCGGCGGCCGCTGCGGATCCGCTGACCGGTGAGGGCATCGGCCAGGCTTTGCACATGGGCCGCATGGCAGCAGCAGCGATCGCGAGCGGCGGTCCCCCGCACAGCGTGGCTGCGCGCTACGAACGCGCGGCCCGCGCAGAATTCGCCCTCGACCACCGGCTGGCGCGCGGCCTCAGCCGGATCCTGGCCCACGAGCGGCTCGCTGAGACTGCGCTGGGATTGGTGGACGCATCGGGCTGGACTCGACGGCAATTCGCCCGCTGGATGTTCGAGGACTACCCCCGGGCCGCAGTCGCGACCCCTCGCCGGTGGCACCGCGGCATGGTCGATGCACGAGGCGCATACCCATCGGTCGTCGAACCGGTTGCGGCGATGCCCAATCGTTCGCCAAGCTAAGCGGGTGACAGACGCAGCTGCGTACGACCGGACCTTCGAGCCGGGCATGGACAATCGCCATTGCCGGTTCACCCGCGAGCAGTGGGCGAAGCTGCGCGACGCCACCCCGCTGGCATTGACCGAAGACGAACTCGAGGCGCTGGCCGGCCTCGTCGAGCCGGTGACGCTCGACATGGTGCAGGACATCTACCTGCCCCTGTCGCGGCTGTTGAACCTGCGAGTCGCCGCAAAGCGCCAGCTGCGTGCAACCACCGAAGGGTTCTTCGGCAGGGTGCTGCCACCGAGGCCGTACCTGATCGGCATCGGCGGCAGCGTCTCGGCGGGAAAGAGCACGACCGCGCGCATCCTCCAAGCCGTCCTGGCCTCCTGGCCCGATCATCCAGAGGTCGACCTGGTCACCACCGATGGGTTCCTGCTGCCGAACGCCGAGCTGACCCGGCGCGGCATTCTCGGTCGCAAGGGCTTCCCTGAGTCGTACCGGCGCAGCGATCTGCGCGACTTTCTCCAGCGCATCTCCAGCGGCGAGCCCGATGTCGCCGCTCCCGTCTACTCGCACATCGTCTACGACGTGACCGACGAGGTGCAGCTCATCAACCAGCCGGACATCCTCATCGTCGAGGGCCTCAACGTGCTGCAGACCGGCCCGCCGTCGAGTACGCCGTTCGTGTCGGACTTCTTCGACTTCACCATCTACGTCGACGCCGAAGCCGAGGACCTCGAGGAGTGGTACGTGGAGCGGTTCCAGCAGCTGCGCAACACGGTGTTCCGCGAGCGCTCTGCGTACTTCGCCCAGTTCGCGGACCTGCCCAAGGCGGCTGCCGACGCGGTCGCCCGCACCATCTGGCGCTCGATCAACCTTGTCAACTTGCAGGAGAACATCCTGCCCACGCGGGCTCGAGCCGATCTGGTGCTCGCGAAGGGCCACGATCACGTCATCGACCACGTCGAGCTCCGGTACCACTGACGGGCGAGCTGCGCCGATCCCCAGTGAACTCCCCTGCTCCTGATCAGCCGGCTGCGGACCGGATGCCGGGCTGCACGTTCTGCGCGATCGTTGCGGGCGAGGTGCCCGCGCTGCGCTTCTACGAGGACGAGCACGCGGTGGCGTTCATGGACCGGCTGCCGATGACCGTCGGCCACTGCCTGGTCATTCCCCGCCGCCACGTCACCGACGTGTGGGAGCTCACCGACGACGACGCTGCACACGTGATGCAGGCAGCGCGCCGGGTGGCCGGACTGGTTCGCGAGCGGCTGCAGCCGGCTGGCGTGAACCTGCTGAACAACAACGGCGCCGCGGCCGACCAGACGCAGTTTCACTTCCACATCCATGTGATCCCCCGCTACGGCAGGGACCGGCTGCTGCATCCGTGGGAGCGCCTGTTCGCTCCGGCGGGCGAGATCGAATCCGCCTACCGCCTGCTCAGCGCTCCCAGCCCGCAGGCCCCGGCGGCTCCGGTCCCTCCGAACTAGCGTCACCCTCCATGAATGACCGCTACACCCCTTTCTCGGCGCTCCAGATCGTCGGGCCTGACGACGACGGCGTGCTCGAGATCGTCATCGACACGCCGGGTCGCCTGAACTCGGTGGACGCACCGAAGCATCTCGCTCTGGCCGATGTCTGGCGGGCAGTGGACACCGATCCCGACACCAGGGTGGCGGTGATCCGTGGTGCAAACGGCACGTTCTCCGCCGGCGGCGACCTCGACATGATCCAGGAGATCATGGACGATTTCGAGACGCGCCAGAATGCCCTGCGCGAGGCGCGGGACATCGTCTACAACATGATCAACTGCTCCAAGATCATCGTGTCGGCGATCGAGGGCGTCGCCGTCGGGGCCGGGCTGGCGGCTGCGCTGATGGCCGACATCTCCATTGCCGGGCGCAGCGCGCGGATCGTCGATGGGCACACCAAGCTCGGCGTCGCGGCCGGCGACCACGCTGCGATCGTGTGGCCGATCCTGTGCGGGATGGCCAAGTCGAAGTACTACCTGCTGACCTGCGACACGATCACCGGCGAAGAAGCCGACGACATGGGCCTCGTCAGCAAGGTGGTCGATGACGATGCGGTGCTCGAGGAGGCCTTCGCCGTCGCCCGCAGGCTGGCCAAGGGCAGCCAGAGCGCGATCCGCTGGACGAAGTACAGCCTCAACAACTGGATGCGGATGGCCGGGCCCATCTTCGACACCTCTGCTGCGCTCGAGATGCTGGGATTCACGGGTTCGGACGTGCGGGAGGGCCACGCCGCCATCGTCGAGAAGCGCCGCCCGAACTTCGCCTGACCGGCGCAGAGATTCGAAGAGATGAGGACATGACGAAGCTGAATTCACCTGACGAGGAACATCTGACTGCGCACGAGCGGGTCGCGCCGATGGCAGCCGCGAACACCGGCCCGTTGCAGGGCGTCCGCATCATCGACTGCACTCACGCGCTGGCGGGACCGTGGTCGACGATGATGCTGGCCGACCTCGGGGCCGATGTCATCAAGGTGGAGCCGCCACGGGGCGAGCTGGCCCGCAAGATGGCGCCGTTCACCCGTGAGGACACCGAGCGGAATTTCGGCGCCGGTTTCGCCAACTACAACCGAAACAAGCGCGGCGTCGTGCTCGACCTCACCGACGACGACGACCGCGAGAAATTCCTGCAGCTCGTCGACACAGCCGACGCGCTGGTCGAGAACATGCGCGCCGGCGTGATGGACGGACTGGGCGTCGGCTGGGAAGTGCTCCACGAGCGCAACCCCCGGCTGGTGTACGGCGCCATCCGCGGCTTCGGCGATCCGCGCTCGGGCGAGAGTCCCTATGTCGACTGGCCGGCCTACGACGTCGTGGCCCAGGCGATGTCGGGGATGGTCTCAGCCACCGGCACCGGTCCCGACGACCGCCACGTGGTGGGTCCTTACATCGGCGACACCTATCCCGGCACGATCGGTGCCATGGGGGTGCTGGCCGCGCTGTTCCACGCGCAGCGGACCGGTGAGGGACAGTTCGTGGACGTGTCGATGGTGGACGCCGTGATGGCTCTCAGCGAGGTAGGCGTGACCCGATACAGCGTGCTGGGCCAGCCCGACACGCCCCCCAGCGGAAACAAGAACCAGTACATCGTGCCGTTCGACATCTTCGAGACTGTCGACGGGGCCGTCGCCATCGGCGCCCCCACCGACAACCACTGGCGCGAGCTGGCGGTTGCGATGGGCCGACCCGAGTGGGCCTGGGCAGAAGAGACCCGCACCCTGCGGGCGCGGTACCACCATCGCGACGAGATCATCTCGGCAATCACCGAATGGGCTGCAACGCTCACCAACGCAGAGGTCATCGCCGCCATTGGGGGCAAGGTGCCGTGCGGACCGGTGAACCATCCGATCGACCTGTTCAGCGATCCTCACGTCGCGGCCCGGGACATGCTCATTTCTGTCGAGCAGCCGGTGGGGCGGCCGATCGTTCAGATTGCCCCGCCTATCCGCATGAGTGCGACCCCGCCGGGCATCTACCGGCGGGCGCCCAAGCTGGGTGAGCACAACGACCAGGTGCTCGCAGAGCTCGCCGAGGCCGGGGACGCAGCTCCGCAAGACAGCGCGGGCTGACAGCCCCAGCGAGCCGGTGCACCTCGCTGGGCCGTTCCCGAGGAGCCGCGGCAGCGCGATACGACGGGGTGTCGCCTCGCAGGTAGCGTGACCACGATGGGCAGGCGCAAGCGTCGGGTGCCAGCGGCGCGGACGAGACCGGCTGGTTTCGAGCCGGTGGTCGCTGGGCAGACGTCGCCGCAGCGTTCGGTACCGAGCCATATTCCCCTGCCGCCGTACGCGCTCAGCGGCCGGTCGGGCCCGGCCCCGCCCGGTGTCGAGCCCTCCGCCAGCGCCACCATCGAGGCGATGCGGCTGGCAGGCTCGGCAGCACGACGTGTGCTGGCAGCCGTCGCCGCAGAGATCGCCCCTGGGGTCACGAGCGACCATCTCGACGAGGTCTGCCACGAGGCCTGCGTCGCAGAGGGCGGATACCCGAGCCCGCTCAACTACAACGGCTACCCCAAGTCGCTGTGCACCTCGGTCAACGAGATCATCTGCCACGGCATCCCCGACGACCGACCGCTGCGCGACGGCGACATCGTGAACTGCGACGTGACGATCTTCGTGGGCGGCGTTCACGGCGACCACTCTGAGACGTTCCTCGTCGGCGACGTGGACGCACCCTCCCGGCGGCTCGTCGAGGTCACGCGGGAATCGATGTATCACGGCATCGCGGCAGTGCGGCCCGGGGCGATGGTGTGCGATATCGGCAGAGCCATCGAGGCCCGTGCTGAAGCGGAGGGCTACGGCGTGGTGCGCGAGTTCGTCGGTCACGGCATCGGGCAGATCTTCCACCGGCTCCCCAACATCCCCCACTACTACGACCCCTCCGCACGGACCGAACTGGTGGAGGGCATGACGTTCACCGTGGAACCGATGATCACCATGGGCATGCCACGCGCACAGATGTGGCCCGACGGATGGACCGCAGTGACTGCGGACCGCAGCCGCACTGCCCAGTTCGAGCACACGGTGGTGGTGACCCCGGACGGCGTCGAGCTGCTGACCGTGACTGATGACGAGCCCCAGCCGTTCCTCGTCGGCGACATCGTGGCGCGGCTCGATCCAGCACGCTGGCCCCAGCAGCTGAGCACCGCGTCCGTACGGGCTGGCTGAGGTATGTGCCGGGTGCGCACGGTGGCTGCCGCTGCGTGCGCAGCCGCTCTGCTGTGCGTCGCCGCTGCGACGGTTGCGGGCTGCGGGACCGAGCCCGAAGCCGAGCCGATCCCGACGACGCTCCCGGTGCTCACCACGCTGCGACCCCAGCTCACCACCACGACCATCGCCCCGCCGCCTCCGCAGCGCCGCATCTACGTCGTCCAGCCCGGCGACACGCTCAGCAAGATCGCCAACGGATTCGGCGTGTCGGTGCAGGCGCTCATGGAAGAGAACGGCAAGGAGGACACGCTGCTGCGCATCGGCGAGCAGCTCGTCATCCCGCCGACGGTCGTCGGTGCCGGCAATTCCCAGTGACGGCTGCGTCTGCGATGGTTCGAGGCCCCCGCAGGGGCGCGACGATGATCGCCATGAGCTTCGCCGTCGCTTGGCTGACGGGCGGCTGTTCGCTGCTGGACGCAGAGCCGCGCACGAACGTCGCAGCGTCGACAGTGCCGCCGACCGCATCGCCCACGACGTCGACAACCGAGCCGGAGCTGCTGACGCCCTACACGGTGGTGCGTGGCGACACCCTCATCCAGATCGCCGATCGGCACGGCATTCACTTGAATGACCTGGTGCGGGTCAACAACATCGCCGATCCCACGAAGATCTTCGTGGGTCAGATCCTGCTGATTCCGCCGCCGCCGGATCCCGATGCCGGGCCGCTGCTCACCATCGCGCCGGCTACCGATCCCGTCCTGCCGCCGCTGCTGCCGACGACGACGGCACCGCCGATCACCGTTCCGGGCGCCGGCTGATGTCCGCGGCACGGCGGATTGCGGGCTTCGACGAGGCCGTGGACCGCTGGTGGGAAGCCCTGCGCGGGCGCAAGCTCGCCGACCGCGTCATGTACGGCGCGTCCGATGTCGGCGAGTTCAGCCAGATCTGGCACGTGCTGGGCGCGATTCGTGCACTGGGACCGCGCCGGGAGGCTTCCGATGCTCTCCGCTTCAGTGCGCTCATGGCACTCGAGTCGCTGGTCGTGAACCAGGGCGTCAAACGGCTCTTCGGCCGGCGCAGGCCCGCTACGGCCGCAGAGAACCCGACCCAGCACCGGCTGCGCCAGCCGATCTCGTCGAGCTTTCCCTCAGGCCACGCGTCGGCGGCGTTCTGTGCAGCCGCAGTGCTGTCGCGCGGTTCGAGGCTCGGGCCGCTGTACCGGCTTGCAGCGCTCATCGTGGCGGTCTCGCGCATCCACGTTCGGCTGCATCACGCCAGCGACGTCATCGCCGGAGCAGCGCTCGGCGAGGCACTTGGCCGTATCGCCGGCCGCCTGATGCGGCGCTGAATTCAGGCCCGGGCGACGTCCTGGTCGCCCTTGGAGGCGACCGGTGCCGCTGCGGCTTCGTCGCCGCGGCGCAGCAGCGTGCGCACATCGAGCAGCACGTCGGTGATCTCGACGGAGGAGACCAGCTCGCGGCTGAAGAAGTCGCCCAGCGCGTGGTCGATGACCTCGACCGCGTCGGCGATGATCTGGGGCTCAGCGGTCCGAGTCGGTTCGGTGGTCTCGGTCATCTGTGATCCCTCCCCGCGCTCGGCGCCTCTGCAGGCGACGTTGCCGGTTGTGTCGCTCACCCTATCTCGCACTCGCGGTTCGTCACCGTCAGCACTCCGAGTTGTCACCCGGCGAGACCCGGTCACCCTGCAGGTCGCTCGCGGCCGAGGCGCGGTTGGCATGCAGTTGGATACGGTGCGCCGCCATGAGCACGATTGAATCCGCTGCGTCGAACGAGGGCAGCCAACCCCCGATCGGCCTGACCGTCGGCAGTCTCGGGGTGCTGGGGCCGGACGCGATCATCGAGGTCGCCCAGTCCGCGCAAGCGCAGGGATTCTCATCGGTCTGGACGGTCGAAGCCACCGGCACCGACGCGTTCTCGACGCTCGGCGCGATCGCGCACGCAGCCCCCGGACTCGACCTCGCAACGGGGATCATCCCGATCCAGCTGCGCACTCCGCCTCTCGCCGCCATGACGGCGGCGACGCTGCAATGGCTGCGTCCGGACCGTGACGTGCTCGTCGGGCTCGGCGTGTCGGCACCCGGCATCCTGCGCCAGCACGGCACGTCCCCGCCGGATCGTCCCATCGCCATGATGCGCGAGTACGTGGCGCTGCTGCGCGAGTGCCTGAGCGGCGAGGCAGTGACCTTCGAAGGCGACTTCTGGCAGGTGCGCCGCTTCCGGCTGGCCGTTCGGCTGGGCGACCGGCGCCCCAAGATCGTGCTCGCAGCGCTGAATCCCCAGATGCTGCGGCTGGCAGGTGAGATCGCCGACGGGGTCCTGCTCAACTACCTGCCCGCTTCGCATGTCCCGAGCGTGGTGGCCGAGGTGCGCAAGGGCGGCGACGCGCAGATCATCTGCTACATCCATGCTGCCGCCGGCGAGCTGGAACGCTCGGCCCGCTCAGCGCAGCGAGACCTGCTCAACTACGCCATGGCCGACGGCTACGCCAACGCCTTCCGTGCGGCTGGCTTCAGCGACGAGGTGGACGAGGTCCGTGCCCGCCAGTCTGAACGGGACCGCGAGGGCGCGCTCGCGGCGATCTCGAACGAGATGATCCAGGCCATCGATTTCATCGGCACCCCTGCCGAGATCGGTGCCTTTGCCCGCGCGTACGTCGACGCCGGCGTGGAGCATGCCGTGCTCATGCCGCTGCCGTGGGGGGAGGATCGGCGGGCGGTGACCGACGCAACGGTCACCGCGTTCGCAGACGCGTTCGCTTGATGCGCCCGAGCGCTGCGCGGGCTTCAGCTCAATCGGCGGCGGCGACGCCGACGGGGCAGGTCTGGCCGGTGCTGCCCAGACCGCAATAGCCCCACGGGATCTTGTGCAGGTACTGCTGGTGGTAGTCCTCGGCGTAGTAGAAGGGGCCAGCCAGGCAGATCTCGGTGGTGATGCGGCCGAGCCCGGCATCGTCAAGGACGGCTTGAAACATGTCTCTCGACGATTCTGCAATCGCCAGCTCGTCGGGGTTCGCGACGTAGATGCCCGATCGGTACTGGGTGCCGATGTCGTTGCCCTGCCGCATGCCCTGGGTGGGGTCGTGGCCCTCCCAGAAGGCCTTGAGCATCGCCTCGAAGCTGGTGAGCGCCGGATCGAACACGGCCAGCACGGCCTCGGTGTGCCCGGTCAGCCCCGAGCACACTTCCTCGTAGCTGGGGTTGGGCGTGTGGCCGCCGATGTAGCCCACGGCGGTGGTGTGGACGCCCGGGAGCTGCCAGAAGATGCGCTCGGCGCCCCAGAAGCAGCCCATCCCGACCACGATGTGTGCGAAGCCGTCGGGGAACGGCGGCTTCATCGGCGTTCCGAGCACGACGTGCGCCGGAGCGACCGGCATCGTCTGGCTCCGGCCGGGCAGCGCAGCGTCAGCGTCCGGAATCTCCAGTTTCCTCGACCACAACGCCACGGTTCTTCCTCCTGCTGTGCCACAGACGCTAGCGACCTAATGTCAGTGCGATGAGCGAGTCGCTGATCCCGGCCGAGACGCTGGAACGCGTGGGCGAAGTGCTGTCGGGGCCGATCACCACCGTCATCGACCGGCGCGAGGCACAGCGCTACGCATACGCCGTCGGCGACGAGAACCCCATCTACTTCGATGAGGTCGCGGCGCAGGAGGCCGGGTACCGGACGCTGGTCGCGCCGCCCACCTACGTCACCCACGCCGTGGTGCAGCCGCGGACCGCGGCCGACCTGCGCACGGACGGCCTCTACCGCGAGGGCACCCGGATCCGGCTGCGAGTCGACCGGGTGATGTTCGGCGGCGAGGAGTGGGACTTTCTCGAGCCGGTCTGCATCGGCGACGAGATCACCGCCACCGTCCGGCTCGCCGCCCTCGACCAGAAAGAGGGCCGCAAGGGGTCGTTCGTGCGGCAAGTGCGCGAGACCACCTTCGTCAACCAGTTCGGCGACGAAGTCGCCCGTTCCCGCATGATCGGCATTGCACGATGAGCACTGACACTGATACGCACACTGGCACTGGCAAGGTCGCGGCCGCCGCCGCACCGGACCTCGCAAGCCTCGAAGCCGGCCAGCAACTGCCGACGATGCACAAGTTCCCCGACGAGGCACAGCTTTTCCTCTACAGCGCCGCCAGCCACAACCCGCACCGGATCCACTACGACCGCGAGTACGCCCGCTTCGAGGGGCACGACGACATCATCGTGCACGGCCCGCTGCAGGGCGCATGGCTCACGCAGTTCGTGACCGACTGGGCGGGGCCGGCCGCCCGGCTGCTGGGTGTCACCTGGCAGAACCGCGCCAGCGGGCTGCCGGGCGAGGAGCTGGTGTTCTCGGGCACGGTGACGTCCGTCGATTCCGAGACGGGAATCGTCGAGCTGGAGATCGCCGAGCACACCTCCGACGGGAGACTGCTCATGCCGGCGACAGCTAGGGTCCGCCTGCCCACCGCGTAGGCCCAGGAGACAAGCGCATGAAGATCGCCGTCGACTTCCCGTCCATTGCGTTCCGGGAAGGACCCCAGCGTGTGCTCGACCTGGCGAAGGCCGTCGAGGACCTGGGATACGACGAGATCGCCGCATTCGACCACGTGGTGATGGGCCACCCCGGCGAGGGTCGCTTCACGATCTACCCCGCCAACATGCCCATCCTCGAAGCGCTGATGCTGCTGGCGAACGTGGCAGCGGTGACCGAGCGCGTGTCGCTGTCGACCGAGGTGCTGGTGCTGCCCCAGCGCCAGCCCGTGCTGGTGGCCAAGCAGATCTCGACGCTGGACACGCTGTCGGGCGGGCGGGTGCGTCTCGGCATCGGCGTGGGCTGGCAGGACTCCGAGTACGACGCGCTCGAGGAGGACTTCAGCACCCGGGGCAAGCGCATGGACGAGGCCATCGACCTCATGCGCACCTACTGGGCAGGCGGCCGGATCGGGTACTCCGGCGAGCACTACAACAGCCACGACATGGGGATGGAGCCCGTCTCACCCCAAGGGGCCGACATCCCGCTGTGGATCGGCGGCGACAGTCGTGCGGCGCTGCGACGGACCGCCCAGAAGGGCGACGGCTGGATGGCGTCGGGCGTCAGCGACGAGCGGGCGCTGGAGTGCATGACGGAGATCCGCCGTCGCGCCGAGGAGGACTTCGGCCGCGACCCCGACTCGATCGGCATGCAGCTGATGCTGGCACCGCCGCCCCGCACCGACGCCGACAAGGGCTTCTACAAGGACCTCGACGCCATCGGCGAGCGGGCCGCCGTCGTCAAGGCGCTGGGATTCGACTGGGCCTCGGTGAACGTGACCGCCATGTTCCAAGCAGGTGCCCGCTCGGTCGAGGCCATGATCGACCGGCTGGGCGAGATTATCGAGCGCATCCGCGCCGAGACCGGCTGAAGCCGCAGGATCTTCCACCACCAGACCAACAACACAGCACAGCCCAACACAGAACAGGACAGACCATGAGCCAGCCCCAACTCATCATCGACAATCTCAAGGCCTGCTGGGCGAGCTGCAAGGAGTTCTACGGCTCGCTCGAGGGCGACCAGTGGCAGGTGCAGTCGCACTGCCCCGACTGGACGGTTCACGGTGTCCTGGCGCATCAGGTGTCGGTGGAACAGGCCCTGTCGGGCTGGCTGCCCGAGTCGGCCGAGACGCCTCCCCCGTTCGGCGACATCGCCGGCTACGTCGCCGCAGCGGCGGCCATGAGCGGACCGGAGCTGACGGCGTTGGCCGCGGCGGTGTGGGACGGGCGTGCCTCGCAGCTCGAGTCGCTCGATGATGAAGTGTTCGAGCGCGGATCGATGACGCCGGTGGGGCCGGGCACCTACGGCCGCTTCATGGCCATCCGCGAATTCGACCACTGGATGCACGAACGAGACAGCCGCACCCCGCTGGGCATGCCGACCGACAACGGCGGTCCGGCCGCCGAGATGGCGCTCAACGAGGTGCACCTGTCGATCGGGTACATCGCCGGCAAGAAGGTGGGGCTTCCCGACGGCGCTTCGATGCACTTCGACATCACCGGCGCCGTGCAGCGCGACATCTACGTGCAGGTGGAAGGCCGGGCCCGCGAGGTGGATCACGTCGAGAACCCGACGGTCACGCTGCACTGCGACTCGATGGCGTTCATGGACCTCACCTGCGGGCGGATTGACCCCGAAGGCCCGATCGCCGCGGGGCTGGTGACGTGGTCGGGCGACGAGCAGATCGGTGCCCACGCAGCCCGCAATCTGCGCTTCACGATGTAACCGCCGGCAAACCCATCTCAACAAGCCCAAGGCTCAGAAAACAAGGAGAACCCAGATGTCAGAGACATCCCTGCCCGTACGGCACCTGTTCAGAATGGACATCGATGCCGACCTGTCGAATGCCGCCCGCATCCGCGGAGGTCCTGCCGGCACCCGGATGGTCGCCTCAGTCGACGGCGGCACCGTCACCGGCGACCGCATCAACGGCACCATCTTGGGCCCGTCCGGCGACTGGCTGTACCGCGCCGCCGACGGCACGATGCATCTCGACGTGCGCATCTCGATCCGAACTGACGACGATGTCGACATCCTGATGGAGTACCAGGGGAAGATCTACGGCGACGGCAATCCCCGCTCGGCGCCCACCTTCCAGACATCGATGGAGGGCCCGTACAACTGGCTCAACAAGATCCAGGCCATCGGCATCGGCTCGATCGACGACGGCAAACTGGCCTACGAGGTCTACGAACTGCTGTAGCGGGTCGGCCGCAGGCGCCTCAGACGGCGGTCGGGCGCTTGCGGGGATAGGCAAATCCCATGAGCGGGATGCACAGCGCTTGCATGCCGCCCAGCAGCAGCCACAGCCAGTTGTAGAGGTGCACCTCGTGGTTGCCGCCCAGCACCGCGATGGCAATGGCGACGCCGATGCCGCCGACGCTGTACCGCAGCGATTGATGCACGCCGTTCGCCGTCGCGAGAGCGGCCGGCTCGATGTCCACGAGCGCTGCTGAATTCAGATGGCTGGCAAGCACGCCCATGCCCAAGCCGAAGCACACGGTCGCAGGAAAGAAGGCAATCCAGAAGCGCACATTCTCATCCAGGAACAGCAGCAGCCACAGATGGCCAACGGTGGCGATGGCCGACGCCAAGGCCATCATCCCCCGGAACCCGTGCTTGTCGGCCCAGCGACCGCCGAGCACCGCCATGACCGCCGAGATGATTGGTGCCGGGGTAAAAGCCAGACCGACAGCCCACAGGCTGTAGTCCCAAACCTCCACCAGGTATTGCGGCCACAAGAACCAGCTCGTAAAGGCCCCGACCATCGCCAGCGACACCGCCACGTTGGCCACGGCGAAGCTACGCACACGGAAGAGCCGCGGATCGAAGAGCGGCTCGTCGTGACCGGCCGAGCGCCAGAGGAACAGCGGCAGCAGCACCGCGGCGCCAATGAAGCATGCGAGCGTGCCGGCCGATCCCCAGCCCCAGTCGCGGCCTTGCAGGGTTGCCAGCACCACCAGGAATACCGCCGCAGTGCCCATGGCAACACCCAGCAAGTCCAGCGGTCGGCTGCGATCGGGCTCGGCCGTTTCCTTCAGGAACCACACCGAGCCCAGAATCGCGAGCGCGGCGATGGGCGCGATGGCCAGGTACACCCAGCGCCAGTTGGCGATCTCGAGGATGCCGGCGGCCATGCCAGGCGCGAGGCCCGACGCCGCCATGCCTGCCGATGCCCAGATGCCGATGACGCTCGCTTGTCGCGCAGCAGGGAACTGCGGCAGCACCAGGGCCAGCGAGGACGGCACCGTCAGCGCACCGCACAGCCCCTGCACCACCCGGGCGACCAGCAGCAGCTCGATGCCGGGTGCCAGCCCCGCGGCGATCGATGACACGAAGAGACCGAGCACGCCGAGTCGGAACACCACCAGCCGGCCGTAGCGATCCGCCAGCCGGCCGCCGGCGATGATCGTGGAGGAGAATGCGAGCGCGTAGCCGCTCACGATCCAGCCCGTCAACGCTCCCGATACGCCAGGGAAAGCGCGCACTATGTCGGGGAACGCGACATTGGTCACCGTGACGTTGACCGTGCCGAGCACGAACGCCAGCGAACCGGTGGCGAGCGCCAGGCGGGCACGGCTTGACACATGTTTGTCAGCGTCGTCGTGCGCGTGCGGTGGAGGCGGGCTCGCCGTCGCAGCACGTTCGATGCGCTGCGGTGCGACGTGATCCGTGGGCTGGCCCGTGACGCGAGCGATGCGCGGCGGCGCTGCGCCGGGCGCGCTCGGCGCGAGGCGCGACGCTTTCTCGCCGAGCCGGAGCTGGACGACCTGCGGTGCGGGATTCGGCGCTGAGGGAAGGTCAGCCATCGCCCGCCGGGGGTGCGCTGAGCTGCGCCCGGCCGCTGAGCCGTGGCGGATGCGCAGTGAGGGCCTCTTCGACAGGCTCGGTCCCGCGTTCCGAAGAGCCGACTGATGATGCGACATCAACCATGGCGCTGCTCCTTGCGGGGCCGAGGGGGCTGACGGACCCGGCTGAGTCTTGCCGGTGCGCCGCCCGCTCGCGGGATTGCTGGCGCGTCGCCTGCCGTTGCTGCCCAGTTGCCGCCAGCGATGCCTGCACTCTGAAGCCGAATTGGGGCCAGTGGTACGATCCGGCCATGACGGCTGTCACGCTCAACATCGAACCGCTCGATGCCACATTCGGTGCCTGGGTGCACGACATCGAGCTCCGTTCCATCGACGACGCCACCTTCGAGGCACTGCATGAAACGTGGCTCGAATACGCACTGCTCATCTTCTCGGGCCAGTTCCTGACCAATGACGAGCAGGACGCATTCGCCTTGCGGTTCGGGAACCTCGAGTTCAACGCGGCACCCATCTCGAACGTCGGCAAGGACGGCAAGGTCCACTACGAGAAGAGTGACGACTTGGTGAAGTCGCTCAAGGGCAACTGGGGTTGGCACCACGACAGCACCTATATGCCCCTGCAGGCCAAGGGTGCGGTGTTCACCGCCGAACTCGTACCCGAAGACGGTGCCGACACCGGCTGGGCGGACATGCGGGCGGCGTACGAGGTGCTGTCCGACGAGGACCGCGAGCTGGTGCACGCACTCGAAGCGCACCACTCGCTCTACTACAGCCAGGGTCGGGCGGGCTTGCTGCCGAAGAAGAAGGACGACGGCACCTACGGCATGTACGGCTACCACGACATGGATATCTCTGTGCGGCCGCTCGTGAAGGTTCATCCAGACACCGGGCGTCCGAACCTGCTGATCGGACGGCATGCGCACGACATCATCGGCATGGATCCTGACGAATCTGTCGCGCTGCTGGATCGGCTGAATCGGGAAGCCTGCCAGCCGCCGCGCACCTACCAGCACGCCTGGACAGCGGGCGAGGCGGTCATCTGGGACAACCGGCGGCTCATGCACCAGGGGGTGCCGTTCGACATGACTCAGCCCCGCAAGATGTGGCACACCCGCATCGCCGGCGAGCTCGAGTCGGAGCTGGCGCTCAACCACACCGTCGAGTCGGGCGGCTTCAAGCACGGGCGCGACGCCATCCTGAACTCGGTCGGCTAGAGGCCGACGCAACACCGGCGTCGGGGATTCCACCGGTCGTCCGTATCGAAAGGAACATCGTGGCTGCGTACGTCATCACGCGGGTCAACGTCACCGACCCGGACCAGTACGAGAAGTACAAGGCGCTCTCGCCGGCTGCCGTCGCCGAGAGCGGCGGGAAGTTCATCGTGCGCGGCGGCGACTCGGTGACCCTCGAGGGTCCTGAGGAGAATCGCCGGCTCGTGGTGCTGGAGTTCCCCGATGTGGACTCGGCGAAGAACTTCTACGACTCCGAGAAGTACCGTCACGCTCGCGATGTCCGAGCCGGCGCCGCCGAATTCCAGATGGTGGTCGTCGAGGGCGTCTGAGCCGGTCTCCGCATACGTCTACGGTCCGGTACTGAGCACACAGGAGCAGGAAACATGGCGCGAAAGTCGATTGAGATCGAGAGCTTCCAGCATGCGAACCCGATTCCCGCGGCGACGCGGATCGGGCCGTTCTTGACATCGAGCATCACGCCGCCGACCAACCCTGGTTCGCGCGACGTCCCTGACAGCCTCGAGGAGCAGATCGAGAACCTGTTCACCCACGTCGGCCAGATGCTCGAAGGTGCCGGCGCCACCTGGGACGACATGGCCAAGATGACGTTCTACGTCACCGATCCGGCCGCGTCTCGCCCGGCGCTGAACGGGCCGTGGCTGGAGCGCTTCCCCGACCCCGAGTCGCGCCCGGCTCGCCACAACATGAAGGTGGAAGGCGGCGGCCCGGTGCAGATCTCCTGCACCTTCGAGGCCTACATCGAAGACTGAGCTGCGCCGACCGCGATCACAGTCGGCGGCCGGCTCCGTTGTGGGTGTGTACGCACATGCGTGTCCTGAGACGCGCGTGTGCGTGGACGCCGAATCAATCCTCGGGGAGTCCTACGCCGCTGTATCACTCTTCGGGGTCTCCGACCCCGCTGTATCACTCTTCGGGGTCTCCGACACCGCTGCATCACTCTTCGGGGTCTCCGACCCCGAAGCTGATCTGGCCGAGGGGGCCGAAGTCGGCGACGATGGCGTCGCCGGGGCGGATCGTGCGGGCCCGGATGAATGAGCCTGACAGGACCGCGTGGCCGGCCGACATGGTGACGCCGAACTCGTGGAGCTTGCGGGCCAGCCAGGCCACCGAGTTGAGCGGGTTGCCCATCACCGCCGCAGCAGTGCCGGACTCTTCGAGATCGCCGTTCAGGTACAGCGCACCCCCGATGTGGCGGATGTCGACGTCGGTGAGCTTGGTGGGGCGGCCGCCCACGATGATGAACCCGCACGAGGCGGCATCGGCGATGCTGTCGGCCACGCCGGCCTGGGTGCTGCGCCGGTTGTAGCGCCGGTCCACCACCTCGATGGCGGGAAGAATGAAGTCGGTCGCCCTCATCACGTCGATGGCGTTGACGTCGGGCCCGCCGAGGTCGGACTTGAGCACGAAGACGATCTCGATCTCCACCAGCGGCACATTCAGGATCGATGCCGGCACGATCGAGCCCTCGTCGAGGAACCAGTTGTCGAACAGCGTGCCGTAGTCGGGCTCGGTGGCGCCCGATGTCGAACGCATGGCCTTGGACGTGAGCCCGACCTTGTAGCCCTTGATGACGCGGCCGGCCGCCACCTTGGCGTCGGTCACGTACTGGCCGATGGCGTAGGCGTCGTCGTTGTCGGCGCCCGGGTAGGTGTCGGTGATCGGGTCGATCCACTCGCGGGTGTTCTCGGCATGCAGCAGCGCCGCAGCCGCTTCACGCCGCTGCTCGTCATTCATCGCCATGTCGTGCTCCCCGCCTCCAGCGCCTGCGCGCTCCTCATCGCCAGCCAGCCGAGAACGCTAGAGCCTCCGCTGCCTCGCTCCATTGGAGCGCGGCGGCCTGGAAGAGCGGGTGCTAGTAGGTGGCGTTGCCCCAGGTCTCGTCGAAGACGATCTCCGACAGCGGCAGCCGGTCGAGCTTGCGCGGGAACGGCGTCGACCGGTAGCCGACAGCGATGTGGGCGGCCGTGGCCACGCCTTCGGGAATGTCGAGCATCTCGGCAACCTGTGGCTCGTACATGCACAGCAGCGTGGTGAGGGCAGTGCCCAGGCCGGCCTCGCGGCAGCCGAGCAGAAAGTTCTGCACGGCCGGGTAGATCGAGCCGCCGCCCACGACGCTGAGCCGGCCCAGCTCGGTGTCGGTGGGATGGACACCGTCGATGTAGCCGCAAGCCACCACGATGACGGGCACCTCGGCGAAGTGCTCAGCGAAGTAGTCGGCGCTGTCGAGCAAGCGCTTGGCCTTCTCGCCGACGATCTCGATGTCACCGCTGCGGGCCATGCCCAGGTAGGCCTTCCAGGGCTCGAGGTACCACTCCTGCAGCTGCTGCTTCTTCGCCTCGTCGCGCACCACGATGAACCGCACTGGCTGGCGGTTGCCGCCCTGCGGCGCGTGCCGGGCGTAGTCGAATGCCTGCTCCAGCGTCTCGTCCGACACCGGATCCTTCGTGAAGTACCGCGTCGTCATCGACGTCAGTGCTGCCTCGCCAAGTTCCATGGTTTCCTCGATTCGTTCAGATACGGCGCTCGCCGCAGGCCGCCGGGCTCCAGCGACGCCCGCATGACAGTAGTCACCCACCGCCGGCCGGCGGCCGTGAGTCCGGCTCGATCGCCGTCCGCACTCGTCGGCTGGGCATCGGATCATCGTGGCATCGACCTGATCGCCAGTTCCATCTGCTCGCTGCGGGCGTGCGGAGGAGTCGCCAGACTCGCGCCCCACCAGGCCTGCGAGGGGAGCGATTCGTGCGTCAGATCTTCGATTTGGATACCCGGCTCGGGCGCCGGGTCAATGCGTTCATCACGGCGGTCATCGTGCTGTCGATGGCCACCTTGGTGGCCGACACCCACTACACGGCGGCCGACGGCGGCTTGCCGGGCTGGCTGTGGACGCTCGAACTCGTCATCTGGGTGATGTTCGGCGTCGAGTATGTGATGCGCATCGCGCTCGCGCCGTCGCCCTTGCGGTATGTCTTCTCGTTCTACGGCATCGTGGACTTGCTGGCCGTGCTCGGCGGATTCGCAAATGTCCCAGCGGGTACCTCGCTGCGCTTGCTGCGCCTGCTGCGTGTGTTCCGGGTCGTCAAGCTGGTGCGAGGCAGCGAGGCCCTCGACCGCTTCCGGGCAGCGTTCAAGGACATTGCCGACGAGCTGCTGGTGTACCTGTCGGCCTCGGGGATCCTGATGTTCATCGCATCGGTGGGCATCTACGAGCTCGAGCACGATCAGCCCGACACGCTGTACGTCAGCATCTTCGACAGCTTCTACTGGGCGGTGCTGTCGTTGACCGCCGGTGCCGAGGGCTACCAGCCGCTCAGCTTCGGCGGCAAGCTGCTCAGCATCTTCATCGTGCTGATCGGCCTCGGCGTGGTCGCCGTGCCGTCGGGCCTGCTGGCCTCGGCGCTGTACAAGCATGACTCGCAGACCGCATGACATCTGGCGCGAAAACCATTGGAGATAACTGAGATTCTCGGGCTAGACAGGACGCTGCGTCTCGCAATCGGAGGAGCCGCCGTGGCTACGATGACCGGCATGGACCCCGAGGCCGCGGACGCTGAGTCCGAACGGTCGCCGGATCCGTCACCGCACGCTGCCGCTGCGCTCGACGCAGACCTGCTCGCCAAGCTCGTAGCGCAGGCAGTCGCTGCCCAGAGCCGGCCGCGGCGTTCCGCTCTGCTGACCGCGCTGGCAACCACCATCGTCGCAGGTCTCATCGCCGTGGCCGCAGCCAGCTACACCGCACTGCGCGCCGACATCACTGCGCTGCACACCGAGATCAACAACGTCGAGACACGCCTCCGCGCCGAGATCCAGGATTTTCGCGCCGAAGTGAACGCCACCCTGCTGGATCACACTGACCGTCTCGCCCGCCTCGAATCAACGTCGCAGCACCACACAGAGCGCCTAGCCCGCCTCGAATCCGTGACACAGCACCACACCGAACAGCTGAACCGCCTCGAAACCGTGACACAGCACCACACCGAACAGCTGAACCGCCTCGAAACCGTGACACAGCACCACACCGGACAGCTGAACCGCCTCGAATCAACGTCGCAGCACCACACCGAACAGCTGAACCGCCTCGAATCCGCCTCACAGCTCAGCCCACTGGCCCAATAGGGTCCATCCGAGCGGTCAGCAGGCGAGGTCAGCCATGGAACTTCAGCAGCGAGTCGTCGCCATCGACTGCGAGACGACCGGTTTCGGCAGACACGATCGGATCGTCGAGTTCGCGGCTGTCGAAGTCGATGTCGGCACCGGGCAGGTAGTGGACGAAATCGACACCCTCGTCAACCCTGAGCGCGATGTGGGCCCGGTCGATGTGCACGGCGTCACTGCATCGATGGTCTCAGCGGCCCCTACGTTCGAGGAGGTCGCAGGGGCGCTCGGCCGCCGTCTGCAAGGGGCCCTCCTTGTGGCCCACAACCTGGCATTCGACGCACGGCTTCTGGGCCAGGAGTTCCAGCGCCTGGGAACAGCCTTCGACCCCGGTGCGGGCTATTGCACGTTGCGTGCCACGTCGCAGAAGCTCGGGTTAGCTTGCGAGAGCTTCGGCATTGCACACGCCGACCAGCATCGTGCGCTGTCGGACGCCCGAGCTACTGCACAACTGGCGTCGCTGCTGCTCGACGATGACCCGCTGCCCGCCAACGGCACCGAGACGTGCCGCATCGGCTACATCGAACAAGGCTCTCGCCCCAGAACGCTCCGGCGCCCGGGCGGCACAGCGAGCACCAACGACATGGTGCGCATCGTCTCGCGTGCCCACTACCCCTTCTCGGACGAGGCGCTGTTGAGCTATCTCGACCTGCTCGACTGGGTGCTCGACGATCACGTTGTCACCGCAGCCGAACGGCGCGAGCTGATCGAGACAGCACAAGACCTCGGCATCAACCAGCGCCAGATCGACCAAGCGCATCGGGCGTACTTCGACTCGATCGTCGCTGCGGCACAGCGCGACCACGTCGTCACCCCTGACGAGCACGAACTGATGCAGCGCATCGCACATGCACTGGACATCGCCGATGCGACGATCCCCGAGATCACTGAAGTCCAACGCTCCGTCGACTTGGCGGAAGGCACTCGCGTCTGCTTCACAGGCACAGCAACCATCGGAAGCGAGGCCGTCGGCCGAGAGGTGCTGGAGCGATTAGCAGCGCTGGCCGGGCTTGTCCCAGTGAGCTCGGTGACCAAGAAGAACTGCGACCTGCTGGTTGCCGCCGACACATCGAGCAGCTCAGGCAAAGCTCGCAAGGCCCGCGACTACGGCATCCCAGTGCTGTCCGTCGCAGATTTCATCGAACAGCTCGGCTAACGCGCGGGCACAGCCACATGGCGCCGCGCGCAGGTCGATTCTGAGGGACCCTGCCTTCTTGCCAGCTCCCTATCGTCGGCACAGATCGGTGCGACGCAACAGATCACGATGCGAGCGCCTCACCTCGCTGGACTGCAATGTCGAGTACACCTTGCCGCGCGGCCCATCGATCAGGCGCTTCTCCTTGAAGTCGCCGGTGAGGGCGTCGTCGTTGGTGAACAACAGGCGTGCTCCCGAGACTTGGGCCAGCGCAATGATGTGCTCGTCATCCGATCCGCACACGGGCGCACCTTGCTCCGTGGTCTGGATCAGTTCGGTCGTTCGTCGGTTCACCAGCTCACTGTCGACACTGGTCAGCCTCCCGGCGAGCTGCAGCTGTGCGAGCCAGCGCCGCATCAATTCACCGGACTGCATCAGCTCGTCGTGGTGCCTACCGCCGACGACGAGCGGAACCTGGCCATGATCGACCGCGCCTCGAAATGCCTTGCCGGCAGGCGTGCCGCCGCTTTCCCAGAGTTGGTTGGCGACGTTGGCGTCGACTATGGCGCACACCCTTCAGCCGCCGAGGGAGCGCTGGAGTTCATCAAGGAAAAACTGACGGTAGCCCGCGGGCGCGCCTTCCACATTGCCCAAGCGATCGACGGAGATCGAATGCAGCCGCACATCGAGTCCGCCGCGCTCAAAGAAAACGATCGAGACGTCCTTGGGCGAGAGACCACCGCGCTCATCTCGCACGGCCATGCGGACGCGGTCGATGATGAAATCACTGTGCGTCTCGACGATGATCTGCTTGCGGTGGCCACCTGCATCGGCTCCGGTGAGTCGGCACAGCAGTGTGCCGAGCGATGCCTGCGCAACGGGGTGCAAATGGACCTCGGGCTGCTGCAGGAGCGCAGTCTGCGGGCCGCCGGGCCGCAACAGCTCGGTGATGACGGGAAGCACTTGGCTGACGCCGTAGCCCACATCGATCAGATTCCTGAAGGGTTCCGCGGTGGGGCTCGCTGATCGGCGAACCTGCAGCTGGAACGGATCCGATTCCTGCTTGCCGTGGCGCCGAATCTTCAACTCGTCGAACATTTCTGCCGAGCGACCAAACTCCTCAAGCTGTGCTTTCAGCGCTTGCCATGCCTCGGGTGTCCGTCGTTCCATCTGCGCTAGATAGGTAGGTATTGCGTCCCCGAACGAATCTGCGGTGATACGCACCGGGTCGTAGGTGCGTCGCGGCTGCGAGCGAACGGGAGCGCTGGCAAATGGCCTCAGCTGGCCGGCGCCGTGTGCGGCCCTGCCGATGCGTCGACGCAGGGGTACCGCTCTCTCAAGCGCGACAACGATGTCCTCGGTCAGCTCCGGCGAGCTGCCCAGTGGCTGAATGTTCCAGCGACTGGAACGACCCTCTCGAAGACCGAACCGAAGCCGCATGCTGAGCGATTCGAGGGGTACGAGCGGGTCCTGCGAGGCCGAGGGTGCAGTGTGCTCTCTCGGCACGCTGGTGACACAGCGCCACGCCCCGTCGGGCGTCCCAACGTCAAGCGACTCTGTCTCGTCGTCGGGAGTCCGGTGCTCGATCCAGAAGTCAGGCTCGCCATCAACGTTTGGATTCGTCGACACTTCGGCTCTCCGACGCACAGGTACCGGTGCCGACCACTTCTCGGCGAACTCGACGGCGAGACGGGAGAATTGGGGACGCGAGCCGTTCCTTGCGCGCTTTGGCGGTGTGAGCTCGACGGTCGCCTGGAATTCGCTCGCGTTCTGGCCTCGAACACGGCTGCGGTGGGCGATATCCTCGAAACTGCCGAGATCGTAGGGTTCTTCCTTGAAGTCAGGCGCGCGTTCGTCGTATGCGATGTCCCACATGGCACGGACCATCGCCATGAGTGACGTCTTGCCGCTGCTGTTCTCACCGACGAGCAGCGTCAACGGTGCGAGGCGGGCTGTCTGCGGCTCATCGCCGAAGCAGCGGAAGTTGCGCAGTGTGATCGATCGCATTGCTCTCTCGCATCCGCCGTCGCCCGCGCCGGGAATCAGGCCTGTTGGGATCCTACGGCCCGTTGGCTAGAGCGCCGGTCTGCGAAAGACCTGCTTCTCGTGCCAATTGCGGTGTAGCTGGACGACCTCATCATTGCCGTCGCGCAGAGCAGGACCGCCCGACCAGCGAGTGCCGTCACCATCGCTTCATCTGCGCTGGCTCGGCCTACGAAACGCGCCGACACCATCACCAGGCCGGGCCGGCATGGGTCGCAATGCTGCGACCGCGCTCAGCCACACGATTCCGGGACTGCCAGGTTTGACAGGCCGATCAGCGGGCGGGATGGCGAAACACTTGCTGTTCGTGCCAGCTGCGGTGCGGCTCGGCGACCTCGTCCTTGTCGTTGCGTGGCAACAAGAGCTCCCGACCGGCAAGGGACGTCACCATTGCCTCGGCAGCGATGTCTCTGCCGATGAAGAGTGCCGAGACCATCACCTCGCGATCGCTCGTCAGCCCGAGCACGCCGCGGTCAAAGAGCTGGTGGTGCATGGCACAGAGGCACAGGCCGTTCGGGGTGACATCGGGGCCGTCTTCAGCCCACCACCTGATGTGAGCGGCCTCAAGGCCCACTGTCGTGCTGTCGAGTCGACCGTCGAATCCGCACATGGCACATCGGTATTCGTAAGCCCGCAGCACCTTGATCCGGAATTCGGGGTCACGGCGGCGCGCGGGGATGGGGAGTGCGCTGGCCCGCCGCTGGGCGAGCGATGCTTCAACTCCGTCAACGTCCAAACCGACACTTTCGCAGATGCTCGAGTGCAGGCTCTCGGGCCAATTGGAGAACAGCAGCGACCGTGCTACCGCAAGCATCAACGCAGGATCATCGAGCAGAGCCGAGGCGAATTCCGGCGAGAGCGATCCGATGGCCTGCGCCTTGCGGAGCACCCCGTCGCCGGGCTGGCCGGATTGGATAGGTGCCGCAGACCTAACAGACCACAAGCCGTCGTCGTTCTGCAGGCGCCAAAACGGCTGCTCAGGGTGCTGGACCTTGCGTTGGGGTCCGAACTCGTCGAGCCAACCACGCAACTTCGGCCCGACCTGTTCATACGGCAGGCGGGAGACGCGATCATGGTGAAGCTGAGCCAGGGCGTGCAGCAGCAGCAACGGCTTGTGCGGTGCCCGCTCGCTCCTTCGCTTCCACTTGCGGATTCCCTGGACCCTTACGAGCCAGTCCCCAGATTCCGCTGTGCCCTCCGCTCGCGGCCCCACAAAGGCCATCGTAGAAGCCGGCGCAGCCTCGCTGGCTGAGCCATCTCGGCCATCGAGATTGGGACCGCACTATCGATCTCGGTTCGGCCAGCTGCATCCGATAGCGGCTCCGGATGTTCTGAGCGGCGATTTCCTACCGCGTTTGGCCCGCCTCGTCGCAGGCCGGGTTGCCGTGGTCATCTGAGCAACTCCGCAGCGACCTGCCGGTCGTGTCGCAGCTTGTCAATCAGCTCGTCGAACGTCAACGACTTGCGGTCCAGCAGCGGCTGGAGCCGATCTTCCACTGTGTTGACGCACGTGAGGTAGTGGACATCCACTGGCTGCGTTTGTCCGATGCGCACGACACGATCAATCGCCTGCGCGTTGGCCGACGGATTCCACCACCGGTTGATGAACACCACCTGAGTCGCCTCCGTCAGCGTCAGGCCCTCGCTGCCGACGCGCATCGATGCAGCAAGCGCAGCGCACCCAGGATCACTCTTGAATCTTGCGATGGCGCGCTCGCGCGCCTCCAGTGGCTGCTCGCCTATCAACAGCTGGCAGCCGATACCGGCGCGTCGCATCCGCTCGGTGAACTGTCGAAGCGGGCCAACTGTGAACGAGAACACGACGGTCTTGCGTCCATGTGCAGCGCCGGCCTGCACCAGATCGCCAGCGCGATCAAGCTTTGCGCTGTCACCCGAGACCGGTTCCCAGTCGCAGATCGATCGCAGACTGTTGAACAGCGCCAAGAACTCCGCCGAGCCACTTGATGACAGGCTTCGAATGACTTCGTCGTAGGCATCGCGCTGAGTCGGGAGCAATTCACACTCGGCTGTGTGCTCAGTTGCGGTGGGCAACTCGGGGAGCACCGATTCCTTGGTGCGCCGCAGCAGGTAGGGGCGGACACGGCTTCGCAGCACATCGAGCCCAAGCCGGTCATCGTCAATCGCGTACCGTCGTGGCTCGAGCAGCGAAAGCAAGCAAGCCAAGTCCGCAGCATCGCGCTCCACTGGCGTACCGGTGAGTAGCCAGAGCCTGTCCGAGTTGATCCGGCGTACAGCTTGGCTCACCTGAGAGTCGGCTTTGCGGAGTCGATGCGCCTCGTCGGCGACGATCAGCTCAGGCGGTTTCTCTTCGAGGTATGGCCACAGGTCGCGCACTTCTTCATAGGTCGCCAAGACGACATGCGACCGAGCCAGAACACCGCGCCAGAAAGCCATCGTAAAGCCGCTGTCCCGAAAGTCGGGAGCCTCGGCCGCGAGCTCGGGAGCCCACTTACTCAACTCCCTTCGCCAGTTGACGAGCAGCGTCCGGGGTGCGACGACCAAGCACGACTGAAGGCGTCCGAACCGATACAGGCGTCGAAGAGCAGCGATCACCTGCACGGTCTTGCCCAGGCCCATGTCATCGGCGAGTACAGCGCGCCGGTTCCGGAGCAGGAACGCAACACCTCGGCGCTGAAAGGGATACAGCGGGTCTTGTATACGCCGAGGTAGCAGTAACGGCAGCACGGGCGAAAGCGATCGATCATGATCTCGCTCGCGCCCTGTTTGCGGGTTGAAGGACCAACGCAACGTTGCCCCGTCCGCTCTCTCGAGGCGTCGCGTCACGGCAGCGTCGTTCTGCATTAGCCACCTTGTGGCGGCTGCAAGCCGATACGTGCCAGCAGTACCAACTGCCGCGTTGTCCACATCCGTTGCGCTTCGCAATGCCATAACACACCGGGACGCGTCCGTCGACAAGGCTGCGACGACCGAAGCGCCTCCCAGCGAGGCCGCGGTCACATTGACGACGATTCGCAGTGGCAAGATGGCCATAGCGACATCTCCACACCGAGGGGTGCTGAAGGGACTCAAGACAGGCTCACCGCATCAAGCGACACCCCAGCCCGCTAGTGGGGTGTCCGCAAACGTTCGGGGGGTTGGGTCATGCGGCTTTGGGGGTGGCGGGTCGTCCCCATTGCCGGCCTTTTTCGGATCTGACTCGGGCTCGTTCTCGGCGTTGTGCTGCGAGCAGTTGGGGGTCGCGGGC
>JAJEBN010000104.1 GCA_022822525.1 Acidimicrobiia bacterium | reverse complement strand
GTGTGCATCTACATGCCGATGATCCCCGAGCTGCCGGTGGCGATGCTGGCGTGTGCCCGCATCGGCGCGGCCCACTCGGTGGTGTTCGGCGGGTTCTCGGCCGACTCGCTGTCGGACCGCATCGACGACGCGTCGGCCAAGCTGCTCATCACCGCCGACGGCGGCTACCGGCGGGGCGAGCCGTTCGGGCTGAAAGACACCGCCGACGCCTCAGTCGCAGCGACGACCACCATCGAGAACGTGGTGGTGGTGCAGCGAACAGGCCAGGACGTGTCGTGGAACGACAGCGTCGATCACTGGTACCACGACCTGATGGAGGGCGCCTCGGCTGACTGCCCGCCCACCCACATGGACTCCGAGGATCTGCTGTACCTGCTGTACACCTCAGGCACCACGGCCAAGCCCAAGGGCATCATGCACACCACCGGCGGCTACCTCACCCAGGTGGCGTTCACGCACCGCTACGTGTTCGACCTCAAGCCCGATGTCGACGTCTTCTGGTGCGCGGCCGACATCGGCTGGGTGACCGGTCACAGCTACATCGTGTACGGGCCGCTGGCCAACGGCGCCTCGTCGGTGATGTACGAGGGCACGCCCGACACGCCGCGCCCCGAGTTCCGCGACGGCGATCGGGCGGGCTGGCCCAAGGACCGGCTGTGGGACATCATCGAGCGCTACGGCGTGACCCAGCTCTACACCGCCCCCACCGCCATCCGCACGTTCATGAAGTGGGGCGCGGGCGAAGTCGAGCGCCACAACCTGTCCAGCCTGCGGGTGCTCGGCACGGTCGGTGAGCCCATCAACCCCGAGGCCTGGATGTGGTACCACACCCACATCGGCGGGGGCACCTGCCCCATCGTGGACACGTGGTGGCAGACCGAGACCGGCGGCCACATGATCACCCCGCTGCCGGGCGTCACCACCACCAAGCCCGGCTCGGCCACCCATGCGCTGCCAGGCATCACGGTGGAGCTAGTGGACGACGCCGGCAACCCGGTCGAGCGGGGCGGCGGCTACCTGACCATCACCGAGCCGTGGCCGTCGATGCTGCGAGGCATCTGGGGCGATCCCGAGCGCTACCGCGAGACCTACTGGAGCACCTATGAGGGCCGCTACTTCGCCGGCGACGGCGCCAAGCTCGACGACGACGGCTACCTGTGGCTGCTCGGCCGGGTCGACGACGTGATGAACGTGTCGGGCCACCGCATCTCCACCACCGAGGTGGAGTCGGCGCTGGTCGACCACCCGTCGGTGGCCGAGGCCGCCGTGGTGGGCGCAACCGATGCCACCACCGGCCAGGCCATCGTGGGCTACGTGATCCTGCGAGGCGGCCACGACGCCACCGATGAGCTGCGCGCCGAAGTGCGCCAGCACGTCGCGACCAAGCTGGGCGCGATCGCACGGCCCAAGGCGGTGGTGCTGGTGCCGGACCTGCCCAAGACCCGCTCAGGCAAGATCATGCGCCGCCTGCTGCGCGACGTGGCCGAAGGCCGCCAGCTCGGCGACACCACCACGCTGGCCGACGCGGGCGTGGTGGAGGAAATCCGCACCCGCGCAGCCGAAGCCCCCAGCGAAGACTGAGCTGGAAATGGCGAAGGGCCCGAGGCACAAGCGGACCTTTGCCGCGTCGGTTGCCGAGGGCGATTGGCCGGCGTACTGGTGGTGGCGGGACGGGCCGGTGCCGCCGGGCGACTGCGTGATCGTCGACATCGACGGCGTGCTCGCCGATGCCTCCCACCGCCAGCACCACCTCGACGGGCCCTGGCGCGACTGGGACTCGTTCTTCGCCGACGTGGGCGACGACGACGTGCTCGACGAGGTCTTCGAGCTGTTGGTGCTGCTGAATCCCGAGCTGGTGGTGGTGGCCCTCACTTCCCGGCCGACCTGGGTGTCGGGCGCAACCCTCGACTGGCTCGTCAAGCACAAGGTCCGTTGGGACCTGCTCATCATGCGCCCGATGGGCGACTTCCAGCCGTCGCCGCTGTTCAAGGGCGAGCAGACCCAAGCGTTGCTGCAGTGCGGCTACACGCCCCGCCTCGCCATCGACGACGACATGCGCAACGTCCGCATGTACCGCGACCTCGACCTGCCCACGCTCTACATCGACAGCGGCTACCACCCTCACTAGCCCTGCCGTGATGACTCCCGACCTGACAGCATGAGCCGGTGACTCGTACAGCGTTGGTGATCGGCGGCACGGGGCCGACGGGGCCTGGCGTGGTGAACGGGCTGTTCGAGCGCGGGTACGACATCACGGTCCTGCACACCGGGCGCCACGAGGTTGACACCCTCCCGCCCGAGTCCGAAGTCCCGCACGTCCACACCAACCCGTTCCGCATCGCCGAAGTGGAAGAGGCCCTCGGCAACGCCACCTTCGATGTCGTGTACGCGATGTACGGGCGGCTGCGCGACCTGGCGCCGTACTTCGTCGGCCGCTGCGGCCAGTTCATCGCCGTCGGCGGCATCCCCGTCTACAAGGGCTATGCGCGTCCGGCGCAGAACTGGCCACGCGGCCTGCTCTCCCCGCTGCGCGAATCGGCCGAACGAGCAGTCAACGACGCCAACGACAAGGTGGCCAAGATCGTCGCCACCGAGGACGTGCTGTTCGAGCACCACCCCAACGCCACCATCTTCCGCTACCCGCTCATCTACGGGCCGGGTCAGATCAACCCCCGCGAGTGGCTGATCGTGCGGCGCATCATCGACGGCCGCCGCCGGATCATCGTGTCCGACGGCGGCCTCACCCTGCGCACTGCGGCGTACGGCCCCAATGCCGGCCACGCCCTCACGCTGGCCGCGGATCACCCCGACGTTGCCGCCGGCAAGGCGTACAACATCAGCGACGAGCACACCCTCACCGCCCGCCAGACCATCGAGGTCATTGCGGCCGCGCTCGATGTCGAGCTCGACATCGTGAGCCTCCCCGAGGAGCTCGCGACGCCGGCCCGCCCGTTCCTCGGCGAGGAGAACTCGCTGCACCGATCGATGTCGCCCGATCTGATGATCGCCGAGCTGGGCTACCGCGACAAGGTCGGCGTCGTCGAAGCTGTCGGCATGACGGCCCGCGACCTCTACGAGAACCCGGTCCGGCGCGGCAGCACGAAGGAGCGGCGCATGCAGGACCCCTTCGACTACGACGCCGAGGACGCCATCATCGACGCATATCGATCATCCATCGGCCGCGCCGCCGAGCTGGCCGCGGCCTACGACCCCGACTTCCGCGGCCGCTACAGCCCCGGCTCAGACGACTGGCGCCTGGTCGACGCCAAGAACTGACCCCCGTCAGCAGTACCTCGGCGACCCACCGCCAGACAGGTAGATCTGCGCTCTGCCCGCAAATCACGTCACAGCAGCCCTGCAAATCACCGTACAGAACACCTGCAAAGTCCGGTATCCTCGTTCGTGACCATACCTGTGCGTCGGAAACGAGCGACGGAGCGTCAGCATGCAGTACCGGTCCCGCATTGCCGATCAGATGCTGCGCGAACGCTTGGCTGCGGTGCCCATGGTGGTGGTGGAAGGCCCCAGGGCTGTGGGCAAGACCGAGACCGCTCGCCAGCACGCCCGCAGCGAGGTGCTGTTCGACATCGATGCAAATGCCCTGGCTGCGACCGAGATCGACCCCGCCGGGGTGCTTGAGGGGCCCGAGCCGCGGCTGCTCGACGAGTGGCAGGTCGCGCCGGCCATCTGGAACCACGCCCGCCGAGCGTCCGACGACGGCCGCCGGCCTGGTCGGTTCATCCTGACGGGCTCGGCAGTCCCCGCCGATGACATCACCCGCCACAGCGGCATCGGTCGCGTGTCGCGCATCCGGATGCGCCCGATGTCGCTGTTCGAGAGCGGCGAGTCCAGCGGCGCCACGTCGCTGGCAGCGCTCGCCGATAAGCAACCGGTGACAACCGCGAGCGCGCAAGAGGAACTTGCCGATGTCATCGAGATGATGTGCCGCGGCGGCTGGCCGGGCATCCTCGACGCTTCCGCGGCCGACGCGCAGCGGTTCAGCCGCGACTACGTGGAAGAGGCGAGCCGCACGAGCGTGCCCGGCGTCGCCGAACGCCAGCACGACCCGATCCGTGTCCGTCGGCTGCTCACCTCGCTGGGCCGCAACGTGGCCACCGACGCGAACATGGCCACCCTGTGCGCCGATACCCGCGGAGACACTCCGCTGAGCCCCGACACCGTGAGCGCGTACCTGCGAACGCTCGGGCGGCTCCATGTGGTCGAGGACCAGCCGGCGTGGTCGGTCCGGCTGCGGTCACGCGCACGGCTGCGCAAGGCGCCCAAGCGTCACTTCGCCTGCCCATCGCTCGCAATTGCCGCACTGGAAATCGACGAGCGCCGGGTTCGCAGCGACCTCGAGTTCTGCGGCCTGGCGTTCGAGTCGTTGGTGGTGCGCGATCTGCGTGCGTACGCGGATCCGCTAGGCGGCACGGTGTTCCACTACCGCGACAGCAACGGCCTCGAAGTGGACGCTGTCATCGAACTGCGCAACGGAGACTGGATGGCCTTCGAAGTCAAGCTCGGCGGCCAAGCAGCGATCGAACACGCAGCAACCTCGCTGCGCAAGCTCGCCGACACCATCGCCTCAGACGCCGCCGGCCCGCCACGCGCCCTCGGCGTCATCGTGGCCTCAGGCTACAGCTACCAGCGCAAAGACGGCATTGCCGTGATCCCCATCACCACGCTCGGCCCCTGAACAGCCCGGCAGCAAAGACAGAGACCGTCCCGAAGGACAGTCCCGAATCCGGCTGCTGTCACTAGCCTCAATGCCGACCGCACAGCGTCCGAAATGAGGTGCTGCACAACGTGCGCAACACAGCCAAGACCACCGTTCTTCTGGCTGGCCTCGCCGGCCTGATCCTGTGGATCGGCAGCTTCTGGGGCCAGGGCGGCCTCACGATCGCCGTCGTCTTGGGCTTGGCGCTGGTGGGCGGCAGCTACTGGTTCAGCGACAAGCTTGCGATCCGCTCGGCCCGGGCCCAAGAGGTTCAGCCACACCAGCTTCCCGACTACTGGCGGATCATGGGTGAGCTGACCACGCTGTCGGGCCTGCCGATGCCCCGGCTGTATGTCTCACCCGATCCCCAGCCGAACGCCTTCGCCACTGGCCGCAATCCTCGCAACGCCGCCGTCTGCGTGACCGAAGGGCTCATCCGCAACCTCAGCTGGTACGAGATCCGGGGCGTGCTGGCCCACGAGATGGCACACATCCGCAACCGTGACATCCTCATCGGCTCGGTAGCCGCCGCGGTGGCCACGATCATCACGTTCGCGGCCCGCATGGCACAGTTCGCCTTGATCTTCGGCGGCGGCAGCCGTGACGGCGACCGGAACCCGCTCGGCGAGATCCTGCTCATCTTCCTGGCGCCGATCGCCGCGATGCTGCTGCAGATGGCCATCAGCCGCAGCCGCGAGTACCAAGCAGACCGCACCGCGGCGCGCCTGATCGGCGACGGCGAACCGCTGGCACGGGCGCTCGAGAAGCTCGACTCGGCTTCCAAGACCGTGCCCAGCCTGGCCGATCCCAACCAGGCCCAGATGTATATCGCCAACCCGCTGGCCAGCCGCCGCATGGGTTTCAAGGGCCTGTTCACCACCCACCCGCCGATGGAGGAGCGCATCCGCCGCCTGCGGGACGGCTCCTGGCAAGAAGCGATCTAGCCGACCGATCAGCTCGGACGCCGCTCCGACTCACTCCGTGACACGGCTCAGATGGCGCCTCTGGGCCGCCTCGCCGCCTCTGTCTGGAAGGGACGGGCCTGGTGTCCTGACAGGCGCAGACAGCGTGAGGTTGGAAGCGGGCTGCTCACGGACTGACTCGGTGAACGCGTCCATCATGTCGCCGCACTCGAACACCCGGTTTCGGCGGCCTGCGCTGCGTTGCTCCAAGATGCCGATTTTGGAGAGCCGGGCGACGGCGCGCTGAGCTGTTCTCAGATCGACTGAGAGCAAGGCGGATGCGCTGTCGGCTGTGACGACCGGGTGCAGCGGGAGTGCGTCCAGCAGCTTGGCGGCGGCACTCGATGAACGGATGCCTGCTTGGCGAGCCTGGTCTGCCCAGCGTTGTGACAGGGCGTTGACGTGCTCGATGAGCCGCCCGCGCAGCGTGCAGGCGTGGGCAGTCGCTTGGGCAAGCAGTTCGATCCAGGGGCGATACCCCCGTGATCGCCCTGGATCATCGGCGGGACACACAACGCGAACTTCGTCGAGCGCATCGAAGTAGCGCTCTTTGTGCAGCATGAGCGCAGCGCTGACCGGCAACGCTCCGTCTCCCATCACCTCGTCTCGACGAAGCATGAACTGGATTAAGGCTCGGCCGGTGCGGCCGTTGCCGTCCGGGAATGGGTGGATCGTCTCGAATTGGGCATGCGCGATCGCGGCGCGCACAATCGTGAGATCGTCGTCTCGGTTGACGTACGCGACGAGATCATCGAGCAGTCCGTCGACGAACTCTGGCGGCGGACCGACGTGACGGGCTTCAAGCGGGCTCCCGAGAGCGCCGCTGCCGATCCAGTTCTGGCGGTCTCGAATCCGGCCGGCTATGGGGTCGTGCTCGCCCATGAGCGTGGCGTGCATCTCGCACAGGCCGGCGACGCTGAGGTCAGTGCCGGCGGCCGCCATCTCCATGGCTCTTTGGGTCGCGGCAACATTGCGCAGGGCTTGCATCTCTGCGGTCGGCGGCATCTCGCTGAACAACTCGAGCTGTGCTTCCGCGCGGGCGACACGGCGAGCAGAGGGGCGTATCTCCTCGATCGTGCTGGATGCGATGCTCTCCGAACGATCCAGCAGCCACTCGGCGGCGAGCGGCCGGCTTCGTGTTGCGTCCGCAAGATCAGCGCAGCGCTCGGCGGCCATCGACACTTGCCGCCAAGTGTCGGCGCGCAGGTCGGGTTCCCAGCCGTTGATCGGATGAGGGACAAAGGCGTCGAAGCACTCGCGTGCAGGGTCCGATGACTGTGCTGCCCGCGAAACCTGAAGCCTGCCGTCCCAGAATCTCCGCTCGTGGCGCCCCACAGCCACCACCCCAAGAGTTGTCGCTCACATGCAGCTTAACGACAACTCAACAAGTGCCGACGCCCGTTTTGTCGTTCAGAGGTGAATGGGCGACAGTCCGGCAAACGACCCGCTGAGCTCGCCCGCGCTGTGAGCAGCGAACGTCGAGAGCAGCTGCTGCGAGGGATGCTCATGGTTGAGCGTCAGACGGATCGGGTGGCCCACTCACGGCTAGCCGCAACCCGAGCGTTTTGAGCACGCTGAGCGCTGGACGCACGGTGATCGACGCGTCGCCTTGCTCGAGCCGGTTCACGAGCTGACGCGACACTTGTGACATGTCGGCGAGACGTTGCTGGGTCATCAATGCATGCCGCCGCGCAGAGCGTACGGCCGTTCCGACATCGGCGGCAGTGAGTGGACGCTCGCCTGCTGTCATGACTTCCGCCCGGGGAGCTTCGAGCGGTGCCGTCCGTGATGCCCGCGATACAGCAGGCACGGATCGCCGGTGCTTCCGACGACGACACCACAGACGCCGCTCCCGCCAGCAGACGAAGGCCGTGTCTCTGGCTCCGTGACAGGGGCAACGGCTGGGCCAGAGCGCCGACTCTCGCTGAACACGCGACGTGCTCGTGCTGCGACTTGTTCGCTGATGTCGCGCGCCGTGAGTTGCGCCCAAGACGGGCAGGCATCCGCAGCGGCTTCGAGAGCGTCGGGAAGCCGTTTCGCTATGGATTCGAGTTCGTCATAGACGACCCCGGTCCGTAGGCGTTCCGCGGCGACGGACCATGCGGCGAGGCTGTCGGGGGAGCCGTCAGCGAACCGCATAGCCGGGCGTGGTGGCGTGCCTGGTGCGAGATAGGGCAGAGCGCTGCTCAGGTCATACAGCGGAGCGAGGCGCGCTACGCCTTCGTGGAGCAGCACGCTGTAGTTCTTGGAGTGCCCGTCGGTATTGCCGATCAGCCAGTTCGCGTAAATGCCGAGAAAGAACTCGTGTGCGTCGTCCTTGTCGCTTGCCTGGCGGAGGAACCGGAGTATCGCCTCAGGCGTCGGTCCGCCGTCTCGCTGATATTTGAACTCGGAGGCGAAACCGAGAGCTTGGCACAAATCTTCGCTGTGCAGCCTGCCCACCTCGTCGCCGACGGCGCCGACAGAAGAGCGGTCGTAGCGGTCGACAACGATGCACGGCTCCCCGTCGAACATTTCAAGCGTGGTAGACGCCGTGGCGACACCGACCGCGCTCACAGCGGTCTGGCACACATGCTCGTTTACGGCAATGGACTCACGACAGCCGGGATTGCGATGGCCGCTCTGCGGTTTCAGGATGTGCGTCGTGGCAAGCGACCCGGTCGGCAGATGCCAGCCTGCACCGTCTCGGCGGAGCGCCATTTTGGCTTGCGCGCCGCCGAGCGACAGCCTGAGTTCCCCGAGCCCAGGGGCGCCGAGCGGGTCTGCGTCATCGCCGGAGTCGGGTATGACGGTTCGCAGCAAATGGGCGACCTCGTCCTCGGTCAGATGGACCAGTGTGCCTTGCTGAGCGTCTGGCAATGCCGGCTGCGGGTGGAACTGGACCGCTCCGGCGCATTCCAAGCCTGCCCGCGTGCACAGCAGGTCAAACGGTGCCGCTGATGCTGCTTGGAGGTCTTGCGCCCATCGAGATCTGGTGCGCGGGTTGTCTGGCAGCAGCCCATCTATCCAGTCTGTGATGTCCAGGTTCCCTCGTGCGTTGCCATGGAACGACTGTGACAAGTCCTCTGGGGCAAATCCGCTGCTGTGGTCCCATGCGAGATGCACGGCACCGCGCCGCAGCCGCACGGCTACGCCGACCAGTGTGCCGTGGAGAAACACATGCAGGTGTGACGCAGAGGCAGGCACGGCAAGTTCAGATGTCGTCTGATGCGGACACCGGTTGGCTGTCGTCTTCGTTCAGTGACACTTCGACGTCAAGCGCGTGAAGTGCGCTGAGGAGATCACCGAGCGTGGTCTGGTGGAGACCGGTTTCGAGGCGTGAGATGGTCGCCTGAGAGCGGCCGATGTCAGCCGCGAGCTGCGCTTGTGTGCGGTGCTGTCGGCGGCGGAACTGCTGGACGATGCGCCCGGCTTGCATGGGGGTGCGGATCGGCAACGCTGCGGATGTCATACAAGCGAATATACCAGAAATATGCACTTGTGCGACACAAGCGAAGGCTCGCTCCGCAGCCGCGCCAAATCTAGCCCTCAGCACACAGCCAGGGATTACGACACCAGATGCTTGGGCGGGTCCAGCGACGGCAGCGTGGAAGCCGTGATGGAAGGCAGGCCCCATCGGCGTCCCGGCGCAGAGGAAGACTCTGGTCTGCGCAAGCTGGCGCTCGGCTATCGGGAACGATGCCCGCCTGCATGCCCCTTGGGCAGCACGCAGCGTGCTTGCCCCGCGGCATCAAGGCGTTGCATCGAGGGCGCGCCGATGTTGATCTCGCTGGCGCGGACACGGTGCCTGCTGCCGCACTGGAGATTTCGTAGCGCGACTGCTGTTCGATGATGATGCTCATGTCTTCGGCGTTGATGATGTCGCCGATGGTGATTGTCCCGTCGTCTCCGGAGGTGATGCAGCCGAAGTTGCGCAGATGCGTCTCAGCGCGGGCCAGTGTCTTGGGATCCCCGGCAACGAGGTGAGCGATCTGGCTTGGATGAGCTTTGCTGCCGAGTTCCGAGAGCGCCCGCATGTAGCGCTGTTCCGTCTCGTTGAGTCCGTGCCAAGTCGGCAGCGCCACGCGCTCGTGGATGGTCCGCTTGGCCTCCCTGGCAGCGACAGAAGCCGCGCTCGCGTCGATGGGCTTCATCGGTGCGTCGGCGATGCGCCACGCATAGTCGCCGACCAGTTGCATCTGGAACGGCAATGAACCAGCAGCCTCCGTCAGGATCCCCAGCCGCGGGCACCGAGCAGCAGCGTCGTGAAGCGGCTGTCGGCGGGGCCGGCGCTGAGTCCCTTTCGGAGGTCGTCGACCAGTGCATCGCGGCCGACGAGCATGTGCGGCGCCTGCCCGAAGTCGGGAGTGAACAGGTTCGGCGGCGGCACGTTGGGGGGGGGGGTCGATCAAGGCTGCCAAACACATAAGCTAGCGCATAATGTTCCGCACTAGCGCATAACGTTCCGCACTAGAGATAGCTTGGCCAAGGCCCGTGAGGCGGTCTTACGAATGATTGCGGTCGGCGCGACCGCGCGAGCGCCCAGAAACTCTCGATCCCGCCGCGGCCAGTGATGCGACGCTCAAGATCCACAGTGTGCATGTTCTTCGCCTTCCCGCCCACGAACGTCTCATCCACTTCGACAGGTCCGGCCATGTCGCCGCCCATGCCCGACCACGCTTCGCGCAGCCGCTGAGCGAGGAAGCAGGCCGACTTCTGAGTGATGTTCAGGTTGCGGTGCAGCTTCATGCTCGACACGCCCTTCAGCGATGTCGCCCACAGGTAGATCGCGATGGCCCATGCGGCGCCGCTGCTTCGCCGGTTACGGCATGTGCTGCTGACCCGCCGCCTCATCGGCGGCAGTTGCGGCATCCAGAGACTCGATGCCGAGGCGGGTCTCGATGCGGGCGAGCCGGTCGCTGTGGCCGAGCAGGATCCCATGGATCTCGGCAAATCGCTGGTTGACCTCGACGAACCGCTGGTCCACCTCCGAAAAGCGCTGGTTCATGTCGCTGCGCAGTGCGCCGATCTCGCTGCGGAGGCCGTCGATCTGTCCCGTGGTTTCGGCACGCAGGCTGTTGATCTGTCCCGTGGTGTCAGCACGCAGTGCGCCGATCTCGCCCGTCATGTCGCTGCGGAGGCTGTCGATTCTGCTGTTCGTGCTGGCGATGTCGGCGCGCAGGCCGTTGAGGCTGAAGAACAGCAGGCCGAACATGCCTGCAACGAGTGCGCCAACGACGGCCGTGGGGATCGGGATCGTGAGCGCGATCGACCGCCGCGTGTTCGCTGCAGAGGTCGCGGTGCCGGCTGCCGGAGCGGCCGTTGCGGGCACGCTGGGCGAGTCCGCGGGCGGCGAGCTTGCTGGCGTTGCGGCCTGCGTGGCTGGGGCCTCCGCTGGTGGTGACCCAGTCGGGGCGTCGCTCTCGGACCCTTCGGGCACGGTGGAAATGGTACTCACGGCGGCTTCGGTGCGGGAACGCTCGGCTTCGGACACGGCGGGCTCCTTGACGGTGCGGGGCAGGGCCGCCAGCCGACCATAGGCCGCCGGGTTGAGGAACGAAAGTCATTTTCGGCATCTGTCGGTCAGCGAGCACGGGGCGGATCGCGGGGCATCGGTTGCTGGGGGCGGACCGGCTGGCGCTGCGGACGGGCCGAGCGGGCGCAGCTTTGGGCGGCTCGACCGCGATGCTGGCGGGCGCGGGCGTCGCAGCGCGGGCCGGCGCCGCGCCGCCGCGGCAGGGCGGGCGGGTATTGCTTTGGGCCGCTGGTGCTGGTTCACTACTGGTTTCAGGCGTGGCGTTTGAGGTGTTTCTGGTGCGAGTACGTTGTGCGCGCGTCCGGATGTGAAGGCAGAGAGGTCGAGGTGCATGTCGGAGCTGACGGTGCGTTTGCGCGGCCTTTCAGGCAAACAGGCAACCGAATCCCCCCCCCCCCGCATTTGGGCGGCGTGCTGGTGTTACCCGCGTATTTTCCCCCCCCCCCCCCCCCGTGGGCGAGCTGCTGGCGTGACGGGCGGCTGGGGCCGCGGCGGCGTGCGGCGGCCGCTGGCCGCGGCGTTGGCGGTGGCGTTGCTGGGGTCGTTGCTGGCGGTGGTGCCGGTGGGGCTGCCGTTGGCCGACGGGCCGTCTGAGGCGGGGGCGCAGCAGGTCACCTCGCAGGCGGTTCTGCATCGGGTCACGATTGCGGAGGGGCAGACCCGCGCTTTTCGGATCACGAACATTCCCACCCGGCCGGAGTACTACCTCCACACGAGCGTCAGCGGCTCGTTCACCGCTGAGGCCGGTGACATAACGGCCACCACCGCCAATCTGCGCGGCGCGGCGCAGCAGATACCTCCCGATGCTGCGGGCCCGAGGGCCTATCCCGATTCGGTCTATGGCCGCATCCGTTTCGAGGTGACGGCGAACGCCGACAGCGACGGCGCCGGCGATGAGACGTTCGGGGTGCGGCTGTGCACCACTGCTGACTGCACGGGCGGCACGATCCTGGGCGACTGGACGGTGACGATCACCGAGCCGGAAGCCGACACCACCCTCACCGGCACGGGCGCGACGGTCACCATTCCCGGGGGCAGAGCGCTGTCGGTGATGGAGGACTCCCGCAACGGCGACGGCCGCGACCGCCGCGCGACGTTCAGCATCGATGTCACCACCGCGCCCACGTCGGACATCGTGGTGGTTGCCTACACCGAGACGGGCGTGGCGACCGGCTCGTCGTCGATGGGCCCGTTCGCCCGCATCAACAGCTCGCTGTCGCGCGACTATTGGCCCCGCGGCAATCAAAACCACGACGCGGTGCGGGCCGAGTACGTGGTGGGCTACTGGAAGTCGGGCGCCACCGGCGCCAAGGAGTTCACGGTCACCTCGGTCGACAACGCGGTGGACACCCCGGGCGGGACCGTCGCGGGCAATCTCAAGTTCAAGGTGCTCGTCGACGACGCTGTCTTCGGCGGCAGCAGCTTTGGCGACGCCGCTGTGTATGACCCTGCCGGCACGGGCAACGACATCTCCATCCCCGACTTGCCGGTGCGGGTGACCGACGACGACGAGCCGACCCGGGTCCGCGTGCTGGCTGCTGCCACCGAGGACGACCAGGCGATGGAGAACAACACCAACGACACTGCCAAGTTCCTCGTGAAGCTCGAGCGCCCGCTGGCAGCCGGCGAGTCGATCACGGTGCCGCTGCGGTTCCTCGGCGCAGAGCTCGGCACGAACTTCACCGTCGCGCTGGACTCGGCGAGCAGCGACACGGGCGTTTCCTATGCGGACACGCCCGACACGGCGCAGCGCAACTCGCAGGGCGCGGTCACGTTCACCGGCGCGAACGCGCAGGAGGCCACCCTCGAGGTGACCGCCATCAGCGACAGCGACAGCATCAGCCACCGGCTCGAGGCGCTGGTTCCCGAGAAGTCGGACCGCTCCAAGCCCTACTGGTTCGTGACCCATGACGCAGGCGGGGCGGAGACGCTGGCAGGCGGCGCCTGCGCCGCCAGAGCCTGCGACAGCACGCAGCCCACCAACCGCAGCTACTTCATGGACCTCAACGAGGCGGCCGCCGGCATCACCATCGTCGACGACGAGGCGGGGTGGATGAGCGAGGGCACCAGCGGGTACACCTACGGAATCCGCCTCAGCGCGATGCCCGCGAGCGGCTCGGTCACCGTCCGCACGACCGTCTCCCCAGCGAGCGTCGCGAACACGATCAACACCTCGGATCGTGTCTTCACCACGGCCAACTGGCAGGAACCCCAGAACGTCACCATCCGCCCGGTGGTCAACAGCGCTGACGCGCCGAACTCGGTGATCACCGTCACCCATGACGTGATCAGCGCTGCGGACAGCAACTACAGCGGCCTCGACGACGTCACCTATGACCTGACCGTGGTGGACGACGACGCCTCGACCATCACCATGGCAGGCGACGGCGTCCGGACAACGAACAGCAGCACTGCGATCTCGAACGTCATGGTGGAGGGGAACGCCGCGCTGGTCGACCGCTCCCTGACGATCACGCTGAGCCGCGCCCTGGCCGAGGGCGAGTACGTCCGCGTGCCGCTCAAGCTCCAGGCGACTGCCAACGGCCACATCCCGGACACAACCGACGAGACCGACGATCCAGCAGAGCTGGATCCGCCGGGGAACGGCGGTGCCTGGCCGAACGACATCGGCGAGCGGCGCGTGGTCACGAGCGTCCGCGGCCCGCGCGCCAGCGCGAACGTCGCGTGGCCGCCCCACCACAACGACTTCGTCATCACCGCGACCGGCACGGGCGTCGCCTATGAGCCCTCCAACCGCTACACGCCGCCGCACATCGGCTACGGCTACCTGGAGTTCCGCGGCGCCGGCGCCCAGACCGCCCAATTCGAGCTCCACGCACGCGACGGGTTCGACGACGGCGAGGAATATCACGAGTCGTTCTTCATCACCATCTTCGACGAGACCACGAACCTGAGCGACCCCCCGAGTCCTGCTGACGCCGGCCTCGACAGGGCCCCCTGGGACCACAACCTCGGCGGCGGCGTCAATGTGGCGGCTGACGGCGCGCAGGCCTGGTTCGGCATCGAAGACGACGAGGGCGGCGATACCGACGCCATCGAGGTTCCCCAAAGCTGGCCGCTGCTGCCCCCAGGCCTCAGCCCCGGCGCCACATTTCGGCTGCTCTACGTCACCAACGCGGAAACCACTGCGACCAGCACCGCCATTGCGACCTATGACGCCTTCGTCCGCGCCGAGATCACCGGCGCGGGCCTCAAGGCGGGCGGCGTCGAGGCGCTCAAACCCTATGCGAGCAGCTTCCGGGCCATCGCCTCCACCGGCACCGAGGACAGCCAAGGCCGCATCGTGCGCAGAGCGCAGGCTGTTGTAGCTGGCGAGCATGCCATGTTCGGGCCATGGAACGACGACCACCCTAACGACCCGATCTACTGGGTAGGCGGCGGCAAGGTCGCCGACGACAAACTGGACTTCGTGGACAACGACCGCTGGGACAGCGAGTCTCCGCGCCACGCCGACGGAACGGCCGCAACCGTCGACACCGACGGCTACTGGACGGGCACCCAAAGCAAGGGCGGCCTGAGCGGGTCTCTAGGCTTCAGAGTCGATCGTCGCAGCTCTACTCGCTCGTACTGCATCGCCAGCGCAGTGCCACAAGTGGGCGGCGACGAATTGCTGGTCATGGGCTCAACCCTCGTGCATGTCGGCTATCTCGGCGGCTCCGGCCGGCAACAGCCGCTCGGCCCTTTGGTCAATGACTCGAATGTGGGTCATTCAGCGTCTGCTGCTGCATGCACCGGCGAGCCGAACTCCGAACTGCGCCCCATGTACGCGCTCTCGGGCGTGTTCGTCGTCGGCAGCGAGGGCGTCACCGTCGACGGCGGGACGACCGGCACGGGCAACGACGCTGTCACCGTCGCGAATCCCTCCGCAGCGGAGGGCAGCCCGATCACGTTCACCGTCACCCTGCCCGCCGCGGCGCCCACCGGCGGCATCAGCGTCCCCTACTCCTTCGCCGACGGACGCGGCATCCCGTCTGACCCCGCGTACGCCGTCGCTGCCGGCGCCGCCGGAGGCACAGGCGCCGACTACGCCAACGACACCGGCAGCGTCGCCATCGCGCAAGGCGACACCACCGGAACCTTCACCGTCGCCACCGCCGACGACAGCACCTACGAAGGCGAGCACTACTTCACCGTCACGCTCGGCACCCCGACGGCGCAGGGCGGCGAGACCGCGCCGGGCCTGCACCCCACACACAAGACGGCCGTCGGCATCATCACCGACGACGCGGACCGTCCCGTCTTCGGGTTCAGCCCCGCGACGGCGACCGCGGGCGAGGGCGACGGCACCATCGATGTCGCCGTCACCAAGACCGGCGCCACCCTGGTGCCCGCGTCTGTGTACTGGACCACCGCCGACGGCACGGGCGCGAGCGGCGCTGCGCATCCCGGCGACTACATCGCCGATGCCGGCTATCTCCAGTTCGCTGCGGGCGACACCTCCAAGACGGTCACCGTCGACATCGTCGACGACGGCGCCGGCGAGAGCGCCGAGTCGTTCAAGGTTCAGCTCAGCCAGCCCTCCGACGCGCGGATCGGCAGCGCGTCGGAGGCCACGATCACGCTGAACGACGACGACGGCGGCGCGGTGTCGGTGGAGCTCTCTGCGGCGACCTTCGAGGTGGCCGAGGGCGAGTCGGCGGTTGTGGGGGTGGTGCTGTCGGGGGCGCGGTCGGTGGACACGACGGTGCAGTTGGCGTCGGCACGCGGCACGGCGGCGCCGGGCGCCGATTTCACGGCGGGCCCGTATTCGGTGACGGTCCCGGCGGGGTCTACCACCGCGTCGGTGATGATCGCGACGGTGGACGACTCGGTGCTGGAGTCGTCTGACGAGACCTTCACGGTGAGCATCGCGGAGGAGTCCCTGCCGGCGGGGGTCACTGCGGGGTCGGTCAAGCAGGCGCGGGTGACGATCGTCGACGACGAGTACACGTTCTCGTTTGCCCAAAGAAGTTATGCGGTGGATGAGCGGGCGGGAGAGGTTCTGATGTTGGCGCTGCTGTCGCGGGCGCTGGGAGAAGACGTGGAGGTGCATTTCACGTTCGGGGACGGCACGGCGCAGGCGGGCACCGATTTCACGGCGGTGCACGGGTCGACCGACAAGATCACGATTCCTGCGGGAGAGCGCAGGGTGCTGCTGCGGGTGCCGATCACCGCCGACACGACCTCGTCGTCGAACAAGCAGTTCTCTGTGACGCCCGTTCCCGAGCATCTGCCCACCGGCCAGACTGCGTCGCAGGGCCGGACGGCGGTGATCATCCGAGACAACGCTTCGAGCGATGAGCGGGTGGATCTGTCGCTGTCGAGCACGACGGTGGCGGAGGGCTCGGCGGTGACGCTGACCGCGACGCTGCCCGCAGCAGCGTCGGGCGGCGACGTGACCGTGCCGGTTGCCACAGTGACCGGCAGCGAGGCCGCAGCCGCCGACTATGTGCTCGGCGGCGCCACCGCGGGCACCATCGTGATTCCCGACGGGCAGACCCAGGGGTCGATCCGCCTCACAGCGGTCGCGGACCGCACCGCAGAGAACCGGAGCCATCCCGGCGAGGAACTGCTGCTGCTGCAAGCAGGCACGAGCGGGCTGAGCAGCGGCTACCTGCCGGGCCGTGTCGCTGCCGCCGACATCACCGACACCGCAGCGGTGCCCGTCAGCTTGTCGGTGTCTGCGTCGGGCGCGGTCACCGAGGGCGGCGGCCCGCTGACGGTCACCGCCACCTTGGCCGCCGCGAACGACACCGGCAGCGCGGTGGAGATACCCATCGAGGTTCGCCCCGCGGGCACCACCGCCCAGGCCGGCGACTACACCGTCGCCTCGACCATCAGCATCCCCAACGGCCAGCGAGCCGGCACCGCCAGCTTCGCCGTCAACGACGACAGCACCGAAGAAGACGCCGAGACGGTGGTGGTGCAGCTCGGCGCGTCGCTGCCTGCCGGCTACGGCGCCGGCGCCTCCAACCTCGTCACCGTCACCATCTCTGACGACGACAGCGCGGCGGTGCCGGTGGTGCAGTTCAAGGCCGCCAGCTCCAGGATCTTCGAGGGGGAGCCGTTCGAGTTTCCGTACTACGCCACCATCGTTGTCGAGGCCGAGAGCGCGGTCGAGGCGGACACTGTCGTGAGCTTCACGTTGGGCGGCACGGCGGTGCGCGGCTCTGATTACACCATCCTCACGGCCACATCGATCTCGAGTGAGACGATTCTGGAGGGGGAGACTGAGGGTGAAATAGTTTTGCGGACTCTCACCGACGACAATCACGAGGCCGACGAGACGATCGTGCTGACTCTTGTCGCCGGCGACGGCTACGACCTGGGCAGCCAGACGACGCATACGGTCACCATCAGGGATCTTCCCGATGTGGAATTCGCTGCGGCGACGTCGCAGGGCGTCGAGGGCGGGACGGTCACGGTCACGGTTCGGGCGTCGCATGCGTTCGCGGAAGCGACCGATGTGACGTTCACGTTGGGCGGCACCGCGACGTCAGCGGACTACACGGCGCCGACGAGCCCGGTGCGGTTCGGCGCCGGCGAGACCACCGCGACGCTCAGCATCCCCGTCACCGCGGACACCGACAGCGACGACGGCGAGACGATCATCCTGACGCTCGTCGACGGCGCCGGCTACGACGCGGGCCCGAACACGCGCCAGACGACCCAGGTGCGTCACACCATCACTCTCTTCGACGCGACGTCGGTCGAGTTCTCAGATGCGGTCTCGACGGCCAAGGAGGGCACGACGGCAACGGTGACGGTGCAGGCACCCCGGGCGGTGGCGGAGGACACCGCTGTGGCGTTCACGGTCGCGGGCTCGGCGCAGCCGGGGGACTTCACGGCGCCGACGAGCCCGGTGACGATTCGCGCAGGGCAGACCTCCGCCGAGATCGAGATCCCGATCGCCGAGGACAGCCCCGACGACTCGGGCGAGACGATCATCCTGACCTTGACCGACGGCGACGATTACAGCCTGGGCGGCCAGAAGACGCATACCGTCACCTTGGCCGAGGCGGATCCGCCGCCGGATGTGGAGTTCGCGGCGTCGGTGTCGCAGGGCCGGGAGGGCGCGACGGTTTCTGTGCGGGTCGACGCGTCGCGTGCGTTGGACGCCGCGTACTCGGTGTCGTACACCTCGACGGGGGGCACGGCGACGGCGGGCAGCGATTACACCGCGCTGAGCGGTTCGTTCACGATGCCCGCGGGCGCCGCCTCGGCCGCTTTCGACGTGGCCATCACCGCCGACAACGCCTCTGATGCGGGCGAGACGATCATCCTGACCTTGACCGACGGCGACGACTACAACCTGGGCAGCCGGACGGGGCACACGGTGACGATCACCGAGTCCGACCCGCCGACGCTGGTGTTCACCCAGCCGCGGGTGTTCATCGCCGAGGGCGGCGCGTCGGCGCGCTACGGAATCAGCTTGAGCCACGACCCGTCGGGGTCGTCTGCGGCTCTGCCGGCGTGCGATTACGACCCGTTCACCGCGGAGCTGCCGCGCTGCACATCGTCGGTCGACCCCGTGGTGGCGCGGGTGGTGGTGACCTCGCCCGATGTGGGTCTGCTGAAGGTGTTCACCAGCGGGAGCATTGCGCCTGCGGGGGAGGCGGTGCTGGAGTTCACGCGCCGCAATTTCGGCACGCCGCAGTTCGTGACGGTGTATCCCGAGCCTGACGGCGACGGCGACAGCGAGCAGAACGTGCTGATCGGTCACTCGATACGGGGCGCTGTGGATGATTCGGCGGCGTTCCGCGCGAGTTCGCCGTATGCGGCGGGCACGACGACGGGCGGGGTGGACGACGGGATCGCCCTGCCTGACATGGCGGCGTATGTGGCCGACGACGACGCGGTGCCGGGGCTGACGGCGGGTTTCTACGTGCCTGCGGGCGGCACGAGCCTCGAGCGGCCGCGGGTGATCGAGGAAGGCAATCACGTCGGGTTCGCGCTCAGGGGCAGCAGGGACGCAGCCGTCGGCGAGACGGTGGCTGCCCGGGTGCGGGTCACCGGCGGCGTCCACGGCGTGCACTACAGGGTCGGCAGGCAGGGCGCCATCAGCGTCGAGGGGCCCGCGGACGACCTGTCCACCGACGGTGTGGACGAGTCGAAGGTGGACGGCGCGGAGTTCGTCGTGACCTTCACCGCGCCTTTGAGCCTGCGCAATGGGGGGCTGCTCGAGATCAGGTCGATCGATGACTCGAGCCGTGCGACTGGGGGGCGCTATCTGGATGTGGAGCTGCTGTCGGTGTTCTCGCCGGACGGCTCTGCGGGCATCGACGCCGATCCGGGTACGCCTGACGGGGTCGGGCTGACCCTCGGGCCGCAGACCGTGCGGGTGCGTGTGCTGCCCAAGGACCGGCTGATCGTGCGCCAGGCGGCTGGCAACGAGGCCACAGATGGCGGCAAGCGCATCGAGTTCGAGGGGCTCGAGACCGACGGCAAGAAGGCGGAGCTGACCACCAACGATGCCGCGGCGACGATCCAAGAAGGCGACCCGACCGTGCATCAGGTGGCGGTCGAGTTGAGCGAGCCGCCCAAGAGCGCCCGCGATGTGGTGGTGACTGTGGCGGTGAGCGATCCCGCCAAGCTCGCCTTGGCGGGAGACGGCGACGACGACGGCCAAGTGACGCTCACGTTCAAGAAGTCGGCCGGCGCCCGCGAACTCACATACCGGGGGACCCAGACAGTCGGCTTCGCCGCCAAGGACGACGACGATTTCGGCGACGAGATGGTGACCGTGACGGTGACGATGACCTCCGGCTACGGCAGGGCGCACCCCGACGGGACCGTGGTGCGCACTTTCACGGTGCGCATCGAAGACGACGACATGTCGGCGGGCGTGACGGTAGTGCCGGGGTCGTTGACGGTGATCGAGGGAGCGAAGCGGGGCGAGAAGCTGCCTCGCAGGGCTGACGGCAGGGCGCGCGACCACGAGATCGCGGTCCGCCTCGACGCCGACCCCGGCAGCGGCGTGACGGTGCGGATAGAGCCGGTGTTTCCCGAGGGGATCACCTCTCCGAAGAAGGCGCTGGACTTCACCGGCGGCACGTCGGGCGACTGGGGCACTTGGCAGACGATCGGCGTGAAGGCTCCCGACGACGCCGATTTCGACGACGAGCATTTCGCTGTCACCTGGAAGAGGCCGGCCGTCACCGCGGGGAGCTCGGCCGCGTATGCCGCGTTGACGGCTGCTGATGTGGCGCCGGTGGCGGTGACGGTGCTCGACGACGACGCGGGGGTGCGGGTGTCGGAGCGGGGCTTGGAGTTGGTGGAGGGTGTGCAGGGTGCTGCGCGTCGTGTGGTGGACACAGGAGACGGCGGAGGCGCCAGGCTCGGCCGCTTGGCGGCGGCGACCTATGAGGTAGTGCTGCAGGCAGCGCCTGCTGCGGGTGAGGTGGTGACGGTGACGCCGGTCAGCGGCGACGCCGCAGCGGTGGGGTTCGGCCGCGACGACGACGGCAACGCGGTCACGACCCACCCCGGTCTGGTGTTCACCGCGGACGACTGGGATGTGCCTCAGACGGTGACGCTGGTGCCGGTGGACGACGACGACGCGGGCGACGAGTCGGTGACCGTGACCCACAGCGTGTCCACGACGGGCTCGGTGTACAGCGCGGTGGGTGCGGGGCCGTCGGTGACGGCGGCGGTGCTCGACGACGACCGCTCCGAGGGGATCGTGGTGTCGTCGGACGGCGAGACGTTCAGCGGCGATGGCGCGGTGCTGTTCGCCCACGAGGGCGGCGACGCTGTCGGGTTCAACGTGCGCCTGGCGGGCCGGCCGGCCGAAGCGGGGCGGTTCTGGGTGGACGTGTCGGGCGGCGGCGACGCCGTGGTGGCCGACGCCGATCTGGGCGCTTCGGGCACCCAGACGGCTCTGTCGTTCTCGCAGGAGAACTGGTGGATCCCTCAGACGGTGTGGGTGACCGCTCCCGACGAGACCGGCGGCGACGCGGACGCCGTCGACGGGCTGGTCGAGCTGAGCCTGACCGCCGCGGCGGTGACCGACGGCACGCGGGCGCCCATTGCGGCGTACGGCACGGCGCCGGTGTGGGTGCATGTCCACGACGACGAGTTCGCCGGCGGCCCGACCTACACCGTCACCGTCGCCGGCACAGGCGCGGTCACCGAGGGCGCCTCGCCCGCCGTCTTCACCGTGCAGGGCGACATGGTCCCGTCGTCGTCGACCGATGTGACGCTGCGCATCTCCGAGACCGGCGATTTCGTGGCTGCGGGCGACGAGGGCGACCAGACCGTCACGTTCACCACCGGGGCGATCTTGACCCATCAGGTTCCCATCGTCGACGACGACGTAGCCGACGACGACGGAACGATCACCGCCGCCCTTCAGCCCGGCAGCGGCTACCGCGTCGGCGACCCTTCGCAGGCTTCCATCCGCGTCGCCGACGACAGCGACACCGGCACGGGCTCGGTGACCGCGGATCTGAGCGTGTCCGGCGGCGGGTCGGTGGCTGAGGGCGGCACGCTGACGGTGACGGTGACGCTCGGCGGGGCGGCGCCGTCGGCGTTGAGCATTCCGGTTCGGGTGGCGTCGTCTCCGGCCGCGTCGGCGTCGGCTGGCGATTACACGCTGCCGAGCCCCGTGACGGTGGCGATGGGGGATACGTCGGGCACGCTGACGTTCGCCGCTGTCGACGACATGATCGCCGAGGACGCCGAGACGCTCACCCTGGAGCTCGGCACGCTGCCCGCCGGCGTGACCGCGGGCACCACGACGAGCGTGGCAGTGACGATCAGCGACAACGACACCGCAGGCGTGACGGTCACGGAGTCGGGCGGGAACACGGTCGTCGCCGAGAACGGCGGAACCGACACCTACACGGTGAAGCTCGACAGCCAGCCGCTCTCGAATGTGGTGGTGCGCGCCGCCGCGCCGGCGGGTGTGCAGATCGACGGCCCCGCAGCGGGCAGCAGCTGGGTGTCGCAGCTGGATCTGACGTTCACGCCGCAGGACTGGAGCACGCCCCAGACGGTGACGGTGCGCGGCCAGAACGACAGCGTCGTCAATGCCGGCGGCAAGCGCGAATTGGAGATCATGCAGTCGGTGCAGACTGGTGACACCGGCGGCAAGTACACGACGTCCACGGCAGTGGCGAACGTCGACGTGGACGTCACCGACGACGACACCGCCGGCGTGACGGTCGCGGGTGGTCCTTTGACGGTGTCTGAGGACGGCACCACGACGACCGACAGCTACACGGTGAGGCTGACCAGCGAGCCGCTGAACAGTGTGGTGGTCACGGCGACGGCGGCGGCGGGCGCGCAGGTCAGCACCGACGGCGGGACGACATGGCATTCGTCGCGGGGCCTCACGTTCAACCCGTCGGGTTCGGGCATCTGGTCGGCGGCGCAGACGGTGCATGTGCGCGGCGTTCGCGATGACATCGACAACGCCGGTGACCGGCGCGCGGTCAGCATCGGCCATGCGATCACGTCGGGCAACGGCGACGGCGGCAGTTACACGACGAGCACTGCCATCGATGCCGTTTCGGTGACGGTGACCGATGACGACACCGCGGGCGTGACGGTCGCGGGCGGTCCTTTGACGGTGTCTGAGGACGGCACCACGGCTACCGACAGCTACACGGTGAGGCTGACCAGCGAGCCGTTGACCAACGTGGTGGTGCGTGTGGCGGCGCCCGCTGGTGTGGGGGTGGACGGCCCTGCGGGGGGCCGGGCGTGGGTGTCGCAGCTGGATCTGACGTTCACGCCGTCGAACTGGGGCACGGCCCAGACGGTGACGGTGCGCGGCGAGGACGACGACATCGACAACGCCGGCGACAAGCGGGAGCTGACCGTCGCCCAGTCGGTGCAGACCGGCGACACCGGCGGCAAGTACACGGCGTCCACTCCGGTCGCGAACGTCGATGTGGACGTGACCGACGATGACATCGCGGCGGTGACGGTCGCGGGCGGTCCGTTGACGGTGACCGAGGACCGCAGCGACACCGACGACTACACGGTGGTGCTGGCCACCCAGCCCGTGAGCAATGTGACGATCACGGCCACGGCGCCTGATGGTGCGCAGGTCAGCGACGATGGTGGGTCGACGTGGGGGTCGTCGGTGGATCTCGTGTTCACGTCGGGCACGTCGGGCAACTGGGGCACGGCCCAGACGGTGACGGTGCGCGGCGCCCAGGACGTGATCGACAATCCGGGTGACCGCCGCGATGTGACGGTCACGCATTCGATCGCGTCGGGCAACGGCGACGGCAGTCGTTACACGCCGTCGACGCCGTCGATGCCGAGCGTTTCGGTGAGGGTGAACGACGACGACGCGAAGCCCACACACATCAGCCTGTCGACGGGTCTCGGCACGGTGTCGGAGGGTGCGGGGTCGACGCTGGTGACGGTGACGGCGACGGTGCAGGGCGCCACGCGGTTCGGCACCGCGAAGACGGTGGCGGTGAGCGTGGCGTCGATGGCGGACACGGCGTCGGCGAACTATGTGGACATGACGGCGGTCGCCGATTTCTCCATCACGATTCCGGCGGGGGAGTTGCGCGCGACGGGGTCGTTCACGATTGCGCCCGACAACGACATGGTGGACGAGCAGGACAACGCAGTCGCTGTGACCGGTGCGGTGTCTGGTGATTCGTCGGTGACGGTGAACGCAGCGACGCAGATCGCGCTGACAGACGACGACGCTGCGCCCGCCGGCATCACGCTGTCTGCCGGCCCGACGTCAGTCACCGAGAACGGCGGCGCCCGGACGATCAGCGTGACGGCGACGGTGGACGGCTCGACGCGGTTCGGCACTGCGCAGACGGTGTCGGTGAGCGTGGCAGGCCACGACGTCATGGGCCAGGTGGGCTTCGCGCAGGTGTCGGGGTTCAGCATCGAGATCCCCGCGGAGACGGCGTCGGGGTCGCAGAGCTTCACGTTGACGCCGGACGACAATGTGTGGTTTGAGTCCGACGGCGAGGCGTCGATCAGCGGCACATCGTCTGTGACGGTGACGGGTACGTCGGTGTCGTTGACGAACGACGACGCAGAGCCGTCTGGGGTGACGTTGAGCGTGTCGCCGTTGTCGTTGAGCGAGGACGGCGGCGCGCAGACGGTGACGGTGACTGCGACGGTGAACGGCTCGACGCGTTACGGCACGGTCAAGTCGATCACGGTGTCGCACGCGGGTTCGGGCAACACGGACGCGGTCGACTACGCGGCCACTGCGCCGGCGGCGATCAGCCTTGCTGCGGGGGCGGCGTCGGGCACGACGACTTTTGTGGTGACGCCGGTGGACGACTCTGCTGACGATTTCGACGAGGTGATCGCTGTGTCGGGCAGCGGGGCGGGCATCGCGGCGGTGGCCCCGGCGGCGGTGGCTCTCGCTGACGATGACGACACGACGGTGTCGATCAGCGCTTCGGCGGCCGCGGTGGCGGAGAACGGCGGCGTCGCCGATGTGACGTTGACGCTGTCTCGTGCTTTGGTGTCGGGCGAGTTGGTGGCGGTGCCGCTGGATGTGGTGGGGGCGTCGGCTGGGTCTGATTACACGCTCGCGCTGCATCCCGCAACGCAGGCTGGCGTGGCGCTGTCGGTGTCGGGGTCTGACAGCGCTCAGGCGCCCAGGGTCGTCTTGACAGGCGGCGCTTCGTCGGCGGTGTTGCGGTTCGCGGCGGTCGATGACAGCACTCGCACGCAGCCGTATGTGCTGGTGCGCTACGGGTCGGGCGCGCGGGCGCCGTCTGGGTCCGGCGTCGACTTCGCGGCGCCGTCGGACGGTCCGGTGGGCTGGGTGATCACTGACGACGAGACCGGCGATGTTGTGGTGCCGCAGTCTTGGGCGCTGGCGCCCAGCGGTGTGCTGGGTCAGGGCGAGCCGCGGTTCCGGCTGGTGTTCGTGTCCTCGGCCGAGCGCGATGCGTCGTCGTCGGATATCGCGGAGTATGACGCGTTCGTCCGGGGGCTGCTGGCGGAGGGCCACGCAGACGTCGTGCCCTATGCGGGGTTCTTCACCGTTCTGGGCTCCACCTCCGGGGTGCATCTGCGGGACCACGCGAGCGTGACGGGGTCTGCGACGATGCCGTTTTATTGGCTGGGCGAGACCGGCGACGCGACCAAGCGGGTGGCGACCGACAACGGGCAGTTCCGCGGCGAGTGGATCGCGACTGAGACGCCGTCGTCGCAGAGCGTGCCCCGCGACGAGTCCGGCACTGTCGTGTCGGTCGACGGCGACGGCTATTTCACCGGGTCCACAGCCGCGGGGGCGCGGTCGTCGAATCCGCTGGGCTCGTCGAGCGTCACGGTCGGCTATCTGAACGACTCCGGCAGCGGCCGGGCGCCGCTGGGCAGCGGCCAGACGGCAGCCAGCGCTGCGACGCGCCGCTTCTATGGGCTGTCGCCGACCTTCGTGCGGGCCAGCGACCCGGTCGTGTCGGTGACCACCACGCAGACGTCGGTGGCCGAGGGCACTGCGCTGAGCTTCGCGGTGAGCGCCGATCCGGCGCCGCCGGGTGCGTTGACGGTGCGGTTGTTCGTCTCCGAGGAAGACGGCCGTGACATGGTGCCCGACGCCCAGGAAGGGCTCAAGACCATCTCGTTCGCTGCGGGCGAGACGTCCAAGACGCACACGGTGACCACTTCTGGTGACAGCACTGACGAGGCCGACGCTGTGGTGACGGTGCGGGTGCTGGCCAACGCCGGCTACACCGTCAGCGGCACTGCCGCGGACGCGTCGGTGGCGGTCGCCGACAACGATGTCATGTCGATTGTGCTGGGCGGGGGCGGCCAGACGATCAACGAGGGCCAGTCGGCGCAGGTGACGGTCACTTTGGGCCGTGACCTGGTCTCGGGCGAGCAGGTGAGCGTGCCGTTGGAGGAGGCGGGCAACGCGACGGTGGACGCCGACTGGTCGGTGGCGTGCTCGGGCGACGGGGTGACGTGCAACAACCCGGGAGCCCAGTATCCGGTGATGGTGTTCACCGGGTCGGGCTCGGGGGTGCAGAAGGTCGGCACGATGACGTTCACCGCGCTGGCCGACACCGTGCATCCCGAGGCAGACGAGACGATCGACATCAACAGAGATCCGTTGGCGGCGGCGACGTCGTCGGGGTCGGGCGGGGGGACGTCGTTCACCGGCGACGCCGGCGCGGTCACCATCCGCAGCGTCGCTCCTGCTGCGGTCACTGCGTCGTTCGGGGCGGCGGCCTACAGCGCGGGCGAGGCGGCGGGCAGCCGCACCGTGACGGTGCCCGTGAGTTTGTCGGCCGCTGCGCCTTCTGGCGGGCTGTCGGTGTCGTACACGGTGGGGGGCACGGCCGTGGCGGCAGACCGGGGGACCCTGTCGGGCACGGTGAGCTTCGCGCAGGGCGCTACTGCGGGCAGCATCACGGTGACAGTCGTCGACGACAATCTGGCGGAGGGGTCCGAGACGATCGTGCTCACGATCACCGACGGCGCCGACTACGACCCCGGCGCCACCGCCAAGACGACGGTCACGATCACCGACAATGACGCCGCGCCGACGAGCATCGTGCTGTCGGTCGACGACGCCAGTGTCGGCGAGGGCGACGGCGCGACCACGATCACCGTCACCGCCACCGTTGCGGGCGCCACCCGGTTCGCGCAGCCCCAGTCTGTGGCGGTCACCGTGACTGGCTCAGGCGGCGCGGGCGTGGTCGGCTTCACGGCGGCGCCGTCGACGTTCAGCATCCCGATCGCCGCGGGCGCCCAGACCGGCACCGCACAGTTCACGCTTACCCCCACCGACGACAGCACCGACGAGACCGACGAGACCGTCACCGTCGCAGGCACGCTGTCGGGGGTCACGGTGAGCCCTGCGACGGTCGCAGTCACAGACGACGACACGCCCTCGTCGGCGCCGGTGACGGTGACGCTGTCGGCGCTTGGGGGCGATGTCGCCGAGGGCGCTGCGGGCGCGTCGGGCCGCAAGGATGTGACGGTCACGCTGGGCCGGGCCTTGACGGGTTCTGAGACGGTGACGGTGCCGCTGGCGGTGCAGGGCGCGGCGGTGGGCTCGGATTTCACGTTCGGGTTGCAGCCCGCCGCGCAGGCCGGTGTGACGCTTCTCGTTTCGAGTCCGCACAGCGCGCAGAATCCGGCGGTGCGGTTCTCGGCGGGCGCGTCGAGCGCGGTGCTGCGGTTCGTTCCGGTGGACAACGGTGTGCGCACCCAGCCTTATGTGGTGATCGGCTACGGCTCGGGCGCCCGGGCGCCCGGCGGCGGGGGCGGCGCGACGTTGGGGGCTGTGACGGGCGGCCCGTTCGGGTTCGTGGTGGTCGATGACGAGACGGGCGACATCACGGTGCCGTCGTCGTGGGGGCTGGCGCCGTCGGGGCTGGCCGCGGGCGACGACTTCCGGCTGCTGTTCCGCACCTCCACCACGCGTGACGCGTCGTCGTCGGACATCGCCGACTACGACGCGTTCGTCCGCGATGCGGCAGCGACGGGCGGCCACGCGGACATCGTGGCCTATGCGGGGTTCTTCAAGGCGTTCGCGTCGACCCGCAGCTCTTCGGGTTCGACGGGGACCACCGCGCGGGTGCATGTCGGCATGGCATCGGGCCATACCGGCCATTTCAACGGCGCCAGCGACGTGTGGGCTGACGGGTCCACCGTCCCCAACGCAGCCAATACGGCGGGCACGCCGGTCTGGTGGCTGGGCGGCGCGAAGCTGGCGAACAACTACGCGGATCTGTGCGATCAGGCGGTGGCCTCGGGCAGCGGGGTGACCGGCGGCTGGGGCGTCGACGATCCGCGCAGCGAGACCGGCAGCCGCAACATCGCGGTCGGGGCGACTGCGGGTCAGGCCCATCAGGCGTGGACGGGAACCGGAAACTCCTGCGAGGCGTACAGCTACCCGCTGGGCAGCAGCACCGTGTCGCGTGCCGCGAGCCACGACACGACGTGGGCGTTCATGCACGAGGGGCACAGCGCCAGCTCCCAGCAGCGGCCGCTGTACGCGATGTCGCCGGTGTTCAGGATCGCCGGCGCCGCGGCGGTGCCGGTGGCGGACTTCGCGTCGGCAGCCTCGACGGCGGCCGAGTCGGCCGGCACCCGGAACATCACGGTGAATTTCAGCCCGGCGCCGTCTTCGAGCGTGACGGTCGCTTACACGCTGTCTGGCACGGCGGTGCGCGGCAGCGACTACACGATCTCAGGGGTCACCTCCAACAGCGGCACGGTGACGGTGGGCCCGTCGGGCACCGCGACGATCCCGGTGGCGATCGCCGACGACAGCGCCCCCGAGAGTGCCGAGACGGTCATCCTGACGCTGACGGGCGGCAGCGGCTACACGGTGGGCACTGCTGCGCCTGTGCACACGCTGACCGTCGTCGACGACGACACTGCCGGTTTGCCGCGCGTCTCGTTCGTCCACGAGTCGAGCTCGGTCAGCGAGCACGACATCGCCCGCTATCCCTCCTTCACGATCAGCCCTGCCCCCCAGGCCCCTCTCACCGTCCGCTTCGCGATCGACGCGAACGCGTCCACCGCCGCTCTCGGCGCTGACTACAGGATCGAGTGGCAGCATCCCTACACCCTGCGCGACGACGACCGGGACGGCGTCTGGGAGGGCGCCATCACCGCCCCTGCCACCGCTCCTGCCTATGGCTATTGGCGATTGCCCACGGTCCGCTTCGTCGACGACCGCGTCCGCGAGCGCGACGAGACGATCGTGATGCGCCTGCTCGACGGCGCCGGCTACACGCTCGGCGATATCACTACCTACACCGTCACCATCGCCGACAACGAGAGCGGGCCGCTGCCGCCCCCGCCGCCGCCCCCGGCGCCGCAGGTGACCGTCACAGCGGGCCCCGCAGTGGACGAGGGCGCCGCGGCGACGTTCACGCTGTCGGCCAGCCCGCCGGCGGCCGGCACGGTCTCGGTGCGCTACACGGTCACCCAGAGCGGCCGGTTCGTCGCCTCGGGGCAGCTCGGCTCGGGCAAGACCCGCACCCTCAGCGGCACAGGCGCCACCATCAGCATCCCCACACTGAACGACAGCGCCGACGAGGCCGACGGGTCGGTGACCGTCACACTGACCGCCGGCAGCGGCTATGTCGTCGGGTCTCCGAGCTCTGCGACGGTGACGGTGCGCGACGACGACGTGCCCGCAGCGCAGTTCGCGGCGGCAACCTCGACGGCGGCCGAGTCGGCCGGCACCCGCAATGTCACGGTGCGGCTGGTCCCTGCGCCCGCGCAGAGCACCGCGGTGTCGTATGCGCTGTCGGGCACGGCGGTGCGCGGCAGCGACTACACGATCTCAGGGGTCACGTCCAACAGCGGCACGGTGACGGTGGGCCCCTCGGGCACGGCGACGATCCCGGTGGCGGTCGCCGACGACAGCGCTGCTGAGAGCGCCGAGACGGTCATCCTGACGCTGGCGGCCGGGGCGGGCTACGACCTCGGCGCCCGGCGCATGCACACGCTGACGATCACCGACAACGACACGGCCGGCGTGCCGCGGGTGACCGTCACCGCCGGGTCCGCGGTGGACGAGGGCGGCGCGGCGACGTTCGCGGTGTCGGCGAGCCCGGCGCCGTCGGGCACGGTCTCGGTGCGCTACACCGTCACACAGAACGGCCAGTTCGTGTCCTCGGGACGGCTCGGGCCGAACAAGACGCGCACGCTCAGCGGCACAGGCGCCACCATCGCCATCCCCACACTGAACGACAGCGCGGACGAGGCCGACGGGTCGGTGACCGTCACGCTGACCGCCGGCAGCGGCTACGTCGTCGGGACGCCGGGCTCTGCGACGGTGACGGTGCGCGACGACGACGTGCCCACCGCGCAGTTCGCCGCCGCGGCGTCCAGCGCCGACGAGAGCTCAGGCGTCCGCCGGGTGCGGGTGAGCCTCAGCCCGGCGCCGCACCGCGGCATCACCGTCGCCTACACGACCGCCGGCACCGCGACCCGCGGCGGCGACTACACCGCAGCGGGCTCGGTCAGCGCGCCGGCCGGCGCCGCGTTCGTCGACATCCCCGTCACAATCATCGACGACTCCCGCCAGGAACCCGACAAGACCGTCGTGCTGACACTGACCGCTCCGGGCGGCGGCGCCGGCTACCGGGTCGGCCCGCGCGGCACCCACACCCTGACGATCACCGACCAGGACGTGTCGCCTACAGCAGCGTTCGCGGCCGCAGCCGACCAGGCAGCCGAGAACGCCGGCACCCACCAGGTGACCCTCACCGTGCAGCCCGCGCCCGCCGCGCCCATCACCGTGCGCTACACGATCAGCGGCACCGCGACCCGCAGCATCGACTACACCGCCCCCAGCGGCACCGTCACCGTGCCGGCGAACGCCGCCACCGCCGCCGTCTACATCCCCATCACCGACGACACAGCCAACGAAGGCGACGAGACCGTCGTGCTGACACTGAGCGCCCCGGCCGGCAGCGCCGGCTACACGCTGGGATCGCCGACAGTGTTCACCCTGACGATCCTCGACGACGACTCCACCCCCGCCACGCCGCGCGTCTCGTTCGTCCACCAGTCCAGCTCGGTCAGCGAGCACGACGTCGCCCGCTACCCCTCCTTCACGATCAGCCCCGCCCCCGCGGCCCCCATCACCGTCCGCTTCGCCATCGACGCCAACGCCTCCACAGCCACCCTCGGCGCCGACTACCAGATCACCTGGCAGCATCCCTACACCCTGCACGACAACGACAACGACGGCATCTGGGAAGGCACCATCACCGCGCCCACCAGCGCCCCCGCCTACGGCTACTGGCGGCTCCCCACAATCAGACCCGTCAACGACCGCACCCGCGAACCCAACGAGACCATCGTCCTGCGCCTGCTCAACGGCCCCGGCTACACACTCGGCCACAACAGCACCTACACCATCACCATCACCGACTAACCCAACCCCCTGCCGCGACAGGCCGGTGTCAGTCGCGGAAGTTCTCGAACTGCAGGGGAACGTCGAAATCGCCTTCCTTGAGTTCGGCGATGACGGTTTGCAGGTCGTCGCGCTTCTTCGAGTTCACCCGCAGCTGGTCGCCCTGGGTCTGTGACTGCACGCCCTTGATGCCGAGGCCCTTGATGAACTTGTTGAGTTCGCGGGCCCGATCCGACGAGATGCCGGCCTGCAGTGCGGCGGCCTGGCGCACCGTGCCGCCTGAGGCCTCCTCGACGTTGCCGTAGTGGACGGCTTTCAGGCTGACCTGGCGGCGCACCAGCTTCTCTTCCAGCACCTGGCGCATCGCGGCGAGCCGATCCTCGGTGCTCGACCGCAGGTTGATCGCGTCCTCGCCCAGCTCCACGGCACTGCCGGTGTTGCGGAAGTCGTAGCGGTTGGCGATCTCGCGGGACGCCTGATCCACCGCGTTGCGGATCTCCTGCATGTCCACCTTGGAGACAACATCGAATGAAGCCATGGCCGCAAGCTAGCGACGAAGCACTGGTTCTTCGTCAGAAATCCAGAAACTCAGTGGAATCATCGATGACCCAGACTCCAGACTTCCTGTGGTTGACTCGGGCAGAAGGCCAGCCAACCTTGACGTCGACATGGAGGGTTCGATGGTGGCGCTCGATCTCGTTGACAGCGCCGCCGAGCAGCTCGGCTACCTCGATGCCCCCGGATACGTCTCGGGCCGCGCGGGTGACCGTGGCGCCCGCGACTACGTGTGGCAGGACCTGCGAGACAGGTGTGGCGTAGAAGCGGCGTACTTCCGGGGCGCAGTTCCGCTCGTCGCGTTCGTAGGTGTGGACACAAGAAGCGATGTTCTCGCGACCCAACGACGCCTGTGGAACTTCGGCAGGGTGCCGCTGCTCATCGCGGCCAGTCGCTCAGAGATCGCGGCAATCAACTGCGTCGCCCCACCGCCTGCGACGACCGAAGTCGGTGAGGTTGTGCTCAAGAGCGCTCGGCCGAATCAGCCTCTGCAATCGGTCATGGAGGAGTTCACCAGATTCGGGCTGGAAGCCGGACAGGCTGTAGCCAAGCACGGTTCGAGCTTCAATCGTCGGCAGCGAGTCGATGCACGCCTTCTGAGGAACCTCCGCTCGCTGAGGTCGCGCTTAGTGGAGCATGGGCTGACCGTCGAGGGAATCGAGAAGATTCTCGGCCGATCCATCTTCATCCGATACCTCGAAGACAGGGGGATCCTCTCCCCAGGCCACCTCGCAGAGCTGGGCCTAGCGGGTTCGTACGCCGATGCCCTGCGAGCCGGCAGATCCGCCGTGCTCGATCTGTTCGAAGCTTTGGCGGAGCACTTCAACGGCGACGTGTTCACCGTCGCCCTGGACGATGCTTCACTTTCGGAGGAGGCAATAGCCGAATTGGAGACATTCTTCAGCGGCTCCGATATTGCGAGCGGCCAACGCGCGCTGTGGCCCTACGACTTCGGGATCATCCCACCCGAGCTGATCAGCTCGATCTACGAGCAGCTGTTGGAATCGAGCCAGCGGCAGGACGCGGCGTACTACACGCCGCGCGGCGTTGTCGACTTGGTCCTTGATGAACTGATCCCTTGGGAAGCGACTGGTGAGCCGATCGTGCTCGACCCCGCGTGCGGCTCGGGGATCTTCCTGACTGAGGCTTTCCGCCGTCTCGCTTACCGGGCCACCTCTAGCGGTCAACAGCCGTCGTTCGACGGCTTGTCCAGCCTGCTGAGTAAGTCCATCTTCGGCGTTGACATGAACCCGGCTGCCGTTGGCGTGGCCGCATTCGGCTTGTACCTGGCACTGCTCGAGCGCGTCGATTCACCGACCGTCTGGCGGACAGCCCGGCTGCCGAATCTTGTGTCTAAGAACTTGGTTGTGTCTGACTTCTTCGATGACCACCCAGTGGCTTCCCGGCGATTCGACCTCATCGTCGGGAATCCGCCGTGGCAGAGATCTCTGACGCCGAAGGCGAGAGAATTCCTCCGCCGGCGAGACTTAAGGGTCCCCAATCAGCAATCGGCGCTTGCGTTCCTCTGGCGTGCAGCCGAGCTGCTGAAGAATGATGGCGACATCGGGCTGGTGCTGCCCGCGAAGGGCCTGCTGCACAACAGGTCCCAGCCTGCGGTGGACATGCGACGACGAGTATTCGCGGAGCTTGAGGTCGACACCGTCATCGATCTCTCGGCGCTACGGCGAGAGGTCTTCGGGTCCGCCATCAATCCGGCCTGTGTGATGATCGCCAAGTCGGGCCGGGGCGGCCAAGAGCAGCCTCTTGTGCATGTGGCACCGCGCCGGACACCTCTCTCATCCGCCATCGAAGGTTTCGTTGTACCTCAGCAGAACATCCGAGAGATCCCGCCGGAGCTGGCGGTGTCGTCCACGCTGCTGTGGAAGACGTACTTGTGGGGAGGCCCTCGCGACCTTGAGTTTGTGCGCTATCTGCAAGAGAGCTTCCCATCACTCGGTGGCCTGGCAGAGTCTCGAAGCTGGTTGTCGGGACAGGGCTACCAGGCGAATCTCGGTGACAAGAATGACGCATCCGCCATATATGGCTGGCCCTCCTTGGACACCGGTGCGGTTGGTGCGCTGCGGGTCAATTCGGCATTGATCGGCGTCGTAGAGCAGCGGGTGATGCACCGCCCAAGAGATGAGCGCATCTATCAGGCCCCGCACGTTCTTATGCAGAAGGGCTTCAGTGATGTGCCCGTTGCAGCGTATGTCGACTTTGATGCAGCGTTCACTGAGGGGCTGTTCGGCATTGCTGCACCTATGGAAGATGCGGATGAGTTGAGGGTCGTTGCGGGTGTGCTCAACTCGTCCGTTGCCCGGTACTGGTATTTCATGACCTCGAGCTCGTGGGGTGTCGAGCGAGAACAGATCCACCCGGGCGAGTATCTGTCCCTCCCCGTTCCGTCGATTCGAGGCGGTCTTCGAAGGGATGTCTTGCGGACCGTGTCGACGGCAGCACAGGGCGGAACAGGATGGCATGCGCGGTTGGACGACGCTGTGTTCGCGGCGTACGACCTTCAGCCGGCCGAAATCGACCTTGTCCGCGACGGGTTGGGGCTCCATCTCGACGAACACCGACGCGGGCCGCTCTCGGTGGCCTATCAGCAGCCGGCGGAAGAACAACTGGCTGAGTACGCCCGAACGCTTGACTCCGTACTTCGCCAAGACCAGTCCATCGACTGGTCGATCGAGGTGGCTGAACGCAAGCTGGGGTATGTCGTCGTCGCGTGCCATGCCGACCCCGCCGATCGTGGCAGGGGGTTCGAGTTGGAGCAACTTGTGCAGGCCGACGAACTTGCCGATCGAGCGTGGGAGTCGCCGGCTGCGATCGTGCAGCCGTCAGCGGTATTGCTTGACGGGACGTCCGTGATGCTGATCAAGCCCGATGAACGCCGTTGCTGGTCGTCGAGCGCCGCCCGTACCGACGCGCGGGAGATCACCGGTGCGATTCTCCGTGGCGTTGCAGGGGCGCGCTAGGTGTCGTTGTTCACCGCGGCGCGCGACCGCATCAGGGGTTCTGCCGTCGAGTGGCTCCAACGCGCCGTTGTGAAGGATCTGGATGCCCGCGTCAAGGATCTGCTCGCGGCTGCGGTGGACAAGTGGCGGGCGGACGGCTGGGATCGGTTCGACAGTCATGAGGACAACTGCACGGTGCAGGTGTATCGATGGATTCGCGAGTGCACCCGCCGCGATTCGCGGTTCGCCCTGCTGACGGTGTGCTTGCAGTACGTCAATGTGACACCTGAGATCCTTCGAGGAAATCAGAGCGCTCAGACGGCGACGCGTCCAGACCTGCGGATCGAGGTAGCCCAAGAAGGGCGCGCCATCGAGTGCAAGCGGATCGAACCGGGCGGCGTGTGGGTTCGCGACTACGTCCACAAGGGTCTTGCGCGGTTCGTCACCGGAAACTATGGGTACGCGGAGGAAGCGGGCTTCATGATCGGCTATGTCGGCAGTGGCGCTCCGGGCACTCTCATCGCACGGATCAACGGCTATATCAACCGCATGTGGAACACGGTCGGCCAGCGACCTATCATGCCCGGTCGCTACGCGCCGCCGATTCTGTTTGGCGCCTCACGACACGTTCGACTCGGCAGCCAAGCCGTCACCGCACACATCGACATCTGTCATCTGCTGGTCGAGCTTGACAGCTGATCGACACCGGGTTGCTGCGATGGCACAGCGCCTTAGGCTTTGTTGCTCATCTGGGTCGGTGCCCGAGCGGACAAAGGGAGCGGGCTGTAAACCCGTCGGCTTCGCCTACGGAGGTTCGAATCCTCCCCGGCCCACCAGTGCGGTTCGCTCCCGGCGTCAGCCTCAGAGGCCGTGTGCTCGCCGTTGCGGCGACGCTCAGCTCTTGGTCGGTTGGATGCCCGGGAGTCGCTGCCGAGTGAGCGACACGTAGGGATCGTCCTGCGACCGCGGAGGGCGGCCCGAGCGCACCGCTCTCCAGAGTTCCTGCAGTTCTCGAGAGCCGTGATATGTGCGGCCCCGTCCTGCGCCAGTCGCGTCCAGCACACCCGCATCGACCAAGGCTTTGAGGTCTCGGCTGGCGGTGAGATCAGAGATCGGATCGCCGTCGGTCAGCTCGACGAGCCGGATGTAGATCGAACGCCGGATTCTGCGGCCACGTGCAGCGTCGGCGAGTACGCCGACAGCCCGCGACGGCAGTCGCCGCCGGTCGACAAGCTGGGAGATGCCGTCATACAGCGACTCGGTCTCGTGAACGCGGCGCCGCAGCGTCCACGCCTGGCGATAGTGGGCGCGCAGCATGAACCGGATCCAGGGTCTCGCCGAGTTCTGCGGCTGCCAACTGCCCTGACCCACCTCGCTGAGCACCGCGTAGTAGTCGGCGGTGTTGCGCCCCAGGTATTCCTCGACCGACGAGAACACCGGCGAGACGATGCCTTCGCCAGACAGCACCATGGTCTGCAGCGCCCGGGCCATGCGTCCGTTGCCGTCTCGAAACGGGTGGATCATCGTCAAGTTGAGGTGCGCCATTGCGGCGCGGAACATGACCGGCGCAGCGTCGTCGTCCTGCAGAGACGTGATGAGCGCCCCCATGAGACTGTCCAAGAGCTCAGCGCCCGGAACCTCGTAGACGCGCGTGCCGGTCTCGTCCTCGACCCACACGTCGCCGGTGCGGTAGTGGCCGGGCCGCACTCGCAGCTCGTGCTTGGTCATCATGAAGTGGAGCGACTTCAGCAGCGATTCGTCCACCTCAGCTCCGTCTTCGGCAAACGACAGCACGTAGGTCATGGCGTCGCGGTAGCCGGTGAGCGCGAGGCGCGTCTCCTCGACAGTGTCGAGCGGTTCTTCGTCCTCGATCGTGTCGAGCACATCGTCGAGCGAAGCGCGGTACCCCTCGATCCAGTTGGAGCCCTGCACCGCGCGCGCGAAGCTCATGCGCCGGAGATGGCCGACCCACCGGCGCGGCCGATCCACGACGTAGTGCGACAGCTCGCGACGGAGTCGCTCGATCTCCGCGATCACCATCAAATCGGCATCGTCGGGCTCAGGCGTCACAAAGATGGCCGTGGTCATAGTGTTTAAATTATCAAGCTATGATGGTATATAGATATCAAACCATCATGGCGCAACCGAAAACCGGACCCACCGTCAACGACCGGCGGAATAGCCGCCGTCGATGGGGTAGAGGCTGCCGGTGATGTAGCTGGCCTCGTCGGATGCCAGGAATGCCACCAGCGCGGCGACTTCGTGGGGCTCTCCGTAGCGCTGAGCCGGCAGGCGCTCGGCCATCGTCTTGCGGACGTCGTCGGCGTTCTCGCCGCCGATGAATGTCTCGAGCGAGCGCATCATGCGCGTCTCGATCGGCGCCGGGCAGACGGCGTTCACGCGCACCCCTGATGTGGCCAGCTCGAGCGCGGCAGACTTGGTGAGCCCGGCCACGGCGTGCTTGCTCGCCGAGTACGGCGAGATGCCCCGCGATCCGAACAGGCCGGCGACCGACGCCGTGTTCACGATGGCACCGCCGCCCCCGGCGATCATGGCGGGGACGGCGTACTTGATGCCCAGCCAGACGCCTCGTACGTTGACCGCGATGACCTGATCAAAATCGTCTTCGGGATAGTCGACCATCGGGTAGTAGGTGCCTTCGATGCCGGCGTTGTTGAACAGCACGTCGACGCGGCCAAAGTTGTCCATGGCCGCCTGCACGTAACCCGCGACCTCGTCGGACTGGGTGACATCGGCGCCGACCGCCAGTGCAGCAGTTCCCTGAGCCTCAGCCGTCGCCACCGCCGCGCCCAAGTCAGACGTCGCCAGGTCGACAGCCACCACCGACGCCCCCTCAGACGCAAATCGTTCGCACGCTGCCAGCCCGATACCGCCGGCCGCACCGGTCACAATCGCCACCCGTCCCGTGAACCTGCTCATCAGTCCTCCCGCCATTGAGGCCGACGGCCCAAGAGCTAAGTCCGCCGCCCCAGCCGCCGACCGTACTGCCGCGACTGTGCCCGTGCGGCGCTAGTCGGCGTGGCGGGTGAGGATCATTCGGGTGGGGGAGTAGACCATCACGAGGCTGCCGTGCTGGTTGAAGACCTCATTGCGGGTGGTGACGATGCCGCGGTCGCCGCGTGAGGTGAGACGGGCGGCGGTGACCTCGGCCACCACTTGGAGCGTGTCGCCGACGAACGTGGGGCCCTTCACCTCGACCGTGGCGCCGAGGTAGGCGACGCCGGTGCGCGCAATGGCCCCACCGCTGATGACCAGCCCCTCGGCCAGCGACATCACGAGGCTGCCGGGCACCAGCCGCCCGCTGTAGCCGGCGCGCTCGGCTGCGGTGGCATCCAGGAACAGGCCCTCGCCGAAGCCGAACTGGGTGGCGTACACCACCAGGTCGGTCTCGGTGATGGTCCTACGGCTGGTGCTCCAGCGCTTGCCGACCGGTTGCTCGTAGAACGTCCAGCCCCGGTGCGGTCGGGGTGGCAGCCCGGGAATGACTCCCGAATCGCCGCCGTCGTTGCCGTGATCGTCGCTCATGTCCCCGCCCTGTCTCCCGATCTGGTTCGCCTTGCTCGCGGACCGCTCGGGCCCGAGGCTCAGCCTGTGGCCGCGAGTCTGGCAGTGCGACCTGTGGCACCGCAGTGCATCCATCGTGTTGACTTGGCACTGTTCACGCGACGTTGGCGACAGGGGGCGACCGATGAGCGACACGGTTCTGGACCGGCCGGCACGCGACATCGTGGACGACGGCACGATCGAGCGGTTCCGCGCTGACGGCGTGGTGGCGCTGCGCAATGTGGTCGACGACGAGTGGGTGGAGCGGCTGCGCGGCGGCGTCGCCGATGAGATGGCCAACCCGAGCCCCACGGCACACAACTACGAGTCCACCGGTTTCTTCGGCTCGTTGGATCTGTGGCGCTTCCACCCGCTCTTCGAAGAGTTCGTTACGCAGTCCCGGCTCGGCGAGCTGGCGGCTGCCATGTTCGGCTCGCCGGTGGTGCGCATGTACTACGACCAGCTGTTCGTCAAGGAACCCGGTTCCAGCCAGCCGGTGCCGTGGCACAACGACCAGCCGTACTGGCCGATCTCGGGCCGGCAGGTGATGTCGTTCTGGATCGCGCTCGACACCGTCGACGCCACCAACGGCCGGGTGGAGTACGTCCGCGGCTCGCACGCTTGGGACCGCTGGTTCCAGCCACGCACCTTCGCTCCGACGAACGCCCACGACTACGAGCGCAACCCCGACTACGAGCTCATGCCCGACATCGAGGCCGATCGCGGCAGCTACGACATCATCTCGTTCGATCTCGAACCCGGAGACGCGGTCGCCTTCTGGGCGATGATCGTGCACGGCTCGCGGGGCAACGCGAACAAGGGCCGGGCGCGCCGGGGGTACGCAGCCCGCTACATCGGCACCGACGTCCGCTACGACCCCCGCATCGGCACCGCTCAGGCGCTGCACGTGGACGGGTTGGCCGCCGGATCCGCTATGGAACTCGACCGCTACCCGGTCGTCTGGGCCCGTTTGGCCTGAGCAAAGAGAGCCGCCATCTCGGCGATGGAACCGGTGAGCGAGACGCGCGAACGCCCTCTTTCGGTTGGCAGGTCCATGCTCTGTTGAGCAGGTCTCAGCCGCCGACCGGAATGCGCAGCTGCCAGCCTGGGGCGATCCGGTCGCCGTGGACGAACGTCTGGCCGTTCGCCTGGCGCTGGCCCCGGTTGGCCAACACGATGCGGTTGTACAGGCTGCCGTCGCCGTAGATGCGCTGCGCGATGCCGCTCAGCATGTCGCCGCTCATGACGCAGTAGGTGACGTAGGCCATCTTGGCGGCCGATGCCGACGAAGGCGCAGCGATCGGCAGCGGCACGCGCAGCACCCAGCCGGCGCGGATCATGTCTGCGCTGGTGAACGTGTAGCCGTCGCTCATGCGGCGTCCGCGGTTGGCGGCGAAGATGTGCCGCCATGCCTCGTCGTCGCGGTAGAAGGTGAGCGCGATGCCGCTGAGTGTGTCGCCGGGCCGCACGGTGTACAGCACGAAGTAGCCGTCGTCTGTCCGAGTGACGGCACCGAGCGATTCCGGATCGACGATGTGGCCGACCTCATCGCTGCCTGCGTCGTCGCCCTCGGCATCGTCTGCATCGCTGTCGTCGGAATCGTTGTCACCCGTCGTGCTGGTGCCGTCGTCGTCAGTGCTGGTGTCGCCGCTGCCAGTGCCGTCAGCATCGGTGTCACCTTGATCGGTGCCGTCACCGTCGGTCTCGGGATCGGCTTCCGTTGTGCCGGTGCCGTCGCTGGGATCCTGCCCGGCGTCGCCTGTGCCGCCGTCGGGGTCCTGTCCGTCGTCGCCTGACCCGTCGTCAGATTCGGCTGGTGCGGCATCGGGATCGCCCAGCGAGACCACCTCGGCGGTGCCCTGCGGTCGAATCGTCACCACCGAGCCTCCAGCGAACGAGCGGTCGCCGATGGTGATGGTCAGCGTGACGGTGGTGTCGGTGGTGCTGGTGTCGAGCGAGGTCACCCGAATCGCCGCGTCGGTGTCGCGGCGCGGAAGGTCGAACACCACGCGTCGTGGGTTGTCGCCGAGCGAGAACCACCCGTCACCCACATCGGCGTCGACGGTGTAGTCGGCTCCCAGCACGGCCGTGCTGTCGACCTCGATGAACACCCGCACGATGCTCGACACCGAACGTTCCAATTCGACGGTCATCTCGCTGGATTCGCCCAGAGCGATGCTGTCTTGGCTCGCGTCGCCCAAGGTCAGATCGACTGCTGGGCGGACAGACTGCCCCGACGACGCACCCCCCCCCGGCATCGCTGGACGAGGAGGTATCTGTCGAAGGCGTGGAAGGCTCGACAGACTGTGGGTCGTTGTCCTGTTGCTGGTCGTCCACGACCGGTGCCGGGGAATCGTCGTCGGTGATGGTGATGGTGGTCTTGCGGGGGGTGCCGAGCGAGTAGCCGCTGCCGCTGGTGAGGGTGATGGTGATCGATTCGCCGTCGTCGTCGTCGCTGTCGTCGATGATGGTGACGGCGATGGTGCCGCTGGAGGACCCGCCGGCGATGCTGAGAGAGCCTCCGAGGGCGGCGTAGTCGCTGCCTGCGTCGGCGGTGCCGCCGACGGTGTAGCTGACGGCGAGGCCGCCTTGGGGCGCGGGCGAGTCGAGACTGACGGCGACGCTCACGCTGCGGCTGCCGGCCGCTTCGCCGCCCGTGTAGTTCGTCGAGCCGACAGTGGCAACCGGCACCACCACCGGCGGTGCCGTGGAGTCGTCATCGGTGACTTCGACGTCGACGCTGGCGATTCCGAGACCGCTGGTGTAGCCGCTCCCGTCGCCGCTGGTGATGGTGTGCGAGATCGTGACAGCGCGCTTGTCGCCCGGGTTGTCGACGTTGTCGTCGGCGCCTCGGACGGTCACTGTCTGGGGCGTGCTCCAATTCTGCGCGGTGAAGGTCAGGTTCTCGACGGCGCCGAACAACCCATCCGTCTTGCTGCCGACCCGCGCGGCGTATCCCTCGTCGGGGACGGAAATCTGCGCTCTGACTGTCACGCTGCCGGCCGGCTGACTGTCGAGCACCACGGTGTAGTCCTGCTCGCCGCTGTTCTCGGCGACAGTCACCGAAGTCTTCGAGATGGTCACCCCAGGCGTCGCGCCGGTGTCGTCGTCGGTGATGGCGATGGTGGTTTTCTTGGGGGTGCCGAGCGAGTATCCGGTGCCGGCGGTGAGGGTGATGGTGATCGATTCGCCATCGTCGTCGAGGTTGTCGTCGAGGATGGCGACGGCGATGGTGCCGCTGGTCGACCCGCCGGCGATGCTGAGGGAGTTTCCGAGGGTGGTGTAGTCGCTGCCTGCGGTGGCGTTGCCGCCGACGGTGTAGCCGATGGTGAGGCCGCCCTGGGGTGCTGCACTGGACAGGCTGATGCCCACGCTCACGCTGCGGCTGCCCGCCGCTTCGCCGCCCGTGTAGTTCGTCGAGCCGACAGTCGCAACCGGCACCACCACCGGCGGCGCCGAGTCGTCGTCGGTGAGGAGGATCTGGGCCGCGTTGACGGTGACGCCGCTCAGCGTTCCCGAGACGGTCACGGTCTCGTCGGCGTTGTTCGCGTTGTTGTCTGTGGGGTTCAGCGTGAAGGTGCCCGTGGCCGAGTTCTGACCCGCCGGGATCGTGATGCTGAACGACGACGGGGTGGCAGCGAAGCCGACGGCATTGCTGGTGCCCGACCCGGCGATCGTCACTGCCACGGTCTTCGCTTGCTGGAAGGTGACGCCGTTGGCCACCGTCGCCGTCACTGTCACGGTCGGGCTGGCGGCGACGTCCTCGCTGACCTCGGTCACGTCGACGCTGAGATCGATCGTGGCATTCGCGGCGTCGTCGTCGGTCACCGTGGCCGTGACCGACCCTTGTTTGCCCGAGTATCTCGAGTCGGACGATGCGACGGCATGGGTGATGTTCGCCGAGCGCTTGCCGCCTGTGTTCACGACGCTGTCATCGACGCCAGTCACGGTCACCGTCTGGGGCGTGCTCCAGTTCTGCGGGGTGAATGTGAGCGTCGCCGAGGCGCCTGCCGCACCGGTTGTCTTGACCGCGGCCGCCGCAGCGTTCGCAGACTTGGCTGTCACCGTCACGTCGTGCGAGGGCGCCACCGTCAACGCCACCGTGTACGTGTCGGTGCCGCCGTTCTCCGCGACCGTCGTGTCGCCGCTCGACTCGGCGATCGTCAGCCTCTCTGTCCACAGCGACCTGTCCCGGACATCGGTCGCGCCGTAGCTCGACGATCCCTTGGACCCGCCTGAGCCCACTCCAGTGATCAGAACGCCGATGGATCCGATCGTCGATGCGTGCAGCATCGCGATCTGGCCGAGCTTTTCGCCGCAGGCGTAGTCGGGGTGCAGCGCCTGCTCAGGCCAATTGGCGAATTCCGCAGGCTTGGTGCGGTCGTTGCTCTTCCAGTAGTCCGGAGGGTCGTGGTAGGGCTTGCCGTCGCGGGCGGAGTTCTTGCAGAACGGTCCGAATGAACTGCCCTTCAGCTTGTATTTCTCGGCCTCGGTGTCCGGGGCCCAGCGGAACTGCATGTCCTTGCGGAGACCGATGTCGAGCACGGCGCTCGTCTGCCCAGCGGGAATGGTGATCGCCCGGCCGGAGACGCCAAGGTCGCTGCCATTGCCGCCGTGGGTGTTGTGGAACTCGGTGATGTCGTAGGTGACGGTGAGGTCTTGCGCGGGTGCCGGGTTGGCCGCGAAGGTGAACGAGGCAGTGGCCCCTTCGTAGACCCAGTTCTCATGGGCGGTCACGGTGACGACCGAGTCGGTGGCGGCACCGACGGGCGGAGCGAGGGGCACCAGCACTGCGGCTGTGGTTGCCGCCGCCAGCAGCGCTGCGAACCAGCCTCGCGGCGTGTGCCGATGAGCGTGCGAGGGGTGGATCATGCGTCGGCTCCTGAGAGGGTCAGAAATGCGACCTTGCAAAATGACAACGAGTACCGCGAGACCCGTGGTCTGTCAATGGCAAAGAAGCGGCCTGTGGGTGCTGGCGCTATTGGGCACAATGGCTGCATGACAGACGAGGAACTGGTTGAACGTCACGTCGGCGACGGCTACGAGATGATGGAACCGATCATTGCTTCGACGGCAGTCGCTGCTTCGGCTGCGGATGTGTGGGCGGCGATCAGCGCGCCGGGCAACCTCACCCGCATTCACCCGTTCTGCGAGCGCAACGAGGTGAGCATCTGGGACGGTGCCGCCAGCCGCGACCATGTCCACTACTACAGCGGCGTCCATTACCAGCGGGAGTTTCTCGACTGGCTCGACGGAGTGGGCTACGACTTGGTGCTCGGTCCGCCAGAGGCTCGCACTGCGCTGGTGCGCTGGCGGATCGGCGAGCCCGGTCCTGCAACGGCCCCGACGACAGCTGCGGATGCTTCCGGCTGTGAATTCGCCATCAAGGTGGTGGCGCTGCTGCGGCACGATGTTCCTGCAGACCAGCGCGAGTACTACGCCGAGCACATGATCCGCCGCCCGCTGCCCTCCTACCTCGACTCGGTCGTGCGCGGCACTGGATACTTCGCCGAGACCGGCACCCCGGTGACCAAGAACCAGTTCGGACCGCACCCCATCTACTCCCCGGCCGATTGACGCGCCGCCCGCTGCTGCGCGCCGATCGAGCCTGCGTCCGCGGCTTGCAAACGCGGCCGCGCAGCGTGGGGCGGAGCTGGGTCGCGCCGGGCTCAGGCTGACTCAGGCAGGCCTAGCAGCCGACGGGCCAGCGCACGCGCTTCGTCCAGTGTTGCGACGATACGGTCGTGCGGCACCTGCCCGAGCACATCCAGTGCGTGGAGGCTGGTGGCAGGTGCGCCGTCGAGGCCGAGCAGGATGACCTCGGTGCCTGAGGCCTCCGCCGTGTCGAGCAGACGCTCGACCACGAGCGCGGCGCTGTCGTCCATATGCACGGTGTCGGCGAAGTCGATGATGACCACTTCGTGCTCGGCTATGTCGGCGCCCAAGATGTCGATGAGGCTCTTCGACGAGGCCACGGTGAATGTGCCCCGCAACGCCACCAAGCCGACCCGTGCCGAAAAGTCGACGCCGCCGTCAGAGCCGTCGGCACCCTCGGCGTCGTCGCCCAGGAAGCTCTGGTCGAGCAGGGGCACCGACACCACGTTGTCGAGCTGGAGTCGCTCGAACTGGCGCGCTGCCGACATGGCCGCGACGATGAGCCCGATCGCCACGGCTGTGATGAGGTCGAGCACCACGGTGAGCACCATGGTGATGCCCATGATCATCAAGTGCTCGCGCTGCACCCGGCGCAGCCGCTTCAGGAAACGCCAGTCCACGATGTCCCAGCCGACCTTCAGCAGGATGCCAGCGAGGGCGGCGAGCGGTATCGACTCCACATAGCTCCCCGCGCCCAGCACCAGCGTCAGCAGCACCAGCGCACGCAGGGCACCCGACACGCGTGTGCTGCCGCCGGCGCGGATGTTCACCACCGTGCCCACCGTTGCGCCTGCGCCGGGAAGCCCGCCCACCAGCCCGGTGGCGATGTTGCCCAGGCCTTGGCCGATGAGCTCCTGGTTGGGATTGTGCCGGGTGCGTGTCATCGAGTCGGCGATGAGCGACGTCAGCAGGCTGTCCACCGCGCCGAGCAGGGCGAGCGTCACCGCAGGCTGCACTGCGCCGGCCAGTGCCCCCAGCGACAGCGCTGGTGCGGTGAACTCCGGCAACCCGGTCGGCACTTCCCCGATCACCGGGGCGTCCGCCAGCCACAGCACCCCCAACAGCGTGCCGGCCGCGAGAGCAGCCAGCGTTGCGGGGAACCACCGGCTGAATCGTGCCGGCCAGAAGATGCACACACTGAGGCTCACTGCGGCGATGGCAACGGCGCTGGCGTTGATGCCAGCGATGGCGTCGGGCCAGGCTCGCATCACCTCCAGCGGACCGCCGTCGGCCGACGCTGCGCCCAGCGCAGGCAGCGTCTGCAGGATGATGATGATGATGCCGACGCCCGACATGAACCCCGAGATCACCGAGTAGGGCGTGTAGGACACGAAGCGCCCGAATCGCAGCACGCCGAGCAGCGCCTGAATGATCCCTGCCATCACCACCACGGTGAGCGCTTCGGCGAGGGTGGAGGCATGGTCGGTGATGACCACCGCCATCGCCACGGCCATCGGCCCGGTCGGCCCGGAGATCTGCGAGCGCGTCCCGCCGAAGACCGCTGCGAAGAAGCCGAGCGCAATGGCGCCGTACAGGCCTGCCATAGCGCCGAGCCCAGATGCCACCCCGAATGCCAAGGCAACGGGCAGGCCGACCACCGCCGTGGTGATGCCGCCGAATACGTCGCCGCGCAGCGTGGCGAGGTCGTAGGAAGCGCGCGTTTGCCGTAGTTGCAACCGTCCCCCGGGCGTCCGTGCCGCTCATGCGGCTGACTGCCCCTCAGACACTATGCGCGCCTCCATTCGTGGCTCGCGGCAATGAACGGCTCGGCCGCGAGCGCTGGCGAAGGCCGGGCGCTAGGTTGCCGCGGCATGGGTGAGTTTTGTCATGCGGAACGCGACGGGCACCTGTTCGTCGTGACGATCAACCGGCCGGAGCGGATGAATGCGCTGCACCCGCCGGGCAATGCCGAGATGTCGGACCTGTTCGACGAATTCCAGAACGATCCGGAGCTGTGGGTCGCGATCGTGACTGGAGAAGGCGACCGTGCCTTCTCGGCGGGCAACGACCTGCGGTATCAGGCTGAGGGCGGCGACCGTTCGGCGATGCCGTCGTCGGGCTTCGGCGGGCTGACCTCGCGCTGGGATCTCGACAAGCCCGTCATCGCGGCGGTGAACGGCGTGGCCATGGGCGGCGGTTTCGAGATCGCGCTGGCCTGCGACATCATCGTGGCTTCGGAGAATGCGCTGCTCGCGCTGCCCGAGCCCAAGGTGGGTCTGGCCGCGCTGGCGGGCGGCGTGCATCGCCTGCCCCGCCACATCGGGCTCAAGCGCGCGATGAGCATGATGCTGACGGGACGGCACGTGCCGGCTGCCGAGGCGAAGGAGATGGGCATCGTGGCTGAGGTGGTCCCCCAGGGCGAGGCGTTGGCCTGTGCCCGTCGCTGGGCCGAGATGGTGCTGGAGTGCTCGCCGATGTCGATCCGGGCGACCAAGCAAGCGGCCATGCAGGGGCTCAACGAGGCCAGCGTTCAGGCCGCGCACGAAGGCCGCTACGAGGCGGTGCGGGCCATGAACAACAGCGCCGACTACATCGAGGGCCCGCGGGCGTTCGCCGAGAAGCGCCCGCCCCAATGGCAGGGCCGCTAGCCCGCCTGCAGCTTCTATAGTTGCGATTGCAAGTGCGTCGCCCCCAAGCGCTTCCCTGCTATGAGCGGTGTCCAGGGCGACGCACCGGCGCGTCAACCTACTGATACGGCCGAAGCTCGAACCAATGAATTTGGTCAGTCGGCGCCGGGCACCCAGTTGGTGCCGGCCAGCGGCACATTGGCCATGGCCGCGGCCTCGACCGTGAGTGCGGCCAGGTCTTCGGGTTCGAGGTTCAGCACGTGCGACTTGCCGTTGGCGCGGGCCAGGATCTGGGTCTCGATGGTGAGCACCTGCAGGTAGTTGGCCAAACGTCGCCCCGCCAGTACCGGATCGAGCCGGGCCGACAACTCCGGGTCCTGCGTGGTGATGCCAGCAGGATCGGTGCCGGCTTGGAAGTCCTCCCAATAGCCGGCCGAGGTGCCCAGCTCGCGGTACTCGCTCTCATACGCGGGGTCGTTGTCGCCGATGGCGATCAGCGCAGCGGTGCCGATCGACGCGGCGTCGGCACCGAGCGCCAGCGCCTTGGCCACATCGGCGCCCGATCGGAAACCGCCAGCGGCAATCAGCTTCACCTCACGGCGGTGGACTCCGAGCTCGCGCAGCGCCCGCACCGCCTCGGGGATCGCCGCAATCGTCGGGATGCCGACGTGTTCGATGAACACGTCCTGGGTGGCGGCCGTGCCGCCCTGCATGCCGTCCACCACCACGGCATCGGCGCCGGCCTTCACCGCCAGCGCAGTGTCGTAGTAGGGCCGCGCCGCGCCCACTTTCACGCAGATCGGCACCTGCCAGTCGGTGATCTCGCGCAGTTCGCCGATCTTGATCTCGAGGTCGTCGGGCCCGGTCCAGTCCGGGTGGCGGCAGGCCGAGCGCTGGTCGATCCCGGTGGGCAGCGTGCGCATCTCGGCCACCCGCTCGGTGATCTTCTGGCCCAGCAGCATCCCGCCGCCGCCGGGCTTGGCGCCCTGGCCTACGACCACCTCGATGGCGTCGGCCATGCGCAGGTGGTCGGGGTTCATGCCGTAGCGCGACGGCAGGTACTGGTACACGAGCACCGACGAGTGCTCGCGTTCCTCCATCGTCATGCCGCCGTCGCCGGTGGTGGTCGAGGTTCCTGCGGCCGACGCCCCCCGGCCGAGCGCTTCCTTGGCCTGTGCCGACAGCGAGCCGAAGCTCATGCCGGCGATAGTGACCGGGATCTGCAGGCGCACCGGTCGCTGAGCGCGATCCTCGCCGATCACAACGTCGGTGCCGCACGCTTCGCGGTACCCCTCCAGCGGGTAGCGCGACATGGACGCGCCGAGGAACACCAGGTCGTCCAGCGTGGGCATCCGGCGCTTGGCCCCCCAGCCGCGGATGCGGTAGATGCCAGTGTTGGCGGCCCGGCGGATCTCGGCGATCACGTTGCGGTCGAACGTGTACGACTCGCGCAGGTGCCAGTAGTCGGGGTCTGCCGCATCCAGAGCTGCGGCGATGGGGGCCGGCCCGCCCGGTTCCTGAGGTTCGTCGGTCGTCAGCCGCCGCCCTACTGCTCGTCGTCCAGGAACTCGGCCAGTTCGGCGCGCCGCTCGCGCTGGGCTTCCGCTACGGCCTCGGCGCCGTACACGCCTCCAGACGACGCGTTCCACCGCTCGGCTCGCGCCTCGGCCGCCAGCGCGTCCACGTCGTCGATCGTGAAGTTGTAGAAGCGGCGGGCCGAGCCGTACCGGCGGAAGTCCTCGGCGAATACGCCGCGGGCTATCGGGCCGGCTGCGCCGAGCAGCCTGCTCACGGTGTCGAGGTGTTCGCGGCGCATCTCCTTCTCGACGCAGTCGGCACCCAGCGATTCGACATCGCCCCGCACGAAGATCTGTGCCTCGTAGATCGAGTCGCCCAAGTCGGCCGCGGCGTCGCCGCACACCACCAGGTTCCCCGCCTGGGCCATGAACGCGCTCATGTGGCCCACGTTGCCGCCCACCACGATGTCGACGCCCTTCATGGAGATGCCGCAGCGGGCACCCGAGTTGCCGCCCACCACCAGCAGGCCGCCGCAGCCGGTGGCGCCGGCTGACATGGTGGCGTTGCCGGTGATGTACACCTCGCCCGACATGATGTTCTCGGCGAGGCCGGTGCTGGCATTGCCTTCCACCCGCACCCTGCCCTGCTGATGCATGCCGGCGCAGTAGTAGCCCACCGAGCCGCGTACCACCACGTCGATGTCGGCAGTGATCCCGCAGGCCACCGCGTGGGCGCCACGCGGGTTGACCACCTCGAACGACTCGCCTCCAGCGGCATCGTGAAGCGCCTGATTGAGTTCGCGCCCGCTCACTTCGGCGAGGTCGAAGATGCGGCCCGACATGCTCATGCTGGCTCGCTCACTTCGCGCGGCCCCTCACGCGGCCAGGCTCCAGGTGTAGATGCGGGCCGGCTCGGGTTCCCAGACCTCGGCGTCGAGTGCACCGGGCAGGCGGGCGATGGCGCGGTACTCAGACGACATGGCGACCCAGTCGTCGGTCTCGGCCACCACCGCTGGCTTGCAGGCGATGGGGTCGCGCAGGATGGCGAACCCGTCGGCGACGCCGATGGCGAAGGTGTAGAAGCCGTCGAGGTCGCCGAGCGCGCCTTCCAAGGCTTCCGAGATGGAGTCGCCCGAGCGCATCCGCCAGGCCAGGTAGCCGGCGGCGACCTCGGAGTCGTTCTCGGTCTGGAACGACTCGCCCTGGTCTTCGAGCTGGCGGCGCAGCCGGTTGTGGTTCGACAGCGAGCCGTTGTGCACCAGGCACGTGTCCGAGCCGGTGGAGAACGGGTGAGAGCCGTTGGTGGTGACCGCGGATTCGGTGGCCATGCGGGTGTGCGCCAACGCATGGGTGCCGGTGCGCGATGCCAGGTCGTAGCGCTCGGCGACGAGGTCCGGGTAGCCCACGGCCTTGAACATCTCGATCTTGTTGCCCTGGGCCAGCACGGTCGCGCCCGCCACGTTGTCGATGATCCACTGGCGGGCGATCCGGCCGTCCCCGTCGGTGGAGAACACCGCATGGTCGTGCACCGCCGCGACGGTCACCTCTGCGCCCAAGGTCCCCTCGAGGGCTGCGGCCACCGGCCCCCAATCCACCTCGCGCCCCTCGGCCAGCACGGTGATGCGTGTGTGGCCTGGGACGCCGGCGTCATACACGGCAAACCCGGCACTGTCGGGGCCGCGGTCGCCCATCTCGGCGAGCATGACCTCCGTCAACCGTCCCAGTTCGTGCCGGTGCGTCTCGGTCTTGCAGAACAGGCCCACAATCCCGCACATGGCGCACCCCCAGCCCCACGATCCGCGTCTGTCCGTCGGGCCTCCCGCACCGTAGCGCTTCGCCTCCTGTGGCCAGATGCCTGCGGGGTCCATTCAGGCTGTTTGGTTTCGTTGACTACTGTGCGCGCGGGGGCATGGCCGACGATCTGACGGCCTCGATCCGAACACGCCGGGGGGCGAATCATGAGCAGCGCGATCGACGCACTCGAAGAAATCCGAGCCAAGACCGAGGCCGACGGCGTGGAGTTCATCTACGCCATGTTCGTGGAGATGCACGGAAAGCCGTGCGCCAAGCTGGTGCCGGTCAGCGCGCTGGAGGGCTTGTTGAGCGACGGGGCCGGATTCGCCGGATTCGCCGCCGGCCCGATGGGCCAGGACCCCTCCAGTCCCGACATCCTGGCCCTGCCCGACCCGGCGTCGTACACGCAACTGCCGTGGCAGCCGAACGTGGCTGCCATGCAGTGCGACCCCACCGTGGAGGGCGAGCTGTGGCCCTATGCGCCGCGGGTGATCCTGCGTCGGGCGCTGGAGGCTGCGGCCGAGCGCAACCTGGTGCTCAAGTGCGGCGTGGAGGCCGAGTACTCGCTGGTGGTGCGCAACGAGGACGGCTCGCTGGCCGTGGCCGACGAGCGCGACAACCTGACCCTGCCCTGCTATGACGCCCGGGGCCTCACCCGGATGCTGCCGCACCTCGAAGCGGTGTCGAAGAACCTCGATGCCATGGGCTGGGGCAACTACGCCAACGACCACGAGGACGCCAACGGCCAGTACGAGCAGAACTGGCTGTACTCAGACGCCCTGACCACTGCCGACCGGCTGATCCTGTTCCGGCTGATGGTGCACACGCTGGCCCAGCGCGACGGCCGCTACGCCACCTTCATGCCCAAGCCGTTTGCCGACAAGACCGGCAACGGCCTGCACACGCATTTGAGCCTGTGGACCGCCGACACCGACGATCCGCTGTTCATCGGCGGCACTGCCGGCGGGCCTGACACCAAGGGCCTGGGCCTGAGCGAGCTCGCCTACCAGTTCGTGGGCGGGCTGCTGCGCCATGCCCGCTCGCTGGTGGCGGTGGTGTGCCCGATCGTGAACTCCTACAAGCGCATGGGGGTGGGCGCGCCTACCTCGGGGGCCACGTGGGCGCCGGCGTATGCGGCCTATGGCGGCAACAACCGCACCCAGATGATCCGCATCCCCGAGCCCGACCGGATCGAGATCCGCCTCGGCGACGGGGCCGCCAACCCCTACCTGATGTTCGCCGCGTACCTGGCCTGCGGGCTCGACGGCATCGACAACGGCATCGATCCGGGCGAGCCCAACATGGACAACCTGCACGCGATGTCTGCCGAAGAGGTGGCCAGAAAGGGGATCGCCGTGCTGCCGCCCACCCTGCTGCATGCCGCCGAGGAGCTCGAGGGATGCGAGGTGCTCGCCGCAGGGCTGGGCGACACCGCCGAGGGCCCCTACCGCGACTACTTCGCACAGACCAAGAAGGCAGAGTTCCTGGCCCACCACAGCGTCGTCACCGCCGGCGAGGTCGACCAGTACCTCACCCTGTTCTGAGCGCCCCGAGCGCGGCCCGAGGGTCCCTTCAGGCCAGCACGACGGCCGCGCTCGCGTTGCCTACGATGCGCATCAGGGCTGAACCGGGGGAGTACGGCATGAGCGCATCGGATGAGGCCGACAGCCGAGCGGCAGCACGGGCGGCGGTGGTGGCGGACGCAATGGACGACATCGCCAAGATCGACGCGCACGGCCGCGAGCACGGGGGCATCGACCGGGCCGGCATCGCCCGCATCAAGGAGCGGCTGCTGGATCTGGCCACCCACGAGCACCTCTTCCCGAACGAGGATTTCCCGCCGCCCGACGGCGAGCGCGGCTCGTTCAGCTACCGGCTCGCCCAGAGCGACGACGGCGCGCTGGCGCTGTACGTCCAGAGCGTCGCTGAGGGCACATCGGCCCCGCCTCATGAGCACCTCACCTGGGCGGTCATCGTGGGCATGCGCGGCCAGGAGCTCAACCGCTTCTACGACTGCTGTGCCGGCGAGGGCGAGCCCCACGTCGAGCGCGAGGAGGTGGTCGAGCGCGGCACCGGCGTCGCGATGCTGGGCCACGACGTGCACTCGATTCACATCGAGGGCGCCTCGACCAACTTCCACTGCTACGGCCTGGCCATGGAGAACATGACCGGCCGCCGATACTGGAATGCCGACGAAGGCGAGTGGCGGGTCTTCGCAGACACGAGCAGCGTCATCGAGGCCCGCCCGGGCCATCGGGCGACGGCCGCTGCCTGAGCCGTGATGGCCGATGTGCGGGCCATTTCGGCGGCAGAGCTGATGGAGCGGCACCGCGGACTGCTGCGCGGTGACAGCGCCGAGCTGGCGCTGGTGGACGCTCGCGAGCCCACGGCTTTCACACAGCGGCACCTGCTGTATGCCGCGAACCTGCCGCTGAGCCATGTGGGGCTCGAGGTTGCGTCACGCATCCCCCGGCTGGGCACGCCGGTGGTGGTGTGCGACGACGGCGGGGGAGAGGCCGCAGCCGTTGCCTTGGAGCTCACGGTGCTGGGTTACAGCGACGCGGCGGTGCTCGACGGCGGCATCGATGCGTGGGCGGCTCCGGGCGGCGAGCTGTACTCGGGCATCAACGTGCCGTCCAAGCTGTTCGGCGAGCTGGTGGAGGAGCATTTCGGCACGCCGCACGTGACGGCGACCGAGCTGGCCGGCTGGCTGGCCGACGGCCGCGACCTGGTGGTGGTGGATTCGCGCACCCGCCGCGAGTTCAACCGCATGAGCATCCCGACCGGCCGGTCGTGCCCCGGCGGCGAGCTGGTACGCCGCGTCGGCGACCTCGTCGACGACCGCACCACGGTGGTCGTCAACTGCGCCGGGCGCACCCGCAGCATCATGGGCGCGCAGTCGCTGCGCTCGGCCGGCTTGCCCAATGCCGTGTATGCGCTGAAGGACGGCACGATGGGCTGGGAGCTGGCCGGCCTCGAGCTGGAACACGGCCGCGACGAGCTGGCCCCCGAGCCGACTGAGACCGGTCGGGCCCAGGCCGCTGCGGCTGCGCAGGAGGTGGCAGAGCGCTGCGCTGTTCGCACGATCGACCGTGCCCAGCTCGACGACTGGCTCGCTGACGCTCACCGCACCACCTACTTCATGGACGTGCGCACGCCCGAGGAATTCGCCGCCGGGCACCTGCCGGGCGCGACCGGTGCTCCTGGCGGCCAGTTGGTGCAGGCCACCGACGAGTACCTGGCAACCCGAGGGGCGCGGGTCGTGCTCGCCGACGGCGACGGCATCGGCGCCACCATGACAGCGTCGTGGCTCATCCAGATGGGTTGGGATGCCTGTGTGCTGGAGCCGGGCTGGCTCGACGATGCCCAGCTCGTCAGCGACTCCAGCGACGAGACCGCCGCTGCGATCCGCTCACGCCAGCCGCCGCTGCCCTACGACCCCGAAGATGCCGACGTTGCACGCGCTGCCATGGAGGCCTACCTGGTCTGGGAAATCGCCCTGCCCGACCAGTACGCCCGCGACGATCTCGTCGAATTCCGTTTCTGCTAGCGAACCCATCGCGTCTACGCTGGCGCGAACAAGGCGGACCTGGGTGCACGGCTCAAGTGGATCTTCTGGGTCCGCTTTGTCGCGTCCGGCGGGATCAGATGTGCGGCTAGAGGTCGGCGAATCGCTCGGTGGTCTCGGCCCAACCGCTGGCGTCGTCTGGCGTGGAGATGACGGTCTGCAGCCCGGCCATCGGTGACACGGGCACGGCGATCCGGCTGACGCCGCGGCGGGCCAGCTCGGGTATCTCGTCGAGGTCGGCTGGCAACTGAACCGTGATCTCGAGCGCGTCGGGGTCGCGGCCGTGCTCGGCGGCCGTCTGGCGAGCCAGGTCGATCAGGTCCCACGGCGCACCGCGCGCCGGGAAGTAGCCGTCGCCGAGCCGCCCTGCCCGCCGTGCCGCAACCTTCGAATCACCGCCCACGATGATCGGCACCGAGCCGTTGACTGGCTGGGGCCGGCAGTACGCCGCGTCGAAGTTCACGAACTCGCCGTGGAACGTGGGCCGCTCGGCCGACCACAGTTCGCGCATCGCCGCCACGTACTCGTCGGTACGAGGACCGCGGTCGTCGAAGTGATCGCCGACACCGATGGCCTCGAACTCCTCGCGCATCCAGCCCACGCCGATGCCCAGCAGCACCCGGCCGCCCGACATGTGGTCGAGCGTGGCGATCTGCTTGGCGCACACCACCGGGCTGTGCTGGGGCACGATCAGGATGCCGGTGCCGAAGTTGATGGTGGACGTGACGCCCGCCATGTAGGCCATCCACATCAGCGGATCGGGCAGCAGCAGGTCTTCGACGCCGCCGGCCATCTTGCCGTCGGGGCTGTAGGGGTACTGCGACTGGTAGCCCGACGGGATCACGGTGTGCTCCACCGTCCATGCCGACTCGAATCCGGCCGCCTCGCCCGCTTGCACCAATTCGGTCGCAAGCGCTGTGTCCATGGCGAACTTGCCGGTGTTGCAATACCTGAGCCCAAACTTCATGTCGCTATTCCTTCGCTGAGCACGTATGTCGTGGATGGTCTTTGATGATCGGCCCGCAGTCTCGCGCGCGCCAGCACCTAGCGACCGGTGCGGTGCCCTGATCCAATACCGTGCCCTCACGCCACTGGTCTCGGAGCACCTATGCCGTTCTTGCCACATGTCTCAGACATCTTCGACCCGTCTCGCTGGAGTGCAGTCGACGGGTTCGACTTCACCGACATCACCTATCACCGCGCCAATGAGCACGGCACGGTGCGCATCGCATTCGATCGCCCCGATGTGCGCAACGCCTTCCGCCCGCACACTGTCGACGAGCTGTACCGGGCGCTCGACCACGCCCGGCAGACGCCCGACGTGGGCTGCATCCTGCTGACCGGCAACGGCCCCGCACCTGCCGACGGCGGCTGGGCATTCTGCTCGGGCGGCGACCAGCGCATCCGCGGCCGCGACGGCTACCGCTACGCCGACGGCGAGACGGCTGCCGACATCGATCCGGCCCGCACCGGCCGTCTGCACATCCTGGAGTGCCAGCGGCTGATCCGGATGATGCCCAAGGTGGTGGTCTGCGTGGCGAACGGCTGGGCGGCGGGCGGCGGCCACAGCCTGCACGTGGTGTGCGACCTGACGATCGCCTCCGCAGAGCACGCCCGCTTCCGCCAGACCGACACCAACGTGGCCAGCTTCGATGGCGGTTTCGGCTCGGCCTACCTCGCCCGCCAGATCGGCCAGAAGAAGGCCCGCGAGATCTTCTTCCTCGGACGCACCTACACCGCGCAGGAGCGGTTCGACATGGGCGACGTGAACGCCGTGGTGCCCCACGCCGAGCTGGAGTCGGTGGCGCTGGAGTGGGCCGCCGAGATCGTGTCGCGCTCACCCACCGCACAGCGCATGGCCAAGTTCGCGTTCAACCTGATCGACGACGGCCTCATGGGCCAGCAGGTGTTCGCGGGCGAGGCCACCCGCCTGGCTTACGGCACCGACGAAGCCGCCGAAGGCCGCGACGCCTTCCTAGAAAAGCGCGACCCCGACTACGACGAGTTCCCCTGGCATTTCTGACCTGCGGCGTCGCATCATCGGGCCTCGGAGACTCCTGCAGCCAGCAGTCCTCCTCGTGTGCGGCCCGGGTTTGTGAGGGTGGTCGGAGGCGCCAGCGGTCGCCGCGGCTAGCTGTCGGCGTCGAAGGTGATGGTGATGGTGTTGTGGTGGTCGTCGTCGTTGTAGGCGGTGACGCCTTCTGGGAGGGTGCCGAAGGTGACGGTGATGGTCTTGGGGCTGTCGGGGGTGTGGGAGCCGGCGGCGACGAGGCGGAACTTGTGGTAGCGCTGGCCGGGCTCGAACACCAGGGTTGTGGGCAGCGCGTCGGCGCCTCGCACGCCTGAGCCCCAGTCGGTGGCGGTGGCGCCGCCGCTGTAGGAGTAGGCGAGGGGCACGGTGACCTGCTTTTGGACGCGTGTTCCGCCGAAGGGCCGCAGGCGGTTCAGCTCGACGGTGACGGTGAGCACCGCGCCGGGCTCGACGCTGCGGGCGGTGCCGGTGAACGACACGCTGGCGTTGGTGGTGCCTGAGGTGGCGGCTACGGGGGTGTCGTCGTCGTCGATGATCTCGATGGCGTAGCGCGACCGGTCCCAGTAGGCGTCGGGGGCGCTGTGGTAGGTCTGCCCGCTGGCGAGGGCGACGCCTGGGGGCAGCGCGCCGAATTTGATCTCGAGCCATTCGCCGTCGTCGTCGGTGTCGTCGTCGGTGGCCCATATCTCGAAGGTGGCGGTGTGCTGGCCCACCGCGAAGGTCACTTCGTCGGGCACGCCGCTGTAGTCGTCGTCCGACAGGCGGCCGTGGTGGACGGTCTGGATGGGGATCGTGACCTCGCGGTCGGCGGAGTCGTTCAACGACACCACCACCACAGCGGCTGCGCCCGACTCGCTGGGCCGGTACCACGGCCCGCTGCCCGCGACGGTCATGTGTGCCCACAGGTCGGGGGGCTGGTGGGCGTCGGCGCAGTTCACGACCAGTTCGTGGTTGATGCCCGCCCCGGTCTCGAGCTCGAGGGTGTGTGTGGGCCCGCTGTTGCGGGACCCCGCGGTGACCTCGCCGAGGCGCACGGTCACGGTGTGGTCGGGCCCGTCCACGCGGTCCGAGCCGCACAGCACCCGCACAGTGTCGGTCATCTTGCCGGAGCTGAACCTGAGCTGGGTGCGGTCGGTTCGGGCGAGGTGTACGCCGTTGCCGTTCTCGAGCGTGGACGACACCTCCA